>JBJLDC010000011.1:0-137251 GCA_045567365.1 Candidatus Pelagibacterales bacterium | reverse complement strand
CAAGAATAGCTGAAGAAGCAAGAATAGCTGAAGAAGCAAGAATAGCTGAAGAAGCAAGAATAGCTGAAGAAGCAAGAATAGCTGAAGAAGCTCGATTAGCTGAAGAAGCTGAGCAAGCAAGAATAGCTGAAGAAGCTCGATTAGCTGAAGAACTAGAGGAAGAAAAACTATCTCAAGAACAAAGCATTTTTGATTTAATTGATGATGATACAGGTCATGATCAAGATAATCCGAGCCTATTTTCTGAAGAACAAAAATCTGAAGATGATCAGGATAATATTCATGAACTTGAAATCACTCAGGATCAAGAGGATCAAGAGGATGATGTGGAAGTTAGTGCTGAAGAGATATTAGATGAAGAAATTTTAGAGATACCAGCATTCCTTAGAAGACAAAGTAAATGATTGAGAAGACTGGCCATGTGCCAGTCCTTCTTAACGAAGTGATAAATGTTCTAGAGCCAAAACCAATGAAAACATATATTGATGCTACATTTGGGAACGGTGGTTACTCACGAAAGATATTAGAAACTTCAGATTGTAATGTTATCGCAATCGACAGGGATCCAATGGTAATTAATCAAGCAAACAAATTTAAAGATGAATACCAAGAAAGGTTTGAATTTTTTAATTATAAATTTAGTCAATTAGATAATTTACTAGAGTCACTTAGCACTAAAAATATTGATGGCTTTGTTTTTGATCTTGGGGTTTCATCAATGCAGATTGATAATCAGGATCGAGGATTTTCATTTCAAAACGATGGAAAGCTAGATATGCGAATGAGTCAGAATGGTTTGACAGCAGAAGAAATAATTAATGAATATAGCGAAACTGATCTTGCTGATATAATCTTTCAATATGGTGATGAGAGAAAATCAAGGAAAATTGCTAAAAAAATAGTTAGTGAAAGAATAAATAAAAGGATCACTTCGACAATTGAATTAGCCAAAATAGTCTCATCTTGTTTTGTAAAGAAATACTATAAAAGCCATCCTGCCACTAAGACTTTTCAAGCAATACGAATTTTTGTTAATAAAGAAATCGAAGAGCTTATTGATGGCCTCAATACAGCAACAAAATTTTTAGCAGAGAATGGTAAGTTATGTATCGTTACTTTTCATTCAATAGAGGACAGAATAGTAAAAAATTTTTTTAAAATTACTGGATCAAAAAATTATATTTCAAATGAAAATAAAGAAAACCTTCTCTTTAATCTTAAGAATAAGCCAATCAAACCTTCTGACAAAGAAATATCTGATAATAGAAGATCTAGGTCTGCAAAATTAAGATTTGGAATAAGAAATTTCAATAATTCTAAGTTGATTAGCCCTAATGAATTAGGATTTGTTTAATATGAAAAAAGTTATAAAAATATTTTCAATTATATTTTTTATCTCTGGTTTAGCAGGAATATTAATAGTAAAAAATATTTCCTATCAAAAAGAAATGTACATCAATAATTTAGAAGTTGAGCTACGAAATGAAAATAATAAAAACCAACTTTATAAACTAGAATGGGAATACCTGATCTCTCCAATTAATCTTCAAGAAATTTCAAAAGAAATCTTCAATGAAGAATATACCAAATACTTTGTAGTTTTAGACGAAGATGATCTGTTGAATCAAAAAAACTCTGATCAATACCAAGATCTAATTACTGTGGTAAAACCAAAAGGTATTATAAATTCCTCAAGGTGAACAGTGAGAAAATTAAAAAGAAACTCAAGAAAGAAAATTGATTTTAACCAAAAGAGTTTCTCATTTACACATAGATATGACCAAGAAAAGTTTAAACTAGATAAGTTAAATAATATAAGAGACAAATTTCAGATAAAAATTAACAATAGATTAATTCTTTCATCAATTATTTTTAGCACCTTTTTTTTTGCAATCGCAATTCAAATATTGCATCTAAATTTTTTTTTTAATCCAAATGAGAAATATTTTTCTAATAATGAATTAATAAAAAGGCCAAATATCGTAGACAGAAACAATGTTTTGCTGACCGCAAATTTGAAGATGCAGAATATTCAAATATTTCCTGAAAAAATTCATGATAAGGAAAGGTTTTTAAATAAAGTTACGTCAATCTATAATGATATTTCTTACGAAAACATTGAGACAAAAATCAATAAAAATAAATTTTTTTATCTAAAAAGAAATGCTTCACCTCAAGAATTACAAAAGATAATCAATTTAGGGGAAACTGGAGTTGAAATAATAGACTCTTATAAACGAAAATATTTACATAAAAGCTTATTCAGCCATGTCATTGGAGAAGTAGATATAGATAATAAAGGCATCTCAGGTCTTGAGATGTCAATCGATAAGTTTCCTATCGATAAAGACCTAGTTTCCTCTTTAGATTTGAGAATACAACATATCGTGAGAGATGAAATTTTAAATGCAATGAAAATTTTTGATGCTAAAGGCGGATCTGGTTTAGTCATGAATATTAATAATGGAGAAATCCTATCAATGGTTTCATTGCCTGATTTTGATCCAAATATTTCAACAGGCGAGAAATTTAATAGAAATACATTAGGGCTTTATGAATTTGGTTCAGTGATGAAAACATTTACGGCTGCGATAGGTTTAGAAGAAAAGAAATTTAATATAAATACCAAATTTGAAATTGGTAAAAATATAAAGGTTGGTAAAGATAAAGTCTCAGATGTTCATCCTCCATGTAAAGATAAATTCTGTTCAGTTGAGGAAATTTTTAGTAATTCATCTAATATTGGAACAATTAAAATGATTAGAGATATTGGTACAGAAAATCAAAAAAAATATTTATACAAGCTTGGGTTGCTTGATATTGTTAATTTAAATATTCCTGAACTTTCAAGCCCTATTTATCCTGAAATTTGGAGAGAGGTAAATACTGACTCAATTGCTTATGGGTACGGTATTTCTATAACACCACTGCATCTAGCATTAGCAACCTCTGCAGTGCTAAACGGTGGATATATTATTGAACCTTCATTGATAAAAAAAGATCAGCAACATGAGCTTAAGAATAAGATTTTTTCAGATGATACGAGTGAGAAAATGAGATATCTATTTTCTAAGGTTGTTACTGAAGGTACTGCAAGCACCGCCTTTGGATATAACGAAAGATTGACCTATAAAAAAACTTATAAATATAATTATGAACATGGATACCTTGTAGGCGGTAAAACTGGAACAGCTAGAAGAAATATTAATGGACATTATGATAAAAATTTAGGAAAACTAGCAACCTTTATTGCCGCTTTTCCAATAAATAAACCAAAATATATTATTCTAATATCGCTCGATTCACCAAAGCCAATTAATGATAGGGAGCATGCTTATGACACATTTGGGTGGACAGATGCAGGCTGGAACTCAGCTAGAGTAAGTAGAGAAGTGATAGACAGAATAAGTCCTATTTTAGACACAAAAAGTAAGTATAGATTAAATGATAGTGATATTATTATTAATACTTCATTTAATTAATGGCAAAATCATCTTTATTATTAAAAATTAGCAAAAAAGTTAAGATTTCAGGTATTTCTTCAGACTCTCGACTAGTAAAAAAAGATGATGTATTTTTTGCAGTTACTGGATATCTGATAGATGGTTCAAAGTTCATAGATGATGCAATTAAGAGAAATGCCTCAGCTATAGTAACGTCTAATAAAAAGATTAAAAAAAAGAAAGTTCCAGTATTTTATGTAAATGATGTTCGCGAAGCTTTGTCTTATACAGCTTATGATTTTTATAACTCTAAAATAAATAATCTAATTGCAGTAACAGGCACAAATGGCAAAACTTCAGTAAGTTATTTTATTTATCATATACTCAGAAAATTAAATAAAAAAGTTGGAATTATTGGAACTATTGGAAACTCTATTGACGTAAAAGAAAAATCCACTCTAACCACCCCAGATCCAATATCAATTGCCAAGATTCTTAAAAAGATGAAAGAAAAAAAAGTTAAGTATGTAGTAATGGAAGCCTCAAGTCATGGTCTGGAACAAAAAAGACTATGTGGACTTAATTTTGATCTTGCTATTATGACAAATATATCTCATGACCATTTAGATTTTCATAAAAATTTTCAAAATTATCTTAATAGTAAAATGCGGTTATTTAAAAGACATTTGAAAACAAGTGGTACAGCAATAATTAATGAAAATACTAACGAAATTAAAAAGATAAAAAAAAGTTTAAAAAATAATAAAAACGTTCATTATTTCAAATCAGAAAAAAGTAATTTTAATATACTAAAAATAAAAAGATTAACAAAAACTCACATTATCGTATTACTTGAATATTTAAATAAAGAATATTCTTTTTCATTTAAAAATATTCCTTTTTTTCAAATTGAAAATCTACTTTTAGCTTATTACTCATTGGTAAAATACGGATTTTCATTCGAAAAAATAAGTAAAGTAATTACGAGAGTGCCACAAATACCAGGAAGAATGCAATTTGTTGGTCATAAAAAAACTAATAATGCAAAAGTATTTGTTGATTTTGCTCACACCCCAGATGCATTAGAAAAAGTATTAATCGAGGCAAGGAAAATGACTTCTGGAAATTTACATGTTTTATTTGGTTGTGGTGGAAACAGAGATCGATCGAAAAGAAAAAAAATGGGTGCAATTTCAATTAGATATGCAGATTCAGTAATTGTTACTGATGATAACCCTAGATTCGAAGATCCAAAAAAAATAAGACAAGAAATCATTGGAAGAGCTAACTCAATTATAAATATTTCAAATAGAAAAACTGCAATTAAAAGATCTATAAAAAAACTTAAGCATTCTGATTTACTAGTTATTGCTGGTAAAGGGCACGAAAAATATCAAATAATTAATGACGTCTATCATAAGTTCGATGACGTAAAGATTGCCAAAGAAATATGTGAAC
Organism: Candidatus Pelagibacterales bacterium; assembly: GCA_045567365.1. GTDB lineage: Bacteria > Pseudomonadota > Alphaproteobacteria > Pelagibacterales > AG-422-B15 > CABYIR01. The sequence goes on along the minus strand of JBJLDC010000011.1, from coordinate 132,350 downwards.
AATCATGAAAAATGATTATTTAAATTCAAAGGGTATAAATTTAATTTTAGATAAAAAAATTAAAGAGATGTCTTTTTCTGGAGCTGCGATAGATTCAAAACAGGTCAAGAAAAGTAATATTTTTTTTGCTCTTAAAGGCAAAAATACTGATGGTCATCATTATTTAAATGAAGCATTTAAAAATGGTGCTTCTCTAGCAATTGTAGAAAAAATTCAAAGAAAAATTAAGCACCCACAAGTAAAGGTTCATAATGTCCACAGAGCGATGATAAATTTGGCAAAATATTATAGAAATGAACTTAAAGGAACAATAATTGCAATTACAGGAAGTGTAGGTAAGACAGGAACGAAAGACGCATTATCCAAAATTATTGCAAAAAAATACAAAATTTTTTGTTCCAGAAAATCATATAATAATAATATTGGACTCCCCTTAGAGATTCTAAATATGTCAAAAAAAGATGATATTGGAATATTTGAGTTAGGAATGAATCATAAAAATGAACTTTCTAAGTTAACTAAAATACTCCAACCAGATATTTCATGTATATTAAATATTGCCTTTGTTCATGGGGGTAATTTTAAATCAATCCAGGATATTGCATTAGCAAAATCAGAAATCCTGAATTCATCACGTGGATTAAAGTCGATAATTTTAAATCGTGATGATAAATATTTTTCTTTAATGAAAAGAGAGTCTAAAAAAAACTATTTCAAGCCAATAATTTCCTTTGGAAAATCAAAAGATTCTAATGTTCAATTAAAAAAAGTAATAAGAAAAAAAAATAAATTGTTTTTAAGTGTAAGCCTTCAAAATGCTAAAATAGTAAATTACACATTACCCAACACTCACGAACACTTAATCTCAAATTCATTAGCGATTATAAGTAGTTTGCAAGCATTGAATTTAAAAACAAGCTTTATTAAGGACTATGGTAAATTAGAGCTTACAAGTGGTAGAGGAAATTTATTAAAAATTAAAAAAGGAAATCAAAATTTTAAAATTATTGATCACTCATACAATGCAAGCCCTGAGTCATATTTTGCCACCCTCAAATCTTTTAATAATCAAAATAATAATAGTAAAATATATATTATTGGAGAAATGTTTGAACTAGGAAAGAAAAGTCACTATTATCACAACTCTTTATTTAGACTTATGACATCATTTAATTCTAAACATTGTTATTATGTTGGTAAACAATTCAACTTAATTAGGGAATTGAGCTTAAATAAAAAAAATAATCTTTTTCATGATGTAAATGAACTAATTGATAAATTTAACTATGAAATATGTAATAACTCTATTATCTATGTAAAAGGTTCTAATGCTGTTGGATTAAGTAAATTTATAAACCATATCAAAAAAATATAAGTTAAATGATATTAGAATTAATAAATTATATTGATATAAATATATCACTCTTAAACTTAGTAAATTATTTAACAGTTAGAGCTGGCCTTGCATTATTTACTTCATTTGCTTTAATTTTATTTTTTGGACCAGCATTGATCAATTATATTTCTTCTTTTCAAGAGGATGGACAGCCAATTAGAGAGGATGGTCCACAATCTCACCTGATAGCTAAAAAGGGAACTCCTACTATGGGTGGAATTATAATTTTACTTTCAATCACCATTTCTATTCTGATGTGGAGTGATTTTAATACAGATGTAATGCTTCCAATACTTTTTATAATGCTATCTTTTGGATTTATTGGTTTCATTGATGATTACAGTAAGGTTGCAAAGAATTCTAGTAATGGAATTTCTGGACGCATAAGACTTTTACTCCAAGCCTTATCAGTGGGTATTTTTATTTATTGGACAAGCATGTTGCTAAATATTGAAGATCTTAATCTCTTGACTCTTCCACTACTCAAAGATGTTTTTATAAATTTAGGATATTTTTCAATTCCTTTTATAATTATAGTTATTGTTGGCTCTGCAAATGCAGTAAATTTAACTGACGGTCTTGATGGCCTTGCAATCGTTCCAGTAATGATTGTAGCTGCAACTTTTGCAATCATTTGCTACCTTGCAGGAAATATTATTTTTTCTGATTATCTGCATATCAATTATGTTCCTGGTGCAGGTGAGTTAGCTATACTTTGTGGAGCAATGATCGGAGCCTCTCTTGGCTTCCTTTGGTACAATGCTCCACCTGCCATGGTTTTTATGGGAGACACTGGATCACTTGCATTGGGTGGAACACTCGGTGCAATCAGTGTAATTATTAAACAAGAATTAGTTTTAGCAATTGTAGGTGGTATTTTTGTAGCTGAAGCGTTATCAGTTATATTGCAAGTTGGATCTTTCAAATTGACTGGAAAGAGAATTTTTAGAATGGCTCCTCTTCATCATCATTTTGAGCACAAGGGATGGCCAGAATCTCAAATTGTAATTAGATTTTGGATCATAGCTCTTATTTTGGCTCTAATTGGCTTGGCGACACTTAAAATTAGATAAATAAAAGGATGATAACATCAAATTATTTTTCCAATAAAACATTTCTTATTTTGGGTATGGGCAAAACTGGTTTGTCGATTTCAAGGTCATTATCTAAAAGTAAAGCAAATATAATCTATTGGGATGATGACCCAAAAGTAAGAAAACAGATTACTCAAACAAAATTCAAAAAATTTTTTAATACAAGTAAAGTATGGAACACCATTGACTATGTAGTGCCAAGTCCAGGAATAGGTATTATTGGAAAATCACAACATAAACTAATTAATATTGCTAAAAAAAATAATAAGAGAATTATTAGTGAACTTGATTTATTTCAAGTTGCGATATCAAAAAATGATAAAATTAATAAAAATAATATTAAGATAATTGCTGTTACTGGTACGAACGGAAAGTCAACAATTGTAACTTTAATTAATCATTTATTAAAATCCAATGGAATAAAAACTTCTCTAATCGGTAATATTGGAAATTCAATATTTAGTTCAAAGCTAATAAGAAATGGAATTCTTATAATAGAAGTATCATCATATCAATTAGAAACTTCAAAAATCTTTTCCCCAAATATTGCAGTGATTTCAAATTTATCTTCAGATCATTTAAGTAGACATAAAAATATGAGAAATTACTTTAATCAAAAATCAAAAATTTTTAAAAATTTAACAAATGATGATACGGCAATATTAAATTGTAACCATGATTTAATTAAATCAAAAGCATCAAAGCTGTTGAAAAACAAAAAGAGTAATACAATTTCTCTTAATTTTGAAAAAAGAAAGAGTCAATTTTACTCGTCAAAAAAGAAATTGATAATCACATCAAAATTAAGGAAGATAAAGCACAGTAATCCACACTTGAATGGTGAGCATAATGAAGAAAATATTCAACTTACCTATCAAGTATTATCTTCTCTTCAATTAAAAAATCTATCAATTAAAAAAGCGCTTAATAGTTATATTGGATTAAATCATCGTCAAGAGCTCATTTTTGATAATAGCAAAACTATTATTATTAACGACTCTAAGGCAACAAATATCGAATCCATGGTAAGAGCGATAAAGAATTATAAAAATATTTATCTTATTTGTGGCGGAGTCTTGAAAGACAAAAATTTAAATATGCTTTTACCTTATGTCAACAAACTTAAGAAAGTTTACATAACAGGTGTTGATAAAAATTTATTTATAAATTTTTTTTCTAAAACAAATAAGATATTTGCCTCTTCAAATTTAAATGAAATCATTACAAAGTGTTATAAAGATATAGATTTAAAAAAACACTCAACTATCTTATTTTGTCCTGGCGCTGCTTCATTTGATCAATACAAAAACTTTGAAGAAAGAGGGAAGAAGTTTAAAAAATTAATTACTAGAAAGTTTGTTTAATGAATAATGACACTCTTCATGAGAGTAGTATTTTAAGTGAGTGGTGGAAACAAATAGATAAATGGCTTTTACTATCTTTATTTATTCTAATTATTTCGGGCTTTTTGATAAGCTTAACAATAAATCCAACGTCTATCTATATAAATAATATAAGTATACTATCAATTTTCTCAACACAGCATATATATCTAATAATCGGTCTTTTAATAAGCATTGGAATATCCGTGCTTAGAATAAATCATTTAAAGAAAATGATTCTTCCACTATTTATAATTACTTTCTTATTGTTGTTTTCAACTTTACTTATTGGTCAGGAATGGAATGGATCAAAAAGATGGATAAATTTTAATTATTTTACAATTATGCCAATTGAATTCATAAAACCTTTTTTTTGTTTAGCACTTGCTTTTTTCTTAGAGTCTAAAACTGGACAGTCTAATCAATATAAATACGGAATAAGTATTCTCTCGTTTTTAGCAATAGGAGTAATCTTGGTAATTCAACCAGATATTAGTCAATTTTTTTTAATTACGTCTATTTTTATTTCTTCAATATTTATAAGTGGATTTAGTTTTTGGATTATTTGCTTAATATTATTTTCTGGTTTTTTCTTTTCAATATTTATATATTTTTTTAATTTTAACGTAAAAAATAGGATTGATAGTTTTTTATGGCCTGATGGTATTAATAATTATCAGCCAGAATTAGCAAAAGAAGCAATAAATAGTGGAGGACTATTTGGTGTAGGCCCTGGCAATGGAACATTAAAGATAGATCTTCCTGAGGCTTACACTGACTATATATATGCCGTTATTGCTGAAGAATTTGGCATAATTGGTTGTATATTTATTTTATTTATTTTTTTATTTATTGCATATCGAGTATTTATTCGATTATACGATGAGAAAAATCATTTTCTTCAAATAAGTCTTTTTTCTTTAATCATATATTTTTCATTACAGGCACTAATACATATTTCTGTTAATATTAGTCTCACGCCGTCAACTGGAATGACATTGCCATTCATAAGCTATGGAGGTTCATCAATAATAGGTATATCTATTACTTTCGGTCTAATTATGCTACTTTCAAAAAAAAGACACATTTAGAAATAATAATTAAGTATGAGAAAAATATATTTAGTTGGCGGAGGCACAGGAGGCCACTGTTTGCCAATGCTAACGACTTATAGATTTTTTAAAAAAAAAAAAATTCAATGCAAGATTATTACAGATGAAAGAGGAAGAGTCTTTTTTGATACGATTCCAGAAGAGGATAAAAAAATATTAAAAAATCTATTCAAAGCAAATAATAGAGTTTCTCAGATTTTCAATATTCCATTATTTTATATAAAGTCATTATTTATATTTCTAAATTCAAAAGCTGATTTTGTTGTTGGTTTTGGTGGCTACATGACTTTAGCACCATTATACGCGGCAAAATTATTAAATTATAAGATTGCAATTCATGAAGCTAACGCAGTCATGGGAAAAGCAAACCGTAATTTAGTCAGTAAAGCAAAAATCATTTTTACTACTTTTGAACAAACATTAAAAATTGATAATAAATTTAGAGCAAAGGTTATTAATGTTGGTATGCCAATTCGTGATCTTAAAAATGATAAAAGAATTATAAGTAAAAATATTGATAAAATAAAAATTTGTGTAATTGGAGGTAGTCAAGGATCAAAATCTCTCTCTGAGATAGTTCCAAAAGCAATTGTTCGACTTCAAGATAAAGTGAGTAAGAAGATACATGTTAGTCATCAAGGCAGGTTGGAAGATCTTAAAAAAATAAAAAATTTCTATATCGCTAATAAATTAAGTTGTGAAGTGAGTGATTATTTCGATGATATGACAACACTTATACATATGTCTGACATTATTATCTCTAGATCTGGTTCATCAACTACAAATGAGATCATAAATGCAAAAAAACCGTCAATTCTAATACCGTTTCCATATGCTGTAGATGATCATCAATATTTTAATGCAAAAAAACTATCAGAAATTAAATGTTCTAAAGTTATAAGAAATGAAAATTTAAATTCTGTAAATTTATCATTAGAAGCATATAGATTGCTATATTTCGAGAAAAATTCAGGCTATATCAGATCAAAATTATCAAGAATTAAAACTACCAATAGCTCAGAGCAAATATTATCAAAACTTTATGAATATAAATAAAAAAAATAAAATTCACATTATCGGTATTGGTGGGATTGGAATGAGTGGAATTGCTGAGATTCTACATGGTATGGGTTATAAAGTTCAAGGTAGTGATATTTCTAAAAGTAAAAATGTCTTACGACTTAATAAAAAAAGAATAAGAGTTTTTATAGGGCATAATAAAAAAAATATTACTAATGCTGATATTATTATTCATTCTTCAGCAATTGATAATAAAAATCCAGAAATGAAAGAGGCATTAAAGTTAAAAATTCCAACATTATCTCGATCATCTATTTTATCACAACTAATCAAATTAAAAAAAACAATCGCAATTTCTGGCTCTCATGGAAAAACAACTACTACAACTCTTATTGCATCACTAATCTCTGATTATGGGCTTTCTCCCACAGTAATTAATGGAGGAATAATCAATGAATTTGGAACAAATACTCGATTAGGAAAGGGAGAATGGATAATTGTTGAGGCAGACGAGTCTGATGGAACATTTTTAAAACTGGATCCATATATTTCAGTAGTGACAAATATTGATAAAGAACATCTAGAGTATTACGGAAACTACAATGAACTTAAAAAAAGTTTTAAGAGGTTTATCTCAAATATACCATTTTATGGATTTGCAGTTGTATGCTTAGATGACCCTTCCATTAAGCTGTTAGTTAAATCAATAAAAAATACTAATATTATAACCTACGGTACTGACAAAAAGAGTAATATTAGAGCTTTTAATATTAGATATAAGAAAGAAAAAACATATTTTGATATTGATATAAATATTAAGAAAAAGAATTACTGTATTAAAAATTTTAATATACCTATGCTAGGTAAATATAATGTTTTAAACGCGCTAGCTGCAATTGCTATTTCTACAGAACTAGATCTTTCAATAACTAAAGCAAAAAAATCTTTAAGAAACTTTAAAGGTGTAAACAGAAGGCTAACTTATGTTGGAAAGTATAATTCAATAAAATTAATTGATGATTATGCTCATCATCCTACTGAAATCGAAAACTTATTGCTTGGTCTGAAGAATGCTTATCCAAAATCAAAAATTACTGCTGTTTTTCAACCACATAGGTATTCTAGACTAATCCCATTATTAAAAGAATTTTCAAGGTCTTTTGTTAGTTCTGATAAAGTGTTTATATCAAATGTTTACTCAGCAAATGAACGTAAACCTGTAAATTTTAATCTTAATAAAATAATTAAATTAATTGGTAAGGGCTCAAATACAGTCAGTTGTTATCTAAATAGTCTAGACGATATCAAAGAGGAAATGAAAAAAAGTAAAAAGAATGAGATCTACATTTTTCTGGGCGCTGGAGATATTACTGATTGGCCATATAAAATATTAGATGATCTGAATGAAAACTAAATTACAACACCATCTAGAAAATGAATTAGATAGAGAATTTTTAAATAAAAATATCTTCTTTAATAAAAATATTTCGCAACAAACCTGGTTTGGTGTAGGCGGGGTCGCAGAAGCCTTATTTGTTCCACAGTCATCTGAAGATTTGATAAAGGTTTTAAAATTAATAAATAGTAATACTAAAATCAATGTTATCGGCCTTGGTTCCAATATCCTAATTAGGGATGGAGGATTAAATGGTATCACTATTAGGCTGAGTAAAAACTTTAATTTTATTAACGAAAATGATAAAAGTATTGTATCAGGTGCGGCGGTGCCAGATAAAGTATTTTCAAGATACTGTTATGAAAAATCATTTACTGATTGTGAATTTCTCTATGGGATACCTGGAACCATTGGAGGGGCTATTGCAATGAATGCAGGATGCTATGGAAGTGAAATATCAGATGTTGTTTATTCATTTAAATGTATTGATTTTGAGGGTAATGAAATAACGATAAAAAATTCTGAACAGATATTCTCTTATAGAAAAAATAATTTCCTAAAAAATCATATTGTTACTGAAGTAGAAATAAAAAAGACCCATGGAGATAAAGATCAAATTAAAGAGAAAATGAATGATATCAATACCCGTAGATTAGATAGTCAGCCTCAAAAAGTTAGAACAGGTGGAAGTACATTTAAGAACCCAACTTCTCAAGTTTCAGATAAAAAAACATGGGAGCTTATAAAACCTTATCTCAATGAAGTTAATTGTCCTGATGGAGTATCTATGTCAAAAAAACATGCAAATTTTATTATTAATACTCAAACAAAATCTTCGAATATTATTGAAGATTTTGGTGAACGAATTAGAGAAAAGGTTCTAGAAAAAACTGGTGTTCAATTAGAATGGGAAATTGAAATAAAAGGTCAAAGATGAATAAAGATATTAAAAAAGTAATGTTGATATCTGGCGGTATTTCTGCTGAAAGGGAAATAAGCATAATATCAGGGAAAGAAGTAGCTAAGTCTTTGGATCGTTTAGGTCATAAAATAATTCATGTTGACGCTAATTTAAATCTTTTAGAAAAAATTGAAGAAAGTAAGCCTGATGTTATTTTCAATGCTTTGCATGGAACATGGGGTGAAGATGGCCAAGTTCAAAAGATTCTTGAGTTAAGTAAAACTGCATATACACATTCTGGTGTTAAAGCTTCTAAAATTGCCATGGATAAGCATGAGTCTGCAAAGATTTTTATTAAAAATGATATCATTTATCCTTCAACAATATTATCAAGCCTTAATCACTTAAAAGACAACCTTCCTTTTAAGTTTCCATTTATTATCAAGCCAAGAAGTGAAGGGTCTAGTGTAGGTGTATCAATCATTAGAAAAATAGAGGATATAGAGGATTATATTTCTAGAAACATAGATAGAAAGGAAGTCTTGATTCAAGAATTTATAAATGGACCTGAGATAAATGTTGCTGTTATTGGGGATAATAAGACTGGATCTATTGAAATAGATCCTAAAAATGAATTTTATGATTATGAGTCAAAATATTTTGATGATGGAGGAACAAAACATATAATTCCAGCAAGACTGTCAAAAGATGAGATTATACAAGTTGAAAAACTTGCCCTTAAAGTTCACAATTTAATTGGATGTAAAGGTATATCTCGAACAGAGTTTATATATGATAAACATCAAAGTAAGTTTTATATTCTAGAATTAAATACTCAGCCTGGTATGACACCAACGTCTTTAGTTCCAGAAATTGCAAAATTTCATGGAATTAGCTTTGATGAGTTGATAGATTGGATCTTAAATGATGCGTCAACAAATCGTTAGATATCTAAATATTGGTTGCGGCTTAGTAGTTATTCTTTCATTTGGATTTATATTTTTTTATTACTTAAATCCCTCGGCATTAAATTCCTTTGCCCAGATAAAAACGATTAATGTTAATGGAGTAAATTTTTCTGATACACAAAAAATCAAAAAAATTTCATTTGAAAAAGGAAAAAGTCTATTTACTTTTGACCTAAAAAACGCAGCTGAAGAAATTAAAAATTTAAACTGGATAAAAAAAGTTAATATAAAAAAAAGTTTTCCTAACACTTTAAATATATTTGTCATAGAAAATGATCCATTTGCATACCTTTTAAAAGATCAAAAGGTTTATTTAGTTGATATTGATGGAGAATTAATTATTGAAGAAAATGAAGATGTAATACTAGAAAGTCAGCGATTACTTCTAAGTGGTATTGATAGCGAAATAAATCTACCAAATTTAATCTCAAATTTAAATATTCATTATCCCGAAATTTTATTATCGGTAAAAGAAATGGAATTTATCGAACAAAGAAGATGGAATTTAATTTTTAGCAATGAGTTAATTGTTAAATTACCTGAAGCTAATATTGGTAAGTCTCTTGAAAATCTTAAAAAACTTATTGAAAGAGATAAAATACTTAAAAGTAATATAATTGAGGTTGATTTAAGGATTAATGACAGGGCAATCATCAAAATTGATGGAGATAAATTAAAAGTAAATATTGAAGAGGTTTGATTTGAGTCGAACAATCATTACAGGAATAGATATACGTCCAGATAGAGTTGTTTGTGTAATTGCTCATGAGCTTGAAATCGTGAATCAAGGAACTTTTCTACAGTTAATTGGTCATGGTATTGTAGAATTACCAATTGATTGCGTTGATCCATTTCAATATCCAGAGGAAGAATTGGAGAAATATATTCGACAATCAATTGACAAGGCAGAAATTGAATCAAATGTGTCAGTTAAAGAAGCCTATATCAGCATTTATGATCATAATGATTCTATTTACATTGATCAGGAGATTGAGATAGGCAATGAAGTTGTTACAAATAAAATGATAAATTCATTCTTTAAACAAAGAGAGTTTAAGTCTTTATATAGTGATGCAAAAGAGCCTCTACATTCATTTCCAATTAGTCACAGGATTAATAATTTAAAATCTGTTTCTGATCCAATTGGAATGAGGGTTAATAACCTGAGGACAAGATGGCACATAATCATGAGTGATAGTGACAGGTTAAATAAATTAAGGAGCATTTTTGAGAATTTACAAGTATCGGTACGTCAATTTATTGCAAGCGCCTATACTTCTTCTATTTCAACATTATCAGAAGAAGAGTCTTCACATGGATCAGCAGTAATTGATATTGGTAAAAACTACACATTTATTAGTTATATTTTTGATAATAATCTCATCGCTTTCCAAAAAATACCAATTGGTACCTTGCATATATCAAAAGATATAAGTCAGGTAATGAATATTGAATTAACTGAAGCAGATACTCTTAGAAAAAAATTAAATACGATTAATGAAGAAAATTTAAATGATCAATTTGAGATTGATAGTTTAAAGGTATTTAATTCAAGATGTGAAGAACTAGTAGAGTTGATACAAAAAGTTACAAATGACTCAAAATATTTTTATCTAGTGGATAAAAATATAATCATTACTGGCAAAGGATCCAAGTCAGCAAAACTGATAAATAAAATTAAAAATCAACTTGAATCAAAAAAAGTCAGACTAGGAGTAGCTCAAAAATTTAATGGATTAAAAACAATCATATCAAACCCATCTCTATCATCATCTTTTGGCCTACTCACATATGCTGCAGATCATGATTTACAAGTTGATGAAAACCATGATCAAAATAGTCAAAAAAAGTCTTTTTTTTCATACATTTACAATTTTTTTGCATCAATTTAATTGTAAAATACAGTAACAATCATTGTCTGTTAAATAAGTAAATTGCTTATATAAGTAGCTCATGTCTCTTCAAACTACCCTAAAAAGATCATTCACGCTGTCTGGTATAACTCTTCATTCTGGAGAGACTTCAACAATGACTGTTCATCCCGCACCAGCTAACACTGGAATAAATTTTAAAAGAATTGATCTTGGTGTTCCAAATCATCAAAAAGTAATTGAGTGCAGTATAAATAATATAACAAATTCTCAGCTTTGCTCATCACTTGAAAATATGTATGGGCATAAGGTGAGTATGACAGAACATTTATTGTCAGCTTTTCATGGATTGAATATTGATAATGCTCTTATTGATTTGAATACTGATGAGCTTCCCATCTTAGATGGAAGTTCAAAACAAATTGTTGAGACAATTGAAAGTGTTGGAGTAAAAGAATTACATGCTTCAAAAAAATCAATAAAAATCTTAAAACCATTTATGGTTGGAGATGAAAATTCTTTTATAAAAGTTTCACCGAATGAACAATTGAGTATTGATTATACTATTGTTTACGACCATTCTCTTATTAAGAAGCAAAACTTTGTTTTAGATGAATTAAATGAAGTGAAGTACAAAGAGATGATTTCACCATCTAGAACTTTTGGTTTTGAAGATGAAGTTGAATTTCTGAGAGCTCAAGGATTAATTAAGGGTGGCTCAGTTGATAATGCAATTGTTTTGAGCAAAGATGGAATTTTAAATGATGAAGATCTTAGATTTGAAAATGAGTTTGTTAGGCACAAAGTACTAGATATAATTGGCGATATTTATCTTTCAGGAATGAGTATCGTTGGTTCAATCGAGGCATATTGTGCTGGCCACAGAAGAACTCAAGAAATGCTAAAATTCTTAATGAATGATAGCTCTCTATCAATAATCCAAGACTCTATAAGTTCAGAGTCACAAAATCTGATTTATGACAGTAAAGAAGTAATCAATTATATCTAATTTACCGTAGAATAGTCTTTAATCTTAAAATTATTAATTTAATATGTGGTCAATTATCAAGTAATGATATGCTCCATAAATATAAATTATTAGTAACGTTATCATTTTTATCACTTTTTATAATAAGTTGTTCTTCGACTAAGCTTGAAGTCCCAACCACTGAGGGGGAAGAGCTTAAAATATTGTATGATCAAGCTATAAGTTTAGTATCAAAAAAAGACTTTATTGATGCGGCAATCATTTTTGAGGATATTGAAAGACAGTATCCATATTCAAAGTGGGCTGCAAAATCTCAATTAATGAGCGCATATTGTTATTATAAGTCACAATTTTATGATGAGAGTTTAAATAGTCTCGATCGATTTATATCCTTACATCCTGCAAGCAAGGACATAGGTTATGCTTACTATTTAAAATCTCTAAATTACTTTTATCAAATTGAAGATGTAGAGAGGGATCAAAGTATGACTGAAATTGCCCTTAATTCATTTCAGAATGTAATAAATAAATATCCAGATACCTCGTTTGCTAATGACGCAAAAGGTAAGATTGATATTTTGAATGATCGTCTTGCAGCAAAGGAAATGGAAGTGGCAAGATATTATCAATTTAATAAAAACTGGATTTCTGCAATCAATCGTTACAATACTGTTCTAGATAAATATAAAACTTCAATCTATACCGCTGAAGCACTTCATAGACTTGTCGAGATATACTACTCTCTTGGCTTAATCAGCGAGTCAGAGAAATATGCATCAACTCTAGGGTATAATTTTCCAGATAGTGAATGGTACAAAAAATCATATGAAATTGTTAATAGCAATTCTTAGTTATAGAAGTAAGTGAATAAAAGAGATATCAAATTAAGTATCATAAAGTTAATCGATGAAATCAAAATTCATAATGATCTTTATTACAATAAAGATAAACCATCTATTACCGACGCAGAATACGACAAATTAGTTTTAAAATTAAAAAAAATTTTAAAAGAAAACCCATCAATTGAATTAGCTGAGAATCCTTTAAATGAAATTGGAGGAAAAGTATCAGAAGATTTTACAAAATTTAGTCATCCATCCCCAATGCTGTCACTTGATAATGCCATGACAGCTGATGACTTAAAAAATTTTGAAAAGAGATTAAGAAACTTTTTAGGTTCATCGGGTAATAATATTGAATATTGTATTGAACCTAAAATTGATGGATTATCAGTAAATCTTATTTATGAGAACGGTAAATTAGTATCAGCTGCAACAAGAGGCAACGGTAAAGTTGGAGAAGTAATCACATCAAATATTAGAACAATTAATGATATACCTGAAAAGATTGATTTCAAAAATACCCCTTCTTTGATGGAAATAAGAGGTGAAATTTTTATGACTAAGGATGATTTTGTTGTTTTAAACAAGTCATCAAATAATCAATTTGCAAACCCCAGAAATGCTGCAGCAGGAAGTCTACGACAGATTGATCCTAAGGTAACGGCAAAACGACCATTAAAATTTATATCTCATGGATTTGGCCAGATTAGGGGTAGGAAACATGAGACTTATTATGACCAGATGCTGCAATTAAAAAAGTGGAAAATTCCAATAAGCCCTCTCATGAATAAATCAAATTCAATAGATGGTTTGATAGATATTTATTCAGATATTGTAAGTAAGAGAGCAGATATTCCCTATGATATTGATGGACTTGTTTATAAAGTTAATAATTTATCCTTACAGGATCGTTTAGGTTTCGTTGGAAAAGCTCCACGTTGGGCAATAGCCCATAAATTTGAGTCTGAAACTGCTCAAACAACAGTTAAGAAAATTGATATTCAAATAGGAAGAACAGGCTCAGTAACTCCTGTTGCAAGACTTATGCCAGTAAATATTGGAGGTGTAATTGTTTCAAATGCAACATTACATAACTTTGACGAGATAGAAAAAAAAGATATTCGTGAAGGCGACAGGGTTATTGTTGAGCGGGCTGGAGATGTCATCCCGCATGTAATTGAAGTTATCGACGACAAAAAAAATAAAAGAGGAATCAAGTACAAGAAACCTAATGTGTGTCCTATTTGTAATTCTAAAATTATCATAGATCCTGAAGAAGTAGTTATTCGTTGTTCAGGTACTTATATTTGTGAAGCGCAGATTCTAGGTAGACTGAAACACTTTGTCTCTAGAAGTGCTTTAGATATCGAGGGACTTGGTGAAAAACAAATAAATCTTTTTTTTAGCAATAAGTACATTCAAAACTACTCTGATGTATATAGCTTAAGGAATAAAAAACCTGAAATATGTCAACTTGAGGGATGGGGTGAATTATCTTTTAATAATTTAGTGAGAGCAATTGAAAGTAAAAAAAAATTCTCATTATCAAAGCTTATTTATTCTCTTGGCATTCGATTTGTAGGTGAAAAAAATGCGCTTGCAATAAGTGAAGCATTTAAGAGTGTTGATAGCTTTAAAAGCTTTTTACAAAATTTGAAAGCAAACACAAGTGAAGTTAGAGACACAATGATTGAAATTGATGGACTCGGTCCTAAAGCAATCAATTCTTTTTTTGAATATCTAAATTATAAAAATAATCGTGAAGAAATAATTAGACTTCTAAGCTTATGTGAGATTTACGTAGACAAAACAGTTATACAAGAATCTAAAATAACTGGTAAAAAAATACTATTTACTGGTAGTTTAGAAAGAATGTCTAGAGCAGAAGCAAAAAATAGGGCAGAAAGATTAGGGGCAAAGGTAGTATCATCTATAAGTGCGAGTACTGATATTTTAATTAGTGGAGAGAAGTCTGGTTCAAAATTGAAAAAGGCTAAAGAATTAGGGATAAAAGTAATTTCTGAAGATCAGTGGATTAAACTGTTAGAGAGTTAATCTCATTTTGGAGCCACATTTTTTCTTTATTGTTCAAAAAGCCTGCAACTGATTTATAAACTTTACTGTGATAATTTTTAAGCCATTTCATCTCAACAGATGTGAGTAATTTAAAGTCAATTAATTTTGGCTCAAGAGGTGCAACAGTAAGAGTTTCAAAATAAAGTCGACTTTGTTTTTTTCTTGAAAGAACGAGATTTTCGATACGAATTCCATATTTATTTTTCTTATAAAATCCAGGCTCATTTGAAACAATCATACCCTTTTTAAACTTATGTTTTGATAATGGTGAAATAGAAGGAGGACTTTCATGGACATTTAGAAAACAACCAACACCATGGCCAGTTCCATGATCAAAATTCAACTTTTCTTTTTTAAGGAACTTTCTGGCATGTCTATCAAGTGTTTTACCACTTTCTTTTTCATTGAATGTACTTAGTGCTACAGCTATGTGACCTTTAAGTACCAGTGTATACATTTTTTTCTGTTCATTGGTAACCTTGCTAAACGCGATGGTACGAGTTACATCTGTCGTTCCATCAAAATATTGAGCGCCTGAATCAACTAAAAAAAGATCATCTTTTTTTAATTTACGATTAGTTTTTTTAGATGCTCTGTAATGCACAATTGCTCCATTTGGTCCTGATCCAGCAATAGTAGGGAAACTTAAAGAAAAAAAATTCTTATTCTTGCTTCTTAAATTATCTAGATAATTTGAAGCACTTATTTCACTTTGAGAATTGTTTTTTGTATTTTTAATCCAGTATATAAACTTAGTAAGCGCAACACCATCACGTATATGTGCATTTCTCATTCCATTTTCTTCAGTTATATTCTTTTTAGCCTTAAGTATGTCAATTATATTATCTTTGAATATGACTGTAGCTCCTATTTCTTTTATCGACATAACCGCATTAAAAGATGAGTCTTTTGGTGCACATAAATAAGATCTAATTGAGTCTTTATATTCATTAAAATGCAAATCAAAATGATGGAGTGGTTTATAAATTATCTTGATTTTATGATTTAATGTCTCATTCTTAAGAGTCTTTTGGTCTGAGAAAATAAAACAATTTCCATCTCCGTGAATAATTGATTTCGCCATTATCAGTGGCGAGTATTCTAAATCCTGTGCTCTTATATTAAATAGCCAGCAAATAGAGTCACATGATGTTGAAATATAAGCGTCTCTTTTATTTGTTTTAATATGTCTAATTATTTTTTTAATTTTTACTAGTTTATCTTCGCCATGAAAATTAAAGGGCAGTTTAAATGGACTAGATATCAATTTTTTAGGTCTATTTTTCCATATTAAATCAATTAGATTTGAATCAACTGGCTTTATCTTAATATCTTTACCAAGTTTTTTTTGTAAAATTTCAATCTTTTTAAATTTTTCAATATTGCCATCAAATCCTATGACATTTTGTTTTTTCATGATCTTAGATAAAAGATCTAAAACAGATTTATCTTTATAATTAAATATTTGATAATGATAGCTGTCTACTTCTTGAGATGCTTGAATAGTATATCGGCCATCAACAAACAGATAAGCTTTTTTATCAGTAATTATTACATCACCAGCAGATCCCGTAAAATCACTAATCCATTCTAATCGCCGACTATAAGGAGGTAAGAATTCATTAGAAAATTCGTCACTATGTGGAATTAAATAACAATCAATAGAAAGATTTTTCATTAATGATCGTATTTTTTTTAATTTATCACTTATCTTCATAATGGCCTTAAAAATGATGATATTAATTTTTTTGTTCCGTGGTTATCAAATTTCACGATTGCTTTGGGTCCATCAATATCTTTAATTGTACCAATTCCAAATTTACTATGCTTTACTGTTTGCCCAATCTGTAAATAAGTCTCATCATTTATATCTCTACTATTTTCCTCTTCTTCGATATCCATTATAGTTTTATATTCAATACCAGGTGATATTCTTTTGCTTAATCTTTTTGGTTCAGCACTGTATTCTTGATTAAATTCATCGATTGAAGCCATTCCAAAATTTTGCATATGGTCAGATACATGATTTATATGTTTAACTAAGTTTTCATCAAGTTCTTCTATAAAACGTGACTGAAGTGATGGCATCCAATTATTTTGAAATCTTCTCGATAATGATGTCGAAATATTTACTATTTTTCTTGCTCTAGTAATACCTACGTAAGCTAGCCGTCTTTCTTCTTCTATTCCTTTATTGCCAGTTTCATCAATAGTTTTTTGATGAGGAAATAGACCCTCTTCCCATCCAGGTAAAAATACATAGTTATATTCAAGCCCCTTAGCTGCGTGCAACGTCATTAAGCTTACTTTATTGTCTTCATTATTTTCATCAATTGAAGTTACTAGAGAAATATGTTCAAGAAATTCTTCAATAGATGCATAGTCTTGCATAGCAACAAGAAGTTCTTTTAAATTTTCTATCTTACTTTGAGCAGATACGTTTTTGTCATTTTTTAACATATTCATATAACCTGATTCATCGAGTAGAAATTTTAGGATGTCGTAGTAATGACTATTTTCGATCATATTTTGAGCTTGTAATATGAGATTATTAAACATTTCAAGATTATGAGATACCTTTTTTGAAACTTCATCAGTTCCAATTACTAACCGAGCAGCATGCAATAGAGGTATATTTTGGTTCTTTGCAACTGAAATTAAATGATTGAATGATTTTTCACCAACTCCTCTTTTTGGATTCATAATTGCTCTTTCAAATGCAATATCATCATGTTCCTCAAAAACTAATCTAAGGTATGAAACAGCATCTTTTATTTCAGATCGTTCATAGAAACGAATTCCTCCAATAATTCTATAAGGAATTGAATATCGTATCATTGCCTCTTCAATCTCTCTTGATTGAAATACTGCTCTAACTAAAACAGCTATATTATTCAAATCAGGATTTAGGTCTTTATATTTCATGACCTCTTGTGCAACCATAGTTGCTTCATCTTTACTAGAATTTGTTTGATGAATGAAAATTGGATCACCATTACCTTGATCAGAGTGTAACTCTTTTCCAAGTCGAACTGAATTGTAGCTAATAAGTGATGATGCTGATTTTAGAATATTATTTGTTGATCGATAATTTTGTTCAAGGCGAATTGTTGAGGCATTATCAAAATCTTTTTCAAACCTTATCATATTGTCTACTTCAGCACCTCTCCAGCTATAGATTGATTGATCATCGTCGCCTACGCAGCAAATATTATTATGTGTGGAGGCAAGTTTTTTTAACCAGATATATTGGGCTGCATTTGTATCTTGATATTCATCTACAAGGATGTATTTAAAATTAGAGCTATAGCGTTTTATGATGTCAACATTTGAAAATAAATTGATACATTGCAAAAGCAAATCTCCAAAATCAAGACAATTTATTTCAAACAATCTTTTCTGATATATTTGATAAATTTGATGTGATTTATCATCTGTCATGCTGTCCAGAGAATCTGTTTTTATATCTTGAGGATTTAGAGCTTTGTTCTTCCATTGATCAATTTTGTTTTGGATAAATTTAGGAACATAAATTGCTTGATCTAAATTTTCAGCTTTTATAATTTGCTTAATTAAAGAAAGCTGATCGTCTTTATCGAGTATGGTAAAACTTGTTTTTAAACCTAAAAGTTCCGAGTGGTTCCTTATTATCTTTGCTCCAATAGAATGAAAAGTTCCCATCCATGGCATTCTCTCGAGTTTATTATCAACTAATTTTTGAATTCGATCAGACATTTCTCTGGCCGCTTTATTTGTAAATGTCACACATAAGATTTGAGAAGGAAAAGCATTTTGAGTATCAATTATGTGAGCAACTCTTGTTGTTAATACTCTAGTTTTACCAGTTCCAGCCCCTGCAATTACTAAGTTAGGACCTTCAATGCTTTGTACTGCTTTGAGCTGAGATTTGTTTAAGGTTGATAAATATTCTTGATTAGACATTTCTAAATTTTTCTTAAGTGATTCAATATATAAAGTCTAATTGCACTTGAAAGATTAGATTTTTTTTTATTTTGATCAATTAATGAAATAAGTTCACTTAATGATACCTTTCTCTCACTACTAATTTTTTTTAACTCAATCCAAAAGTCGTCTTCTACAAATACACTTGTATTATGGCCGTTAATTACAACGGTATGTTTATTGGGAGAGGACATAACAATTATGAGGGTGAGATCATTTTTTTTGGATCAAGCACTAATTTAATTCTTTTGCTGTCCATATATTTTAAAATCTTATTTGCTTCGATAAGTGAAATATTCTTCTTATGTGCAAGTTTTGCTAAATCTGCCGCTTTTGAATAACCAATTTCGGGAGCGAGTGCAGTTACAAGCATTAAAGAATTATCTAGACCAGATTTAATATTTTTTAAGTTTGGTTTAATACCTTTTAGACACTTATCATTAAAATTGTCCATTCCACTTGATAGAAGATGTATTAATTCAATAATATTATGTCCTATTACAGGCTTATAAGCATTAAGTTCAAAGTGACCTTGTGAGCCAGCTAAACTGATTGTGTTATGCATTCCCATTGCTTGAACACAGACCATGGTCAATGCTTCACACTGAGTTGGGTTAACTTTACCAGGCATTATTGAAGATCCTGGCTCATTTTCTGGAAGATTTAATTCTCCTAGCCCTGATCTTGGACCTGAGCCTAGTAACCTTATGTCATTTGCAATTTTAAATAAGTCTGTCGTTAAAACGTTTAACGATCCAGACATCTCAACAATCGCATCATGTGCAGCTAAAGCCTGAAATTTATTAATTGCTGGTTTAAACTTTATCTTAGCAATTTTACTAATTTCATTGACAACCAGTTTATCAAAATTTTTTTTTGTATTCAGACCAGATCCAACAGCCGTACCTCCTTGTGCAAGATTTAATAAACTACCAAATGACTGTTCAACTCGTTTGATATTAGAGCTTATCATTGCTTCATATCCAGAAAACTCTTGTCCAAGAGAAAGTGGGGTTGCATCTTGTAAGTGTGTACGTCCAACTTTAATTATCTTATCCCATGTTTTTGATTGACCTTTCAACGTAGTTTGAATTCTTTTCATTGAAGGGATCAAATTATTTTTGACAAGCAATGCTGTTGCAATATTGATTGCAGATGGAAATGAGTCATTAGTTGATTGGCTTTTATTGACATGATCATTTGGATGAACCGGACTATTTGTTCCTAATTTTCCAGTAAGTTTTTTATTAGCAAGGTTTGCAATTACTTCATTCACATTCATATTTGTTTGAGTGCCAGATCCTGTTTGCCATACTGATAATGGGAAGTGCCTGTCGTATTTACCAGACAAAACTAATTTAGATGCGCCTACAATCGCAGCTGATAACTTATTACTTAATATTTTTTGTTTAGAATTAACCTTGGCGCACGATAGTTTAATAATTGCTAATGCTCTTATAATTTCAATTGGCATAATATGGTTGCCGATCTTGAAATTTTTAAGTGACCTTTGTGTCTGCGCACCCCAAAAATCTTCATTAGAAACCGCTATTTTGCCAATGCTATCTTGTTCTATCCGGTTTTTTTTGCTCATCAATAAGGTATTATATTACCTTCTTGCTAAACATGGAAGGAATGTTTTAAATTTTAAAAAACTGTAATTCGCATCAATAAAATAAAGTGAAACACGAACCCTAAAACAGATAGAATAAATATAGTTCTAAATTTAGTGTTCATTTCAATATTCAAGACAACAGCATAGAGAAATAATGGCAAATACATAAATAGTGAAGTAATCATACCTGGACTGAAATCACCTTGAGATGTAGATACTCCTAAATGGAATGCTGAATTTGCCATCAATAATGAATTTATAAGTAGAAATAATTTTGAAAAAACATTTGTTTTACTTTTAAAAAGCAATAATGAACCTACAATGATCCATCCCGGAGCATTAATAGCAACAACTTCAGTTGGTGATATGTCCATGCCAATTCTATAAGCCCAATTTATAAAATGATAGTGATCACCTAAGATTATCGGCGACAAAACATACTCTTCTACTTGATGTGCAAATAGTGACAGTAATGGAAGTGATGCTATGAAGCGTTCATTCTGTTTTTGCTTAAGGTAGTATGAAAAAGATAAGGTTAGAATAAAGCCTACTATAAATACAATTTCCATAGACTGTATATATTGATGCTGGAACTCTGTATTCATTTTTTCCTTTAGTGGGAGACTTCTGTTGCCCGGTGCCTCCCGAACCGCGCTAGCTTAAGTAAACTTAAGCAGCGAGTGCTACTTTATTGTTAGCATTTATAAATTAGCCCGATAACGGCGGTACAATGCCGTGAGAAAAACCAGTCTTTAAACATCCGTCGATCCTATATCACCCCCATAAATGGTGGAGGTGCCGGGTACCGCCCCCGGGTCCGTAATGGGTATTACACAAGTCGTTTATCCCAATAGCTGAGGATATCCCCAGCAAATTCAATATAGTTGGTAAATCTATCTTTTTAAAGAATATATTAATTATATAGTGTTGTTTTAACTCATGATTCATAAATGGCTGTAAATAAAGATCAACTTTCTGAAATAGAAGAGCTGAGAAGTTCAAAATCTGAAACTTTAAGGTCAACTGTCCCCGAATTAGAAAATATTCTATATCAGCCATTCGAAGTTCTTGACCATGGTTTCGTAAGAGTGATTGATTACATGGGTGATGATTCTGCAATAGTTCAATCTGCAAGAGTGTCATACGGAAAGGGAACGAAGCAAATATCAAATGATAAAGGCTTAATAAAATATTTGATGAGGCACAGGCACTCAACCCCTTTTGAGATGTGTGAAATAAAATTTCATATCAAGCTTCCCATCTTTATTGCTCGTCAATGGATTAGACACAGAACGGCGAATGTAAATGAATATTCAGCTCGATATTCAATTTTAGATAAAGAATTCTATATTCCATCTATGGAAAATGTTGCAGCTCAATCAACAATTAATAATCAAGGAAGAGGTGAGGTTTTATCAAGTGATGAGGCAGCTGAAGTAATATCAATACTTAAAAAAGATGCTGAACAAACATATGCAAACTATGAAACTCTATTAAATGAAAATCCTAATGGTGAATCTATTGATGATAACAAGCCTGGTGTTGCTAGGGAACTTGCTCGAATGAATTTGACATTAAATACCTATACACAATGGTATTGGAAAATTGATTTAAATAATCTACTTCATTTTTTAGCCTTAAGAGCAGATGCGCATGCTCAATATGAAATTAGAGTTTATGCAGACATTATGATGGATATTGTTAAAAAATGGGTACCGATTGCTGCAGATGCTTTTGAGGACTACCGTATCGGGGGTACTGAAGTTTCAGCTAAAGAAATAAACCTCTTAAAGAAATTATTAAAAGGTGAGCATGCTTCATTTGAAGATGAGGGTATTACAAAACGCGAATGGTCAGAACTTCAGAAAAAATTTGATCTTAAGTAGTTTCAGATAATTTATTTAGTTTAACTTTCTTTAATATATCTTCAGCCATTTCAATGAACATCTGACTTACTTTATGTTCAGGAAATAAATCAGTGAGAGGATGACCTTTTTCACATTGTTCCATCAATAGGGGATCATGAGGCAGTTTAGCAAGAATCTCATAATCATATTTTTCTGCAATTGCCTCTGTTTTACTTTCACCATACAGTTGATATTCTTTTCCAGTATCTGGAGCAACGAAATAGCTCATATTTTCAATAATTCCATAAATAGGTACTTTTACTTTTTCAAACATTTTTAATCCTCTGACAACATCTATAAGGGCCATGTCTTGGGGAGTTGAAACTAAGACACTGCCTGTAATATTTATTTTTTGTGTTAAGGTTAACTGAACATCACCTGTTCCTGGAGGCATATCGATGATCATAATATCTGCTTCGCCCCAATTTACTTTTTCAATCATTTCATTAATAGCCTTCATAACCATCAAGCCTCTCCAAATAATTGGATTTTCATCATTGACCATGTACCCCATTGACATTGTCGATAAGCCATATTTTTTTATTGTTTCAATTTTTTTACCATCAGATTCTGGTTTATCTTTTGATCCGATCATTTTTGGAACTGATGGACCATAAATATCCGCATCAAGTAAACAAACTTTCAATCCAATATGTTTGAATGCTGAAGCAAGATTTACAGATACAGTTGATTTTCCAACACCTCCTTTTGCAGAAGATACTGCAATAATATATTTTATTTTTGATGTACCCATATTCTCAGGTTGAGGCTGCTCTAGTTCACTACTGATTGATGTAGCGTCATCACTGTCTTCATTATTCTTTTTATGATATGTGGTAACTATGTTTATTTTAGTTACACCTGGGATTTCATTTATAGCTTTTTTTGAATCCTCAAATATTTTTTCATTTTTCTTTTGATCAATTTCATTGAACTCTAAAACACAACTAACCTTACCTTCTTCAGTTGTAATATCTTTAACTAATCCTAGAGAAACGATGTTTTGGTCAGAATCATGGTCTATTACTTGACCTAGTGCATGTAATACCTTATTTTCTAGTGTTTCTGCCATATTTTGGTGGTTGTAATTGTCTTATTAATAACAATATAACATATAGTATAAACACAAAGTTAGTTGTTTTTATAGTAGTTTGAAATATATATTTAAAAAAAGAGTTTCATATTAGATGTCTTGGTCAGATAACAACAACAATAATCCTTGGGGATCTCCTGGTAATAACGGTGGTGGCTCAGGTCCAAATATTGATCAAGTTATTCGTGACGCCCAAAATAAAATGAAACGTTTCTTGCCAGGTTCTTTCTTTGGAAAATTTGGCCCTCTATTTATTTTAATCATTTTGCTTCTTATATGGTTAGGAAGTGGTTTTTATCGTGTTCTTCCTGATGAGCAAGGAGTTGTATTACAATTTGGTAAGTTTACAAAAACTACCCAACCGGGACTAAACTATCATTTACCTTATCCTATCGAGCGCGTGTTTACTCCAAAGGTAACTAAAATTAATAGAGTTGATATTGGATATCGTCAAAGCCCTGATAGTCGTGTTACCGCTATTAGAGATGTCGTTGAAGAAAGCCTAATGTTAACGGGAGACGAAAATATTGTGGATATCGATTATTCTGTATTTTGGTTTATTAAAGATGCTGGTGACTTCTTATTCAATATTCAGGATCCTGAGCAAACAATTAAAAGTGCAGCTGAAACTGCAATGAGAGAAGTGATTGGTCAAGGAGCTATTCAATCAATTTTAACTGAGGGTAGAACTGATATCGAAAGGAAAACTAGTATTTTAATTCAACAAATACTTGATGACTATCAAGCAGGTATTACAATCACCCAAGTTCAAACTCAAAAAGCCGATCCCCCATCACAAGTTATCGATGCATTTAGAGATGTACAAGCTGCACGAGCAGATTTAGAGAGACAAAGAAATGAAGCTGAAGCTTACGCAAATGATATAATTCCAAGAGCTAGAGGTGAAGCAGAGCAAATTTTACAACAAGCTGAAGGTTATAAACAAAAGGTGATTGCTGATAGTGAAGGTAAAGCCTCAAGGTTTTTAGCTATTCAATCAGAATTTGCAAAAGCCCCATTCGTTACAAAACAAAGAATTTTCTATGAAACGATGGAAGAAGTTTTCTCAGACATGGATAAAGTTATAATAGATAAAGCTGGCGACTCTGTAGTTCCATATTTACCTTTGCCTGAATTAAAAAAGAAAGGTCAGCAATAGTATTATGAAAGCATCAAGAATATCATTGATCATAATTGGCCTCATTGCCTTCGTAGGGTATTTAAGTATTTTTACAGTCTTTGAAATTAAAAATGCTATCGTTCTTCAATTTGGTGATCCAAAGAGAGTTATAATGGAACCTGGACTTAACTTTAAGGTACCATTTGTTCAGAATGTTGTTTTTATTGATAATCGAATACTGGATATTGATGCTCCTCCAGCTGAGGTAATTGCATCAGATCAAAAAAGACTAATTGTAGATGCATATGTTAAATTCAAAATTATTGATGTTTTAGACTTTTATAAAACTCTTGGAAATGAAAATGTCGCTCGTTCAAGAATCTCAGCAATTGTAAATTCTAGGATTAGAAGTGTTCTTGGTGAAAGACCTTTGGCAGCAGTTTTATCTGAAGACAGGGCTAATTTAATGAAGGAAATAACAGCGTTGGTTGAGACTGAAGTTAATGACTTTGGTATTTCGATCGTTGATGTGAGAATTAAAAGAGCTGATCTACCTGAGGCAAATAGTGAAGCAATCTTTAGAAGAATGCAAACTGAGAGAGAACGAGAAGCTAAAGAGTTTCGTGCTCAGGGTGCAGAAATTGCTCAAAGAATTAGATCAACGGCTGACAAAGATGTGACTATCATAAAATCTCAAGCAGAAAAGAAAGCGAATATAATTAGAGGTGAAGGTGATGGTGAGGCTAATAGAGTATTTGCAGAGGCATTCGATACTGATCCGGAGTTCTTTGCTTTCTATAGAGCTATGCAGGCCTATGCTGAAGGTCTTCAAAATTCTGATACAACGATGATTTTATCTCCTGACAGTGAATTTTTTAAATATTTTGCTAATCCAGATGCTTCTTCGATTATGGAGAATTCCCAAAACTAAAAATCATGATTAGTACATTGATAACTGCTTTTGGGCTGTTTTTAATTATTGAGGGACTTCTTTATGCCATGTTTCCAAATACAATGAAGTCGATGATTGGTAATATGTTAAATTCCTCAAATGAAACTCTTAAATGGACAGGAATTATTTCTGCAGTAATTGGTTTAATAATAATTTGGTTGGTTAAGGAATAGATCTCATGAATTTTTTACGGAATTTTTCTATTTATATAATTGTACTTATTTCAACAGCACAAGCATCTTATAGTTTTACAGGGCCAAATTCATTTTCTGATCTTGCTGAAAGATTATCACCCTCAGTAGTTAATATTTCAACCACAGGAACTGTAAAAACAAATCAAAATTCACAACCATCCTTAGAAGATTTTTTTAATTTTCCATTTAATGTTCCAAGACAGCAACAGCCTTCAGAAAGAACAGTCCAATCTCTAGGATCAGGTTTTGTTATATCAGAAGATGGATATATAGTTACAAACAATCATGTAGTTGAAAATGCAACTGACATCACTGCAACATTCACAGACGGTTTAAAGCTTGAAGCGGTTCTGATTGCTACTGATAAAGAAACAGATTTGGCTTTACTTAAAGTTGAGCCAGAAAAAAGATTGCCAGCCCTTAGCTTTGGAGACTCTGATAGCGCCAAGGTTGGTAATTGGGTTATGGCAATAGGAAATCCTTATGGACTAGGCGGTACTGTTACAGCTGGAATTGTGTCAGCAAGAGGAAGAATGCTTGGTGGAAGATATGACAACTTTATTCAAACTGATGCATCTATAAATCGAGGAAATTCTGGGGGGCCATTGTTTGATTTAGATGGCAATGTAATAGGCGTTAATACAGCAATTATATCTCCAAGTGGTGGGTCAATAGGCATTGGTTTTGCAATTCCATCAAACCTTGCAAAAAATATAATTGATCAATTGCAAACTAATGGTGAAATTGAGCGTGCTTGGCTAGGGGTGAGAATACAGGAAGTCTCTGATGAAATTGCTCAAAGTGTTGGATTAGAGAAAACATACGGAGCATTAGTGCAGGGATTAACTCCAGATAGTCCAGCCCTGAAAGATGGTATTCAGGAGGGAGATATTATTATTGAGTTTAATGGTCAAGAAGTTGAGTCAGTAAAAACACTTCCAAGACTTGTAGCTGGCGCTGAAATTGGTCGCCCAGCCAAAGTTCTGGTTTGGCGAAATGAAAGAGAAGTGATGCTCAATGTCAATTTAGGTAAACAACCTAGTTTGGATGAGTTAGCGGCAATAGAAAGTAATGATAATAGCGTATTCATTAAAGAATTAGGTATTAAGGTAAGAAAATTATCAAATGATGATAAGTCAAGTTTAAAATTAGCCCCTGCACTTGAAGGAGTGATAATAACTGAATTAAGCCAAGACTCTTTTCTATTAAGGCAAAATATTTCACCTGATGATATAATTATTGAAATTCAAAATAGACCTGTAAAAAGTGGATCTGATGTTTTATCGATAATTAAAGATGTAGTTGCTGATGGTAAAGAAAATGTATTGATAGTTTTTTACGGTGGACCTAATACAAGAAAGTATATTGGGGCCAAGCTTTCTTTAGATTAAAAAATCTTTTAAATGAACAAAAAAAAAGCGCTTGTAATCTTTGGTCCTACAGCAAGCGGAAAATCCTCAAAAGCAATTCAGATTGCTAAAAAATATAATTCTACAATAATTAATGCTGACAGTATTCAAGTATACAAGGAATTAAGATTAATTACTTCACGTCCTTCAATTGAGGATGAAAAAAACTTTGATCATAAGTTATATGGATTTCTTCAAGGTAATCAAAACTGTACAGTTTCTATGTGGCTAGAATCAATAAAAAAAGAAATCAAAGCATGTTTTGAAAATAATAAGCTTCCGATAATAGTAGGTGGGACAGGAATGTATTTGAAAAGCCTTATTGATGGAATATCAATGATTCCAAATATACCTATTAGTGTAAAAGAAGAGACTAAAAAAAAAGTGCAGGAAAAAGGACTAAAGTATATTTATGAGATCTTATTGAATGAAAATACAGGTCTTAAAATAAATCCAAATGATACTCAAAGAATTCAAAGAGCGTATAATGTTTTTGTGAGTACAGGCAAAATGATTGAAGAATGGAATAAAAAAAATAAAAAAATAATTGAGGACTTGGAATTTGATATATTTATTCAAGATTTTGATAGATCAGAAATTTATAATAATAGTGAAAGTAGGTTTGATAAAATGTTAGAGAGTGGAGGTATTGATGAAGTGAAGAAAATACTTGAAATGAATTATGACCCAAATTTATCTATTATGAAAGCAATTGGAGTAAGAGAAATATCTAAATATTTGAATAAAGAAATTTCACTCTTAGATGCATCAAATTTAGCAAAACAAAAAACTAGAAATTATATCAAAAGGCAAATAACTTGGATTAAAGGTAATAATATTACAAAAAATTGTAATATTAAGAAATATTTATAAAGTATTGATATAATTTACTTTCCACATATTAATAATTATTTGACATTTCTAATAAATACTCATAAATAAGCCATCTTAATTGAGAGGTAAATATGGTTAATATTCAATTATCAGGTGCTGAGATGGTTTTAAAAGCTTTTGAAGATCATGGTGTGGATACAATATTTGGTTATCCAGGTGGAGCAGTTTTGCCCATTTATGATGAGCTTGCAAAAAGGGCAACATCAAAAGATAATAAGCCGATGAGGCATTTCTTAGTGCGTCATGAACAAGGTGCATCACACGCTGCTGAGGGATATGCCAGATCTTCTGGTAAGATTGGAGTTTTGCTTGTCACATCAGGCCCTGGCGTAACAAATGCTGTTACTGGTTTAACAGATGCACTAATGGACTCTATTCCATTAGTATGTATTAGTGGACAGGTTCCAAGTCATTTAATTGGAACGGATGCTTTTCAAGAATGTGACACAGTGGGTATCACAAGGCCATGCACAAAACATAATTGGCTAGTTAAAGATATTAATGACTTATCAAGAATACTTCATGAGGCATTCTACGTTGCATCAAATGGAAGACCAGGCCCTGTCTTAGTCGATATTCCAAAAGATATACAGTTTCAAACAGGTACTTATATTGGTCCTGAGACTGTTAAACATAAGTCATATCGACCAAAGCTTAAGGCAAGCATTGATACAATTGATGAGGCTTTACAATTAATCTCAGTAGCTGAAAAACCTGTTTTTTATACCGGTGGAGGCGTTATAAATTCTGGAAATGCTGCTGTTCAATTATTAAGAGAGTTCGTGCGACTTACTGGGTTTCCTATTACATCTACCCTTCAAGGATTGGGAGCGTTTCCAGGTGATGATAATCAGTTTATTGGAATGCTTGGAATGCATGGAACATATGAAGCAAACATGACAATGAATCAATGTGACTTAATGATCAATATTGGAGCACGATTTGATGATCGAATAACTGGAAAGGTTGATGAATTTTCACCTGACTCTAAAAAGATACACATTGATATAGATCCGTCATCAATAAATAAAACAGTTAATGTAGATGTTCCAATAATTGGTGATGTTGCTCATGTGTTGGAAGATGCAATTAAGCTATGGAAAACCAAAGTATACAAAACAAATAAAGCTGAAATAAAAAATTGGTGGAGTACAATTGATGAATGGAGAAAAAAAGATTCTTTAAAATTTGATCAAGGCAAGAAGACAATCAAACCACAGTATGCAATTCAAAGACTTTATGAATTAACAAAAGATCAAGATACTTTTGTTACAACTGAAGTTGGACAACATCAAATGTGGGCTGCGCAGCATTACAAATTTTCTAAACCTAATAGGTGGATTACCTCCGGTGGTCTTGGAACTATGGGATTTGGGTTTCCTGCTGCTTTAGGTGTTCAAGTTGCATACCCTGAAAAGCTTGTGATTGATATAGCTGGTGAAGCATCGATATTGATGTGCATTCAAGAAATGTCCACAGCAATACAACACAAATTACCAGTAAAGATATTTATCATAAACAACCAGTACATGGGAATGGTACGTCAATGGCAAGAGCTACTTCATGATAAGAGGTACTCTCATAGTTATACAGACTCGTTACCTGATTTCGTAAAGTTAGCTGAGGCCTATGGTGCAAAGGGAATAAGAGTTGAAGATCCTAAAGATTTAGATAAATCAATTAAAGAAATGATTGATTATGATGGCCCTGTAATATTTGATTGTGTCGTTGATCAAAACGAAAATGTTTTTCCAATGATTCCTTCAGGCAAGTCTCATAGTGAAATGCTGCTTGGAGATGAAACTGAGAAAAGTGAAATTTCCGATGAAGGAAAAGTTCTAGTTTAATGGATGATAATGTAAAAAAGAATACTGTATCAGTTCTTGTTGACAATGAGCCAGGAGTATTAGCTCGTGTCATTGGGCTTATTTCTGGAAGAGGCTACAACATAGACAGTCTTACTGTTGCCGAAGTGGATGCAGAAAAACATATCTCAAGAATTACAATTGTTACACCTGGAAGTGAGGAAACAGTTAATAAGCTAATTTCACAACTTGAAAAATTGGTTCCAGTTAGTAGAGCTGCTAATGTTACTTTTGAAAAAAAGGGCATTGAAAGAGAAATGGCATTAGTTAAGATACTTGCAACTGGTGAGAAAAGGGTTGAATCTATGAGGTTATCTGAAGTATTTAGAGCAAAAATTATTGATACTACGCACGACTCTTTTGTTTTTGAATTAAATGGATCTCCTCATAAAATTGATGCGTTTATTAATTTAATGAAACCTTTAGGGCTATCAGAGGTTTCTCGAACTGGTGTTGTTGCAATTGCACGCGGCACTGAAAAAATGTAAGGACAAAATATGAAAGTATATTATGAAAAAGACTCTGACTTAGAGTTAATTAAATCAAAAAAGATTGCAATATTTGGTTATGGCAGTCAAGGACACGCCCACGCTTTGAATTTAAAAGACTCAGGTGTTAAGGATCTAGCGATTGCTTTAAGAGAAGGTTCATCTAGTTCAGAAAAAGCTAAGGCTGAGGGTTTTTCTGTAATGGGATTATCAGATGCCGCTGAATGGGCCGATGTTATAATGATGCTTGTTCCCGATGAACTTCAAGCTGATGTTTATCAAAATCATATTGAGCAACGTGTTAAAAAAGGCGCAGCTTTAGCTTTTGCTCATGGTCTAAATGTTCATTTTAAGTTAATTGAACCTAGAGAAGACCTTGATGTATTCATGATTGCGCCTAAGGGTCCAGGACATACAGTTAGATCAGAATTTAAAAGAGGTGGAGGAGTTCCATGTTTGGTTGCTATCGATAAAGATAAATCTGGAAGTGCTTTGCCTATTGCTCTTTCGTATGCCTCTGCAATTGGAGGAGGAAAAGCAGGTACAATTGAAACAACATTTAAAGATGAATGTGAAACTGATCTTTTTGGAGAACAATCTGTTTTATGTGGGGGTGTTGTAGAATTAATTAGAAATGGCTTTGAAACATTAACTGAGGCAGGTTACCCAGCTGAGATGGCATATTTTGAGTGTCTTCATGAGGTAAAACTTATTGTTGATTTAATCTATGAAGGCGGTATCGCAAATATGAATTATTCAATTTCAAATACTGCAGAATATGGTGAATACGTATCAGGTCCGGTAGTTGTAGATAGTGAGACGAAGACTAAAATGAAAAGTGTCTTAGCAAAAATCCAATCAGGTGAATTTACTCGTGAATGGATTGATGAATATAAAAGTGGTGCTAAAAATTTTGAGGCAATGAGAAAAAAAATTAATGATCACCCAATTGAAGAAGTTGGGCTTAAACTAAGATCTATGATGCCTTGGATATCTAAGAATAAGCTTGTAGATAAAACGAAGAATTAGCTTACAATAGCAGTACTTTAATAGTTTTTAAGCCAATTTATTGACTTAAAACACTAACCTATTGATTTATATTAAAAATAAATATAAACATATCATGACTAACGTTATTGAACGCACTATGAAAAAATTTGTTAGAAATATCAAAATTGCAAAATATTCAGACACCATTAGTGCGCCTTTATCTCAAATCTTATTGCTGTTAAATCTGCTTAGCAGCCCCTGGGCGAAATAATTTCAGCTGCAGGGGATACTTAATTTTAACACATTTAATAAGTAATAAGAGGAATTATTGGAAATGACACAAGATACAAAAAATATAAAAATTTTTGATACGACTATGAGAGATGGCGAACAGTCTCCCGGCGCATCAATGAACATTGAAGAGAAAATTAAAATTGCTCAGGCTTTAGAGACTCTTGGAGTTGATATTATTGAAGCAGGTTTTCCCGCAGCATCAAAAGGCGACTTTAATGCAGTAAAAGAAATCTCTTCAATTATAAAAAAATCACAAGTATGCGCTTTGAGTAGGGCATCCCAAAACGATATTCAGTCTGCGGCAGATGCTCTTAAGAATGCTTCTCAACCTAGAATTCACACATTTATTTCGACAAGTGAGTTGCACATGAAGCATAAATTACAGCTTGACCCAGATCAGGTATATCAAAAGGTAATTGATAGTGTTTCATTCGCAAGAAATTTATGTGATGATGTTGAATGGTCTTGTGAGGATGGTACTCGTACTAATTTAGATTTCATGTGTAAAACTGTTGAAGCAGCAATTAAAAATGGTGCTTCTACAATAAATATTCCAGATACAGTAGGTTACTCAGTTCCTGAAGAATTTACACATATCATAACGCATCTAATAAATAGTGTTCCTAATATTGATAAAGTAACATTGTCTACTCATTGTCATAATGATTTAGGCCTAGCTGTTGCAAATTCTCTTGCTGGGGTGAAAGCTGGAGCGAGACAAATCGAGTGCACAATTAATGGCCTAGGAGAGAGAGCTGGTAATGCCGCCTTGGAAGAGGTTGTTATGGCTATCCGAACTAGAAATGACTTAATGCCATTTGAAACAAATATCAAAACTGAGCAATTAAGTAAGACATCAAAATTAGTGTCTACTGTTACTGGCTTCCCTGTGCAATTTAATAAAGCAATTGTCGGTAAAAATGCTTTTGCTCATGAAGCGGGTATTCATCAAGATGGAATGCTAAAAAATGCAAAAACATATGAGATTATGACGCCAGAAAGTGTAGGTGTTTCTGAATCTAATTTAGTTATGGGAAAACACTCTGGAAGGCACGCATTTAAGCAAAAGGTAATTGAGCTTGGTTATAGTGTTAGCGATAATGCTATCGAGGAAGCATTTGAGAACTTCAAATCTTTAGCGGATAAGAAAAAAAATTTATATGATGAGGATATTGCTGCAATTATTGAAGATCAAGCAATAAGAATTAATGATAATATTTCGCTCATCGACCTCCAGGTAATAGCAGGCACAAAAGGACCTCAAAAGGCTACTATTTCACTAGAAATTTTTGGAAATACAAAAGAAATAACTTCTACTGGCGATGGGCCAGTAGATGCAATATTTAATGGACTAAGTGAATTAATTCCTCATTCTGCAAAGCTTTTACTTTATCAAGTGCATGCTGTTACAGAAGGTACAGATGCGCAGGCCGAAGTTTCTGTTAGATTATCTGAAAAAGGTAAATCAGTTGTGGGTCAAGGCTCTCATACAGATACCTTAGTTGCCTCTGCAAAAGCATACATAAATGCACTTAATAAACTAATTGTTAAAAGGGAAAAAACTGAACCAAAACAAATGTCGGTAACGTCATAATTAAATGGAAGGAATAAAATGTTTAATAATCTAATTGGTATGTGGTCATCTGATATGGCCATTGATCTTGGAACTGCAAATACACTTGTTTATGTAAAGGGAAGAGGGGTAGTATTAAATGAGCCGTCAGTTGTGGCAGTCCTTAATGAAATGGGAAAAAGTCGTGTTATTGCTGTTGGAGAAGAGGCCAAGAGCATGCTCGGCAAAACACCAGGACATATTCAAGCTATTAGACCAATGAAAGACGGAGTTATTGCTGATTTTGTAGTTACAGAGGAAATGATCAAGCATTTTATAAGAAAAGTTCATAACAGAAAAACTTTTGCAAACCCTAGAATTATTATTTGTGTCCCAACGGGTTCTACGCCTGTAGAACGAAGAGCTATACATGATTCTGCGTTGGCCGCGGGAGCAAGAAAAGTTTCATTAATTGAAGAACCAATGGCTGCAGCTATTGGTGCGGGCTTACCTGTGAATGAGCCAAGAGGCTCAATGATTGTTGATATTGGAGGTGGAACTAGCGAAATTGCAGTCATTTCACTTGGTGGTATTGTTTATTCTCGTTCAGTTAGAGTAGGAGGAGATATTTTTGACACTTCAATCATTCAGTACATGAGAAAGAGATATAATCTTCTAATTGGAGAAACATCTGCTGAAAGTATCAAAAAAGAAATTGGAGTTGCAATATCTCCAAAGGGTGGAGACGGCAAATCCTTAGATATAAAAGGCCGAGATCTAGCTTCTGGTATTCCAAAAGAAATTGAAATGACACAGACTCAAGTTGCGGAAGCTTTATCTGAGCCTATTCAAACAATAATTGATGCAGTGAAAGCTGCTCTAGAAGAGACACCTCCTGAATTAGCGGCAGATTTAGTTGATATGGGAATAGTGTTGACTGGTGGTGGGGCACTTTTAGAAAAGATGGATGATGCTTTAAGAGATGCTACAGGTCTTCCCGTTACAATTGCTGACGAACCATTGTCATGCGTTGCTATTGGCAGTGGAAAAGCCTTAGAATCTGAAGGTTCATTTTTACCAATTCTTTCATCAGCTTACTAGAATTTGAAAAATAATTGTGAGAAACAATAGAAATACTTTTTTCTATTCATTAAGCAGTAAGTCAAGAAAACTTATTCTTATCACTTCTCTCTTAGTATTCTTTTTAATTCTAGTGCTATCCAGATTTGACACATCAAATTTATCAAATAGCATAAGAGCTTCTTCATCTGAATTATCATTTGATTTATCGTCAATTATTGCTTCACCTGTTAAGTTGATGATTGCTGGATATAATAAAATTATTGATATCAGTAGAGTTTACCAAGAAAATGAAGAATTGAGAGAATTGCAGCTTTCTGAATCAATTAGTTTTCAAGAAATTATTGAAATGAAATTAAAGATTGAAGAATATGAGAGACTATTAAATACATTTGATGACAATGAATTTAATTTTAAAACTGCTCGAGTGATATCCAAAATATCAAATAATTATCTTAACTCCATTACTGTTACATCGGGTCAAATTAATGGCATAAAGCCTGGTATGCCGATACTGGGCCTAAAAGGATTAGTTGGATTTGTTGATCAAGTAAGAAAGAATACTTCTATTGCTATTTTATTATCAAATATTAGTAGCAGAATACCAGTCTCAGTCTCTAATAATAGTTACCAAGCAATCATGATTGGCCAAGGCTTTAAAAATCCAAAAATTGTTTTTGCCAAAAATAGAGACTCGATAAGTATTGGAGATACTATTAGTACTTCGGGTAGAGGAGGTATTTTCCCTCCATTTATTTTAATTGGTCAAGTAAGTTCTATAACTGATAACGAGATTGAGGTTAAACTATTTGAAGATATTGAGAGTCTTACACATGTAAGGATTTTAGAATATTAAATAAAATGAAAACTCAAACATCTTTAGTTAATTTAAATAATCTACAAAATTCTATATTCCATTTTTTATTTATTTTTATTATTTCATCGCAAATTATCGTAATGAATTCTTATTTAAATATGTTTTATATATTAGGGTTGATGATTTTTATAAGAGCTGAATATGAATATAATTGGAAATTAATATTATTGATTTCATTTTATGGGTTATACCAAGATACACTTTTGGGTTTTCAATTTGGATTTTCTTCTTTATTTTTTTTATTTTTTTTCTTTCTAGGTCAAATTTCTAATTTAGTTTCAGGAACAGGCTCTTTTTTAATGAATGTTTACTTTTTTGTGTTTGGTGTTTTTCTATTATCTATTCTAGAGGGGTTTTTTTTATTCTTTAGTTACAGTATTGTTATTGATTTTTATAAAGTAGTCATCAATATGATTCTGACGATTATTTTATTCTTATTTATAAAAAGATTTTTTATTTCTTTCGTATCATCAAATGTTTGATCAAAAAAAATATATATCTAAATCAGAAAATACTGACAGGCAAATTTCGAGAAGAACTATGATTCTTTCAATTGGTGTATCCGGGGTATTTGCACTAATGTCATCCAGATTGGCTTATCTTCAGCTTTATAAGCACAAAGACTATAAATCACTTTCAGATGAAAATCGAATTACTCATCGACTGATACAGCCCTCTAGAGGAATGATTTATAATGCCCAAGGCAAGCCAATAGCTAAAAATATAGAAAGTTATCACGCTTCAATTATCTTGGAAGAAGTTTCTGATATAAATAAGGCATTAGAGTCTTTAAA
The DNA here is from genome assembly GCA_045567365.1 of Candidatus Pelagibacterales bacterium. Classification (GTDB taxonomy): domain Bacteria; phylum Pseudomonadota; class Alphaproteobacteria; order Pelagibacterales; family AG-422-B15; genus CABYIR01. Next base: position 96,217 of record JBJLDC010000011.1, on the reverse strand, counting down.
TTTAGTCCTTCCTGAAAAAAAAATTGATATAGATAAGACTATTAAGAAAATCAAAAAATCTAAAAAGTTTGTTCCTGTTCAAATAGTTGATAATTTAAGTTGGGATGAATTCGCAAGATTAAATTCAAACTTATATCAATTAAAAGGTGTCTTTCCATCCGTAGGATATAAACGTTTTTATCCAGAAAAAGATTCACATGCTCACTTGCTGGGGTATATTTCAGATATATCTAAAGAAGAATATCAGGAAAATCCATTTTCAAAACTTAACAATGCTAAATCAGGAAAAATAGGTATCGAAAAATCTTTAGATAAAGAATTACGAGGTCAACTTGGATCAAAAAGTATAGAGATTAATGCTTTTGGGAGAGAAATAAGAGAGTTAAAAAGAATTGAAGGTAAAGTCGGTAAAAGTGTACAATTGACAATTGACTCTGATGTTCAAAATTTTTGTTTTGACTTGTTAAAAGGACTTAGTGGTTCAATCTCAGTTATAGATGTAAATACAGGAAATTATATTGCTTTAGCCTCCGCTCCTGCGTTTGACCCAAATAAATTTTCAGATGGAATAAGTTCAAGCGATTGGCAAAATTTACTAAACAATAAATATAAACCACTTATTAATAAATCAATTTCATCATATTACCCACCTGGTTCAACCATTAAGCCACTTGTAGCTTTAGCGGCTCTTGAAAGTGGCATAAGTCCAAATGAAACTTTTTCATGTAATGGAAAGCATGAAGTTGAAGATACAAGCTTAGAATCAGGGATTAAAACCTTTCACTGTTGGAAGAAGGATGGTCATAATGAAGTGAACATGAATAAAGCTATTAAAGTCTCTTGTGATGTTTATTTTTACCATATTGCTCGAAGAGTTGGTATTGATAAAATTGCTGAAGTCTGTAGAAGATTTGGCCTTGGTGATGAAGTGTTTGACTTGTTTTATGAAGAACAGTCTGGAATTGTACCTGATAAGAAGTGGAAACGGGCTACACTAGGGAAAAAGTGGTTAATAGGCGAAACACTAGTGTCAGCTATTGGTCAGAGTTATTTTTTGTCTACATCATCTCAACTAAGTCTGGCTTTTGCTCAGATTGTTAATGGGGGAAAACAAATAAAACCTTACCTAATTTATAAGAATGATAAAAAAGATATAAAAATTCCAACTCTCTTAGCTGCACAAAGTCATCTTAAAATTATAATGAAAGCCCTGGACAATGCTACAAATGAGCCAGGAGGAACATCATATAGATCAAGAATTTTAGGTGAGAATAAAATGGCAGGTAAAACAGGGACCTCTCAGGTGAGAGTAATCTCTGAAAGAGAGAGAGAGGAAGGAATCATAAAGAATAAGGATTTACCATGGAATAAAAGAGACCATGGTCTTTATGTTGGATACGGTCCAAGTGATAAACCTAAGTATGCTATCTCAGTTATTATTGAGCATGGAGGTAGTGGATCAAAGGCAGCTGCACCAATAGCATCCAAGATATTTAAATTTTTATTTAGAAAAAAAATGGACATAAAACAATCAGTCATAATCGATGTTTAACTCTTCTTTTAGCTCTGGAAATTTATCCTACTCTGAACGTTTAAAGCGTATAAATTACATTATTATTTTTTTAATCTTAATTTTATTTAGTTTTGGTTTGTTAGCTCTTTACAGTGTTGCTGAAGGAAATTTTAATTCATGGCCTAAAAATCATCTTTATAGATTTCTTATTGGTTTATTATTGATATTTTTTTTATGTATGATTGACATTAAATTAATCTTTAAATTTGCTTATCCTATATTCTTTTTAAATATTTTAGTTCTAGCTCTGATACCATTTATTGGAACAGAGACATTTGGTGCCACTAGATGGATTAAAATTGGTGGAATAAGCTTACAACCCTCTGAATTTGTTAAATATACTCTTATTTTGGCACTCGCAAAATATTATCATAGCATTCAAGATGCAAACATAAATTCTCTATCAAAACTTCTAATTCCTGCAGTCTTCGTAATAGTTCCAACAATAATTGTTTTTATTCAACCTGATTTAGGAACCGCACTAGTAATTGCTTTAGGTAGCCTTTCTATATTTTGGGCAGCTGGGCTGAGTTATAGGTATTTCATATCAGGAGGTTTAATTGGTTTGTTATCTATACCAATTGCATGGCAGTTTTTAAGAGGATATCAAAAAGAGAGAGTTTTTACCTTCTTTAATCCCGAAAGAGATCCACTTGGAAATGGGTACCATATTCTTCAATCCAAGATTGCGCTTGGTTCAGGAGGTTTTTTTGGAAAAGGTTATCTTGATGGAACTCAAAGTCATCTTAATTTTTTACCTGAGATGCATAATGATTTTATATTTACAATGTTTGGAGAAGAGTTTGGATTTTTAGGATCAATCTTTTTGATAATTATCTATTTAAGCATTATTTTAATATCATTCAGAATGGCTATTGCATCAAAAAGTCTTTTTTCAAGATATCTGTCAATTGGAGTAACTTTTGTTTTCTCATTATATGTTTTAATTAATATATCAATGGTAATGGGGTTAATACCAGTTGTGGGTGTTCCCTTGCCATTTTTATCTTATGGTGGGAGCTCTACACTTGCCATCATGGGTGGATTTGGACTGTTAATGAATTGTTATATTCATCAGCGAACTAATCTAGAAAAAGGTGATTTCTTTTAGATTATATTATTTAGTCTTTTATATGTAGATCACGTGAGATATTGCAAAAATTTTCACATCCGTTCTCAGTTACTCTAATAGATTCTGAAGCTTCAACTCCCCAGCTACCAAATTGCATTACTGCAATCATATGAAAAGTAATGTTTGGCTTAAGAACAGTTTTATCTCCTTTAGAAATATTTAATGTATGCTCACCCCAATCAGGAGGGTAGCCAATTCCAATAGAATATCCGGTTCTAGACTCCTTCTTAATGTTGTATTTATCTAAAATTTTCCAAAATTTTTGAGCAACATCATCAGCTGTATTTCCTGGTTTGATTGCTGAAATACCTGATTCTAATGCCTCATTAGTTGCATTCATGGCATCAATTTTTTTTTGTTCAGCTTTACCAAGTAAAACAGTTCGCGCCATAGGAACATGATACCTTTTGTATACACCTGCTATTTCGACAATAGTAGCTTCACCACTTACAAATGGATCTTGCGTTGCAGTTAAATGTGAAGCAGATGTACCTGCACCAGTTGGCAAAAGGGTTGCAATACTTGAGTATTCTCCACCATAATCTGGTGTCCCATAAAAAAGAGATTTCTGAATTTCTCCAACTGCATCACACTGTCTTACTCCAGGATTAATAACATTGAAGGCAGTTTTCATCCCCTCTTGAGAAATTAATGCTGCATTTTTCATTAAGTTAATTTCATTATCAGATTTAATTACTCTGATCCAGTTAACTAACCTCTCTGAGTCAATAAGTTTAGCATTTGGAAGGCCATTTTGTAATTTTTCATAGCAGTAGGCAGTAAAATAGTGACTATCCATTTCAACTCCAATATTTAAGTTGTCCCATTTATTTTTTTTTATTAACTCAATAAGAAAATCATATGGATGCGACGGCCATGTATGAATATATTTTTCATCATATACAATTATATTTTTATTCTTGATGTATGATTTAATATAAGCGCCACCTGAATCTTGATCTCTTATAAATAATAGTGGCTCATCATAATCAACATGAACTAAGGCACATTGAGCATAGTAAAATGACCATGCATCATAGCCAGTTAAATAATTTATATTTGCGGTATCTTGAGAAATTAAAAGATCAATACCTTTTTCTTGCATTGAAATTTTAGTCTTTTTTAGTCTTTCAATATATTCAGTTTTTTCAAAAACCATTTAAATTATTGATTAGGAAAATAGTCTTCCATATTTCCTTCCCTATAAACATCAGTAGTTGCACAATGCAGAGCGCCTCCAAATGGATAGGCATCTCTAAATGGAACAGGAATTACTTCAAATCCAAGTTTACTTATCTGTTCACACTGATAAACTTCACTTTCTTCTACGCATACTGTTTTTGGATCAATAACCAAGACGTTCATACTTAGCCAAATACTAGAATAGCATAATGGAGGAGGTTCATTATGAGCGGGCTGTGCTGCGTCAATAACTTCCCAGTCATTTCTTTCGAATATTTTCTTTTGTTCTTCTGGAAGACGTCTTGTTGGATTATTGATTATTAAACCTGGTTTTAATGGAGTGAATGTGGCGTCAATATGAATTGGGTATGGATCTCCGGGAAAGTTTAACGTATGTACTCTATGATCTTTAAAATGTCTTCTAAGCCAATTACTGCCTTTTAAATTCGTTGTAAAGCCATGCTGAACAAATAAATCTTTTCCCATCCTCAAAATATCAGCTGCATCAAATAGAATTTCTTTTTCGGTGGTTACAAATTCTCTTTTTGCAACCATGTTTAATCTCTCATCTAAAGTGATTTCGTCATTAAGATAGTTTTCTCTGTAACTGTCATCTGTCAGTCTGGGCTTTGGCGCAGACTCCATTTTCATATCAGGATCTAAATCATAATATTTTTCCAGTAATGGTCTGTAGCAAAGATACTCAAACCATCTAGATCTATAAGACATTGTTGCTTCAAGCATTTCATTTCCAAGTGTTAAAATGACATCACGTGGAGGCATGCAGCCAAACATAGAGCCATTTTCCCAATCAGGAGTAGAAATTTTTCGATTAAAATTTAATGGAGTAGGTCTATCAACTTTTACGTCTCTATTTTCTAATATCTTTGCAAAATTATCTAATTGTATATTAGCTTTTATAATAGACTCTTCACTTCGAGGACCGTGTAGGCCTTGCATATCACTATCTTCGGGTATTTTAGGATCTGTAGCTGGTTCAGCAGGAGGAATACAGCAGTTATCAGCTTTACCTACTATAACGTGCTTAAGGGGATCCCATTCATTCCAAGAATTAACAATTTTTGTCATATAAATTTTATTTGAAACTAAATTTTATTGAATTGAAGCTAAAATAAAAGTAGAAGTCAAGCAATAACAACAATCTATATTTAGATAGAGAGAATTATGGCTCTAAAAAATAAGTATGAAGTTATAATTGTTGGGTATGGTCCATTAGGTCAATTATGTGGACTTCTTTTGTCAAAATTAGGAGTCAAAACCGCAATCATTGAACGAAAAAAAGATGTTAATCCACTCCCTAGAGCTTCTGTAGTTGATGGAGAAAGCTTACGATTCACAAATACAATAAATATATATAGTGAAATTAAAAATTTATTTAATACACCTGAGTTTCTGGATTATTCGCTCCCCAATGGAAAAATAATTCAGCGAAGCATTGTAAGGGAAACGTCAGATGGATATACAAATGTATCCACTTTTTATCAGCCTGATCTAGAAGTTGCTTTAAGAAAAAAGGTTTCAGAATCAGATCGTATAGATCTTTACCTTCAACATGAACTTATATCTTTTAAAGAGGAGAAAGACAAAATCTCTGTAAAATTTAAAGATATAAGTAAAAATAAATTAATTGAAATAGAGTCAAATTATTTACTCGCTTGTGATGGTGTAAATAGTTCAATTCGTAAAAAGTTAAAGATATCTTCCGAGGACCTTAAGTATAACAAGGACTGGTTAATTGTTGATATTGATACAAAAGATAAAAGCTTAATGAACAATACCATTAGGCAAATTTGTGACTTTGAAAGACCAACATCTTTTACTTTTTTATCAAATAAAAGGTACAGATGGGAATTTCAATTATTGCCTGGTGAAAAGAGAGATGAAATGCTGCAAGATAAAAAAATTTTTTCTTTATTAGAAAAATATATTGATAAAAATATTTATTCAATAAACAGAAAAGATATTTATAAGTTTAAAGCTGAATGCTCACGGCACTGGTTAAAGAATAAAACAATTTTATTAGGTGGAGCAGCATATCAGCTGCCACCATTTGGATATCAGTCTTTAAATTCTGAAATTAGGGATATAAATAATTTATGTTGGAAGCTTAGTCTTGTTCTAAAGAACAAATGCAAACCTGATATCTTATTATCTTATAATGCTGAACGTGAACCTGTCGCTAAAGAGACAATTTCATCATCTTTGGCAATGGGACAGTTAATTGACTCAATTGCTGTTTCATTTAAAAAAAATATACCCTTGGAAGAGTCAGTGCCTCCAGAAGCGCGAATTCAAGCCTTCAAAGATTCTAGAAATTCTTTAGAGGGTGCTGAGAAAAATAAAAAAATTTTTTATGACTCAGATGTTACAAAATCTTTTAGTTCATCAATGCCAAATTTTTATATGATGATTGATAAGGAGCGAGTTTTATTTGATAATCTATTAGGGTTAAATTTTTGTATTTTTACTGCTGGTAAATATGATTTTTCAAAAAAAATTTTTAAGTTTTTAGAAGAAATTAATGCCAAAATTTATGACACGACTAATATGGTGTGTGAAGATATGTTTATGAAAGAAAGCTTTAAAAATCACTCTTTTATTGTTCGCCCAGATAGAATGATTTTTGGAGTAAGTGACAATGACAATTCTCTAGAGATCATATGTGAAGACCTAATGAGAAAATTATTCTTCATAAACCAAAAATAAAGTCTTTTTTTAGAGAATCAAAATTTTAGAATTGCGCAAATTTAAGTCTTTTTTAAGTGATTAAAATACAACATAATAGCTAAAAACTAAATTTATTTAATATTATCAATAAGATAGATATAAATAAAAATTATGTATATCTATATTTTGAGGATAAAGTTCACCTAGCACAATATATAGTGCCTTAAAAACATAACCGGAGGAAATGTTATGATTAAGAATGCAGAGAACGCGATAAAAGGGTTAACAAGCTTAGGATTAGCTTTGCTAGCTCTTGGAATTGTTGTTGGCTTATTAAGTGGTGGAAGTATACCATTTGTTGGTAATATTGCTGGCAATATAATTTCTCTAGTTGGTCAACTAGGTAACGCAGGCATTGTTGGCCTTGTGGCAGTTGGCGTAATCTTATGGTTGTTTAGAGATTAAACTATCCAATCTTCCCCTCGATTAGAGGGGAAGATAAACTTATACAGGAGGCTATCAAATGATATCTAAGATTAAACAAATAATGAGGGAAATCATCGATTTTGGCCTACTTTTAATTGCAATCGCGATAATATTGGAACTACTTTTTGGTCCTTCTACTCCTTTTCTTGGCCCAAACATAATTGAAAATTTAGTTACATTAATTCAGGATCTTGGTGATGCGGGAGTGGTAGGTTTGATCTCGATAGCAATAATTATATATCTCTGGAATAAATCATCTAAGTAATTAAATCCCAGAAAACATTAAATTTTTCTTGCGAAATCTTTCAATATAGGTGAACCTATGTCCTCAATATTAATGGAGGAAAGTAGTGAAAAAAATTAACTTAATATTTATTTCCCTTATTTTAGCTATTTCATCAACGATAGCAATTGCTGGGGATTGGTCAAAAATTAGGATTGGCACTGAAGGTGCCTATGAGCCGTGGAACTTTACAGACTCAGCTGGCAATATTGTCGGTGCTGAAATTGATTTAGCGAATAATTTATGTGAGAGAATGAATGCTGAGTGCACATTTGTACAACAGGATTGGGATGGAATTATTCCAGCTCTTACTCAAGGAAAGTATGATGTAATTATGGCTGGAATGTCTGTCACTGATGAGAGAAAGAAAACTATTAGTTTTTCTAAAGCTTATATGACAGAACCTGCAAGATTTTTTACATTAAACAGTTCACCTCTAAGTACATTTTCTTCTGCTAAGAATCTTAATTTAGATGATGATGGAAGTGCAACAGCAGGAACAATTAGTTCTCTTAACAATGCATTAAAAGGAGCAAAGTTAGGTGTTACTGTTGCAACTATCCATGAAGATTTCGCAAATTCTTATTTGGATACAGATTTAAAAATATATCCAACGCAAGACGAAATGAACCTTGACTTAGCTGCTGGGCGAATTGATGCGATGCTATGTGACGTTGGAACTGCAGAAGCATTTATGGGAACAGCTGGTGGAGCAAATGTTGTAACATTTGGGCCAAATGTATTTGGTGGACCATTAGGTGAAGGTGTTGGAGCTGGTATTAGACAGAGTGATACAGACCTGAAAGCAATGTTTGACAAGGCAATTGCTGACGCAGCTGCAGATGGAACAATTACTAAAATCTCTATGCAGTGGTTTGGTAAAGATCTCGCTCCATAATCACTACTTCTATTAATAATATAAAAACGGCTGATTTTTTTTAATTTCAGCCGTTTTTTTTATAATATAAATGCTTGAAGCAATTTCATTTGGAGACGCAGGATGGGGTGACGAAATGCTCATGGGAGCATTTTGGACCGTTGCTGTAAGTATTTCATCTATTCTCTTAGGACTTGTAATTGGAATTATTTTTGCAGGTTTTAAACTTTCATCAATAAGAGTTCTAAATCTAATTGCTGAATTCTACACAACTATAATTAGAGGTGTGCCTGAGTTATTAGTAATTTATCTTTTATTTTTTGGTGGTGGAAGTGCAGTCATGTATGTTGCTAAAATTTTTGGATATTTTGGTTATATAGAGCTTCAACCATTTGTAATTGGTACTTTAGCTGTTGGAGCAATATCAGGGGCATACTCCACAGAAGTAATTAGGGGCGCTGTAAATGCTATTCCTCGCTCGCAATTTGAGACTGGAAGCGCTTTAGGCTTGAAAGGTTTTAGGCTATATCAGAAAATTATTTTTCCTCAGGTAGCGAGACTTGCGCTGCCAGGGATAGGAAATGTGTGGCAGATTACCCTTAAAGATACTGCATTAATAAGTGTTACGGGATTAGTTGAGATTATGCGGCAATCAAGAATTGCTTCTGGTTCTACACATGAGCCATTTATATTTTATACAATCGCAATAATTTTATATTTGATAATTACGAGAGTCTCAAATGTAGCTTTTGATAAGGCAGAAATAAGATATTCACGTGGTTTTGTTAAAAGGAAAATCTCATGAGATTTGAGTTAATGTATGAGTCTTTTTTTAAAATTTTAAAAGGAGTACCCCTTACTCTTGAAGTTGTTTTTATATCAACACTTCTTGGATTTGGACTAGCTATAATTGTTGCCCTCATGAGGATATCAGATAATAAGCTATATAGTGTGCCAGCTTATTCTTTTATTTATTTAATAAGAGGGACACCATTATTACTACAATTATATTTTGTTTATTATGGGATCAGTCAATTTAGTTTTGTAAGAGAAAGTTTTTTATGGCCAATTTTAAGGGAGCCTTTTTGGTGTGGAATAATTACCCTTACAATCAGTACAGGTGCATATTCTGCTGAGATTATAAGAGGAGGAATCCAATCCGTATCACAGGGCTATATTGAGTCTGGAAAAGCTCTGGGACTTGGAAGAGTTTCACTCTTCTTTCGAATTGTGATGCCAATTACGATCAGACAGGCTCTGCCAGCATATGGAAATGAGTTAATATTAATGGTTAAGGCAAGCTCTCTTATCTCAATTGTTACTTTGATGGAAATAACTGGAATTGCTAGAACAATTATTTCGAAAACTTATGCACCAGTTGAAATATTTTTAGTTGCAGGATCGATCTATTTATTTATCAATTTTATTATTACAAGATTAGTAAAATATGCTGAAAATAGATTAAGTATTCCTAGTACTTAATTAAGTTTCTTTTCAAAACAGAATTCAGTCGTTTTGCTTATATCATATAGCTTTCTTGTTTTAGATAATTTCTTGTAATTAAAATTTAGATACATACTGTGTGCTTCTTTAAATCTAGTATCTGACCAAAGTACAATTTTTTCAAAATTATTTTTTTTTGCAAATTTTTCAGCTTTTAATACGAGCTTTCTAGCGAGACCTTTTCTTCTCTCTTTCTTAGTTATGTAAACTTTGTGTAATTCAAGATTTCTCTTTAAGGGCGCAACTCCCATAGAGCCTATAATTTTTTTATTCTTTTCTATAACCCAAAAATATCCATTCTTTTTTTTAAAATAAGAATAAATATTTTTTAATTCAGTCATTTCGTTATCAACGTCGAGAATACAATTTGGATACTCTCTAAAACAAGTATCGATTAATTTAATTAATCCATCCGCATCTTTATTTCTTGCATATCGAAGAGTATTCATGAAAGAGATTTAGGATAAGTCGTCGAGGAGAAACTTCACACTATCAATTCCCCAGTAAATTTGATCATTACAATAGAAAGTTGGCACTCCAAATGAACCATTATCAATTGCATACTGAGTATTTTCTTTCAATTTTTCTTTAATTTCGTCACTCATTATGCCTTCAGAAAATGAGTTTGCATCAAAACCAGCATCTGTTGCAACTTGAGATAGTACTTCTTGATCATTCAAGTTTAATGAATCTACCCATATTGCTTTGAACATTGTATCCATATATGGCTTCAAGATATTTTCTTGCTGAGCTAATATGGCTCCTCTCATATGAGGGATAGTTATTATTGGAAAATAGGGGTTCATTTTGAGCGGGACATCTAATTTATTAGACCATCGATTAAGATCTTTAAACATATAGTCACCCTTGTTTTTAATCATCACTGGCGACTGATTTCCTGTAGCTTTATGTATTGCTCCAACAAGTACAGGCTTCATTTCTATTGTTGCCGCTTTATCCTCAATTACATTGAGGTATTTGTAGGCCATATAAGAATACGGACTGCCAAAATCAAAGCAGAAAATAACTGTTTTAGACATATTTTAAAAATAATATTACATTCAAATCATTAATAATCAAATAGTAAGTCAATGAAACTAGTGATCATTACAGGCGAAGAGTCAGGAGATGTTTTAGGTGCATCTCTTATGGATGCGCTTAAAAAAAGCTATTTGAAACCAATTGAACTATATGGAATTGGAGGAAAAGAATTAGAAAAACATAACATCAAAAATTTTTATAGTATTTCTGATATTAATGTTATGGGTCTAATAGAAGTTGTCCCTAAAATTTTTAAAATAAAAAAAATAATCTCACAAACAGTTAAAAAGATATTAAAAATTAAACCAGATTTAGTAATCACTATTGATAGTCCTGATTTTAATTTAAGAATCGCCTCAAATCTTAAAAATGAGAATTCCAACTTAAAGATTATTCAATATGTGGCACCTTCCGTATGGAATTGGAGACCTAAAAGAATTGAGATAGTAAAACGAAGTATTGATCACTTATTGACAATTTTACCATTTGAAAAAAAAATTTTTGATAAAGAGTCTGTACCTACAACTTTTGTTGGGCACCCGATTACTCAAATAGATTTAAGTAAATTTGAAGGAATCAAATTAGATGAGGTTGATAAATCAATCACTAAACCAATTTTTTTGATTCTACCTGGAAGTAGAGCATCGGAGGTAAAAAGATTATTACCTATATTTATTGATACGATTAATAACTCAAGTTTTATTGATAAGTTTGATTTTATTCTTCCCACAACTGAAACAATGCAACCAATTGTTAAAAGTATAATTTCATCAAAGTCCCTAAATTTTAATATGATTATATTTAATGATGAAGAAAAAAAATTTAAATCATTTTCTTTAGCTGAATATGCACTAATAGCATCAGGTACGGTTGGGTTAGAACTTTCTTATTTTAATGTAATATATGTCAGTGCTTATAAATTCAATTTCATTACATATCACTTACTTAAATTACTTGTAAAATCAAAATTCGGTAATTTAATAAATATTATATTAGGAAAAATGATTATTCCTGAGCTTATTCAAAGAGACTGTAATCCAAAAAATATAAATCTAGAGTTAGAAAAGATAATAAAAAATAATGATTATCAAAATTCAATAAAAGATAATGTAAGCCGCGCTTTAGAAGAATTATCCTTAAGTGAGTCATCTAGTGTAATTGCTGCCCAAACTGTAATTAAAGTATTAAACAATGAAAGATAAGCAGTATCTTGATATTCAAGCTAAAGCAATTTGGTATGTCGAAAGATATGCTACATCAAGTGAAAATCTAAGGAAATACTTGGTAAGAAAAGTTAGAGACAGTCACTTAAGTATCGGGTCTGCTGAAATTATTGCTGAAATTATTAGAGAGTTTCAAGATCAAAAAATAATTAATGATAAATTATTTGCGGAAGGAAAACTGAGGAATTTAATTTTACGAGGATGGTCAATAAATAAATCAATATATAAATTAAAGCAACTTGGCATATCAAGTCATGATATTGAAACATGTATAGATGAAATGAAAAAAGAAAATAGTGAATTAGATTTGTATGCTGCTGCAAGACTTGTCAAAAAAAGATCTTTAGGGGCATTTCGTCGAGTAGAATTTAATGATAAAGTAAAAAATAAAGAATTTGGAATTATGTCCCGAGCAGGTTTTTCTTATGGTATTTGTAAGAAATTGCTTGTTGATATGAAAAAAGAAGAAATAGAGGATATTTATGAAAGATAAAACTGTTATTATTACTGGCGCAGCAAGAGGATTGGGGCAAAAGTATACAATTGAATTTGCTAAATTGGGATCTAATGTTGTCTTCGCCGATATAAGCTCATGTGATGAAACTGAAGACAAAATAAAAAAAATAACTTCAAACTATTTAAATTTAGACTTAGATGTTACAAATTTTAACAGCTGTCTAAAATTAGCTGATAACGCTAAATCTAAATTTAAAAGTATTGATGTTTTAATTAATAATGCAGCCTTGTATGGAGCACTTAAGAGTTCACGTTTTGAGGATATTGATGAAGATCAATGGGACAAAGCAATGAATGTAAATGTTAAAGGCGTATGGAATTGCATTAGAGCTGTTATCCCTTCTATGAGAGAGCAAAAAAGTGGATCAATTATAAATATAGCTTCACTTGCTGCTTTATATGGAATGCCCTATGCAGCTGATTATGCTGCTTCAAAAGCGGCAGTTTTAGGTTTAACTAGGGTAGTTGCAAGAGAAGTAGGTAAAGATAATATAAGGGTTAATTCAGTTGCCCCTTCCATGGTTTATACGGAGTCAGCAAAAGAGTTTTTAGGTGAAAAGGCTGAAAGAGGATTTGAGGTTATTTCAAAAAGCCAAATTTTGCAAAAAACATTGGAAGTAGATGATATATATGGAACTGTATTATATCTTGCGAGTGACCAAAGTAAATTTGTTACAGGTCAGACATTGATGGTTGATGGAGGTAGTGTCCTTCTTTAAATGAAAAAAAAGAAAGAAACAAAAAAGAATCCTATTGCAAAAGATCTAAGAACACCAAAATATCGACAAAAGAAAATACCTAATAAGAAAAGAGAAATTATTAATAAAAAATATAAATATGAAAACTGTAACTGAGGCAATAGAGTCTAGAAAATCAATCAGATCTTTTTTAAGTAATCCTGTAAGCAATGATTTAATAAGTGATCTATTAAAAAAAGCATCTTTTTCTCCTTCAGGAGGAAATTTACAACCCTGGAAAATTTTTATAATTAATGATGAGTCTATGGGATCTTTTCTCGAATTTCAGAAGTCATGGAACGAACCAGAAGTTCCCGAATACTTAATATATCCGCAAAAACTTAAAGAACCATATAGGACATCTCGGTATGAAATGGGAGAGCTTATGTACTCATCATTAGGCATAGATAGAGAGGATAAGGCTTCAAGAGCAAATCAAATGATGAAGAATTTTGATTTCTTTAATGCGCCAGCAGGATTATTTTGTTTCATCGATAGGCAAATGAACCAACCTCAGTGGTCTGATTTAGGAATGTTTCTACAATCATTTATGCTTTTAGCTCAAGAAGTAGGCCTAGATACATGCGCACAAGAGTCATGGTCATTAAAACATAAAATGGTCTCAACATACCTAGGGGCTGACGAAGATTTAATGTTATTTTGTGGAATGGCAATTGGATACCAGGATCCTGATGACCCAGTAAATCGTTTTAGGACTGAAAGAAGACCTTTAAATGATTGGGCAAAATTTATTAAAAAATAGAAATATTATTCTACAGGATCAATAGATTCTTCTGCATCAGGATAAAGTTCCATCATAGTTGCTGTAGTACGGCTACTTACCAAAACAGTACTTCCTTGTTCGTTTAGTGGCACCGCTTCTCGCACTTGCATTCTAAATAAACCAAAAACTCCAAGTAAAGCATGAATTAAGAAAAGATATATCCAGAAACCACTAGCTCCGATAAAGTCTATCGATAAACCACCAATTATAGGACCTATAGTGAGTCCTATTCCAGCAGCCAATTGTATACCTGCGCTCGCAGCTACCATTTCATCTTTTTCAAGAAAGTCATTTGTGTGAGCTATGGCCAGAGGATAAAGAGGGACTGTTAATCCTCCAAAAATAAAAGTTATTATTATTAAAGCTATAAATGAACTTCCAATTAATACTGCTAAGACAGAAAAAATTGATGCTAGAAAAGCAACAATTACAATAATAGTTCTTCTATCATATTTATCTGAAAGGTAACCTACGAGATACTGATTTATTGCTCCACCAATAACAAATGTAAACATAAAGATTGAAACTTGCTCAATGGATAAGCCATTTTTCAATCCATAGATTGATCCAATTCCCCATAAAGTTCCATGGGCTAGTCCTGTCATAATTGATGTTACTACTCCCAATGGCGATGCCTTGTAGAGTTCTTTTACAGTAAAAAATTTAGCAACAGAAAAATCTGGTTGTTTACTAACGACAATTAAAATTGGAACTAAAGATATAGAAATTAAAACTGATACAATCATAAATAATGTAGCTGTTTCAGGGTCTGCTATATTTAAAAACAATTGACCAAAAGCACTGCCAGCCATACTAACGATCATATAAACAGACAAAGCTTGACCACGATGTTCATTATCAGATAGGTCATTAACCCAACTTTCTGCAACAGTATAAAGTCCAACAAAGCACATGCCTGAAATAAATCTCATTATGAACCAGCCAAGAAAGCTAATGTGTAAAGAGTGTATCAAGATTGAGATCGAAGCAATTGATGCTAAAGCAGCAAACGTTCTAACATGGCCAACATTTTTAATTCGTTGAGGTATGTATAATGCCCCTAATAAGAAACCAGCGTAATAACCTGTTAAGATTATACCTGCAGCAGAAGCGGAATATCCTTCAAGAGACGCTCTTATTCCAATTAGACTTCCCTGAAGCCCATTAGCGAGCATCATCATGCCCACTCCAAAAAAGAGTGCCCAAGTTCCCTTTAGTAAATTATACATAGTATTGTAAAGAAATTAATTCAAAGCCATCTTCTGACAGTCTTCTTATACTCTAAGTAATCTTTTCCAAACTCTTTTTCAAGATAATTTTCTTCAGGAATTATAACTCCATAATGAATCATGATAGCAACCACCAGTCCTGAATATAGAAACCAAAATGAATTTAATGTTAACCCGACTCCTATTAGTAAAACAAACATAGCTAGATAAATTGGATTTCTTGAGAATTGAAAAGGGCCATCTTTAAATATCTGAGTTGAAATTGATCTTGGATGAATCTTTTCTTTTCTTAAGTTAAAAATTCTTACTGATTTAACAAATAAAAGTATTGCAGCAATGGTTAGAATTATACCTAGAAACCTGAAAATTATGGAGTTGTCAAAAATTTGATTTCTATAAACAAGAAATTCTAGTAAAAACGAGATTATTAACCCCAGAAATACAAGATAGGGGGGAAAAAACCATACTTGAGCAGCCTTACTTTTTTTAAAAATCATATTTGTTGTCAAAGTTAGATAATCAAGGTAAACCCCTTCAAAAATATTGCAAGTATGTTTAAAGATCGCAAATCCATAGAACAGGTTGAAGAAAGCAATGAATTAGCTCCAAAGTTTGATGAGAATGGGCTTATCGTTGTAACTACAATTGACGCTCAATCTAATGAAATTCTAATGGTTGGATACATGAATCATGAGGCATTAAAAAAAACGATTGAAACAAAGGAAGCCCATTACTTTAGTAGAAGTCGAAATATGATATGGCATAAAGGTGCATCTAGTGGCTATGTTCAAAAAATTGATGAGATTTTAATTGATGATGATCAAGATGCTCTTTGTATTAAAGTAAATATTGGAGAAAATGGGGCAAGTTGTCATGTAGGTTATAAGTCTTGTTTTTATCGTAAAATTGACTTAGAAGATACTGCAAATAAAGCGGGTCTTGAGTTTACTACTGAAGAAAAAGTTTTTGATCCGAACGTGGTTTATGGAGATGCTCCTAACCCAACCAAATTGTAGAGGTAATATAATGGCAGTTCCTAAAAGTAAAATTTCAAATTCTAGAAGAGGAATGAGAAGATCTCATATTAAATTAAACACTAAAAATTTAATTGAGGATAAAGATTCTGGTGAAATAAGGCTTTCTCACCATGTTGATATGACTACTGGAATGTACAATGGTAAAAAAATATTTACCCCGAAAGCTGAAAAATAGTTTAACCCCAACAACTGCTATCTCGAAGATTTATTGTACCATCCTGGTAAACAAGTCCATTTTCAATATCTTGCGATAAAAAACAAGGTCCATCAAGATCAACAAATTTTACATTATTGCAAAGAGTTAATGCGGGCATCATGGATAATGAAGATGAAACCATGCAGCCCACCATAATGATCTTATTGCTTTCTAGAGCTTGTTTTTTTATTTCTAAAGCTTCAGAGAGGCCTCCAGTTTTATCTAATTTTATATTAATAGAATCGTATTTATTTGAAATTAGCTCGAAATCTTTTAAGGAGTGAAAAGACTCATCTGCACATATTGGAATCGGGCTTTGATAATTAAGAATCTCACCATCTTTATCTGCGGATAATGGTTGCTCGATTAAGCCAACATCAGTCTCTAAAAATAGATCCATATTTGTATCAAGTGTTTTAAAATCAAATGATTCATTTGCATCTAATATTAATGTAGAGTTTGGAGAAACTTTTCGAATACCTTTTAGGCATTCTTCTAGGCTATTTTGATCCAGCTTTACTTTCAACATTGGGAAATTTAAATGTTTCATTGCATCATCAATCATCTTATCAGGTGAATTAAGTACGATTGTGTAACAGGACTGAATGGAATTAGGCATCTTTTCGCCAAGTAAAGACCAAATATTTCTTTTTTCAATTTTGCATTTTAAATCCCAAAAAGCACAATCAATAGCATTTCTTGCGGCACCAGGCTTAAGATAAGAAGATAAATTATTTAAATTTATTTTCTCAGATTCAATATCTAATTGAAGTTCAATAATTTGATTTTTTACTGAGTCAATCGTTTCATCATACCGGGAATAGGGGACACACTCTCCCGAACCTTTTTCACCATCCTTTATAAGATGAACCTGTAAAGTATCAGCAGTAATTTTTGCTCCTCTTGAAATATTGAAAGACTTATTTAGATTCCAAACTTGCTCTTGTATTAAAAGCTCTATCATTATTATTTATTAATCATATTAATAAAGTCTGAAAGATCATCTTTTAATGGATCCAAACATGGAATTGAATGCTTATCAGAAATCATTTTTTTCATATCATCAGATTTGTTTAACATATTTGATGTATTAAGTGCGATCCCAGCACATTTAATGTCTGGGTTTGTTAATTTGCCCAATTCTATCGTTTTTGAAATAACTTCGGAAATACTAGGTAGCTTATTTTTAACTCCTCTCATATTTGACCTTGTAGGCTCATGACAAACTATAAATTTGTCAGGCTGGCTCCCATGTAGTAATCCCAATGATACCCCTGCGAATGAGGGGTGAAAAAGTGAGCCTTGACCTTCAATAATATCCCAATGATCTTCTTCATTATCAGGAGAAAGCCATTCTACTGCACCAGATATAAAGTCAGAAATAATTGCATCTATTGCAACTCCATTTTCAGCTATCAAAACTCCAGTTTGCCCAGTTGCTTTAAAGGAGGCTTTCATTCCATGTTCTTTCATAGCTTTTTCAATAGCAAGAGCGGTATATTTTTTTCCAACGGAGCAGTCAGTACCAACTGTTAAAAGTCTTTTACCTTTTCTTTTGATACCAGATCCAGTTTTAAAAGTCTTTTCATTGAATCTTAGATCATGCAATTGGACTTTATTCTTTTCTGCAGCTTCTCTAAATTCTCTTATAGAAGATAAACGAGTATGCATACCACTAGCGATATTTAATCCAGCATTAATTGCTTCAAGGATTGTACTAATCCATGTTTCAGGCATTACACCACCAGCATTGACAACTCCTATGACCATTGTTTTGCAACCTTTAGCAACCGCCTCTTCAATACTCATTTCTGCTAGATCAAGCTTCGCTTTTGCATTTTCAAAAAATATTTGACCCACACACCATTCAGGTCTCCAAAAACTAATTCCAGCGGCAGTTTTTATGGCTAAATCGTCTTTTGCCTCACCCAAAAATAACAAATATGGCTTTGATATCATGTTTATATACCTCTTATTAACCTGTGGATAACTTGTTCATAGGAGTTAAATAACTCAAAATTCAATATTTTTCTCTTAATTGCCATATGATTCTATAAAATACCTTCCGCAATGTAACGTTCATGCATTTTAGGGGTTCGACCGGCCCCCAAAAAAGCATCAAGGTAGGTTTAACTTGCTTTGGTGCTTTTTTGATATAAATTCCCCAAAATCATAAATACTTTTAAATAATCTTGAGAATTTCACAATGGCAAAGATCAAATACATTGAACACAATGGCAAGGAACATGAAATAGAGGTTTCAAGTGGTCTTACAGTCATGGAAGGGGCAATTAAAAATAACATACCCGGAATTGATGCAGATTGTGGCGGGGCCTGTGCATGTGCAACATGTCATGTTTATATAAATCAAGATTGGGTAGAAAAATTAAATCCTAAAGAAGACACCGAAGAAGATATGTTAGATTTTGCTTTTGATGTAAAAGATAATTCACGGCTTAGTTGTCAGATTTCAGTAACTGACGAATTAGATGGTTTAGTAGTGAATTTACCTGAAAAACAGTTTTAGTTATCTAGAGAGTCACACGTAAGAGACTCTTGATTTTTATATAATTCATCGATATTAGATTCATTTCCTAAAAATCTTCTAATCAATACTGCCCCTTTATTTGATGGAGAAAATATAGCATACCCATCATTTATTTTAGTTGGTTTTGAATTTGGTCCAAAAAGATAGACTTTAACATTACTGTCATCAATATCCATATCGTTAATTATTGCATAGTTGTCTGAATTAGAAGAATAAAAAGACATGGCCCAATAAGTGTCCAATACATCAGAAGTTATAATTACTGGAGAATAGGTGGCGTCGTAGGAGCAGGCAGAATAAAGTAAATCAGGACTAGGTCTTATTATATCTCTGTAATTTGAGTCAATCTTTTTACCATGCGTTATTTTATTTACTGACATGGACGTATTATTTCTATCTATCTGCCACATTTTAAAATATGGATAATAATAAATAAATGTTAAATGCAAAGTGGTACCCAATATGAATAATAAAAGTATTTTACTTAATAATGACTTCATTCTGAACATCGTACTTTCTCTACTATAGGTAAATTAACCCTTTTCAAATTTGAAAAAAACTCTTCACCAGGATTGTAAACTCTTAATGCAATACTAAAGTTTTCGTCAGGATTTATCCGTAGCCAGTTTTTATCAGAAATTTCTGTAATAAATTCATTATTTCCTAGAAAATAAATTTCATATCCTCCTGTGGGATTGTAGTTTATGGTTTCACTATTATAAGAATATAATTTCTCAGAATTTTCAATTAAGAAGCCATCTTCAGCATATGGATTTATACTCCACCAACGAGAGTCGATATCTTCACCGCTCAATTTATAGAGACAACTGCCTGTGAGAGGCTGCTCTTCAATATCAATCTCAGTCAAAAAGTAGGCTTGCTCTGGTTTTTTACTTGCTAAGGTGCCCTGAGTTGCTACCGCAGCCCTCGTATACATGTTACGATCTGGGTCTCCAGGTGATGGAAAGATTCTCCAAATATCATTTTTAATTGATGCTATTTCAGGATAAATTTTCGCTGCAATTACTGTTTCAAGAGCAGCAATGGCCACTATAATTAGAAAGTATAGCAAGTATTTACGAGCAAAAATCATTGTAAAATCATTAATTAATACTATTTAATAGCATATAATCATAGATTAACAAATGCCTGATCAAATAAAGACTGACTGCTTAATTGTTGGAGCTGGACCCGTTGGACTGTTTGCAGTATTTGAACTTGGCATTCTTGGAATAAATGCTGAAGTTATTGACAACCTAGATAAGATTGGAGGTCAATGCGCAGAACTATATCCTGATAAACCTATTTACGATATTCCTGGTCTACCAGAATGCACTGGCCAATCTTTAATTGATAACTTGCTAAAGCAGATTGAGCCATTCAAAACAAACTTTCATCTTAATCAGAGAGTTGACTCAATCAAAAAGATTGATGATCAGTGGCTTGCGGTTACCTCTACTGGAATCGAAATACTTACACCAAATATATTTATTGCAGGAGGAGTAGGATCTTTTGAGCCAAGAAAACCACCAATCGATGGAATTAATAAATTTGAAAATAAAGGACTCTCTTATTCGGTTATCAATAAAGATTATTATAAAGATAAAAAAATTGTAATTTTTGGTGGGGGAGATTCTGCACTAGATTGGACTGTTGAGCTAGCAAAGATTGCAAAAAAAATAATGTTAGTTCACAGAAGAGACGAATTTAAAGCTGTTGAACATACAGTTAATCAAATGCGTGAACTTGTAAAAAGTGGTAAGGTAGAGCTTCTTACTAAGTATCAAATTAATAATATTTTAGGTGATGATAATGTATCTTCTGTTGAAATTAAGAGTAATGAAGGAAAGTTAGAAACAAGAGAGTGCGATGAAGTACTTATCTTTCATGGATTGAAAATGGAACTTGGACCAATAAATGATTGGGGGCTAAATCTTGATGAAAAGCAAATTTCAGTAAATACAGAAGATTTTGAAACTAATTTGCCTGGGATTTTTGCGATTGGAGATATCTCGAATTATCCTGGCAAACTTAAGCTAATATTGTCTGGATTTCATGAAGCTGCATTAGCGGCACAAACAGCATTTAAAAGAGCTCGACCTGATGAAAATCTTGTATTTAGATATACAACATCGTCAAAAGATATTCAGGAAAAACTTGGAGTAAAATAGTGCTCGGCAAACTATACACACAGCATGTGTGTCCTCATATTATAAATTTTGCTATGCAAAATAAAGTTATTTCTAAGCAAAGAGAAAAGATTATACCTTCAGCTAGAGGCAGAGTTCTTGAAATTGGTATAGGATCTGGCTTAAATTTTTCACTTTATGATAAATCAAAAATTAATGACGTATTCGCTGTAGAGCCAGATAATATTTTGCTTGAGAAAGCAAAAAAAAGAGCACTGGACAATAATATTGATTTAAATATTGAAAAAATTTCAGCTGAGATGCTTCCATATGAAAACGATTTTTTTGATACAATAATTAGCACTTATACAATGTGTTCTATCTCAGATTTAAATTCTGCTTTAAAGGAAATTAGAAGAGTTCTAAAAAAAGATGGAATATTTTTATTTTCTGAACATGGTAAATCTCCTGATGAAAATATTTATAAATGGCAGAAAAGGTTAAATCCTATTCAAGGTGCTTTATTTGGTGGCTGTCAATTAGATGTCGATATACAAACCACATTGAATACATCTAAATTTGAATTTCTTAATATTGAGAGTATGTATGTGCCTGGGCCTAAATTTTTAAGCTATCATTATTGGGGAACTGCATTAAAAAAATGATAAACAACTCTAAAATGAATTCTGTTTTGAATTATGTATTTAAGAATGCCAAGCAAGACGACCCACAGTCAGTATTAAATACAATTGACTCCTTTGTTTCAGAAACTGGTACTTTTTTGATGAATGTGGGTCCTGAAAAAGGAAAACTGTTGGCTGAAACAATAAAGGATCATAAGCCTTTAAATACATTAGAGCTTGGCTCATTCCTTGGATACTCTGCAATAATTATAGCCATGTTCTTACCAGAAGCAGGTTCTTTAGTTAGTGTTGATCACGATAAAGACTCAGTTGCTGCGTCAAAGGAAATAGTAAAGTATGCAGGGCTAGAAAATAAAGTTCACTTTATAAACTCAACTTCCGATAAAGCAATTAATGCTTTAAAAAAGTCATTTGATTTTATATTTATTGATCATGAAAAAAATCGTTATTACAGTGACTTGTTATTAATGGAAAATTTAAATTTGATAAACAAAGGTGGAATTGTTTTTGCTGATAATGTTGGTATTTTTGAGGACAAAATGAAAGATTATTTTTCTCATGTTCGGGATTCAGGTGCATATACATCAAAAAATATTGGAGCACATTTAGAATACAGGGATAATGTTTATGATGCAGTTGAAATTTCAAAATTTAATTAGATAATAGATTTATGAACAGTTTTTATGATGTATTAGTAATTGGAGCAGGGATATCTGGTATTGGAGCAGGACATTACTTAAAAAAAAATTGTCCAAATAAGAGCTTTGCTATTATTGAAAATAGAGACTCTATCGGTGGGACATGGGATTTATTTAAGTATCCGGGAATAAGATCGGACTCAGATATGTTCACACTAGGGTATGCTTTTAAACCATGGATAAGTGAAAAAGCTATTGCAGATGGGCCTTCAATTCTTGAATATTTAAATGAGACAGTTAGAGAGAATAATCTTCAAGAAAATTTAAATTTTAATAAAAAAGTGATTTCAGCACATTGGAGATCAGAAGATGAATTGTGGAAAGTAGTAATAAAGGATAATACTTCTGAGGAGGAAAAAGAAGTTTCATGTAATTTTTTGTTTATGTGTACAGGATATTATAAGTATGAAAATGGCTATACTCCTGATTTTAAAGGTATCGAAAATTTTAATGGCCAAATCATTCATCCTCAGCATTGGCCCGAAAACCTAAATTATGAAAACAAAAAAGTAATTGTGATTGGCAGTGGAGCAACCGCTGCAACAATAGTTCCAGAATTATCAAAAAAAACTAAATACGTAACAATGTTACAGAGATCCCCTACATATTTTGTTTCTTATCCTGACACAGACTTATTAGCTAATCGATTGAGAAAGATTTTGCCGAAAAGTATGGCTTATACAATCATAAGATTAAGAAATGTTTTTTTTCAACAATGGCTTTATACAATATGTAGGAAATATCCAAAGTTTATAAAAAAAAGATTACTAAAAGCTGTTAAAGATATATTGCCTAACGCAAATATAGAAAAAGATTTTAATCCTCGATATAACCCATGGGAACAGAGAATGTGTCTTGTGCCAAATGGAGATCTGTTTGAGTCAATAAAGAATAATGGCGTAAAAATAGAAACAGATGAAATTGAATATTTTCAAAACAACAGCATCAAACTGAAGTCGTCCAAAGAAATTGAAGCTGATATAGTTATCACAGCCACTGGTCTCAATCTTCAACAGTTTGGAGGAACAGAGATATTTGTAGACAATAATAAAATAAATCCGGCTGACACGATGACATATAAAAGTATGATGTTTAGTGGAATTCCTAATTTTGCAAATTCTTTTGGCTATATTAATGCCTCTTGGACATTAAAAGCAGATTTGACCTGTGAGTTTGTTTGTAAGCTTCTAAACTATATGGAAAAAAATAACTTTAGTTCATGTATTCCGGCACCAGATCAATCTGTTAAAGAAAAAAAGGACTGGCTAGCCTCGGAGTTTTCATCTGGATATATTCATAGGGCAATTCATCTTTTTCCTAAAACTGGCGACAAGTCTCCTTGGACAAACAACCAAAATTATTTTAGAGATTTTTATGAGATTAAGTTTGGCAGAGTCAATGATGGCGCAATTTCATTTAAAGATAAGATTGCTTAATTATTGATCTGTCATCTTTCTTAATTCGTACTTTAGAATTTTACCTGTAGATGTCTTTGGTAGCTCGGTAAAAATTACTTTCTTAGGACACTTAAATCCTGCAAGTGTTTCTTTGCAAAAATTAATTATATCTTTATCACTAACGGTGTCGTTCGTATCTTTTAGCTCGACAAATGCGCAAGGCGTCTCGCCCCATTTTTCGTCAGGCTGCGCAACAACTGCTGCGAATAAAACAGATGGATGCTTGTAGAGAGTATTCTCTATTTCTACTGAGGAAATATTTTCACCACCAGAAATGATTATATCCTTACTTCTATCTTTTATCTGTATATATCCATTTGGATACATAACGGCTAAGTCTCCAGAATGAAACCATCCTTGAGCCATCGATTTATCTGACTCATCTTTATTCTTGAGGTAGCCCTTCATGACACAATTGCCTCTAATCATAATTTCTCCAATTTCTTCTCCATTATTTTCAACTGGTTTCATCGTTTCAGGATTAAGAACAGCAAGAGTTTCCATCATTGGAAAATTTACGCCTTGTCTTGATTTTAATTGCGCCTGTTCTTCAGCGGACAATTCATTCCATTCTTCTTGCCATGCACAGATTGAAATATGACCATAAGTCTCAGTTAAGCCATAAACATGATTCACTTTTAAACCCATTTTTTGAACAGCTTCAAGAGTTGCCGCTGGTGGAGGAGCTCCAGCAGTTACAACATTAACTGTATGAGCAATATCTCTTCTTTCATCATCTTTTGCTTGTGCTAAAAAATTAAGGACAATTGGAGCACCACCAAAATGAGTAACTTTATGATCCGCAATAGCATCAAACATATTTTTAGCAGAAACATATCGCATACAAATACTAGTTCCAGCAAGAGCAGTTAAAGTGTAAGGGTTACCCCATCCATTGCAGTGAAACATTGGTACAATCCACATGTATGTTGGATGCATGGGCATGCTCAATGCAGTAACTGTTCCTAACGACATTAAATATGATCCACGATGATGATACACAACACCTTTAGGGAGACCAGTTGTTCCAGATGTATAATTAAGAGCAATAGAATCCCATTCATCTGAAGGCATTATGAATTCAAATTCTGGATCTCCAGAATTTAAAAACTCTTCATATTCATATTTACCCAATCTTTCGCCCGATCCTTCTGGGAGAACAGCCATCTCATCTACTATATCGATAATAAGAATATCTTTATTAAGTTTTTCTAAACTTTTTTTTACGGTTAGTGAAAGTTCAGTGTCTGTAATAAGGACCTTCGCTTCACTGTGCTCAAGGATATAACTTATAGTTTCTACATCTAATCTGATATTAATTGTATTAAGAACTGCACCAATCATTGGCACAGCATAATGAGCCTCATAAATTTCAGGCGTATTAAATGAAAGCACTGAAACAGTATCATTTTTTCCAATACCATGTTTGGATAATGCGCTAGCAAATTGAAGACTTCTTTTGTATGTTTGCTCCCAATTATAGACTCTTTTCCCATGAATTATGGATGTCTTTTGAGGATAAACCTCTGCAGATCTTTTTAGAAAGCTAAGTGGAGTTAAAGGAACAAAATTTGCGTTATTTTTATCTAAATTCGTATCGTACATATGAGCCATTAGAAAAGTCCTTCTATTTCACCATTTTCATTTAAATGTATTGCATCCGCAGCGGGTACTCTTGGAAGGCCAGGCATAGTCATTATCTTATCACAAACAACAACAAGAAATTCTGCTCCAGCTGCAAGTCTAACTTCACGAATAGGAACGACATGCCCCTTAGGTGCCCCTCTTAAGTTTGGATCAGTTGAAAAACTATACTGAGTTTTTGCAACACATATTGGATAAGATCCATAATCTTTTTGTAATTCATCAAACTGACTTCTGATTTTCTGATCAGCAATAATATCATCAGCACCATAAATTTCTTTTGCAATGGTTTGCATTTTTTCCCAAAGGGTACTTTCATCAGAATATAAGTGTTTTAGATCAGCTTCTTCACTTTCAGCTACTGAAACAACATGCTCAGCTAGGTCTGTTGCGCCAGCGCCACCATCAGCCCAATGCTTACAATTAAATGCTTTCACACCTAAGTTATCACAGCAGTCTTGAACTACTTTTAATTCATTATCTGTATCTAGACTAAAATGATTAATTGCAACTGACACAGGAACATTGAACTTTTTAATATTTGCAATATGCTGCTCCAAATTGGCAAGTCCTTTTTTAACTGCCTCAACATTTTCACCTTTTAATTCTTTCTTATCTACTCCTCCATGCATTTTAAGTGCTCTGACAGTTGCAACCAATACAATCGCGGATGGTTTTAAATTTCCTTTACGACATTTTATATCAAGAAATTTTTCTGCGCCAAGGTCAGCTCCAAAACCAGCTTCAGTAACCACATAATCACTTAATTTGAGAGCAGTTTGCGTAGCAATTAATGAATTACAGCCATGAGCAATATTTGCGAAAGGACCTCCATGAATAATTGCTGGATTCTTTTCAAGTGTTTGAACTAAATTTGGTAAAAAGGCATCTTTTAAAAGAGTTGTCATTGCTCCATCAGCATTCAATTCTCTTGCTCGTATTTCTTTTCTATCTCTTGTGTAGCCGACTATAATATTTCCAAGTCTATTTTGTAGATCTTTGAGACTTGTAGACAGGCAAAAAATTGCCATTACTTCAGATGCAACAGTAATATCAAATTTTTCTTCACGAGGAAAACCGTTAGCAACGCCACCCAAATTAACATTAACCGCTCTTAGAGATCGATCATTTAAATCTACTACACGTCCCCATACAACTCTTCGAACATCGATTTCTAATTTATTTCCCCAGTAAATATGATTATCAATTAATGATGAGAGTAAATTATGAGCTGAAGTAATAGCATGGAAATCACCAGTGAAATGTAAGTTTATTTTCTCCATTGGGACTACTTGAGCATATCCACCACCAGCTGCACCACCTTTGACACCAAAACAAGGCCCAAGACTAGGTTCTCTTAAACAAACAATTGATTGTTTGCCAATTTTATTTAAAGCATCATTAAGCCCCACAGATGTAGTTGTTTTTCCTTCTCCTGCTGGAGTGGGTGAAATAGCAGTCACGAGAATCAGTTTACCATCTTCAGCTTTATCAAGATTCTTAAGCTTAGTTGTATCAATTTTAGCAATATGATGACCAAATTTTTGTAGAGACTCTTCTGTCAGATTTAGTTTCTTCGCAATATCCTCAATCTGAACCATAGAATTTTGTCTTGCAATTTCAATATCTGAGAGAGTGGTCATAAGGTTCCTTATTAATTATTTAAGAGGCGATCACCTTAGAAAGTTTCAATATTATTGTCTATGAAAAAATATGTTGTCAGAATGGAAAAATCTATCTAAATTTCTCATTTGAGGAGACCATAGAACCTTGCAAAATTAAGCCAAGCAATGGTTCTTCAGAGTCGCGTGGCTTAAGCGTATACATTGTTGGATTTATGGGGAATGTTAATTTTTCATTGGAAGTTACAACTCGTACTGTGCTTGATGATCTTCCAAAAATTAATGATATCTATGTGACTTTTTTACCTGGCACTGATTTTAAAGATGTCATTAAGCAGTCAGTAAATCTTGTTAATTCTGGATACAACGCGATCCCTCATTTTCCAGCAAGATCAATTAAGAACTCAGATATGCTGAAAGAATTTGTCTCTCAAATAAAAGAGGGAGGAGTCAAGCAAGTCTTAATTATTGGAGGTGATAGAGATATTTTAGGCGACTATCATTGCTCACTTCAATTAATAGAAACTGGTTTATTTGATGGACTCAAGATAGGTATTGCAGGTCATCCTGAAGGATCGCCAAACATGGATAACGAAACTATTGAAGAGGCAATGAAATCTAAAGCCCCTTTTGCTGATTATATTGTTACTCAATGGACACAAGATACAGGTGCAATAATTGACTATGTTAATCGCATGCCTCTGCCTGTGCATATAGGTGTTGCAGGGCCGGCTTCAATTAAGACACTAGTTAAGTTTGCTGGATTTGTTGGACTAAAAAACTCACTCAGTTTTGCTAAAAAAAATGCAGGCAAAATTTTTGACTTATTGAAAGTTCAGACCCCCGATGAGGTCATTCAAGAAGTTAAAAACAATGTAAACAATTTCCACATTTATGCATTTGGTGG
The DNA here is from genome assembly GCA_045567365.1 of Candidatus Pelagibacterales bacterium. Lineage (GTDB taxonomy): Bacteria > Pseudomonadota > Alphaproteobacteria > Pelagibacterales > AG-422-B15 > CABYIR01. Next base: position 68,081 of record JBJLDC010000011.1, on the reverse strand, counting down.
AATTAAAAAAACAAAAGAATGGTTAGAAAAGGAGAACTATTATGTCTAAAAAAATAGAACATAACACTACAGTTGATCAAAGCGATAGACATGTTCCTTACAACTTGAGACAAAGTGGACCTACAGCAGTGCAGATGTTAATCTCTACTCGTGTAAGAAAGTCACCTTATTGGCACAAGTCAATTGAACATGGATGCTGGAGAGCAACTGTATACAACCGTATTTATCACCCACGTGGATACGTAAAGCCTGAAGATGGTGGTGCAATGGTAGAATATGAAGCAATTAAAAATCATGTTACAATGTGGAACGTTGCTGTTGAGAGACAAATTAGAGTAAAAGGACCAGATGCGGAAAAATTTACTGATTATGTAATCACTCGTGACGCAACTAAAATTTCTCCGATGCGAGCTCGATATGTAATTCTTTGTAATTACAAAGGTGGAGTTTTAAATGATCCAATTCTTTTAAGAATTTCTGAAGATGAATTTTGGTTCAGTTTGTCAGACTCTGATATTGGTCTTTATTTACAAGGAGTGAATGCTGATAAAAGATTTAATGTGGAAATTGATGAAATTGATGCATGCCCAGTTCAAATTCAAGGACCTAAGTCTCTAGCGTTAATGAAGGATCTTATTGGAGATCAAGTTGATCTAGATAACATGCCTTTTTATGGATTAGCTGAGGCTAACGTTGGCGGAAGAAGCTGCGTGATCTCTCAATCAGGTTTCTCAGGAGAAGCTGGATATGAAATATATCTTAGAGATGCAACAAAATATGCTGATGATATGTGGGATGCTGTTGTAGAAGCAGGTAAAAAACATAGTCTTATGGTTATTGCGCCTGCGCATCATAGAAGAATTCAAGCTGGAATTCTTTCATGGGGCCAAGATATGGATAATGAGCATAATCCTTTTCAATGTAATTTAGGTTACCAAGTTTCACTTTCTGGAAAAGGTGAGTGGGCTAAAAAGGGAGACTATGTTGGAAAAGAAGCTCTAGAAAAAATGGGTGCAGACCTTAAGGCAGGAAAATCTCCATACAAACTTCAATTAGTTGGTTTGGAAATTGGTGGAAAGCCAATTGAAGAGTATGCCCCAGACTTTTGGCTTGTATCTCCAGGTGAAGGTGGAGATCCATGTGGATTCATTACATCTCCATGGTTTCATCCAGAAAAAGGTGTGAATATTGCAATGGGATATGTTCCTTTTGACGGCACTTTAAATGCTAACGGATTTCCTAAATGGGAAATTGGTAAAAAATTTAAAGTTCATTTGCCTGATATTTATTCTGACACTCCAGGAGAGCCAGTAGATGCAGTAACTGTGGAAATTCCATTTACTGAGTCGCATAATGCAAATACAAGAGAAGTAGTTAAAGGATAACTATTATTTATTTGGCGTCTTTATTAATTTAGAGGCGCCAATTTTTATTTAATCTAAAGAAGATTGTTTGTTTTCAACATAAAGTTGGTGATAGCAAATCTTGCCATTTTTCTTCACAAAATCCTGGTGATATTCTTCTGCTTCATAGAATTCAACCGACTCCTTTAAATCGGTTGCCACTTCTCGGTCATATTCACCAGAGTCATTAATTTCTTTAATTTTTATCTCAGCTATTTCTTTTTCTTCGTTAGAGTTATAGAAAATTACAGATCTATACTGAGTTCCTACGTCTGGACCTTGGCGATTCACTGAGGTTGGATCATGAATAAAAAAGAATTTATCTAATAGCTCTGAAAATGTAACAACTGAACTGTCATAATCAATTTTTACAACTTCAATATGACCAGTTTCGCCAGTACATACTTGTTCATATGTAGGGTTTTTTGTGTGACCACCTGAATAACCTGAGATTACTTTACTTACCCCATTCATTTCTTCAAAAAGAAGTTCTACTCCCCAAAAACAACCTGCGCCTAAAACTAATGATAATTCCATATTAATTTTATATCTGTATGATGTTTAATTTTTGAATAATATAGTATTTTCAAATCTAAAGTCACTAAAAATAATGAATATTGGGAAAATTAGAAAAGTAGAAATTTGGATTACAAGTTCAACCTTGAGTGATGACGGATGGTCAAAAGTAAAATCTTTTTTATTTTTACGAACTACAAACTCTGATGGAGTAGAGGGATGGGGAGAAGCATTTGTTTTACCTTATAGAGAAAAAGGGGTGGCAGAACTTATTTTTAGTCTTGTTTCTTCAATAAATGAAATAGAAACTCTAACACCTCATTCATTCAGTGAAAAAGCAATTGAGATTTGTGATAATCATTATGGTCTTGATTTTTCAGCAGCATCAAGTGCAATTGAAATGTCGCTTTGGGATATACTTGGTAAAGTTACCGAACAATCTCTCTCATCACTTTTATCTGCTAATTCGAATGACACTGTTCAGGTTTATGTTAACACTTGGAGTGATCAAATGCCTGACAATACCGCGTTAATTCATCGTGTTAACAGATTAATATCTGAGGGATATAAAAGTATTAAGATTTATCCTTTACAAAATCGATCGCCAAAAGAAGGGTATGAATGCATAAAAAAACTAAGGAAAAATACCAGCTCAAACATAGACTTGATGCTTGATCTTGCGGTTCCTAAAAATCCTAACCATTCCTTGGAATTGTTAGAGCTTATTGAAAAAAATAGTGCTGATATTTATTGGATCGAAGAACCTTATGATGGATTCGATATTACTAATCTTTCAAACTATAAGGCAAAATCACAAATTCCTATTGTGACAGGTGAAAAACAATGTGGCGTTACTCACTTTAAAGAAGTTTTAAATAGAAATTCTGCCGATATTCTTAATCCGGATATTGCAGGAGTTGGTAGCATCGTTGAATTGAGCGAGATCGCTGATTTGTCTGATAAAGTTGGAGTAGGAGTTTCCCCTCATTGTTGGAATTCAATGGCTATAGCAGCCTCAGCAATGATGCATTTTTGTGCGAGTAGAAAAAATTCTGAAAAAGCTGAAATATATCCTGACTATATATCAGCATCAAAAAATTACTGTGAACCAGGATTCAATATAATTAATGGTGAATCAAAATTAAAAAAACTTCCAGGCTTGGGAGTCTCTATTAACTCAAATGATTTAAGAGCAAAAAGCTATTATTATAATGAATTAAAATTGAACTAAATTAAATGACAAAAAATGACAACTACCTATTTGATAATATTTTTGCTCCATTTTGTGACTCTGAGAAAATATTTTTGATTAATGATGAATATGAGATTTCATATCTAAAATTTAATAAAATTGTAAATCAAATAGCCAATACATTAGTATCTAAAGGTCTTAAAGCAGGAGATAGAGTAGCAGTTCAAGCGGAAAAATCAGTTATTCAAATTGCACTTTATGTTGCAACGATTAAGGCTGGTGGTATTTATTTGCCCCTAAATACAGGCTATACAACAAATGAACTTGATTATTTTATCAATGACTCATCTTCATCTATTGTTATCGTTGATTCAAAAATTGAAAATAAGTTAAAAGAGATACTCGATAATCAAAATATTATATTTCTGACATTAAATAGTGATGAGAGTGGATCACTTAACGAATCTTTAATTCAGCAAGATGAGAAATTTGATCCGGTAGATCGAAAAAAAAATGATTTAGCTGCAATACTATATACTTCGGGAACAACTGGAAAATCAAAAGGGGCAATGCTTAGTCATAAGAACTTAGTTTCAAATACAAATGTATTGAAGGAGGCTTGGCAATACTCTAGTGATGACACGCTTCTTCACATGCTGCCCATTTATCACACCCATGGACTATTTGTTGCCTTTAATCTGCTAGCCTGTGTCAATGGTTCAATAATTTTTCTAACAAAATTTAGTACCCAAGATGCATTAAAATGGATGAAAAAATCTACATCGATGATGGGTGTTCCAACATTTTATACAAGGTTACTTAGTGATGAAGGATTTAATCATGACCTTGTTAAGCATATGAGACTTTTTATATCAGGTTCAGCTCCTTTATTGGCTGAAACGCATATAGAGTTTGAAAATAGAACAGGTAAGAAAATTTTAGAGAGATATGGCATGACCGAAACCAATATGAATATTTCCAACCCATATGATGGTGAGCGAAAACCAGGAACAGTAGGCTTGCCATTGCCAGGTGTTCAAGTTCGCATAGCTGATAAAGAGGGAAAAGAATTAGCAAAAGGTGAAATTGGTATAATTGAGCTTAGAGGTGAAAATATATTCAAGGGATATTGGCAAATGCCAGACAAAACAAAAGAGTCTTTCCGTGATGATGGTTTTTTTATTACAGGAGATATGGCTTATATTGATGAAAATAATTATGTAGTTATTGTAGGAAGAGATAAAGATTTAATTATTACGGGAGGTTTAAACGTATACCCAAAAGAAGTAGAAGAGTTAATTGATGAAATTGATGGAGTAGTTGAATCTGCAGTAATTGCTGTTCCTCACAAAGATTTTGGAGAAGCGGTAGTATCAGTTGTTGTTAGATCTAATGAGAGTCTCTCAGAAGATGATATTAAAAATAATCTAAGAGAAAAAGTAGCAAAGTTTAAACAGCCTAAGGAAGTATTTTTTGAAAATGAATTACCGAGAAATTCAATGGGCAAGGTTCAAAAAGTTGAGCTAAGAGAAAAATTTAAAAATATATTTTTAAATTAGTCTTTTGAGTTTGTGTATGCACAAATTTTGTTTCCTTCAAGATCTCTAACATATGAGTAATATACATCTCCATCGTTAGGTCTAAGGCCAGGATCGCCTTCATTTTTTCCACCCAAATCTAATCCAGTTTTATGAAATTCTACTACTTGAGCCCTGGTCTTAGTCAAAAAAGAAACCTGAGTTCCATTGCCATAAGTTGCTGGCTCACCATTTGCAGGTTTAGTAACATAGAACTCAACATCATCGCTGCCATCATTTGCATAACCAATGCATACATCATCACTATAAATAGCTTTTATATTTAAGACGTTTAAGAGTTTATCGTAAAATTTTTTTGCAGACGTTAAATCATTTGTTCCTACCATTACATATCCATTCATATTATTCCTTTCATTAAAAATTTCCTGTAACTATTTCATCTAACATACTAATCATATCAGCTTTATATTCTTCATTAGTGGCAGACTCAGTTTCTAAAACTGAAAAAAATGATGCAACAATATTTGTTTTAAGATTAACCATTAAGAATTGCCCACCATATCCTGAATGGCCAATCCAATCTCCATTTTTCATGGTTTGATTTACATAATAAACAAATTTGTCTTTTGAAAATTCAAAATACTTTGGACCTTGAGATGATAGAGTATCATTAATAAATTTCTCTGATCCCACACTTCTTCCCATCACACCTTTTCCTTTTCTTGAAAATAATAGTCCCATTCTCAAAAAATCTCTTGTAATCAAGCACCCTCCCCCTGACAACCACGGCATACCCTCTCTATCAGTTGCCATGTAAAGAGCATCTTCGAAACCCGCTGCTTCAGTGATTGATAAAATCCAATCTCTTAGTTTTATTCCACTTATCTTTTCAATAATTAAACCTAAGACATCTGTATTAGCTGATTTATAAAAAGCTAAATCAGATTTATTTTCCAATCCAATTCCATCTTTAGCTTTAATTTTGTTTAAAAATGCTTCTTGATTTTCATTTTGATCAAGATTTTCGGGTAACCTCCATCCTCCAACTGACTCATGAAGAAATGAAGATGAATAAGGATCAGTATAATCTTCAGTATAAGCGTTAATAACATTCATATTAAGAACATCTTGTACTGAGGCGTCTGCATAACCGCTTCCAATTTCTGGCAAATAAAAAGAAATTTTTTTATTAAGATCTATAAGATCATTTTCAATCATTTCGCCAATACATAGATTAACAAACAGTTTTGTAATTGACATTATTGTTTGTGGTTGAAATTCAGGAAAATCATCTGCATATCTCTCAAATAATATATCTTGGCCCTTACCTACAATTAATGAACAAAATGAACTATTTTTAGTCATCTTTTGAACTGAAGATATTTCCCCTATGCTGTTATTAATATTGTTTTTTAATGTAAGTACAGCATCAGATCTAAAAAGTAAGCCATACCGATTTATTCGATGTAAATCTCTATAACCTTTCCTTCGAAATTCTGGCAAGTTCCATTTGGCCTTATTATCTCTAATTGTAGCTAAAGTTGGATTAAGAAAACTCTCTATATCTTCATTCATATTTTTTTTAATTGTATTTTGGTGGCTTTACTTTTGAGTGATTAAATATACTTTCATATTTTTTTCCAAATGACATTACTTTTAGATCACTCGCTTTCTTGCCAATTATTTGCATTCCCATAGGAAGACCAGAATTATTAAGGCCTACAGGAACTGATAATGTTGGAAGTTGAAATAAACTTGCGATAATACTTACCTCCATCCATTTGTGATAAGTGTTTAGTCGATACGAACCAATTTTTTCTGGGAAATTGTTATTTATATCAAATGGGAATACCTGAGCAGATGGAATGGCTAGGAAATCATATTTTTCAAATAATTCATTAATTATTGAATGATATTTTTTTATATTATTTATAGCCTGATCGACTTGATGATCAGCAACTTCTCTTCCTTGATCATGTTCCCATCTTGCACTATCGCAAAGATCATCCATATTGAGATGATCCATCATTTTAATGTCTTCATAACTTATTTTTGATCTAATAAGTTTCCAAATACTCCATAGATCTTGAGAAAATAAATTTGTATTAACCTCGTCAATTGAAATGTGAAATGGGTTTGTCATAAGGGTATTTAGTGAACTATTACACATTTCTAATATTCCATTTTCAAATTTGTAATCGCCATTTAAATTAGATAGCCATCCTATTTTTATTTCATTAAAATCTTCCTCACTCATTGATGCATTTACAAATGTATTTCCCAAATCAAAGGAAAAAGGATCTCTTTCATCTCTGCCAGATACAGCATCAAGAAATATACTTAACTCATCAGGTGTTCTTGCTATGCCACCCAATGTTGATAGCAATGGGTATTTTATATTTGATACTTCAGCTCTCTTTTCAGGAATTAATCCTGGAGTAGGTCTAAAACCATAAAGATTGCAATAAGCAGCTGGATTTCTGACTGATCCCATCATATCAGTTCCGTCTGCTAATGGTAACATTCCTGAGCTCACTGCGGCAGCAGCGCCACCACTTGAGCCACCTGCAGTTTTAGTTATATCATATGGATTGTGAGTACTGCCAAACAGACGATTTGAAGTTTGTGAGCCATATGCTAATTCAGTAGTATTAGTTTTTCCAATTATGATCGCCCCTTCTTTTTTTAGTCTCTCCGAAATAATCGAGTCTTCATCTGGAAAATTATTCTTGTATTCCCTACATCCAAAACTTGTAGGAAGTTCTTTGACGTCAGTTATATCTTTTATTGCTAATGGCATACCATGAAGTAGGCCAATGTCATTGCCATTATCAATTGATCTGTCTTTTTCTTTAGCTTCTGAAATAATTTCAGTCTCATCTCTCAGAGAAACGATAGCATTCAGGTCTTTGTTGTACTGTTTTATCTTATCGAGAAAAAATTTTACTACATCTTCAGATTTTAACTCATGTGATTTAATTTTTGAAGAAATTGACTCAATAGATTTTCCTTCGAGCATCAATTAGAGTTTAACCATTGTGTAAAGTCTTTGTTTCTAGGTAATCTTCAATTCCCATATCACCACCCTCGCGACCATTTCCTGACTGCTTGTAACCACCAAATGGAGAGCCATAATTAAATCCACCGCCATTTACATGCACTGCGCCAGCACGTAATCTTCTTGAAACTCTATCAGCTCTTTCTTTACTTCCAGTTTGTAAATATGCAGCGAGTCCGTATGGAGTATCATTTGCTATTTTAATTGCATCATCTTCATCATTGAATGGAATAATTGCCAGAACAGGTCCAAAGATTTCTTCTTGAGCAATTCTCATGTCGTTAGAAACGTCAGCAAATATTGTTGGTTTAACAAACCATCCTTTTTCAAAGCCATCAGGTCTTCCTGTGCCACCAGTTACTAACTTTGCTCCCTCATCAATTCCTACTTGAATCATTGTTTGCACTCTATCGTATTGAATTTTGTCAAACAAAGGTCCCATATGATCTCCTTCATTGCTTGGGTCATCGACTGCAATGCTTTCAGCAGATTTTTTTGCTAAATCAACGACTTCATCATAGCATGATTTCTCAACAAGCAGACGAGTAGGGGCATCACATGATTGTCCCGTGTTGGCCATACACTCTTTGACTGATGCATCTACTCGTTCAGGAAGGTCACAATCAGCAAAAACTAAGTTTGGTGATTTTCCACCAAGCTCAAGAGTAACTTTTTTGACAGATGGAGCAGACTCTTTAGTTACTGAAACACCACCTCGTGTTGATCCAGTAAACGAGATCATCTGGATATCAGGGTGCCTTGATAATGCAACTCCAACTTCTTCGCCTGTTCCATGTATTAAATTAAATACACCCGCTGGAACACCAGCTTCATGAAGTATTTCTGCATATACTGCAGCAGATAATGGAGTATGCTCTGAAGGCTTTAGAACACTAGTGCAACCTGTTGCGATTGCAGGTAAGACTTTTAATGTAATTTGGTTTATGGGCCAATTCCATGGAGTAATAAGACCACAAACACCAATTGGCTCTTTTAGTAAAATATCACCATTGCTTAAAGTAACTTCTTCCTCGAGTTTCTCTAAAGATTCAATAAAGCCATCTAAATGGCCAATACCCGAGTCTGCCTGAGTATCTCGCGAAAAAGTCATTGGAGCGCCCATTTCATTGCTCATAGCTACTGCTAATTCTTCGTATCGATCAGAAGTAACAGAACGTATTTTTTTTAATAAATCTAATCTTTCACTTTTTGATGTTTGGGAAAAGCTGTCAAAAGCATTTTTTGCAGCATCAACAGCAGAATTAACATCTTCTTCGTTTCCTAAGAATACTTTTGCAATTTCTTCTTCATTTGCAGGATTAATTACAGGCATTGCCTTTGACGATTTAGGAGTTACCCATTCACCATTAATATAAAATTTTTCTACATTCTTCATTGTTTAACCTTTCATTATCTAGCCTGATTAATACTGGTCTTTACTAATTCAAACATTTCATCATAACTGGCGTTTCTAGGATTAGTTCCAAACGCCGTATCGACCATTGACTTCTTGGCAATTCTTTCTGCGCAATCTTCAGGCACTCCAATTTCACCAAGCCCCTTTGGAATATTAATTCTATCAAGCAATTTTTCAATGTTAGAAATAAATGACTCAGCTGAATCACCTTCAAATTGCATAGCTTCACTCATTCTTTTAACTTTTTCATCCATTCCAGGTAGATTAAACCTTAACACAGCGGGAAGAATAATCGCATTTGTCAGTCCATGATGAGTATCATATTCGGCTCCAACCATATGAGCTATAGCATGTACAATTCCAAGCCCCTTAATAAAAGAGATTCCACCGAGGCAAGAGGCAACAAGCATAGCCCCACGTGCGGCCAAATTATCAGGTTCTTCAACAGCTAAATACAATGACTTAGATATTAAAGATAGACTTTCTAATGCAGCTCCATCACATAATGGATGAAATCCTGGAACGCAGTAACCCTCAATTGAATGTATCATTGCATCTGCTCCTGTCCACGCAGTAAGGTTTGCAGGTAAGCCTACTGTTAACTCAGGATCAAGAATAGTAAGTGATGGTTTTAGATCTGGATGCATAATGCATAATTTCATACCTTTTTCGATATGAGTTATCATTGCTGTGCTCTCCGTTTCCGCTCCAGTACCAGCAGTCGTAGGAATAGTTATAAGTTTTGGAAATTCGTTCCCTTCCTTTATTTTTGCTGGCGTCAACTCCCATTCAAAATCCCATAATGGAATATCATTGTTTGCTGTAAGACAGATAGCTTTGCCACCATCCATTGCACTGCCACCGCCAATTGCAATTATTGCATCATGATTTCCATCTTTAAACACATTGCATCCTCCAGTTATTTCATCTTCTTTAGGGTTAGGAGAAATTTCAAAATATACATCTAATTGAATATTGGATTTTTCAAGAAAGTTTTTTAAGGACTCTATAAAAGGTAAATCCTTACTACCTCTATCAGTCACTATAAGAGGATTTTTTATATTTAATTCTTCACAGCTCTTGCCAATTTCAGATATTCTTCCTGGACCATATGCAATTGGAACTGGAAAGCTCCAGTCTTGAGGTTCTAAAATCTCAGAAATATTCATATTAAAGTGTTTCAGCATAGTCTTATTTCCAATGATATAGATAAAAAATAGTTTTTTAAATGATGTTCAATATAAGATTACATAATTTTAAAAAAAAAATATAGTTTTACAATGATTAAATTAAACAAATTATATATTGCAATAGCAGCTACGCTTGTAGGAATTATTTGTGTCGACTCTTATGGAGTTATCATTAAGAGTTTAGGACAACTTTATCCTATTACACAATTAAACGTATTCAGAAATGGTTTTGCTGTTTTACCCTTACTTGCTGTTTTCATTATTACAAAAGAATTTTCAAGTTTGTTTAAAAATTTAAATTTTAGATTCATAATAATATGTTGCGTGCGTGGTATTTGTTTTGCACTAATGCATGTATTTTATTTTGCAGCAATAATTAATATGGACTTTGCTACTGCATCTACCTTAACCTTTTCCTCTCCATTTTTTATTGCACTACTATCAATCTTCTTTCTTGGTGATAAGGTTGGCATTTATCGATGGTTAGCAATTATTATTGGTTTTATAGGAGTTGTCATGATTATGCGTCCCGATACAGATTTATTTTCAATTTATTCAATCTTTCCAATATTGGTTGCATTATTATTTTCTATAGCAATGATTATTTTAAGATTTATTCCTGACAGTTATTCAACTTCAAAGATTCAATTTTATTCTCTTTTATTCTCTATAATAGGAGCAATTTTATTGTTCTTAATTTCAGATGATCATGTGCCAGTAGAAAATTATAATCATTTACTGTTAATGGTATTAACAGGAGTGCTTGGAGGTATTGCAGCAATACTTTTTATATTTGCTTATCGTTTAGTGTCCCCAAGCAAACTTGCAACATTTGAATATGTGGGAATACCGTCTTCATTTTTATTAGGATGGATATTTTTTAATGAATTGCCAATCTCACAATTATTTCCGGGAGTAATAGCGATTGTTTTTGCGGGAATGATAATTATTTGGAGAGATAAATTAAAAGAAAAAATACCAAGAGAAATTAAACAATAGTATTTATTTACTTGCAGTCATAGATTTCATAATAATCGTGCGATCAATTTCACCGATAAGTTTTCCAGTAGCACTATCAATAACAGGGAATGTATTATCATTTTCACAACACATATCCATTAAACCATCTATTTTGGCATTACTTTCAATACAATTTCTTCCTTCGTTAAAAGTTTTTTCAGTTTCGGAGCAGATTTCTTGACGGCAAATTTTACCTGCACTAAGTACTTTATATTTTGGAACATCTTCGGTAAAATCTTTTACATATTGATCAATTGGATTTGCCACAATCTCCTCAGGAGTGCCAACCTGAGAAATCTCTCCATCTTTCATAATTGCAATATTATCTCCCATCTTAATTGCCTCTAAGAAATCATGTGTAATAAATACCATCGTCTTTTTAAGCATTTTTTGAATACTTAAAAGTTCATCTTGCATTTCTCTTCTGATCAATGGATCAAGAGCAGAGAATGGCTCATCAAAAATTAATATCTCAGGATCAACTGCAAGCGCACGAGCTAAGCCCACTCTTTGTTGCATTCCTCCTGATAGTTCTCGAGGATAATGTTGATCCCATCCATCAAGCCCAACTAACTTTAAGGCTTCCATAGATTTTTCATTGCGCTCTTTTTTGCTAACACCTCTAATTTCAAGTCCATAGCCAATATTCTCAATAACACGTCTGTGAGGAAAAAGACCAAAATGCTGAAACACCATACTCATGCGGTGACGCCTTAAGTCAGTTAAGTCTTTATTATTCATTTTAGTAACATCAACACCATCAATTGTTACTAATCCTGAAGTCGGCTCTATTAATCTTGATAAACATCTTACAAGCGTAGATTTGCCACTCCCAGATAGACCCATAACCACAAATGTCTCACCCTTTTGAACAGAAAAACTTACATCTTTAACAGCAACTACATGACCAGTCTTTTCTTGTACTTCATTGCGTGACAGGCTTTCATCGAGGTTTGATAAGACATTTTTTTCATTTGGACCAAAAAGCTTCCAAATGTTAGAGCAAACTATTTTCTGGTTATTTTCCATATTTTTAGGATAATATATCAAACAAATTGTGCAATACTATAGTTTTTCTTAAATGGCGTTATACCAAGATATAAATAAGCAAGGCATCCAAAATAAATATAGTGGATACTTTGTTCCTGCTATTATCCTTCTTGGAATTGTAATCTCACTAATTTTAGTTTCTTTCGGAGAGGATAAATCTGAGTTTCCAGAATTTATAACTGAAGCTTTTACTTTTACTGCTTGGGTTAACCAAGGAGAAGACTATCTTAAAGAACATTATCGTTGGATAACCAGATTAATTGCCAGTTATGTTAAAGAAGGATACTTCATGTTTGAAGATTTCCTTATCGATTCTCCATGGGTTTTTATAGCCGCACTATTGGTTTTACCCTCATTAGCTTTTGGAGGCATTCGTCTAGCTATATTTATGCTTCTTGGGACACTCTACTGGGGAATGGTTGGCCTTTGGGAGTCTGCTATGGAAACTTTAGCTTTAATGGGATTGTCTGTTGTTTTGTCTGTGCTTGTTGGGGTCATACTTGGAGTTTTTTGTGCTCTTAGCGATAGATTTGAGAGAGGTATGAAGCCTGTCTTAGATACAATGCAGGTTATGCCCGCATTTGTTTATTTAATACCAGCAATGTTTTTCTTTGGAATAGGTGGAGCGCCAGCAATCCTTGCTACAATGATTTATTCTATGCCTCCAATTATTCGTCTTACAAATTTAGGCATTCGTCAAGTTCCTGATCAGACCATCGAGTCAGCCACTTCATTTGGCTCAAGCAAAAGTCAAATCTTATTTAAGGTTCAAATTCCTCTCGCTTTACCAAGTATAATGATGGGCGTAAATCAAACTATTATGATGGCATTAGCGCTTGTTGTTCTAGCAACGTTTATCGGAGCACAAGGTCTTGGTTCAGAAATTTGGGTCGCCATTAGAAAGTTAGATGTTGGTGCTGCGATGGAAGGTGGGTTGTGTGTTCTATTAATGGCAATAATGTTTGATCGATTTAGCAAAGCTTTTAGTAGAGAGTCTGTTACTTTGCCAGCAGATAGTCAGAAATTTTATTTGCTTCCTCAAAGCTGGGATATTTATCCAGCAGCTAAATTTTTTGAAAAGCCTTTAACATATATTCATTTTATCTTTGGTTTTATTTTCTCAGGAATAGTAAGAATTTTTTCTTATATAATTGAGCAGATTTTATCTATCATAAATAAAAATTTAGCCATTAACGTAAGTCAGTTTTTAAATTTACATTATTTTTTTATTTCTGGAATTCTTATTTTAGTTGGGATCAACTTATATGATAGTCATGTGATGGCGATAGGTACATTTCCAGAATCATGGAACTTATCAATTCGTGATGAGATCGCTAGTGGCGTAAAGGCTTTAACTGTCAATCCAACATTCATTAGTATTACTAAAGCAATACGATCATCAGTAGTTATTTATTTATTAAGACCATTGGATATGTATTTAACTTATCTCCCTTATTGGTTCACTATTGGAACATTAGTTTTAATTAGTTGGGCTTCAGTTGGATTTCGATTTGCTATTACAACTGTAGTTCTTTTAATTTTTATAGGAGCTTGTGGAATTTGGACTGAGGCAATGATTACATTATCCTCTGTTCTTATTTCAGTATTGTTATGTTTTGTAATTGGTGTTCCTATAGGGATAATAGCTTCATACAATCCAAGATTTAAAGCTATCAATGAAGTGGTATTAGATGCAATGCAAACTTTACCATATTTTTGCTATTTAATTCCTGTTCTTATGTTTTTTGGAGGAGGCGCATTTTCTGCTCTTCTTGCTACAATTATATATTCAATTCCTCCAATAATTAGATTAACTGTTCTCGGTCTATCACAAGTTTCAGTTACTTATTCAGAAGTCTCTACATCATTTGGAGGATCTTTAATGCAAACTTTAAGAAAAGTAAAATTCCCACTTGCTATTCCAAGTTTAGTTATGGGATTTAATCAAACTGTAATGATGGCGTTTGCTATGCAGATTGTAACACCGCTTATTGGTGGTAAGGGTTTGGGTCTTGAAGTATTTAATGGATTAGCAAGATCTGATACTGGTCGGTCATTAGCTGCAGGTATTGGAATTTGCTTGTTAGCAATGATAATCGATAGAATAAGCCTTGCTTGGACTAAGAAACAAAGAGACGCGTTAGGCATCTAAATTGTTGCTTTAAATTAAGCTTTTCATCTAATTATTAGTATTAATTAGTCATTTACTTTTTGTATATTTTCAGTCTAAAATATTTTTTTTAAAAAAATAAAGGGTATTAATACTATGAAAAAATCATTTATTTCAAATGCTTTCATGGCTTTGATAATGTCTTCTTTCTTAGTTCTATCTGCTGGTACTGCAAGCGCAAAGCGTTTGACAGCTGCTGTTGCAGACTGGACAGGTGGTGAGATTACATGTCAGGTTGCTGTTAGCATTTTAGAGCAAGAGCTTGGATACAAAGTGGAAAGAATTGTATTTCCATCTGGAACAGGCTTATGGGAAGCGATCGCCGCTGGTGATATAGACTTCGCATGTGAAAGTTGGCCAAGTTATGCTGAAGCTGATGATGTTATGATAAACATGGACTTAGTTTATGATGGAAATGTTGTAAAATCATATTCTGGCGACGGAACTGTTAACGCATATACATCGGGTATTATTGGAATGTCAGATTACTATGTTCCAAAATATTTCGTTGATGCTAATCCAGACTTTAATGACTGGTCAGATTTAAATAAATATAAAGATCAATTTGCAAATGCTGAAACTGGCTCAAAAGGTAGATTGATTGCTTGTCCTGTTGCTGGATGGAACTGTCATGATCAAAAAAGACTTGATCTTTTAGGAATTGACTTTGAAGCTGCAGAACTTGGAACAGAAACTGCTGCTCTAGCTGAAGCACAAGCTGCTTATGATAGAGGAGAAGCTTTCCTTCTTTATTTGTGGGAACCACACTTTTTCTTTGGTAAAAATGAAATGGTTGGCGTAAAACTTCCTGCTTATGAGTATTGTGATGATTTCACAGAAGCTAATAACTGGAAAGATTGTGGAACTGATGCTTGGCCTGCAACTGGCTGGGATAAAGACTACACTATGAACTACATGAATCCAAAAACTGTAGATGGAGACGCGTTAGCGTTCTTCAAAAAAATGAAGTTTTCAAATACTGATCAAGCTAAAATGCTTGTAAGAGTAGGTGATGATGGATTATCAGTTGAAGAAGCTGTACAAGAGTGGAAAGATAGTTCGAGTGATTGGAAGAATTGGCTTCCATAAGCTTAACTAATCTTTAAGTTTAAAAAAGACCCTGTATATTTACAGGGTCTTTTTTTTTAGTTTATTAAAAAATGGAAACTCAGAAGCACAAATATCATTATACAATCAGTTTTGCACTGTTGATTGCCGCAGGAATGTGGGGACTATTTTGGCTGCCTCAAAGAGCTTTAGAGTCAGGAGGGTTAACAGGAGGTTGGGCTACTATATCACAAATGGTAGTTCCATTTCTGATACTACTGCCGATATCAATTTGGAGGAAATCAAAAGGGCAATCCTTTGGATTAGAATATCCATTGATTGGACTTTTATTTGGAGGAGGTATTGCTTGTTATGCAAATAGTTTTCTTCTAACTGACGTCGTAAGAGCGTTAATTCTTTTTTATATCACTCCAGTTTGGACAACCATTTTTGAAATGATTTTTCTGAGACAATTACCACGTATTTACAGATATATTACGCTGATATTGGCATTATCAGGTGTTTGGATAGTATTTGGACAAGATGGAATAATACCGGTTCCAAAAAATTCTGGTGATTGGATCGCTCTTTTTGGTGGAATTTTAATAGCTGCTTCAGCAGTAAGGATGGAAATAAAGAAACCAGAGGGGATATACCCTATATTATTTTCATTCTTTTTTTATGGAGGCTTATTTACTTTAGTTCAGGCTTTCTTTTTACGAGACTATCTTGGCTCAACCCCATCATTTGATGCGTGGATCACAATGATGCCATGGCTACTTTTAATTGCTGTTTTATTTCATATCCCTACAAATATTGTTATTTTAGGTGCTCCAAGTAGGATAGGAGCTGGTTTATTTTCAATAATTATTCTTTTTGAAATTGTTGTTGGATCATTTAGTGCTGCAATATTAACTGATGAACTTATTGGATGGCGAGAAATATTAGGAAGTTCTTTTATAATTTTAGCTGGATTAACAGAAATTATTTTTGCTTCAAAGTCTTATGGTATTGAGAATTATAATTGATTGAGTAACTTTATATGCTCTACAGTTGTACCACAACAACCGCCAATGAGTTGAGCTCCAGCATCTTTCCATTTTTTAGCTTCGATTAAATAATCTTCTGGGGAAATAACATTGCTCATATCATAATTTGGAAAATTAAATACAGCGACTTCTGGATAAGCCATAATAGGTACATCATAAACTTCTCTGAGTTCTCTGATGCTTTCTTCTATTACACTGATATCACAATGCATAATACCAACAGCATCTAATTTATGGTGCTTAACATTATTTATCATTTTCTTAAAAGTATATTCATAATCAGTTGTTAGAGCTATGAGACCATCTGGAATACTCCTTGAAGAAAAGCCGGCCCATACTGGTAAACCAACTTTACTAGCAGAGTCGAAAACAATCTCAATCCTATCTGGCCGATACATAAGTTCTAAAAAAATAAAATCACAACCATTATCAGCTAGGAAAAAAGCAAGTTCGTCAAAATTTTTCTGAAAATACTCAGGAGTAAGTTTTTTTCGATAATTTTCTCTCTCTTCTTGATTTTTAAAGGCATCTTCATATGGAATTTGATGAGACAGAGAGCCTCCTATAAGAACATCATCTCTACCAGTTTCTTTCCGTGCATCAAGAGCAGCATTTATTGCACTTAAGTTAATTTCCTCAAATTTATCGTCAACTCCCGCTACTTCGAGAACCATTCTGTTAGAAGCGTATGTATTGGTAGCAATAACTTTAGCGCCTGCTTCAATATAATCTTTATGAATTTGTTTGAGTGTATCACCTTCAAGAGATCCGGTCGCACACCAGGAGTTATCCATTTTAATCCCTCTATTTTCAAGCTCCGATCCAGTAGCACCATCTAATAAAATCGTCTCTCCAGATTGA
Source organism: Candidatus Pelagibacterales bacterium (assembly GCA_045567365.1). Taxonomy (GTDB): domain Bacteria; phylum Pseudomonadota; class Alphaproteobacteria; order Pelagibacterales; family AG-422-B15; genus CABYIR01. Next base: position 50,570 of record JBJLDC010000011.1, on the reverse strand, counting down.
AGTAGTTCTAAAAAGTTTTTATATCGTTGATTCATGGCTTGCTCTTTTATGATTTAATATTATGTTATCTGAAATTTTAATTCATTAAAATTGTTGAATAAATTTACAATCAGTTTTAAAAGATTTCATCATAATAGGATAAAAAAAAATATGTCAAAAGGAATTATTTATACGCCAAGAATTAGGAAATCACCTTATTTTGAGGAGACTATTAAAGACGGTGCCACTAACTTTACAACTTATAATCATATGACAATGCCAGTCAGTTATACAAGCCCTGAGCAAGAATATAATTCACTCATAAACGATGTTACATTGTGGGATGTTGCAGCTGAACGTCAAGTTCAAGTTACTGGTGAAGATGCGGCTAAGTTTGTTCAATACTTAACTCCAAGAAATTTATCAACATTCAAGGACAGCTTTTGTAGATATGCTTTTTTAACTGATGAAAATGGAGGCATTATCAATGATCCTCTAATATTAAAATTTAATGATAATAAATTTTGGTTAAGCATAGCAGACTCTGATGTTATTTATTGGTGCAAAGGCGTAGCGCTGTCTGGAAATTTCAAAGTTGAAATTTCAGAACCTGAAGCATGTCCCGTCTCCCTTCAAGGTCCAAAATCTAAAGATCTAATGGCAAAAGCAACAAATAATGATCCTAAAGTCATGGATTTAAAATATTATCAGTTTGTTGAAACTAATGTATTTGGACTTGATTTAATCGTTGCCAGAAGTGGATGGAGCAATCAGTTTGGCTATGAGATTTATATAACAAGAGAAGAAGATGGCGGTGCTTTGTGGAGAGGTCTAATGGATGCAGGAAAAGAATTTAATATTGTTCCAAGTTGTCCAAATCAAATTGATAGAATCGAGGCCGGAATGATTTCTCACTTAGGAGATACTAATCTAAACGATAACCCCTTAGAATTGAATCTTCCAAAGTTTTGTGATTTAGATCAAGAGGCAGATTTTGTTGGTAAGGATGCTTTAAAAAAAATAAGAAGTGAAGGCATCAAGAAGCAATTTACTGGATTTAAAATATCTGGAAAGAAAATAGGTTATAATATGGCTAGTATTCCTATTGTAGATAAAAATGGCTTGAAATCTGGATACATCACCAGTGGTATCTTTAGCCCTAATTTTGGTTGTAATATCGGTCTTGGATATGTGAATATTGATTTAATAAATTCCGAAGAAATATATGCAGCTGATCATGATGGTGAACAACGAGAGGTTGAGATTGTGCCTTTGCCATTTAGTTCAAGATTAGAAAAGATGAAATAGTGAACTCAAAAAGAAATATAAATATATTTTTAGTTTCTTTAATCTTTATTTTTGCAATCATCTTAGGCTGGAGTTTCGCTAATCTATTTAACAACAATGATCCCGACCAATATATTGATAATAGTTTCAATTTAATTAATCATGATGGAGAAGAGGTCTCTATTAAAAGCTACTTTAATAAAAATAAAGTTTTTTTCTTTGGTTTTACTCATTGCCCTGATGTATGTCCTATGGGAGTAAGTGTTCTTTCAAATGTTATTGATGACATTGAGGAAAGAGCAGACATAGATGACTATAAATTTATTTTTGTTACTGTTGATCCTGATAGAGACACACCCAATAGATTAAATGATTTTTTATCTAACTTTAATGAGAAAATTGTAGGGTTAACAGGCGAATATGAGTCTTTAAAGCCTGTATGGGAAAATTTCTTTGTTCATGTCAAAAGTAATATGACTCCAGAACAAGACTCTTATTCTGAATTAGATAATTCAAAAATACAGAACTCACATGAAGATCATGATTCTCATGACTCACATGGTGACCATGGAGCTAATAATGATAAAGAAGATTCAAACAATAACTATATTGTTCAACACAGTGCCTTTTATTTTATATTTGATCGCAAAGATAATCTAAAAACAATTTTACCTTATGGGTCAAGTTCAGAAGAAATATTAGTTGAATTGTCGAATCTCTAATTGATTTATGAAAAATATTATAAGCTATTTTATTTTACTAATTTTATTTAATTCTTGTTCAGAGAAAATAGAGTATAAAGAATTAGCAGCTGAAAAAGCAAAAGAAATGAATTGTATGGCAGATATAGAACTTCTTGTGAAAAACGATAATGTTGAATTGTGGGCTTCATATAGTCAATCTGAAGAAGGGTTACTTTGTGTTTATACGTGTAAAAATGATATTTGTTATTATTCAACTGAAAGAGACTAAAATTGAAAAGTAATTCATCAGATTTTTACATTGTAATAATTCCTATTCTAATAATGGTAAGCCTTGCTTGGATCTACTTATTTTCTTTCTCCAATGAAATGGACATGGATATGGACATGGATATGGACATGAGTTCAATGGATATGAACAATGACATGAATATGGACTCTCAGGACATGGACATGAATTCAATGAATATGAACAATGGCATGAATATGGATTTATCAAATAAATTTTCTTTATTCACAATGCCAATGAATGGTAACTGGACTGTTAATGACTTTATTGTAATGAATCTAATGTGGATAATTATGATGTTTGCAATGATGTTTCCATCATCACTAATGTTCCTTTTTCTTTTCTATTCTATGAGAAGCAACATGGCTATCGTAAAGAGCCCTAAATCAGAAATTGTCTTACTGTCTCTAATGTATTTTTCTATATGGACTTTGTTTTCAATGGTAGCTTGTTACCTCCAATATATTTTTCATAATTATAGTGTAGTGAACATGATGGGGGCGTTCACAAGCAATAAGGCTGCTGCAATAACATTAATTGGTGCAGGATTATTTCAGTTTTCTAGTTTTAAAGATGCTTGTTTAGAAAAATGTAGAAATCCACTTGCCTTTATTATGGGTACAAAGATTAATTCCAATCTTGATGTTTTAAAGATAGGACTTTTGCATGGCCTGTATTGCCTTGGATGCTGTTGGGCGCTTATGCTTATTTTATTTGTCAACGGCGTTATGAATATGCTCTGGGTTGTGATCCTTACAATAGCCGTTTTATCTGAAAAAATAATTCCATTTGAGAAACTTACTTCTAGATTTTTTGGACTAATTCTAGTATTTTGGGGATCTTATTTAATCTTTATTTAAACTTATGACTGCAAATCCTTTCAATCTTCATTGGGAAATTAATGGCCACTTTCTATTGAATTGTAATTGTGATGTATTTTGTAATTGCCCTATGTCCTTAGGACGCGCAATCCCTAATTCACCGAATGGAAAATGTTTTTCTTGGTGGGGAATCATTATTGAAGATGGTTGGGCTGAAGAAAAATGGTCTGGCTTTAATCCAATGAAGAGAGAGCAAAAAGGGATAATTGATTTAAGTGGTTTGAATGTTGCAATTTTGCTTGAAGTCCCTGGGCCATTATCTATGGGAGGATGGACAGCGGGTTTATATTTTGATGAAAAGGCCTCTGATGATGCAGCGGATGCATTATTAAAAATATTTTCAGGGAATGCAGGAGGGCAAACTGGATGGTTTTCATCTATGATTTCAAATTTCTTGGGAGTAAAGAGAGCATCTATCACTTACAAAGAAACGGAAACTGGTTGGACTTATACAATTCCAGATATTTTAGATGGTAGAATTGAAAAAGAGCCAGGTCTACAAAGAGGAGAAGACATTAAGGTATCCAATCTTAAATATTGGGTTGCCCCAGAGATTATTGTAGGTCGAGGTGGAAAAAGAAGTAAAATTAAAGACCATGGACGTAATTGGGATTTCACAGGAGGAAGTGCAGAATATTGCGCCGTTGAGTGGTCAGGTCCATAAAAATTAAGGAGAATTATGAAATCTAGAGCAAAAGCAGTTGTGATAGGCGGGGGTGTTGTAGGCGTAAGTACTTTATATCACCTTGCTAAAAAAGGTTGGTCAGATGTTGTTCTGTGTGAAAGAAAGGAGCTTACTTCAGGTTCGACTTGGCATGCTGCTGGACTCCTCCCTCTTTTTAATATGAGTTATTCCGTTGGACAACTTCATAAATATTCAGTTAAGTTTTATCAAGAACTACAAAAAGAGACAGGTCAAGAAGTAGGGTTTAGCAATGTTAGTAATATTCGATTGGCGGAAACACAAGATCGAATGGATGAATATAAACAATATGCTGGAGTCGCTCAAACCATAGGAGTTGATGTTAAATTTCTAACGCCAGATGAAATAAAAGAAATTTGGCCTTTATGTAATACCGATGGTCTTATAGGTGCAATTCAACATCCTGAAGATGGGTATATTCAGCCGAATGATTTGACTCAAGCTCTAGCAAAAGGTGCGAGATCGTTAGGGGCAGAAATTTATCGTCAAACATCTGTAGTTGGTTTAGAGCAGCAGCCAGACGATTCGTGGGTTGTTAAAACTGATAAAGGCGATATTCATGCAGATGTAATTATTTCTTGTTCTGGAAACTTTGTAAGACAAACTGGTGAAATGGTTGGATTAGATATCCCTGTCATTCCTGTTGAACACCAATACATTGTCACTGAGCCACATCCAGAAATTGTAAAAAGAAAAGAGGCTGGTCTCCCTGAAATGGGTGTGTTGAGAGGTTCTGATGGCTCTTGGTATATGAGAGAAGAGGCCGGGGGATTAATTTTAGGGCCTTATGAAAAAGGTGCGCCATGCTGTTATGTAGACGGACCTAGCAATGATTGTGAATATGAACTATTTCAAGAAGATTTAGATCGTCTAGGACCCCATATTGAACATGCTATTAATAGAGTCCCCATCTTTGGTGAAGTAGGTATAAAAAAAGTTTATAACGGTGCAATTTGTTATACACCAGATGGTAGCCCAATTGTAGGGCCTGCTTGGGATAGAAAAAATCTTTATTTAAATGATGGCCACTCCTTTGGCATTACTGCTGCTGGTGGAGCTGGATGGCAATTAGCCGAATGGATTGTGGATGGAGAACCGACTGTTGATATGCTTGGTGTTGAACCTAGAAGGTTTGGGGATTATGCTTCAAAGGCTTATCTCATTAAGAAGAATGAAGAAGCTTACGCAAATGTATTTACAATTCATTACCCTGATGAAGAGCGAGATGCTGGTAGACCTCTAAGACAAGCACCTTGTTATGATCGACTAAAAAATTTGGGAGCAGTTTTTGGACATAAATTTGGTTGGGAAAGAGCAAACTGGTTTGCTCCTGAAGGCGTTGAACAAATTGATGACTGGTCTTTCAGAAGATCTAAATGGTTTGAGCACATAGGAAATGAATGTAAAAATGTCGTTGAAAATGTAGGCTTGCTAGATATGAGTGCATTTGCAAAATGTAGAATAAGTGGTCCTGGTGCTGAAGCTTTTCTTGATAACCTAGTTGCAAATAAATTGCCCAAAAAAATTGGAAGAACAAACCTTTGTCACGCTCTTAATACAAAAGGTGGCGTTCATTCTGAATTTACAATTATGCGTGAAAGTGAAGATAGCTTTTATTGCGTATCAGCTGGTGCTTGGCAAAGACTTGATCATGACTGGATCAAAAAGCATATGCCTAATGATAGATCTGTTTCTATGGAGAATCTTACAAATAGTATGGGAGTTCTGGTTGTTGCTGGACCAAAATCTAGACAATTGTTTGAAAAAATATCAAATGATGACTTTTCGAATGAAGCGTTTCCATGGCTATCTGGAAAAATGATCAATGTAGGTCTGGCTGAAACATTGGCCTTGAGAGTAAATTTTGTAGGTGAATTAGGATGGGAGCTGCACATGCCTATTGATTTACAAAACACAATTTTTGACGCGCTAATGGAAGCTGGTGAGGAATTTGGAATCAAACCTTTTGGTATCCGAGCGATGGACTCACTTAGAATAGAAAAATCTTATCGATTAGTTGGTACTGAATTATCGATTGAATATGCAGCCTATGAGTCTGGTTTAGATCGGTTTGTACATCCAAATAAAGGTGATTTTATTGGTCGGGATGCACTTGTTCAGTGGAGGGAAAAAGGTTTTGATAATAAATTTGTTACTTTAGAAGTTCATGACGTAACCGATGCCGATGCTTTAGGTAATAATCCAATATACCAAGATGGCAATGTTGTTGGTAGAGCAACTGGTGGAAATTATGGTTTCAGAATTCAAAAATCAATTGCTCTTGCGATGGTAAATCCAAAATGTGCTGAACCTGGCACAAAACTTACTATGGATATTTTAGGTACCATGCATGATGTTACTGTTATTGAAGAAAGCCCTTATGACCCAACCAATGAAAAGCTTAGATCATAGAAAAATCTCTAATGTCTAAGGCGTTAGATTTTTATCTTGATTTATGTTCCTCAGGGGCGATTGAAAAAGACCAAAATCAAATCGACTTACTAACAGAATTAGAGATATTTCTATCTAATTCTGACAAGAATATTTTTTCAAAAATATTTAAATTTTCATCACAAGAAAATTCTTTAATTTGTTTTTATTTACACGGCAATGTTGGATCTGGAAAAACTCTTTTAATGGATTTAATTTCAAAAGTAATTTTATCCAAGAAGTTAATGAGAATTCATTTTCATGAATTCATGATTAAAACTCATAATTCTCTCCATGAATTAAGAGCTAAGAACTATTCAAAGGATGACTTGATTTCAAGTTATGCGAAAATGATTCAATTAGAAACAGACGTAATTTTTTTTGACGAATTTCAAGTTACAAACATTGCTGATGCCATGATACTAAGCCAGCTTTTTACTGAATTTTTTAATAGGAAAATAAAAATAGTCTTAACTACAAATATATTTCCAGATGATTTATATAAAGATGGTTTGCAAAGAGAACTTTTTTTACCCTTTATCGAGCTTATTAAGAAAAAATCAAAAATCTTTGAACTTGATACAGGTAAAGACTATAGGAAATTAAATCTAAATAATGATGAGGTTTACTTTTCTCCTATAAATTTAGCCACATCTCATAAAATAAATGATTTATACATTAAGCTTTCTGAGAATAGCAAAGAAATTAATAAAATTATAAACGTAAAAGGAAGAGAAGTTGTAATAAAGAGATTGGCTAAAAGAGTATCTAGATTTTATTTTGATGAGATTTGTGGACTACCCTTGGGCGCCGAAGATTATCTAAGCATGATAAGCTTTTTTGATACAATTATTATAGAAAATATAAAAAACTTTTCTAATGAAAGCATAAATGAGCAACTTAGATTTATAAACCTTATTGATGTATTATATGACAATAATATTAATTTAGTACTTAGCAGTGCAGTTAATATTAGTGAAATAGACTCCGCTTTTCATTTAAAAGAAAAATTTAAAAGAACACAGAGTAGACTTGAAGAAATGAAATCAAGAAAATATAGAGACGCATCATGAAAGTTGCAGTAATTGGAGCAGGAATTGTTGGCCTGTCTACTGCAAATTGGCTGAAGAGATATGGTCAGGATGTAACACTTTTTGATAGAGAAGATCCAGGCAGTCAAGCCAGTTTTGGAAATGCAGGAACATATGCAAAATATGCCAACATACCAACTAATTCATCATCATTTTTTTATCTTTTTCCATATTTATTGCTAAATAAAAATAGTCCCTTATTTTTTAAAAGAGGAAAATTTATTCAATCCTTGCCATGGCTGATGCAATATTTAAGCAATTGCAGACAGTCAAAAGTTAGAGATACATCAAATAAACTAACTACATTACTTTCATTAGTTGATGAAGGATACGAAGATTTATTTAATGATGCTGATATTGAAAATTTAATTTCACGTGAAAGTATATTTTATGTCTGGTCAAATAAATTATTTTATAATTCAGCAAGGAAAGATTTTGAAACCCGAGAGAAAACTGGGGTAAAAATAGAAATTATTTCTAAAAATGAAATTAATGATGTTGAGCCAAATATAAATAATATTTTTTATAAAGGGGCTTTATTTAAAGGGTCATATTTTGCAAAAAACCCAAAAAAAATCAGTGAAAAACTACTGCAACTTTTTATTGAAAAGGGTGGAAATTTTAAAAAAGAAAAGATTGATGAAATTAAAATTTTAGACACAAACAAAGTAAATATTCACACAAATGAAAATACTTATACTTATGATCGCATTGTTTTATGTGCTGGAGTATGGTCAAAAAAATTAACTGATAAACTTGGTGAGAATATTCCGTTAGCAAGTGAGAGAGGTTACCATTTGATGTATCCTCACCCTGAAAATTCAATTTCAAGACCAATTGCTTGGCAAGAAAGAGGTGTATATTTTACTCCAATGCAAGATGGTCTTCGAGCAGGAGGCGTGGTTGAGTTAGGGGGCAATTCAAGTGAAATAAGCTCCAAGGTTGTGTCTTATTTAAAAAGGGCTACAGAGGCCGTTTTTCCTAACATAAACAATCATTTAAGTGAATGGGTTGGCTTTAGACCATCAGTACCAGACTCTCTGCCGGTTATTGGACAATCAAAAAAAAATCCTTATATTTACTACTGCTTTGGGCATCAACATATTGGATGGTCTCTAGGCGGTATCTCTGGAAAACTTATCGCACAAGAAATTTGTGCTAATAAAACAGATATAGATTTAAAACCTTTTTCTGTAGGAAGATTTTAATTATGAAATATTCTGCGATTAATTTAGTTCGGAATGCCTTTTCATATCATGAAAACTGGCAAAAAGCATGGAGCAGTCCAGAGTTAAAAAAAGAATATGATGTAATAATCGTTGGTGGTGGTGGCCATGGATTGGGTACAGCTTACTATTTAGCAAAAGAATTTGGAGTTAAAAACATTGCCCTTTTAGAAAAAGGATGGATTGGTGGAGGCAATACTGGAAGAAACACTACAATAATTAGATCAAATTATTTATGGGATGAAAGCGCTGCACTTTACAACCACGCTGTTAACTTATGGGAAGGGCTATCTAGTGAACTTAACTTTAATGTAATGTTTTCTCAGAGAGGCTTATATCACCTTGCACACTCAGTTCATGATATGCAGGAGATTACTCGTCGAGCATATTCAAATTACTTAAATGGAATCGATGCTGAAATACTTAATCAGGATCAGGTAAAGAAAAATATACCTCATATGAATGTGAATGGAAGGTACCCAGTTTTAGGAGCAATACTTCAACGAAGAGCTGGAACTGCAAGACACGACGCAGTTGCATGGGGCTATGCTCGAGCTGCAGAGAATTTAGGAGTTGATATCATTCAAAACTGTGAAGTTACTGGAATTGATGTTTCCAATGGAGTTGTTACAGGACTGCAGACAACCAAAGGATCAGTTAATGCAAAAAAAGTAGGTCTTGTTCCAGCTGGACACAGTTCTGTACTAGCTAATATGGCTGGTTTTCGATTACCAATAAGTTCTGTTCCTCTGCAGGCTTTGGTAAGTGAGCCGATAAAACCAATTTTAGACTGCGTAATTATGTCTAATACTGTACATGTATACGTGAGCCAATCTGACAAAGGAGAGCTTGTGGTTGGAGCAGGTTCAGATTCCTATAATTCTTATTCTCAAAGAGGTTCATTCGATATGATTGAACATATTATGGGACCATTAACCGAATTATTTCCAATATTTTCTCGATTAAAAATGTTACGACAATGGGGGGGAATTGTAGACGTCACTCCCGACAGAAGTCCGATAATAGGAAAAACTCCTATTGAAAATTTATTTATTAATTGTGGCTGGGGTACAGGAGGCTTTAAAGCAACACCTGGCTCGGCACATGTATTTGCTGAAACTGTTGCGAAAGGAGAGCCAAATAAAATTGCTGCTCCATTTTCGATTGAAAGACATTTTAGCGGTGCTTTAGTTGATGAAGCTGCAGCTGCAGCGGTAGCTCATTAGTTATATGTTTGTTATTAAGTGTCCATATTGCGGTGAAAGAGATCAAACTGAATTCTCATGTCATGGAGAAGCTCATATAGCAAGACCAGAAAATCCAGAAACCCTTACCGATGAAGAGTGGGGAGAATATCTTTTTATTAGATCAAATAAAAAAGGCATCCATTATGAAAGATGGACGCATGATCATGGTTGTAGACGATGGTTTAATGTAATGAGAGACACTGTTTCTGATGAAATACTTGCAACTTATAAAATGGGTGAGGAAAAACCTAAGTCATAATTATGAGTAATCAAAATAGAATATACAAAGGTGGAAGAGTCGATAGAGATCAAGCTATTAATTTTAAGTTTAATGGTAAAGAATATGTTGGTTATCAAGGAGATACCCTTGCATCTGCATTGTTAGCTAATGATGTTCATTTAATAGGCAGAAGTTTCAAATACCACAGACCAAGAGGAATACTTACTTCTGGTTCTGAAGAGCCAAATGCTCTAGTGCAACTTGGCTTAGGAGCGAGGACTGAGCCTAACATGAGAGCTACTGAAATTGAGATTTATGAGGGTCTTGAGGCCTCTAGTCAAAATTGCTGGCCATCAGTTAATTTTGATATTGGCAGTATCAATAATTTTCTATCAAGAGTTTTTCCTGCTGGTTTTTATTATAAGACTTTTATGTGGCCGCCAAGTTTATGGCTATTCTATGAACACTTTATTCGAAAGGCAGCTGGACTTGGAGTTGCTCCAACAGCCAAGAATCCTGATCGTTATGAGCAAAAATTTCACTACTGTGATATCCTGGTAGTAGGAGCAGGTGCCTCAGGGTTAATGTCAGCTCTTGCAGCTGGAAGATCAGGATGTGACGTTCTACTTATTGATGAAAAACCTGAGCCAGGTGGATACTTAAGAAATACATCAGCAAAAATTGATAATCTTAATTCAAATGACTGGACAAACGAAATTTTAAAAGAATTAGATTCTTATGACAATGTTACAATTCTAAATCGTACAGCTGTAATGGGATATTATGACTATAATTATCTCACAGCTCTTCAAAAAGTTACAAATCACTTACCTTATTTATCTGATAAAATGCCGAGGGAGAGATATTGGAGAATAAGAGCTAAAAAAGTTATTTTGGCCCAAGGTGCATTTGAGAGACCTCTTGTATTTTCAGGAAATGATCGGCCGGGAATTATGTTAGCCTCTGCAGCCAGAACATACCTCAATCAATTTGGTGTTTTGCCTGGAAAATCAGTTATCCTTTTCACAAATAATGACCATGCCTATGGAACAGCAATTGACTTTGCAAATAAAGGAGCAAAGGTAACAATTGTAGACAATAGAGAAGATATTCCCTCTGAGTTGAGTGATAGATGTAATAAAGTAAAAATTAAAATTTATCCATCTCATTCAATAATTAATACTCAAGGGTACCAAAAAGTTAAAAAAGTTGAGATACAAAAAGTTGATCAAGATAATAATGAATTAACTGGCAGTCTAAGAGAAATTGAATGTGATCTTGTTTTAATGTCAGGTGGATGGAATCCTTCGGTTCAACTATTTAGTCAATCAAGAGGTAAGCTTCAATATCATAGTAAATTAAATTCATTCATTCCAAAAGATTTGATTAAGAACCAAAAGGTTGTTGGATGCAATAATGGAGACTTTAATTTATTGGAAGTTTTAAAAAATTCTTATCAAGCAGGTTTGGATTTTGCAACTGAACTCGGGAAGTCTGCAAATAAAAGTTTAGAAATTGAAACTGCATTTGAAGACTTGGAGTTTACCGAAGCGAAGGTTGAACCATATATGATTGGAAAAAAGAAGGTTACTCATGGATCTAAACACTTTGTTGATTTTCAACATGATGTAACAGCAGCTGATATTTTTCTGGCGCAAAGAGAAGGTTATATAAGCGTTGAGCATACTAAGCGATACACGACGACTGGAATGGGAACCGATCAAGGAAAAACGTCAAATGTTAATGCTTTAGCTTTAATGTCACATATTCACGATAAGCCAGTTGACAATATCGGTCATACTACGTTTAGACCACCTTATTCTCCACAAACAATAGGAGCCATTGCAGGTAGAAATGTTGATCATTTATTTGATCCTGAGAGAAAGACAGCTATTCATCAATGGCATGTTGATAATGGTGCTGAATTTGAAGACGTAGGGCAATGGAAAAGACCACACTACTTTCCTCAAAAAAATGAAAATATTCATGATGCTGTAAATAGAGAATGTAGGGCTGTAAGAAATAGCTTAGGTATTCTTGATGCCTCCACATTAGGTAAAATTGATTTACAGGGACCTGATGTCGCAAAGTTCCTAAACCTTATATATACCAATGCATGGTCAAAGCTTGAGGTAGGCTCTTGCCGTTATGGTTTAATGTGTAATGAGCATGGAATGGTATTTGATGATGGAGTAACAACCAGAATTTCAGAAAATCGATATCATATGACCACCACTACAGGCGGCGCCGCAAGAGTTATGTCATGGTTAGAGGAATTTCTTCAAACTGAGTGGCTTGATATGGAAGTTTTTTGTACTTCTGTTACGGAGCAATGGACTGTTCTCAGTATTTCTGGTCCTAACTCAAGAGAGTTTTTATCAAGTCTTACTGATATTGATATTTCAAAGGAAGCCTTTCCATTCATGAAAATGAAAGAGGGTAAAGTGTGCGGAATTGATGCAAGAATATTTAGAATTAGTTTTACGGGTGAATTGAGTTTTGAAATTAATGTTCCATCTAGATATGGTTTATTCGTTTGGAATGAGTTTATGAAGCACGGAAAAAAATATGACATTACTCCTTATGGCACTGAGTCAATGCATGTCTTAAGAGCAGAAAAAGGCTTTATCATTGTTGGACAAGATACTGATGGCAGTGTTACTCCTAAAGATATAAATATGGATTGGATTGTTTCTAAGAAAAAAGAAGATTTTCTTGGTAAGCGTTCTTTTTCAAGGTCAGATACAAGACGAACTGATAGAAAACAACTTGTAGGTCTTTTGGTAAATGACAAAAAGACTGTTTTGCCTGAAGGCAGTTATGTTGTTGATGAGGCAAAACCGAGGCCACCAATGGACATGATTGGCCATGTAAGTTCTAGCTATTATAGCCCAACATGCGATCATCCTATTGCTCTTGCGTTAATTAAAAATGGTTTAAACCGTATGGGTGATGTTGTGAAAATTCCATTAATGAGCGGTAAAGTAATCGATGCAACAATCACAGACTCAATATTTTATGATAAGGAAGGGGCTCGAAATAATGAGTAATACGAATTCCCCTTTACAAAGTAAAGATCAGATAAAATCATCCAATATTAATCTTGAATATATGGATTTTATTGGAAAAATTAATTTAAGGATAAGAGATACTGATACTGACGTTCTCAATAAGGTTTCAGCTTACTTGGGTTACGAGTTACCAACAAATTCTGGTGAAGTAAGCACAAATGATGAGTCCAGAACAGCATGGCTTGGGCCAAATGAATTTTTAATTCAATGTGCTGAAGATAAAAAAGACGATTTTATTGAGGACCTTAATAGAAATTTAATTAATTGTTTCTATGCTTTAACGGATGTATCTGATTATTACATAACTATTCGCTTGAGCGGAAAAAAAAGTATTGATGTCTTAGAAAAAGGTTGTCCTTTAAATTTTAAAGAGTATTTAAAAAATAAAAATACGTGCGCTCAGTCTTATATATCCAAAGGAACAGTATTAATTGATAGATTATCAGATGATCAAGTTTTTGATATCTTGATTAGATGGAGTTTTGCAGATTATTTGTGGGATTGGCTTTCAGACTCCTGTTCTGAATTTGTAGACTAGGAGATGGTAGGAAATAAAACTTCATTAATCAGGGTATTATTGAATGGAATACTAAAAAAGTGTCCTAATTGCAGTAAGGGAAAAATTTTCTCAGGATACTTAAGCATTAATAATTATTGCAGCCATTGCAATGAACACTTATCGATTTATCGAACAGATGATTTTGGACCATGGCTTTCAATAGTATTAGCTGGCCACATCGTAGTACCTCTTGTGCTAAGTGCTGAACAAACTTTTGCTCCATCTTTATGGCTTCAGGCTCTTATATGGATACCATTTTCATTGCTTGTTGTTCTATATCTACTTCCTATATCAAAAAGTATATGCCTTGCAATTATGTGGCGATTAAAAATAAAGGATCAAGAAATAGATGATCATGTTTAGTCGCGCAATCTTTGATTTTTATATTTAAGGTCATATATATTCAATATGAGAATTGCAATTATAGGCACAGGAATATCTGCACTTTCAACTGCTTTCTACTTAGATAAAAATATTGATATTGACTTATATGACTCTGAAGATCGACTTGGTGGCCATACTGATACTCATTTAATAAATTTAAAAAATAAAGAAATTTGTGTAGATACTGGCTTTATAGTTTGCAATGATCGAAATTATAAGAATTTTTTTCAACTAATAAATAAATGCAATGTTAGTTTGAATGAGTCTGATATGTCCTACAGTTCATCAATCAATGATAGAACTTGGTGTTCAAAAGATTTTTTTAAACCAAGTTATTATTTGTCTTTTTTTAATATTAAATTCTTATTTAATATTCTGAAGTTCAACAAGCTTGGAAGAAAAGATATCAATGATGAATTACCAATATCTGAATGGCTAAATTTAAATAATTTTTCAAAAAACTTTGCTGAAAATTATATTTATCCAATGTCAGCCGCTATCTGGTCAATGAATCCTAATCAAATAAATGATTTTCCAACAAATCGATTACTTAGTTTTTTTAATAACCATGGTTTATTAGATATTTTTAATCGTCCAAAATGGTATTCAATTAAAAATGGAAGCTCATCTTATATTAAAAAAATTTTAAATAAGACAAGCGTAAAAAATATTAAATTATCTGAAACTATTACTATCAAAAGAGGTGAGGATAAAATTACTATCTTTAATAATGACTCGAAAACTGATTATGATTATGTCATTTTTACATGTAATACAAAACAGATTAGTCAAATTTTAATTGATCAAACTAAAGATGAAACAGAGGCCTATTCATGCTTTGAATATTTAGATAACAAAGTTGTACTTCATAATGATACAGCTTTAATGCCTCAAGATAGATCTAAATGGTCATCTTGGAATTCAATTAAAAAAGGAAATGATCAATATGTAACTTATTGGATGAACAATTTACAGAAATTAAATACTAATGAAAATGTTTTTGTAACATTGGGAATATTTAATATTTCTAATTCAAATAAAATTTTTCGTGCAAAAAAATATGACCATATTGTATATAAAAAAGGAACTATAGTCGGTCAGGAAAAAATTGAAAATTTACAGGGTAAGAATAGATTGTTTTATGCTGGCGCATATTTAGGTTATGGTTTTCATGAGGATGGTGTAAAATCTGGAATGAGAGTTGCTCAAATGATAAATAATTTAAAAGAATGATAAAAAGCTCTATATATTATGGTGAGGTCCTGCATAGCAGAAATCATCCAAAAAAACATTCATTTAAATATAAGTACAGATCACTATTTAATAAAAATATTTATGACTTTAAATTAAAAAAATTTAATAAACTTAAATTTAGTTTTTCATCATATGATTTTCATGAAAAGATTATTAGTGAAAAAATAATTAAATGGTTTGTAGGATATATAGAAAAAAACTCATTAAGTTTAGATCACATTTCATTAGATTTATTAAAAACGCCAAATCTATTTCTTAAGAGATCCTTTAACCCTGTATGTTTTTGGTTTCTGAGGAAAAATGGTAAAACAATTTCCTATATAGCTGAAGTTACAAATACATTTAAAGAAAAACAGGTTTACTATATTCAAAACCAAGGTAAAGAAATCGAAAACAATTTATGGCTCGAGGCAGATAAGAGAATGTATGTATCTCCTTTCGCTGATAAGATTGGCAAATATAGATTTCAACTAGATGATCAATCTTTGACAATCAAAATTAACGAATTTGACCCAAGTAACAATCTTGAAATCGTTACAAGGCTTTCAGGAACTCTAATGAAGTATAATAGGCTTAATTTTTTGTATTTCGCATGTTCTTTATACTTGAATTCACTTTCTGTACTGCCTAAAATTCACTATCAAGCTTTTCATCTTTGGAGAAAAAAGCTTAGAGTATTTAGTCATAAAGGAAATGGTTATGCTGAGTAGTATTCTTAAAAAAAATATTGAAAAAGGCTTGAGTAAGATCCAAGTCAATAAAATCCAAGTTACTTATCCAGATAAATCAACTTCAGTCTTTGGAAGCTCAGGGTCTACTGTCGACTTAAAGATTAATTCTTGGAAAATGCTTTGGCTTGCAATTACTCGAGGGGATATTGGTTTGGCAGAGGGTTACTTTGAAAATCATTGGAGCACAAGTAATCTTCTAGATCTTATGGAGTTCTTTTCTCTAAATGTAGACTATATAACTGAAATTTCAGATGGAAAAAATGTTTTTAAAATATTTACTTATATCTATCATCTTAGAAACAAGAATAGTATTTCTGGAAGTAAGAAAAATATTCTAGCCCATTACGATTTAGGAAATAATTTTTATCAGAAATGGCTAGATAGTACGATGACTTACTCATCAGCTTTTTTTGATAACAAAAAAATGTCGTTAGCCGAAGCACAAGAAAATAAATATCAAAGGATAATTGATAAATTAGAGCTTAAGCCAGGGCAATCAATCCTTGAGATAGGGTGCGGTTGGGGAGGTTTTATCGAATATGCATCAAAAAAAGGGTTTAATGTTAAAGGCATTACCATATCTGATGAGCAGCATAAATTTGCAACTGAGAGACTTTCAACTATAGAAAATAGTCCTGAGGTAGTTTTAAAAGACTATAGGCTTATTGAAGGAAAATTTGATGCCATTGTTTCAATTGAAATGTTTGAAGCTGTAGGAAAAGAATATTGGAATAGTTACTTTAGCAAAGTAAGAGAGTTATTGAATAAAAACGGCAAAGCACTTATTCAAACAATTACAATCGATGATGCATTATTTGATAAATATGCAAGAACAACAGATTTTATACAAACGTATATTTTTCCTGGAGGCTTATTGGCATCAGATGGTGTTTTCAAATCAATGGCTGATAAATTTAAGCTTGAAACACTCAATACAAAATCATTTGCTCATGACTACGCAAAAACTCTTGAGATATGGTTTCATCAGTTTAATGATAATTGGGATGATATTTCAAAGCTTGGTTTTAATGATAGATTTAAAAAACTCTGGGATTTTTATCTAGCCTATTGTCGGGGAGGATTTTTATCTACAAGAATAAATGTTTCACAATATTTATTTGAAGCAAAGTGATAAACAAAATTTTTTTATTCACTATTTTACTAATTAGTTTTCTCTTTAACACCTCTAATGTATTTGCTGATCAAAATGACCCCAGATTAGATATTCTCTTTTTAAATGTGAAAGACTCTCAAAATGAAGTTGCTTCTTCAATTTATATCACAAGTATTTGGAGGATATGGAGTGAGACAAATAATCAGAATTCTCAGCAAATATATGATCTAGGTAATCAATTATTAAAACAACGCAAATATGAACAGTCATTGGTGATATTTACTGAACTTGTTAATAAAGAGCCATATTTTGCAGAGGGATGGAATAAAAGAGCAACTCTTCATTTTTTGATGGGTAATTTTAATGAGTCTATTCAGGATATTAATAAGACATTAGCTTTAGAACCCCGTCATTTTGGAGCTTTAGATGGCTTAGGTCAGATACAATTTAAATTAAATAACTTTTATGAGTCTATACAAACTTATGAGAAGTTATTAACAATAGTTCCTCATAGTTCCAGTGCAAAAAAAATGTTAAAACTTATGAATGCACAATTCATCTAGATTCGGTAAAATTCTTTTTTTTTCACTTATATTTATCTTATTAACAATAGCTATGACTATGACAGAAAATACTAAAAGAACTCCAGAGCATCACTTAGAAAATGGAACATTTGTAAATACAAACGGTACTGCAAACAATAAAAAACTGAAAGAACTTTGGAAATGGATGACAGGAAAAAAAGAAAGCAAGGCTATCCCAATTGAGTTTGAGATGGTTGATCCAGATTTAAAATTGATCAATCAAGATAAATCATTTTCTATTACTTGGATTGGCCACGCTTCTTTTCTATATCAAAATAAAGAACTTAATATATTAACTGACCCTCATCTTACTAATAGAGCATCACCAATTAATTTTGCTGGACCCCAAAGGTATACAAAACCAGCAATGAAGTTTGAAGAATTGCCTAGGATTGATTTTGTTACCATTTCTCACAATCACTATGATCATCTTGACTTGAGAACA
Organism: Candidatus Pelagibacterales bacterium; assembly: GCA_045567365.1. Lineage (GTDB taxonomy): Bacteria > Pseudomonadota > Alphaproteobacteria > Pelagibacterales > AG-422-B15 > CABYIR01. The sequence continues at coordinate 32,374 of JBJLDC010000011.1, read as the reverse complement.
GTTAAGTGGATTGCTAAAAATAACCCTGATGCAATGTTTCTTGTTCCGTTAGGATTAAAGAAGTGGTTTTTGGATAAATCAATAAATAATGTGATTGAATTAGACTGGTGGGAAAGCCACATTATTAATGATACAAAAATAACCTTTACGCCAGTACAGCACTGGTCTTCTAGAACTCTATTTGACCGAAATCAAACATTATGGGGTGGGTGGCATATCAAAAATAATTATCATTCATTAATTCATCTTGGAGACACAGGATACAGCGATGACTTTAAAGAAACATTTAAAAAACTTGGACCTGTTGATTTAGCACTTATTCCTATTGGAGCATATGCTCCCAGATGGTTTATGCAGTTTTCTCATATGAATCCTAATGAGGCTGTTCAAGCCTTCATTGATTTGAAAGCTGAAAAAGCAATTGGAATGCATTGGGGTACTTTTATTTTAACTGATGAACCTGTTGATGAGCCTCCATTAAAACTTGAAGAAGAATTAGAGGATAGATCTCTAGATACTAAATCATTTATTACAATGATACATGGTCAAACTATTAACTTGAACAAAGACTAGTCATTCTCATATTCACGATGTGGTTCACACTGACTATTTTCACCTGAGCAGCATGGATCAATATTTATTTTACAGTTTGGGCATTGAGAGTGACCGTGGACATCAATTGGTTGAATTGAGTGATTACACCATGGACATATTTGATTATGAATCATATTATTAATAATCAATTATTAATTAGATTTTTTATTAATGAAAGCAGTTGTTTATAATACTTATGGCGGACCAGAAGTCCTGAAAATACAAGATGTTTCAATTCCTAGGCCTAAGTCTAATGAAGTTTTAATCAGAGTAGACTCAATTTCTTTAAATCCTGTTGATGCAAAGGCTAGAAGAGGTGGATTTAGACCCATGAGTGACCTGTTGAAGTTTCCCAGGATAACAGGAACTGATTTTGCTGGCGTCATTACAGAAACTGGCAATAGAGTCAGTGGGTTTAAAGTTGGAGATACAGTATATGGTTGGGCACAACCACTCCTGAATAATGGATCAGCTGCCGAAATGGTCTGTATATCTGAGAAGGCTATTGCACTTGCTCCTAATAATATTTCATTATCTGAAGCTTCTGCTCTTCCGTGTGGAGCTTTAACTTCATTAATCTCTCTTAGAGATTTAGCTCCCATTCGAAATGGCCACAAAGTTTTAATTAATGGCGCATCTGGCGGTACTGGAACAATGGCAACTCAGATAGCAAAAATATTTGGTGGTGAGATAACTGTTGTTACAAGTCCAAATAATTTAGAACGAATAAAAAATGATTATAAACCTGACAGAATCATTGACTATACTAAAGATGATTTTGTTAATCTTGAAGATCAGTATGATGTTATTTTTGATGTCCAGGGTAACAAAGCTATAAATGAAGTAGAACACTGTCTTACATCTAATGGCATTTATATAACAACACAGCCATCAATCTATTCATCAATTGATGCAGTTAAAAGCGTGCTATCGAAAAAGAAATCGAAAATAGTTATATGTCGATCAAGAACATCTGATTTAAATATTATCAGACTCTGGGTGGAAGAGAATAAGATCAAACCAGCAATCGAAAAAGTATATGACTTTGATCAATTTAAAGATGCTTATGAACATCTTGCGACTGGCCGTGTTAAAGGAAAATTAATTTTAAAGATTTAATTTTTTTAGTTGATCTTATTTACTTCAAACTATATTAAATTTAGGTATAAAATTTATATATAATAGGAGCGAAATTGAATGAGCAACAATATTCATCATTTTGAAGTCAATAATATTGATTTAACAAAAGTAAGTTTATCAGATTTTAAAGGCAAAACACTCTTAATTGTTAATGTTGCAAGCGCTTGTGGTTTTACTCCTCAATACACAGGATTACAGGCTTTATATGAAAAATATAAAGATCAAGGGTTAGAAATATTAGCTTTTCCTTGTAATCAATTTGGCAGTCAAGAGTCGGGAACAAATGAAGAAATCAAAACATTTTGTGATACCAAATATAATGTATCCTTTCCATTGTTTGATAAAGTTGAGGTAAAAGGTGACAACGCTTCTCCATTATTTAAATTTTTAGAAGATCAATCTGGCAGGGAAATTCAATGGAATTTCTCAAAATTTTTAATAAATAAGGATGGTGAATTCGTAAAAGGCTTTGGAACACAAAAAACCCCAGAAATGATTGAAGATAGTATTAAGGAAATACTCTAACAAAACAGTCTTAAACAATTACAGTTGTCATTTAATTTTAGAGGAAGATAAGAATGAATGAAGAGATTAAAAGAATTTTTATAGATACTGTAACTACATACAATTATTCTGATAAAGAAGTTGATGACAATGTTTTGCATGAGTTATACGAACTGACCAAATGGAGCGCTACCTCATTCAATTGTAGTCCATTAAGGCTTGTATTTTTAAAATCAAAAGAGGCTAAAGATAGAGTTGGTCCTTTTTTAATAGATTCAAATAAAGAAAAAGTAAAAAAAGCTCCAATCACTGTAATAATTGCTATGGATACTAAGTTTTTTAATGATCTTCCCCGAAACTTTAAAGCTACAGATGCTAAGATTTTTTTCGAAAATAACGAAGAATTAGCTTATACCACTGCGTTCAGAAATAGTAGTTTACAAGCTGGGTATTTTTTAAAAGCAGTTAACGCACTTGGTTTAGATGCAGGTCCAATGAGTGGATTTGATAATAAGGGGGTTGATAATGAATTTTTTAAAGATACTTCATTACGAAGTAATTTCTTATGCACATTAGGATACGGAATTGAACCTAAAGGAAAGCCTAGAGGAGCAAGGTATGAGTTTGCTGAAGTAGCAAATATAATTTAATTAGTAAATTTTTATGAATCCAATAAAGATTAAGCAAATTATTAATCCAATTGAAACCTCAGATGGAGCAGGAGTAAAACTCAAAAGGAGTATTGGGACCAGTCAAATAGATTATTTTGATCCATTTTTAATGCTTGATGAATTTGGCTCTGAAAATTCAGAAGATTATATTAAGGGCTTTCCCCCTCATCCTCATAGAGGAATTGAAACAGTGACGTACATGCTCAGTGGAGAATTTGAGCATAAAGATAGCGCTGGTGGTCAAGGCAAAATGTCTCCAGGAGATGTCCAATGGATGAAAACAGGTCGTGGTATCATTCATTCTGAAATGCCAGCCATGGAGAATGGAAAACTGCATGGGTTTCAACTTTGGATTAACATGCCTTCAGATTTAAAAAAAAATAAACCAGAGTATTTGTACATCGACTCTGAAAAAATTCCTTGTTATCAAGATAATGAAAAGAGTATTAAAATTATAGCAGGCGAGTATTTAAATATAGAAGGCTCTGTCACTAATCATAATGTAAATCCGACATATTTTGATGTTGAACTTGAGGAAGGAAAAATTGTTGATTTTGAGATTCCAGAGGAAAACAACTCTTTTATTTATTTAGTTGAAGGAAAAATTAAGATAGGAAATGAAGAAAATAATGATTTAGAAAATTCTAAGCTTATACTTCTGGAAAAAGGTAATAAGTTAGTGATTACGTCTGAAACCAAGTCTAAATTTTTATTAATTTCAGGAAAGCCAATCAAAGAACCTATTGCAAGAGGTGGACCATTTGTTATGAATACAAGGCAAGAAGTGCAGCAGGCAATTGAGGATTTTAATAATGGAAACTTTGCTAAGTACTGATGTATTTAAGCGGCGATTAAACTTAGATAAGTATTTTCAAGTTTTTCTAAGTCTTTATTTCTAATCAAATCATTAACTTCTTGTTTAAATTTTTTCGACCCCGGTATTCCAAAGCATAAAGCGAGTAGTGGGCTTAATAATTCGTAAGTTGATACTGTATCAATATTTTCTTTCACATATTCAAAATATTTTGCAATTACCTGATTTTTTTCAAGAGAACTCATTTTTTGGTTATAAAATTGATGATCAACTTCCTCTAGAAAAAAAGGATTTGCTTGTATAGATCTACCAACCATGACCCCATCAACTGATTTTAATTGATTATGACATTCCTCTAAAGTTTGAATGCCTCCATTAATAATGATGTTTAATTGGGGCATTTCTCTCTTTAATCTATATACATAGTCATATTTTAATGGCGGAAGAGTTCTATTTTTTTTAGGGTCTAAACCTTTTAAGAATGCTTTACGAGCATGAACAAAAAATGTTTTACAGCCACTACTAGATACATTTGAAATAAATTCCTTAAAAAAATCGTATGATTCAAATTCGTCTACACCAATTCGACATTTAACTGAAACCTCAGAAGATGACTCACTTATCATTGTTTTGACACAATCTCTTACGATGTCTGCCTCTTTCATTAAACATGCACCCATTCGACCCTGAGAAACTTTTTTTGAGGGACAGCCAACATTTAGGTTTACACCTTGATAACCATATTTATTTGCAAGATTTGTGCTAAATTTTAATAATTCATTATCAGATCCACCAACCTGAAGAATAACTGGCTCTTCAATTGAATTTTTTTTTAAAAATTTATTATAGTCTCCACGGTATATAGCTTGACTTGCTATCATCTCTGTAAATAGAACAGCTTTTTTAGATATAAGCCTATACATAAAACGTGCACTTGGAGTCGTAACACCCATCATAGGGGCAACAGAAAAAGTATAATTATTCTTAAGCATCTTTTTTTTCAAAGTTTAAATTTACTGCTATACCACTTGTTATAATGCACATAATTCCAATAGATACGATTATACTTGGTATATCTCTAAAATATAAAACGCTTATTATCACATTACTGACAATTTCAAAATAGTGAAAAGGGGCCAATAAGCTCGCTTCAGCATACTGATATGCCTTAATTATTAAAAAATGAGCTAAAATCACTACTGGACCAATTGATCCCATTATTAATATTTGTTTTAAATCAGGGCTACTTTCCCAAAAAAAGGGCAGCAATAAAGTCATTACAATTGCACCAGGTATGGCAGTATAGCTAAGACTAATAATTGGATCAGAAGAGAAATTTAGTTTTCTTGTATATATGATATAAAATGCATAACAAAAGCCGGAAGCTAAAGCAAACAATGAACTTGAGTGAAATTCACCAAATCCTGGTTGAACAACTAATAGTGTTCCAATAAATCCAAGGCCTACACACAAAATCTTTAATGTTGAAATTTGTTCTCTCAATATCTTAGAAGAAAATATTACAACAATTATAGGTGCAATTAATAAAAGACTTAGAGCATCAGCAAGCGGTATCTTTGCAATGGCTATATAGAATAATGCTGTGCCAACAAAAATTAACATCCCCCTAATTAGTTGTTGAGTAGTTTCTTTATTAATAAATTTTTCTTTACCATGAATATAAAAAGCAATTGGAACAAGGAAGACAAAATGTCCAAAAAATCGTGACCATATAACTTCCATTATATTAAGATCAGAGCTAAGTATTTTAGCAAGTGCGTCATTGATTGGAACTATGATTAGCCCAAGACATAAGAAAGCAGCGCCAATATAGAAGTTCTGTTTACTTAACATTTAAAATGTTATTTATTTAGTTCTCTCATCGCTTGATCAATTCCATCTATTGTTAGTGGAAACATGCGATTTGAGAAAATTTGCTGTAAGATGTTTGTTGAAGCAATTCTATTCCAATATTGTTGAGGTACTGGGTTAAGCCAAATAGCGTTTTCATATACATTTAATGTTCGACTTAACCATGTCTCACCTGATTCTTCATTCCAATATTCTGTACTGCCACCTGGATATGTTATTTCATATGGACTCATTTCCGCATCGCCGACAAAAATTACTTTATAATCTGAAGGATAGGTATGTAATACATCCCAAGTTGATATATGTTCGTTATACCTTCTCTTATTATCTTTCCATACATAATCATATAAGCAGTTGTGATAATAAAAGTATTCCATATGTTTAAATTCAGTCTTAGCTGCTGAGAATAGCTCTTCACATATTTTTACATGAGCATCCATGGATCCTCCTACATCAAAGAAAATTAGAACTTTAATTTTATTTCTTCTTTCAGGCATCATTTTGACATCGATATAACCCTTATGCGCTGTTGACTTAATAGTTCCATCAAGATCTAGTTCTGTATCCGCACCTTCTCGTGCAAATTTTCTAAGTCTTCTTAATGCAACTTTGATGTTTCTTGTTCCTAGCTCTAAATCGCCATCTAAGTTTTTGAATTCTCGTTTATCCCACACTTTAACAGCTTTTTTATTTCGACTCTCATTTTGACCAATTCTGATACCCTCAGGATTGTAACCATATGCGCCGAACGGTGATGTTCCACCTGTTCCAATCCACTTACTTCCTCCTTGGTGCCTTTTCTTCTGTTCTTCTAGTCTCTGTTTGAGGGTTTCCATTAATTTGTCCCACCCACCAAGGGACTCAACTAATTTTTTTTCTTCATCAGATAAATACTTTTGGCCCATTAGTCTTAACCATTCCTCAGGAATTTCTGCTTCAGTTGTTTCAGATTTATTTTCTAGCCCTTTAAATGAATGTCCAAAAACCTTATCAAATTTATCAAGATGTCTTTCATCCTTAATAAGTGCTGATCTGCTTAAGAAATAAAAATCATTTACATTAAATGATGTAATAACCCTCTTATTCATTGCTTCCATAAGCATTAGATATTCTTTAAGTGATACAGGTAATTGTGCCTGTTTTAGATCAAAAAAGAAATTAAGAAACATTGATATTAATCGATGCTCTCATTTTCTCTTCTAGAAATGAACGCTAATCGTTCGAACAAGTGAACATCTTGTTCATTTTTGAGAAGGGCTCCATGAAGAGGTGGAATAAGTTTTTTTGGATCTTTTTCTTTTAATGTTTTTGCGTCAACATCATCAGTCATAAGTAATTTAAGCCAATCGATAAGTTCTGATGTAGATGGTTTCTTCTTAATTCCAGGTACATCTCTAATATCGTAAAAGATTTTAAAAGCCTCACTGATTAAATCTTTCTTTATATTCGGAAAGTGAACATTCACAATCTCCTCCATAGTTTCTGCTTCTGGAAATTTAATATAATGAAAAAAGCACCTTCTCAAAAAAGCATCTGGCAGCTCCTTTTCATTATTTGATGTGATAATAACTATTGGTCTATTAACTGCTTTAATTGTTTCACCCGTTTCATAGACAAAAAACTCCATTTTATCTAATTCAAGCAATAGATCGTTTGGGAACTCTATATCTGCCTTATCGATCTCATCGATTAAAAGAACTGGTCTTTTTTCGCTTTCAAAAGCATTCCAAAGCTTTCCTTTGCTTATATAATTTTTAATATCTTTTACTTTCTCATCTCCTAATTGAGAATCCCTTAATCTTGTAACCGCATCATATTCATACAGTCCTTGTTGAGCTTTAGTAGTAGATTTGATATGCCAAGTAATAATTTCACATCCAATTGCTTCTGCGACTTCATGAGCCAGCATTGTTTTTCCTGTACCAGGCTCTCCCTTTACTATGATAGGTCTTTCAAGCGTAATAGCTGCGTTTACTGCAACCTTTAGATCTTCTGTTGCAATATAGTTTTTAGTTCCTTCAAATTTCATTGTAATTCCTCAAAAAAATTATCGAAAAGATATTATATTTCAATTATTTATCAACTATAAAAAGTGTATTGAACATTTGACTTAATTACAAAAAAACAATAAAAAACACCAAAAAATATGATATTAAAGGAGTTCTCATGCCCACTAAACTTCCAAAAAATTATAAACCTCTAAAATCTGAAAAATTCATGAATGCTAAACAGAAAGAGTACTTCAGATTAAAATTAGAAAATTGGAAGAATGATATCTTTAAAGAGAGTAAAGAAACAGTTGAGAATCTTCAAGACTCAATAGCCCCTGCAGATATTTCAGATCGTGCTACGCAAGAATCTGAAAAAACTCTTGAGCTAAGAACCAGAGATCGCCAGCGTAAATTAATTTCTAAGATTGATGCAGCGCTAAATAGAATTGAAAATGGAACTTATGGTTACTGCGAGGTTACAGGTGAACCAATTAATATTGCAAGGCTTGATGCAAGGCCTGTTACAACACTAAGTATTGAAGCTCAGGAAATGCATGAAAGGAATGAAAAGCTTCATTCTGATGACTGACCCATTTATTCATTAAAGTTATTCACATGTCTTCTATTTAAGAAGGCGATTTAAATACTTTATCTTTTTTAATAATTTATCATAAAGTTAAGAGAATCAAATGTTGACAAAAGTGTCACTTTATTAGAACAAGAAAAGAACATTTGATTTTTTATATAATAAATACAATAAGTTATATCCTATTGCCAAATAGAACAAAATGAGTACATTTAATAAATTATTATTTATAATTACATCGGAGGATGGATATGACAAAGGCAAATTTAAAAGTAGTGGATGATAAGAAAATGGATAGCGCTGAGAAAGTAAAAGCTTTAGACGTTGCGATGTCTCAGATTGAGCAGACATACGGAAAAGGCTCAATTATGAAACTTGGGCAAAGAGGTGCGATGGATGTGGAATCAATATCTACTGGTTCGTTGTCTCTTGATGTAGCGTTAGGAATTGGTGGACTTCCAAAAGGCAGAATAGTTGAAATCTACGGACCAGAGTCCTCGGGTAAAACTACACTCGCCCTTCATGTAATTGCAGAAGCTCAAAAAAATGGAGACAGTTGCGCATTTATTGATGCTGAACATGCATTAGATCCAGCTTACGCAAAGAAACTTGGTGTAAACACTGATGAATTGCTTATTTCACAACCTGATACAGGAGAGCAAGCTCTTGAAATAACAGACTCTCTCGTAAGATCTAAGGCAATATCTGTTTTAGTGGTTGATTCAGTTGCGGCATTAGTTCCAAGAGCTGAGATAGAAGGTGAAATGGGTGACTCTCATATGGGTCTGCAAGCTAGACTAATGAGTCAGGCTCTTAGAAAGCTGACAGGTTCAGTTTCTAAGTCAAATTGTATGGTTATATTTATCAACCAAATTAGAATGAAAATTGGAGTGATGTTTGGAAGCCCTGAAACTACCGCAGGAGGCAATGCATTAAAATTTTATTCATCTTGTCGATTAGATATTAGAAGAATAGGTGCAATAAAGGATAAAGAAGAAATTATTGGTAATCAAACAAGAGTTAAAGTCGTAAAGAATAAAGTGTCTCCTCCATTTAGAGTGGTAGAATTTGATATTATGTATGGACAGGGAATATCAAAACTAGGGGAGCTGATAGATATAGGAGTGAAATCTGGAATTATTAATAAGTCTGGTGCTTGGTTCTCTTACAAAGGTGACAAGATAGGACAGGGAAGAGAAAATTCTAAAATCTTCTTACAAGAAAATCCAAAAATTGCATCTGAAATTGAAACATTAATTAGATCAAAGTCAGACGATTTGCCTGAAGACCTAATGGAACAAGAGATTGAAGATATTCCTGAAGAGGATGAAAAGGAATAAATTTAGACTACTAAATTAACGTTAATTCAAAAAGGCGCTGAGGCGCCTTTTTGCGTTTTAGCTCAGCTAATGCTATACAATGTATATGCAAATCAATGATATAAGATCAAGCTTCTTGGACTATTTTAAGTCAAATGAGCATACAGTCGTTCATTCAAGCCCTCTTGTGCCCAATAATGATCCAACGTTAATGTTTACCAACTCTGGCATGGTACAGTTTAAAAATGTTTTCACTGGTCTTGAAAATAGGGGCTACAAAAGAGCTGTAACATCACAGAAATGTCTTCGAGCAGGAGGAAAGCATAATGATCTTGAAAATGTTGGTTACACCCTTAGGCACCATACATTTTTTGAAATGCTGGGCAATTTTTCTTTTGGAGATTATTTTAAAGATGAAGCAATTGAATATGCATGGAATTATATAACTAGTGAACTAGGGATTAATAAAGATAAGTTATACGTAACTATTTATCATGATGATGAACAGGCATATTCTGCCTGGAAAAAAATTACTAATTTTACTGATGATAAAATCATCAGAATATCTACAAATGATAACTTCTGGTCAATGGGAGATACTGGACCATGTGGTCCGTGTTCTGAAATATTTTATGATCATGGTGAGAACTATCAAGGTAACCCACCAAGTGAAGCTGATGAAACCCATGACCGATTTGTGGAAATTTGGAATCTTGTCTTTATGCAATATGAACAAGTGGATGAAAAAACTAGATTAAATTTACCTAAGCCATCAATAGATACAGGAATGGGAATTGAGCGTATTGCTGCTGTAATGCAAGGCACTAATGATAATTATGAGATCGATTTATTTAAAAAACTCATTAGCCATTCAATTGACATAACAAAAAAAAATGAAAAAGAATTAATTTCAAGCCATCGTGTAATCGCTGATCATTTAAGATCATCATCATTTTTAATAGCCGATGGAATTTTACCATCTAATGAAGGCAGAGGGTATGTCCTCAGAAGAATTATGCGCAGAGCTATGCGACATATTCAATTACTTGATTATAGCGATACCATGTTATCAGATTTATTTACTACTCTTTCAAACGAAATGTCATCTGCCTATCCTGAATTGCGAAGGGCTGAAAATTTAATTAAAGAAACATTAAAGTATGAAGAGATTAAATTTAAAGATTTATTATTAAGAGGGATGAAACAACTTGAAGAGGAACTTAAATCCCACCAAGGTAGTCAAACTTTTCCTGGTTCAAAGGCTTTCAAACTATATGATACGTACGGTTTTCCATTAGATTTAACACAAGATATTCTCAGATCTAAAAACATTGAAGTAGATATCAGGGGATTTAACCAAAGTCTAGAAGATCAAAAAAGTCGTGCGCGATCTAGCTGGTCAGGATCTGGAGATAAATCAACTGAGAAAATTTGGTTTAATTTATCAAATAAAATTAACAAAACAGAATTCATTGGATATGAAAATAATGTTTCACAAGCAGAGGTACTATCTATTATTAGTAATAGCGTGGAAGTTGATCAAATATCAAAAAATCAACAAGGCTGTATAATCCTAAATCAATCTGTGTTTTATGCAGAATCAGGTGGTCAAATTGGTGATGTTGGAAATATTAGATGTGGAGAAAGTAATTTTAAGGTCACTGATACACAAAAAAAAGAAAATCTAATCATTCATTATGGAATGGTATCTGATGGCGTATTTAAAATAGCTGATGTTGTAGAATTAGAAATAGATATAAACAGGAGATCGTCATGTAGGTCGTATCACTCTGCAACACATATTTTACACCAAGCTTTAAGGGATACACTTGGAGACCATGTTACACAAAAGGGCTCTTTGGTTTCTTATGACAGACTTCGTTTCGATTTTAGTCACCACAAAGGTTTATCTGAAGATGAAATTAAAAATATTGAAGGAATTGTTAACAACATAATTAATTCAAATTTGAATGTTGAAACAAAATTAATGAAGTCTGAAGATGCTATTAATTTAGGTGCTTTAGCATTATTCGGTGAGAAATATGATGATGAAGTAAGAGTTTTATCAATAGGTGCTAACAATTCAGCATCCTATAGCCTTGAATTATGTGGAGGAACACATGTAGAAAAAACCTCTGAGATAGGAAACTTTAAAATAATAAGTGAGTCTTCAGCTGCATCAGGAATAAGAAGGATTGAGGCATTAAGAGGAAATGATTTGATAAGTTATAATGAAACTAAATCAAAGCAAATTGAAAATGATTTAGAAAAGAATAAAATAATAGAGGATACAAAAAAAATTAACTTACAAATAATTCAAAAACTTAGTCAAAGCATACAAGAAAGAATAAAAGAAGGTGAAACTTTAATTGTTGAAACGTGCAATAATTTAAAGCCAAAAGACTTAAGATCAGTTGTAGATCAATGTAAATCTCAATTTTTGAAAGATGGAGTTATAGTTGTTGGCGTAATAAATGATGAGAAAATAAGTTTTTTAGTTGGTGTTACAAATGAGTTATCTAATAATCTATCTGCTAGTGAAATTGCTTTATATGCAGCTAAAATTACCAATGGAAGAGGTGGTGGAGGTAGAAAAGATTTTGCTCAATCAGGTGGTACATATTCAGAAGAGATAAACATAAAAGAAACTCTTCAAAAATTTCTAAAAGAAAATGTATCTAGTTAGGATAATGCAGATTGAAGGTTTGAGTTTATTTTTTCCAGAAAGTCTTGAGTATTAAGCCATTCTTGTTCTTTGGATATTAATATTGCTAAATCTTTAGTCATAAACCCACTCTGAACGGTATCAACACAAACTTTTTCAATAGTCTCAGCAAAATTTATAAGTTTGCTATTATCATCCATTTTTCCTCTATAACTTAACCCTCTCGTCCATGCAAAAATAGATGCTATTGGATTTGTTGAAGTAGATTTTCCTTCTTGATGAAGCCTATAATGTCGAGTTACTGTGCCATGAGCTGCCTCAGCTTCAATTGTTTTTCCATTAGGAGTCATTAAAACACTAGTCATAAGACCTAATGATCCAAAGCCCTGAGCAACTGTGTCAGATTGAACATCTCCATCATAATTTTTACATGCCCAAACAAAATCACCATTCCATTTTAATGCCGACGCAACCATGTCATCAATAAGCCTGTGTTCATAATTGAGATTCAATTTTTTAAAATCAGACTCAAATTCATTTTCATATATTTCTTGAAATAGATCCTTAAATCTACCGTCATAAGCTTTGAGAATAGTATTTTTAGTAGATAGATATACTGGCCATTTTCTCATTAATGCGTAATTCATACATGCACGAGCAAAGTCTCTTATTGACTCATCTGTATTGTACATAGCCATTGCAATTCCAGGTGAATCAAAATCAAATACTTCATGTTCTATTGTGTCTTGACCCGGGTCTGCTGGTGTCCATTTAATTGATAACTTTCCTTTTCCTGGCACTAAAAAATCTGTAGCACGATATTGGTCTCCAAATGCATGTCTCCCAATAACAATTGGATCTGTCCATCCTGGCACTAGCTTAGGAACATTATTGCACACTATGGGCTCTCTAAATACAGTTCCACCTAATATATTTCTAATAGTTCCATTTGGTGATCTCCACATTTTTTTAAGGTTAAATTCTTTTACTCTATCTTCATCAGGTGTAATCGTTGCACACTTAACACCTACTCCATATTTTTTAATTGCTTCAGCTGAGTCGACTGTTACTTGATCATCTGTTTTATCTCTATTTTTAATGCCCAAATCATAGTAATGAAGATCAATATCTAAATATGGTAAGATTAGCTTATCTTTGATGAATTGCCATATTATGCGTGTCATTTCATCACCATCAATTTCAACTAGTGGAGTATTTACTTTAATTTTTGTCATTTAATTTATGTAATTTGTTAAATCACTTATATTGTTAATGATTTTATAGTCATCTTTTATATTTGAGTGTGAAAATTTGCAATCAATTGTTTTACTTATAATTGTATTTAGTTCATCCCAATAATTATTTAAATTATAGATTAATATATCTTTTGAATGAAGTTTTAACTGCTTCCAAGATAGTATTTCAAAAAACTCTTCTAGTGTGCCTATGCCACCAGGTAAGATAAGAAATGCATCAGCTGCATTAAACATTTTATTTTTTCTTTCAGACATTGACTCTACGATATGAATATCACTTAGATCTTCATTGATTTTTTCTTTGTTAACCAAATGTGAAGTGATAACACCCATAACTTCTCCACCATTCTTAAGTGCCGCACCTGAAACAGCGCCCATGAGTCCTAAATTTCCACCCCCGTAAATTAATTTTATCTTATTATTAGCAAGAAATTTTCCAATATTTTCAGCTTCTTCAAAAAATAAATGGTTATTTCCAGCAGACGAGCCACAGTAAACTGCTATGGATGAAATTTTTTTCATAATAAAGCACTTTACTTTAATTAGATAGAATAGGGGACTTCTTTCTGGAAAAACTTAATTCCTTTAGTTTGTCTGGAAGAGCTAATAGAGCAGGAGTAACAAAAAGAGTTGCAATTGCAGCAAAGCTCAATCCCCAAACAAGGGCCCATGCCAAAGGTTCCGTGAAATAAGTTTCAGCACTTTTGTAATTAACCGATCTATCAAATATATTTACACTTAACTGTAAAGCTGAGGGTAAGATACCTACTACAGTAGTAATTGTCGTTAGCAAGATTGGCCTTACTCTACTTTTTGTTGATAGTAGAATAGCTTTCTTTTTATTTTTTTCATCTTTTCTAATTTTACGGTAACTATCAATCAGTATTATATTGTTATTAACCACTATGCCAGCACAAGCTACGATACCAAGTCCTGTCATGACGATACTAAAATTCATTTGAAGAACTATTAATCCAATGAAGATACCAGTAGTTGAAAGGACTAATGAAAAAAGAATTATAAAAGTATGATAAAAATTATTAAAGAGGCAAATAAGAATTATAAACATTGATAGTATTGAAAAGATAAATGCTCCAATAACAAAGTTAAGTGAACTTTCTGAATCCTCAGCTTCACCAATTAATCGAACTTCTACTCCAAGAGGTAAACTAGTAGAGTTTTTCCAATTTTTAAGTTGTGAAATCTTTTCAGCAACATTCAAAGAAGGGTCAACATCAGCACTAATTATCAAATTTCTCTTACTATTTTTTCTACTTATTGAGTAAATCTTATTTGTAGGTCTTTTATTAACAAACTCTTTAATTGGTAGAGAACCCTGAGGTGTATTAATTGTAATATTTTCAACCTGATCGAGAGTTCTTTGCTCATCAGGAAGATATACTTTTATATCAATTTCTTCAGATGAATTTATTGGTCTTAATGATCCGATTTTTAATCCATCAGTTGCCAAGCTTATAACTGATCCGATTAGTCTAACAGGAACGTTATGCTTGCTAGTCATTTTTCGATCAATATCATACTTCCATTCAACACCAGATAATGGATATTGAATTTCTATATTATTAAGTCCATCTACTTCATTTAATTTATTTCTAATAATTTCTGCAGTTTGATTAAGTGCTAATTTATTTGAGGATGAAACTTCAATTTCAATAGGTTTTCCAGCATTCAAGCTTGAGCTATAAGTATTACCTTTTATATTCGCATCAAATCCAACTATTTGAGAAAGCTCATCTTGCATTTCGTTTATTATTAAGTCGGGGTCTGCAATATCTTCAGGGCTTTTGAATTCAAGCCAAATTTTTCCAATTACGTCACTTGGATCCGCATCGAAAAACCATATTCTCTTCCTTTGGATAGTATTAGAAACATATTGATCTATATAAGGTTTGTTACTAATTACTTCTAAAGCCTCGTTTATATATTTACTTTTTTCATCAACAGATAAGTTTCCTCTAGCAGTTATATTTATTCTTGCGCTATCAGCTTTATCATCCGGAAAGAATTGAACACCAGTATTAAAATTTTTGTACAAAAGAATGATTAAAATAAAAGATAAAGTGGTAAGAAGAATAACTTTTATAGGGTTTTCTATTGCATTAGAGAGAATTGATTCATATTTGAGATATAAAAAGTTACTCTGATTTACATTTGGCTGCATATCAGCAGTCTTTTTTTCAATCATTGCCCCAAGTGATGGTACAAAAATTAGTGTTACTATTAAGGAAGTAGTTAATACTACTATCACAGTGACAGGAATTACTTTCAACCATTGTCCAATTGTGTCTGGCCAAAATATTAACGGAATAAATGCGACTATTGTAGTTAAGGCTGAAGCAATAATTGGCCAGAACATATTGTAGGAGGCATTAACGTAAGAGTCTCTTCTCCTTACCCCTTTTTCTTGTTCAGACCTTGCATATTCAGAGATAACAATTGGTCCGTCAACAAGCAGTCCCACGGCTAATATTAAACCAAATATCGTCATTAAATTATATGTCATGCCCAGAAAATCTAATATTAGAATAGAGAAAAGATAGGTTAGGGGTATGGAAAGCCCTATAAGAACACCACTTCTTAATCCAAGAATACCAACAATAATGATCATGACTAACATTACAGCGGTTATGACAGTGTTTTCTGAAGCACTTATTCTTTGACGGACACCAATAGAGTCGTCGTCAACGAGAACCGCTTTAATTAGAGGGTGAAAGCTATTTTCATTTTCCGCTAGAACTCTTTTAACAGCATCATATGTATCCAAGACATTTGTTCCAGATTTTCTTGAAATATTGATATTTAGTGCAGACTTACCATTTACTGTTACATACTCTTCAGTTTTATTGAATGAACGTTTAACTAAAGCAACATCTCCTAGTGTTAGAATGAAGTTGTTTATAGATCTTATTGGAAGTTCCTCTAAATCATTATAATTTTCATAAAGTGAGGGTACTTTTACAGAAAATTCAGCATTAGAGTCTGAAAGTGTACCAGCGGGTATAAGGTTGTTATAAGACTTAAGAGCATTAATAATCTCATCTAAGTTGATGTTATATTTTTTGAGTAACTCAGGGACAACCGTAATTTTGATTTGGTCCTCTCTACCTCCTCGAATTTCAACCTCGGTTACATTATTAATAAGTTCAAATTTTTCTTTATAAGCTTCGGCAGTAGAATTAAGAACTTTATATGGAACATCTCCATAAATACCAATTCTTATCTGAGAGAACATCTCTGACGAATATTCTTTTACCTCTACAATTTCTATATCTTCTGGAAGCTTTCCTTTCGAGTCTTCAACTTTGTTTCGAACTAATTTCGATATATTTTCAATTTTAGTATTCAAATTAAATGACACACGAAGTGTTGCTACACCGTCTTTTGAAACAGAAATAATCTCATTTATATCATTTAATGACATTAACTCCCTCTCTAATGGCTCTGTAATTAAGCGCTCAATTTCATTTGAAGATAATCCTTGATAAGCAATAATTACGGCAACAGTTTTTAGGTCAACTGCTGGACGTTCTTCTTTAGGAAAAGTTACATATGATATTGACCCCAAAAGGACAATCATTACTAAAAAAGTAAGAATGGTTCTTCTTTGTAATAAGATTGCTGTAAGAATAGATTTAAGCATTTACTATTTTTGAGTCAGATCTTGAGTATTTTTTTAAGATTTTTTTTAAATGTGAAGGGAGTACAATCAAGCATGGAGTTACGATTAGTGTAAGTATTGCAGAGAAAGTTAGTCCATAAACAATGCATTGTGCGAGAGGGCTCCACATAGATGTAACATTTGAATCATAAGCAATTTCACGACTTATTGGGTCTATACTATAGTTTAAGGCGAGAGGGATTAATCCTAACATGGTGGTAACAGTTGTAAGAAATATTGGTCTCAATCTTTGTGCGCTTGCTTTTAAAATAGATGTTTCAACATCCAAATCTTTATTCTTTTTTTGAATAAAATTAAATGCATCAATTAAAATAATGTTGTTATTAACAACTATGCCAGCAAGAGAGATTATTCCAATGCCATGCATGATTGCACTAAATTGTTGATCAAAAATCAGCAAACCAAAAAATACGCCAGCGGTACTCATTAAAACCGCAGAAAGAATGATAAAGCTCTGATAAAAGCTATTGAATTGAGTTACAAGTAGTGCAGCCATGATTAATATAGAGATTATGAATGCCTGAATCACAAATTTCATTGAGTTATTTTGTTCTTCATTTTCTCCCCCAAAAACAATATCTATATTTCCAGGAAGATTTTGTTTTTCGACCCATGTAGCTAATTCAGAAGATTTTTCCCCAACTGTAGTGGTTTCATCCACATTTGCTTTAATATACATTGCATTTCTTGCATCATACCTTCTTATAAAGCTCACATTTCGCTTTGCTTTTTTTTCGACAAAATTACTTATTGGCACAGAACCAAAATTTGTTTCAATCATTATATTATCCAGTTGATCAATTGACCTTTGATCCTCTGGGTATCTTACAAAGATCTCTAACTCATCATCAACATCGTTAGGTCTATATTTTCCAATCATAACACCATTTGTAACTAGATTTACTGCAGATCCAATTGTGAAAACATCTGCACCAAATTGAGATGCTTTAGGCTTATCAATAATTAGTTCCCATTCAACTAATGGTATTGGCAATGTATCTTCTACACTTATTAATCCATCAACATTATTATCAATATGAGATCTCATTTTTTCTACTATTGGAATAAGATCATTTGTAGATGGGCCCATTATTCTAATTTCTAAATCTTTTCCCACTGGAGGACCATTTTGAAGCTCTGCAACTTCAACTTTTATTCCACTAATCTTGTCTACTTTATCTCTTATTTGACTTATAATTACATGTCCGTTTTCTCGAGATGATCGTTCAGTGAATTCAAAAAATAAGTTTGCAATTGTATCTTCTGATCTACCTCCTCCTGACCCAATTCCTCCAAATGCACCTGTTTGAAGAAATACACTTCTAATTCCATTAGTTTCAGTAATTATTTTCTCAACATCTGCACTTAATTTTTCAATTTCATCAATTGATAAGTTGCCCCTTGCAGCAACTTTTGCTTGTCCAAAAAAGGGATCAGAAGTTGTAAAGAAGACCATACCAGGTCCATAGGTAAGATATGAACTGATTACAATGTATAGAGCAGAAACTATTATTATTAATGTTAATATTGGTCTTTTAATTAAGATATTTAAAGCCTTTACATATTTACTTAAAGCACCACTGAGTGAGTCTAAATTAAAATCAGAGTCAGATCCTAAGGTTTTAAAATTACTAGATGAAGAATTTGATGCCTTTCCAAAAACACTTCCAATAACTGGAACAAATAGCAAGCTGTAAAAGAGAGCGACAAATAATACTATAAATATAGTTAATGGCAGCACTCTCATGAATTGACCAGAAATTCCAGGCCAAAAGAATAGAGGAATAAAGACAGCTAAAGTAGTAGCTGCAGAAGCCACAATTGGCCAAAACATTCTTTTTGCAGCATAAATATAAGCTTCAGTTCGATTTAGTCCTTCAACCATTTTTCTGTCAGCAAATTCAACTACTACTAAAGACCCATCTATCAGCATTCCAAGAGCTACAAGTATTCCAAAGATAACCATAAAGTTATAATCATATCCGGCTATATACAGGATAAATAGTGATACTAAGATTGAAATTGGAATACCAGAGCCAACTATAAATGAAGATCTTATTCCTAATGCAAGCATTGTGATCAAGAGTACAAATAGAGTAGCTAAAAGAATATTGCCCTGAAGAGAATTCACTTGATCAGTTATCATTTCTCTTGAATCTAAAATATATGAAATATTTACTTCACTAGGAACTTTATCAATATAGCCATTAACAATATTTTCAACTTCATTGATGGTTTCAATTAAATTTGTACCCCTACCTTTTTTTACCATTAAAGAAATGGACTTTGCTCCATTTACTTTTGTATAACCTTTTCTTTCCTTAAAATTTCTTTTGATTTCAGATATATCCGCAAGAAATATAGAACTGTTATCTGTTGATCTAATAGGCAGCTCATAAACATCTTTTGCAGACTCAAAGAGGCCAGGGACACTCACTGAAAATTGACCATTACCAGTACTTATTTCACCAGTGGTAACCACCTGATTGTTGTTAGAAACAGCTCTTATAATTTCTGGAAATGTTATGTTGTAGTTTTCAAGCTGATCTCTGTTGATTACAGCTTCTAATTGTTCATCTCTTGCACCTTCAATTTCAACTTCAAATATTGATGGAATAAGTTCTAAATCTTTTTTTATTTGACGCGCCAAATTTAATACGTAGCGTTCTGATGCAAATTCAGAGTCTATTGATATTATAATGTTCGGATCATCGGTAACTGAAACTTCTGCAACTACCGGATCCTTCGCATCTTCGGGAAAATTCACTTTTGCATCATTTACAGCATCTCTAACTTTATCTATTGATAATTTCATAGAGTCTGCAGCATCAAATTGCACAATAACTGCGGCATAATTTTCATATGCGAAACCCTGAAGTTTGTCTACACCCTCAATTCCCCTAACTTCATCTTCAAGTGGCTTAAGAAGCAATCTTTCAGCATCTTGAGGAGAAATTCCCGTTAGTCCAACTCCAATATAGATCACCGGTACAACAATTTCAGGTTCAGATTCAATAGGTATATTTGCTCTACCAAATATACCCGCAAATATTAGAACTACTAGTATAGCTAATGCAGTTCTTTTTCTATCGACAAGAAATTCAATCATTATGATTAATTATTAACCATTTCAACTTTAACTTGTTGACCGTCAATTACGTATTCTTGGCCAACAGTTATAATTCTAGTATTCAATGGAAGGCCTGTTACCCAAAGACCTTCAGTTGTATCCTCTATAATTTCGATTAGAACAAATTTTACAGTTCCATCATCTATTATTTTTAAACCTAAATTTCCATCATCATCCAGCGATAGCAAATATGATGGAACTAAATGCGCTTTTAAGTTTTGAAGTGGTATCTTGATATTTGCAGTTAGTCCTTCTCTAATATTCGCAGACACATTTTCAAAAGAAGCTTCAATTTTATATGTTCTCGTACTTAATGAAGAACTTTTTGAGACATAGCTAAGCTTGCCTTCAATCTCATCGCCGTTTAAAAAATTAATATAAACATCTTCGTCTATTGTTACTTGAGATACGTTCTTTTCAGTTACTTCACCAGCAACAATCATCGGATTAAGTTGTAATATAACAGCACATGTGGAAGCAGGAGTCATAAGATCACCAATTTCAACCATGACATCTTCAATAAACCCATCAAATGGAGCATTTATAGCAATATTGCTTAATTCGTTTCTAGCAATTTCTTCTCTAGCTATTGCCCCTTTAAGAACAGCTTCAGCAGTTGCAAGAGCATTTTCTGATCTATAACCTTCATTGAAAAGTTCTTTAACTGCATCATATTGAAGTTGGGCTTGGTTTTTTCCAGCTTCAGCTTCAATGAGTCTTGCAGATCTATTTTCGGGATCTAATGAACATATTATATCTCCCTTTTTCACAAACGAGCCTTTATCTATAGTTTTAATAACTGTGGAAGAGGTTTTAGGTCTTAATAAAACTCTTTTTTCAGCTTCTGTTCTTCCTCTAACAGTTAGAAAATAAGTCTTGTCTTCTCCATAAATATCTTTTGCTCTTACTGCTATTTTTTCTTCAACTATTTCTGAATTAATTTCTAGTGAGTTATCCATAGTTTCAGATTTAAAAAAGCCTGATGCTATCCATGTGAGGACTGCAATAAAAATAATTAGTGCAAGAAGGTAATTTTTTGGTAATGATTTCATGATTTATTTTCCCAATTTATTTCTATTTTTTTCTATGTAGTCGATTCCAGAGGAAATAATATTTGTCATTAATCCTCTTAAAAAAGAGCCTTGCGGAGTATTTCTCATCTGAGCCCCTGTTTGTGTAACGGGACCATCATATTGAAGTAATGCAAGTATTTGCTTTGCAAATAATAATCTTTCATTAATAACTAAATTTGTTGTTTCTTTTGGAAGATATTCAGAAAACAATATTAGCATTAAAAATTCAGATTTGACTTGATCGCCATAATTACCAGATCTTAACCATTCACCGCTGCTTTCTAGCAGGTTTTCTCTAAACCATTTCTGTCCCTTTTTAGTAATAGAATATATTTTCTTGTCAGGCTTCTTATCCTGCGCTTTCTGTTTGCAAGATACTAATTCATCTTTAAGCATTTTATTAAGGGTTGGGTATATTGTTCCAAAGCTTAGGCTCATTATTTGATTTAAAGGCCCACTTAAGAATTGTTTGATTTCATATCCAGATTTTGGCCCAGTTGTCAGAAGACCAAGACAAATACATTCTGTTTGCATATCCTATAAACTCCTCATATTTTCAATAGTTAAGTCGCCCATTAGATAAAAAACCTGAGATTTAATTATTTCTTTATTCTTTCTTTGATTAATCAACTCTATTTCAGAATTTAATAGTGTTTGTTGTGCATTAAGAACGTCTAATACTGTTCTTTCACCTACTTTTTGTTCTATCACAGTTCCTTCATAGGCCGTACTACTTGCCTCATAAGATGATTCAGCAGCAATAATTTGGTCTTTAGAAATTTCCGACTGCTCCCATATTTTTTTTGCAAGGGTAAGAGTATCAATTTGAGTTTTTTGAAGAATTATTAAGTAAGTATTTTGAGATTCTTTTGCTTTTCTGACATTTGATATCGACTTTCCAGAATTAAAAATTGGCCATGTCAAAGTTGCTGAAACTTCTTCATTAGTACCTGAGTCAATTGTTGAACTGCTTTCATCAAATTCCGTTTTAGTAGCTGTAAGATCGACTTTTGGATAATAAGCTGAACGAGCGTATCCAACCTGAGCCTTCTTAATATCAACATTTAACTTGGCCATCTGGATTGCTAAGTTATTTATAATCACTCTTTCTTTAAATTCAGAAAAATTAAGAGGTAAATTAACAGGTATGTTTGAGAAGGATAATTCGCCAGACTCTGTACCAATAAGGTCGTTAAATAAGTTAATAGCATTATCATAGTTCACTTTTGAATTAAGCATGTTTATTTTTGCCGAATTCATAAATGACTCAGCTTGCGCCACATCAGTTTTAGATAAAAGTCCAACTTCGAATTCTTTTTTTGTTGCTTCAAGCCTCTGATTTACATTTGAGAAATTTTCAGCGTACACTTCGTAAGTTTTTTTTAGAAATAGAAGATTATAATATGCTTCAATGGTTTGAAGAGTAATATCTTGTTTATTTTTTTCCAAGTTAAGTTTTTGTAAATCATAATTTGATTTTGAAGCTACTAAATCGTAGGTTCTAGCAAAACCGCTAAAAATAGATTGAGACAAAATAATTGATTTACTTGAACCGTTTAGACCGCTGTCGGAAACTTTCACTCCTGACTGCAACTTTATATCTGTTGTATCTGTTTCTGATATAGTTCCTGTTAATGCAATGGAAGGTAAAAAATTTGCTTTTGATTGAAATAAATCTTCTTTAGCAATATCTAAATTATTATTCTCGATCAGTAATGTAAGGTTATTATTGAGTGCCTCAGATACAGCTTCTTTTAAAGACATAGTATATCCATTTGAAATCGCCGCAACGAAAGCTGTAAATGTGATTATAAAAATTTTCATCAAGTGTACATAAAGTTAAATTAACGATAGTACATATATCTTATTGATATATATATTCAACACCTATATCATTATGATATATAAAAATTATTTATATAATTAAATTATTGAAATTATTAAGTAAATTAGATTTTCCAGTAATTTCTGTAAGCCTTACTGCCTTTTGCATCATCAATAAAATGATTAATCGTTGCTTTTAATAGACTCATTTTAGGATCCACATCTTTTCCTTCAGCCATTTTAAGGATCTGTCTATAACACCAGAAAACCTGTGTAGCTTTATTATTTGCTTTTATATAATTGATTGGACTGTTAAGTCCAAAAATTCCTGGTCCAAAACTCACTTGGTTTTCATAAAGTGTAGCACTCTCTTTTTCTCCAGACAGTAATTCGTTGACAATATCAGGCTCTGGGCACAAGGGCCTTCCAAGTCCAATGATATCACATGCTCTACTTTCAAGTGCTTCGTTCATTCCTTTGGTGCTTCTAAAGCCTCCAGTAACTGCGAGAGGAATTTGAACATGCTTCTTCATTTCTTCAGCATATTTGAGGAAATAAGCTTCTCTTGCAATAGTACTCCGAGCTGGTTTGATTATTCGTGATTGGTTTGGACTCGCAAGTTGCAAATCTAAAGCAGCAAATCCTTCATAAGTTCCTCCGGAGATTTCTAAAAGGTCTAAAGATGTTTCATTTAAAATCTTTGAGACTTCAATTGATTCTTCATGAGAAAAGCCTCCTTTTTGAAAATCAGATGAATTTAGTTTCACAGAAATAGGAAAGTCATTTCCAACTTTTTCTCTTATGCCTTCAATTATTGAAATTAATAATCGCGATCTATTTTTTATACTGCCACCCCATTCATCGGTCCTTTGATTTATATCTGGTGATAAAAATTCTGATAATAAGTATCCATGTGCAGAGTGTAATTGAACTCCTGTAAATCCTGTTTGTTTTGCTATTTCTGCTGTGTGCACAAACCGATCGATAATATCTAAAATTTCAGAATGCTTTAATTCGTTTGGTTCGCTAAATTTAAGTATTCCTAATAGTTTACTTAATCGTTTTGGTGAAGGAGCGACCGATGATTTATTTATTGTATAAGGTGTTTGTCGACCTGCATGACTAATTTGCATCCAAAGATGTGTATTTTGTTGAGTGCCTGCTTTTGCCCAATTTGCTAATGATGAAATCTGTTCATTTGTTTGTTCGCCTTCAATCACAACATTACCTGGGCGCTCAATATACCTATGGTCAACTTGAACATTTCCTGTAACTAAAATTCCTGAACCTCCCTTAGACCACTTATCATATAAATTAACATGACCTTGATTTGCACAAGCATTTTCTGATGCTAAGCCCTCAGTCATTGCAGACTTTAAGAATCTATTTTTAATTACAGCACCACAAGGTAGTTCAAGTTTTTCAGATATTTTCATTTATTCATTTATAATTTGATTTTTAATATATTATTAATTTATGAAGATTAAAAATAAAAATTTATCTGATAAAAGTAAAAAATGGTTAAAAAGACACTTGAGTGACAAGTATGTCAAATTATCAAAAGATAATTCTTACAGATCAAGAGCAGCATTCAAATTAATTGAAATAATTGATAAATATAAAGTTTTAAAATCTGTTCAATCTGTCATCGATTTAGGTGCAGCACCTGGTAGCTGGTCCGAAGTACTTGTTGAGAGAATAAAGTCACCAAAAAAAATTATTGCAATTGATCTTCTTCATATAGATCCCTTGCCGGGAGTCGAAATTATCCAAGGTGATTTTACATCAACCAAGTTTGAAACCTACATAGAACCGCTCTCTCCATTTGACCTTGTTATTTCAGATATATCGCCAAACTTAAGTGGTAATAAAACTGCAGATTTTCTAAGAATGCAGGAATCAATCGAAGTAGCTATGGATATATCTCTTAAATCGCTTTCAAAAGGAGGCCATTTTGTTGCAAAATACTTCCGAACAGGAGACATGAGTCATTTAATAACTTTAGCAAAAAGAAATTTTTCTAAAGTATCATCTTTTAAGCCAGATTCTAGTCGTAAAGAATCAAGTGAAATATACCTTATTTGTTTTAATAAAAAAAATTAGGATAATTGACATCTATGGTTAAATAATTTATTCCTCTGAGATGGAACCCTCTAGTATCAAAAAATCCCTCGCATTCGATGATGTTTTAATTAGGCCAGCAAAGTCAGAAGTTCTGCCTAATGAAGTTAAAACCAGCTTACAATTAACCAAGAATATAAGACTTGAAATACCTTTGCTTTCTTCTGCAATGGATACTGTAACTGAGCATAGATTGGCAATAGCATTAGCTCAATCTGGTGGAATGGGAATAATTCATAAAAATATGTCGATAGAGAGTCATGCTCACGAGGTTAAGAAAGTTAAAAAATTTGAAACTGGCATGGTAATTGATCCAGTTACGATTTCATCTGATAAGACTCTTGAAGATGCTCTTAATTTAATGGCTAATAATAAAATATCTGGCATACCTGTAGTTGATAACTCAAATACATTAGAAGGCATACTTACCAACAGAGATGTAAGATTTGCAACTAATATGGGTCAACCAATTAGTGAGCTAATGACAAGTAATAATCTTGTTACAGTTAAAGAAGGGATTAGTAGTGAGGAAGCTCAAAATCTTTTACATAAACATCGAATTGAAAAATTATTAGTTGTCGATGATAGCAATAAATGTATAGGTCTAATAACTGTAAAAGATATTGAGAAAAGTCAACTATATCCAAATTCAACCAAAGATAATAAAGGTCAGTTAAGAGTGGGTGCGGCAGTTGGAGTAGGCGATGAAGCAATTAAAAGATCAGAAGCATTGATTGATGCCGGTGTTGATATGCTTGTAATTGATACAGCCCATGGACATTCGATGAAAGTAATTGAAACTGTTAAAAAGCTAAAAAAGATGTCTTCAATAGATATTATTGCTGGAAATGTAGCTACTCTTGAAGCGACAAAAGAATTAATTGATAATGGTGCTGACTGTGTGAAGGTTGGAATTGGCCCAGGTTCGATATGTACAACAAGGGTTGTAGCCGGAGTAGGTGTCCCACAATTTTCTGCAATTATGGAATGTTCAGAAGAAGCGAATAAGTCAGGTATCAATGTTATTGGTGATGGGGGTATCAAATACAGTGGAGATATTGCAAAGGCAATCGGAGCTGGTGCTACATCTGTTATGATTGGATCATTATTTGCAGGTACAGATGAAGCCCCTGGTGAAGTTTATTTATTTAAAGGAAGAAGCTACAAGTCATATCGTGGTATGGGTTCATTAGGAGCAATGGCAAGAGGATCAGCAGATCGATATTTTCAAGAAGAAATTACTGAGAATTACAAACTTGTACCTGAAGGAATTGAAGGACGGGTTCCCTACAAAGGGCCCATATCTCCTATTATCCACCAATTACTAGGAGGACTAAAAGCTTCGATGGGCTACACAGGGTCCAAAGATATTGATTCATTTAAAAAGAATGTGAAATTTGTTCAAATTTCTAGTGCTGGACTTAAAGAAAGTCATGTACATGATGTAGATATAACAAGAGAGTCACCAAATTATCCTACAAATGTATAAATGTTTATGAGAAAATATTTTTTTATTTTTTTACTTTTTTTAATTTCTAATTTAGCCAATGCGTCAAACTATTATGAAGATGCATTATCAAAGTATGATTTAAAAGACTTTAAATCATCTATTCAACTATTAGAAAAAAATATTGTTTTTAATCCTAAAGATTCAGACTCGTGGATTTTGTTAGGAAAATCATATGATTCAATTGAAAATAAAGAGGTAGCATTTAAATATTTAGAAATTGCATTCACTCTAAGACCAGAAAGTCCTGAATTAAATTTACTACTTGGAAAATTATCGCATGATCTTAATTTAAATGAAAAATATCAAACTTATCTCGAAAACCTTGAAATAATATGCCCATCAGGCTGTAATGAACTTAGTCAATTAAAAAAAATTAAGATTGATTAATCTATGATTTATATAGTTGATTTTGGTTCACAAGTAACTCAATTGATTGCAAGGCGTGTTCGAGAAGCTGGCGTATACTGCGAAATCGTTGGTAGTCAAAACCTTCTTCAAAAAATAAAAAAAAATATACCTTCGGGAATAATTTTCTCAGGTGGCCCAGCTAGTGTTCATAAATCTAAAACTCCTAAAATTGATAAAAAAGTGTTTGATCTTGGTATCCCTATTCTTGGCATTTGTTACGGCATGCAGTTGATAACCCACCAATTGGGTGGAAAAGTTCAAATGTCTAAACAAAGAGAATTTGGCAAGACAGCAATTAATATTAATTCAAAAAGTATATTATTTGATGGATTAAGAAAAAAAAATAATCAACTCAATGTGTGGATGAGTCATGGAGATAAAGTAATAAAGTTGCCAAAAGGCTTTAAGCGATTAGCCTCAAGCGTAAATTCAAAATATGTAGCAATTGAAAACAATAACTTAAATTTCTATGGACTACAGTTTCATCCTGAGGTTGTTCATACTGATCAGGGAGAAAAAATTATAAATAATTTTATTTTTAAAATTTGTAGATCTCGACCAAATTGGAATATGCAAAATTATTTAAAAAATCAATTATCATCTATCAAAGATAAAGTTGGGAAAGATCACGTAATTTGTGGCTTATCAGGTGGAGTTGATAGTATGGTGACGGCTTCCATTATATCCAAGTCAATAAATAAGCAACTCACTTGTATCTATGTTGATACAGGACTGATGCGCTACAATGAAACAAAAGAAGTTGTAAGTCTTTTCAAGAGTCATTTTAAATCAAAGTTGATTGTTGTTGATGCAAAAAATAAATTTTTTAATGTATTAAGAAATATCTCTGATCCTGAAAAGAAAAGAAAAATAATTGGAAATATGTTTATTAAAATCTTCAATCAAGAGGCAAAAAAAATATCTAAAGTAAAATTTTTAGCTCAAGGCACTATTTATCCTGATGTTATAGAAAGTCAGAGTTTTCATGGAGGACCAACTTCGGTAATAAAATCTCACCATAATGTTGGAGGATTGCCAAAATCAATGAAGTTAAGATTAGTAGAGCCTTTAAGAGAGTTATTTAAAGATGAGGTGCGAAATTTAGGGGCAAAACTTAAACTTCCTAAAAGCTTTATTCAAAGGCATCCATTTCCTGGTCCAGGATTGGGGATTAGAATTTTAAGTGATATTACGAAAGACAAAGTATTAATGCTTCAGAAAGCAGACAAAATATATATTGATGAAATAAATTCTGCTAGACTTTATAATGAAATTTGGCAAGCATTTGCTGTACTCCTACCAGTCAAAACTGTTGGTGTTATGGGAGATCAGAGATCTTATGAGTACGTTTGTGGATTAAGGGCAGTGACGTCTGTTGATGGTATGACAGCTGATTTTTATCCTTTCAGTGGAGAATTTTTAAGTAAAGTTTCAACACGAATAATTAATGAAGTAAAAGGCATTAATAGAGTTGTATACGATACAACATCAAAGCCTCCAGGCACTATTGAGTGGGAATAATAGTATATCTGTTAAATCCTATAAAATAAGGCTTTTTAATCATTTACTTCCACCTAACAATCACCTAAAATAGCTTTTATAAGGGTTTTAAGCTTCATAGAAGGGCAAATCACCTAACAAACGCAATTATAGTAATTATTAATAGAAATGACCGAGAATCAAAGCTTCCAATTAGATCAAATAGACTTATTCAACGGACAGCTAAAGATATTTAAAACTAGCTCTTCAGACTATTACTACATGAAGGTTTCAATCCCTGGGTCAAACAACGGATTCAGGAAAAGCCTTAAAACCAGAGACGAAAGTTTAGCTAGGCAACTAGCAGAAAAAGAATATCTAGCAATAAGATATAAGATAGATCAGGGTATTTCAGTTTTTGACCCCAAGCTATCAGATTTAGAAGAAGCCTTTTTGAAGGAAAAGCAAATCGATCTTGATAATGGAATCATCACTAAGGGCAGACTGAACACAATCAAAAGTCAGATAAATCATTTGAAGAGATTTGTAGGTAAATATTACGATTCAGCTTTAGCTAAAAATTATACAGGCGACGACTTCAAAAGTTATTACAACTTCAGACGAAAACATAACCCAGAGGTAAATAACACCACATTAATCAACGAAGCTAGCACAATTAAAGCAATTTATTGGCACGCAATAGAAAGGGGCTCCTTACCTTTGGCAGCTAAACCTCGCTTTCCTAATATGAGAAAAAGCACAAACAAGAGGGAAGCTTTAACCATGGCTCAACTATCAACAATCACAAGACACATGAGGACTAAGGAATTCTTAGATTTTGATAAAAGTAATCATAGGCATTACTTCATTAGAGATTTTGTTGGTCTATTAAGTAATACAGGAATTAGGTTCGGCGAAGCAAGAAGGCTTAGATGGCACAATGTAAAAATAATTAGGAAGCCAGAAAATAACAAACACAAATGGGCTTGCGAGATATACCTTAGCGACGACATGACTAAAAACAAAAAGGAACGATTAATTCAAGGAAGAGGAGGAGTTTACTTAGATAGAATTAAAAGCTATTCAAAATACACCAAGCCAAATGATTATATTTTCGTAGACCAACATTCAGGCCAAGAGTTACACCGAGATTACTATTACAGAGCATGGGATAAGATGTTAGTAGCTACAGATTTAATTAAATCGAACACACCTATCACTTATTATAATCTTCGTCATAGTTATGCTACCTTTCGGTTATACGCTGGAGTCGATCCTTACATCTTGGCTAAGAACATGGGTACAGGTTTAACATTTTTAGAAAACCATTACGGACAACCTAAAACCAGATTACTAAGAAAAGAATTAACCAAAGATATTGATAAAGAATTAAAGGAGTTGTTAAGAGATGAGTAAAAGGGCTGCTCTATATATTAAGGTCAGCACAAAAGAGCAAACTACAGAAAACCAAAAGATAGAAATCATAGAAATTATTGAGAATAGAGGTTAGATTCTAGTCGACACCTATACTGATAAAAATATAAGTGAAATCAAAGGGAGTGGTTAAACATCGGCATTATATAAGCCTGTATAAATATAAAATAAATTCATAATATGAAAAATGTAAAAACTAACAAAAAGAAGATGATGAATAATTCCACAAGCAATTTAGAGAAAACGAAAATTGGACTAGAGGTTCGAAAGAGGCGCAAGTTATTTCCAGATGAAATAGAAAAAATAAAAAGGGCTAATTTAGATGGATATGGGAAATTAGAGGCATGGACTGCCTTAGGTACTAACAAACAACTTGCTTATTCCACACATGGTGCGATGAGGTTTTTTGGAAAGTTCCCTCCTCCTATCGCCACCCATCTAATTGATCAGTACGCATCCAATGATTCATTGGTTATAGATCCAATGAGCGGTAGTGGTTCGACAGCTGTTGAGTGTCTTTTAAAGGGAGTGACCTGTAAATCTTTTGACGTAAATCCAATGATGTTAATGTTGACCAGAGTTAAGACAACTCACTTATCAATAGAAGTCATAAATAAGCACTTTACAAAAATTAAAAAAAATTATGTGCCCGTTTCATTCTCAAAGCACCAAGAGGAATTTGAGGGGTTAAGAGATCCCTACCATTTTTTTTTAAAAGACACTTTGAATTCTTTGCTTGGAATTAGAACTCAAATATTGAAAATTGAAGATATAAAGATTCAAGAGTTTTTTATGATTTGCTTCTTATCTATAATAAGAAGAGTTTCCAGAGCAACAACGCAGCAAGGCAGAACATTTTTGGATGTTGAAACCGCTGAGGCTAATCCCTTCCCATTTTTTGAAAAAAAGGTTGAGAATTTTAAATTTTCTGTTTCTGAAATACCTAAAAATAATAAAAAAATAATTATCGAAGAAAGAAATTTAATCGATTCTAATTTGGTTGTTGAGAATAAGAATTCTGCTGACTTAATAATCCTTCACCCGCCATATTTTAATGCGTACAAGTACAGCAGTATTACTTCACTGGAGACATTTTGGATGGGTATAAACCATGCCAATATTCGAAAGAATGAGATTAGGGAGTTTTTTAAGGTTGGTAAGCCCGAAAAATATCATCTATTTGTTGAAGATATGAGTCTTGCTTTAACTAATGCCCTATCAATGCTAAAAAAGGGCGGTCACTTAGGATTTATGATGGGCGACACAGTGATTAAAGGGCAATATATTCCTGTCATGAAAGAAACATTGGATCATGCGGGCATAAAGAAGTCTGATTTAATTTCTGTAGCTTTGAGAGTTCCAAAATATACTGAAGCAAGTTGGGCAGCCAGCCAAAGAAGAAGTGCTGAGACAGTTGGGATAACTCTTAATGACTTCATATTGGTAATTAAAAAATGAAAGATGTAATTATTGCTAAGACTCATACATCTGAGTATTTATTACATAAGTACTGGGCTAGAAAACCACATAATGTTCTGAATAGACTTATTGCTGAATTTGTTAAGAAAAAAGGAGTCGTGGTTGATCCATTTTGTGGGAGTGGAGTCTTTTTACGCGAGGCTAGCAAGCTTGGCCATAAAGCATATGGATTTGATATAAACCCCGTTGCGGTATTACTGTCAGATACTACCTGTAATCCAATTAGTTATGTAGATTTTAGAAATACAGTCGAACCAATTTTGGAAAAATTTCGTATTCTTTGTGATGATCTATATCACACCAGTAATAATGAAAGTGTTCGTTATTATGTTCATGAAACTATGGTTGAGTGTTCGACTTGTAAAACTCGACAATCTAAATTAGAAGCTAAAGTAAAGGGATCTAAAAGCGTATGTTTGAAATGTGGCGAGCCCCTATCATTTGCTCTCGCTCACTTAGTAAGAACAAAGATTTCGCAAGTTGTAACTGAGTCCAACATACTTCAGGATGCCGAAGAGCTTAAATTTTCGGAAGAGTTGGGAAAAACAAAAAAAGCCAAAAAAAATTGCTCGTATGATGTGTCTTTCACGCCAAATAAAAGAATCTTAGCCTTCAAAGGAATGAAGACAAGAGATTTATTTACTGAGAGAAATTTTTATCTTTTATCCAGGCTCGCAGATTTGTTTTATAAAATAAAGGATGAAAAAATAAAAGAAACTTCGCTGCTTTTATTAACGGCATCAGTTGCTCAATGTAGTAGATTAATTGCTTTTAGAAATAACTTAAAAACAGGTGGTCCAGCAT
>JBJLDC010000010.1:0-36300 GCA_045567365.1 Candidatus Pelagibacterales bacterium | reverse complement strand
CAATTTGATCAATAAACCCATGCTCTAATAAATATTCAGCCTTTTGAACATCTTCTGGCATTATTTCACCAGTTGTATTTTTAGTCACTGATGCACCAGCAAACATAATAGAGGCTTTAGGTTCTGCAAGTGTAATATCACCGAGCGATGCATAACTTGCACTTACTCCACCAGAAGTTGGGTCGGTTAATACTACTATATAAGGCAATCGCGCATCTTTTAACATTTGAACTGCAATAGTTGTTTTAGGTAGAGCCTGCAGGCTGTACTGATTAGTCATCATACGCATCCCACCAGAACTTGTAAATACAATAAGTGGAGTATTAAATGTTACACAATGCTCTGCTGCTTTTACTAGAGCTTCTGCTTCTGAAGGACCTACTGAGCCGCCTAAAAAGTCAAAATTGTGTAACGCGCATGTAACTGGAATTCCTTTTATCTTGCCATATGCAACTAATATTGCACTATCCATATTCGTTTTTTCTTGAGCTGCATAAAATCTTTCTTTGTAAGTCTTTGTATCTTTAAAATTTAAAGGATCTTGAAATGCCCCAGGTGTTTTGATTATTTCATATTGTTCGTCATCCATGAGTTTTTTTAGTCTTAGGTTAGGATGAATTTTTAGATGGTTATCACAATTAGGGCAGACATAAGATGTTTTTTCAAGTTCATCAGCATAAAGCATTGTCATACAGACTTTGCATTTTTGCCAAGCATTATCAGGAACATCTAAGCTTTTCTTCTTGCTTGGAAGAATTTTTTTAATTTTATTTAAAATCCAATTCATTTATTTAGGTGACTAATAAGAGTTTTACAAAAATCACCCACAAAGTTGGCAACATTTTGTTTATCAGGTGACGCTTTCATATTTTCTTGTATATTTTTTACTATTGCGGACCCCACTACTATGCCATCAGCATTCGACTTAGAGAAAATTTCAACATCTTCGACTGATTTAATACCAAATCCAGAGACAACTGGAATATCTGTATATTTTTTTATCTTAGATATTTGATCATTTACTTGATCTATTTGAGCAGATTTTACTCCAGTTATACCCTCGACATTTACGCTGTAAATAAATCCATCAGCTTCTTTGACTAATTCTTTTATTCTTTCTTCAGATGTCGTGGGTGTAATTAACTTAATCAAGGCAATACCTTCTTTTCGCAAAGCATCTTTCAATTGCTTCTCTTCAACTACAACACCAGGTAAGTCTACACAGATAACAGCGTCAATTACACCTGATATTGATTTTGCAAATTTTTCAATGCCATAAATAAAAATATTATTTAAATAGCCCATCATGGCTAGACCAACATTATTATTGTATGCTCTTACTTTTTTTGCAATTTCAATCACCTTATCAAAAGTGATACCATTTTTAAGACTTTCAATATTGGCTAATTGAATGATTGGCCCATCTGCTTGTGCTTCAGCATGAGGAAATGAAATTTCATGAATATGAGATCCTGAGTCAATTATTTTTTTTATGATTTCTAAGCTTGTTTCCTCATCAGGAAATCCGGCTGTTGAGAAACTAACAAATGCTTTTTTATTTTCTTTTTGTAAATTAGAAAAAATATTTTGAAGTCTGTTATTCAAGCTTATCTCCTAGGATGCTTATTGCGGTGTCTAAATCCTTATCGCCTCGACCGCAAACATTTATAATTACAATTTTATCCTTATCAAGATCAGCTGCTAATTTAATTGCATAACTTATCGCAAATGATGGTTCAAATGCTGGAAGTATTCCCTCGGTTTTACAAAGTAATTGAAAAGCTTCAAAGGCGTCATCGTCACTTTGGTAAGTATAATTAACCCTACCTAAACTTTTTAGATTTGCATGTTCTGGGCCCGCTGAATAAAAATTAATTCCAGATGCTAAACTACTTGTATCAAGGGTAGCTGAACCATCTGAGTTTTGAAGCATAAAAGACTTAAACCCTTGCATAATACCAATTGATCCATTAGTCAGTGCAGAACTATGCTCGGCTTCAACGCCATGTAAATTAACTTCATCATCATCTAGAAATTCATGTATTGCTCCAATTAGATTTGATCCTCCACCAATACAAGCGACGATATGATCTGGTAACCTTCCTTCTTTTTCTAAAATCTGTTGTTTTATTTCCTTGCCAATTACTGACTGTGCGTATTGTACAATTCTTGGAAAAGGGTGAGGACCAATCGCACTTCCACAACAATAAAACGCACTTGTATCACTTGACCAAGCTTTTAAAACACTTGTACACGCATCTTTTAATACACCTTTTTCACCTGTCCCATCAACGCAAGGAATTACTTTAGCACCAAAAAGTTTCGCTTTTATTACATTTGTATTTTGTTTTTTGATATCATCAATCCCCATATATCCATACACTGGTAGGCCGAATCGTGCGCCACATGCGGCAGTAGCGATTAAGTGAGCTCCAGCTCCGGTCTCGCAGTATATTTTTGTCTTACCCATATATTTTGCCAATAAAATCATGAATAGAGAATTTGAAATTTTATGGGCGCCCAGATGATTTAAATGATCAGATTTTAAGTAAAGCTTTGCGCCGCCAATTTTTTTTGTAAGTTGTTCTGCATAATAAAGAGGGTTAGGGCGACCAACGTATTCTTTAAGGAGATACTCAAATTCATCAAGAAATTTTTTATCATTGATAGCACTTTCAAAAGCTTTTTCTAATTCAATCAGATTCGGCATTAAAATTTCAGGAGCATATTGTCCCCCAAATTCACCATAGTAACCTTTATCTGATGGGCCTTGTTTTAGTGAGTTCTTTTTAGTATCAGTTGCCATATTTAATTACTTTTAATTTTCAATATAAAGTCTTTTAATTTTAAACTATCTTTTATCCCAGGACTGCTTTCAACACCAGAAGAGACATCAAAAAATTTAGTTTTCGCAGAATTTATAGCATATATAATATTTTCAGGATTTAGTCCTCCAGACAAAAAGTAAGGACATTTAAATTGATTGTCTTGAAGTATATCCCAATCAAATTGCTTAGCATTGCCACCAGGCATTTCAGATGAACTGGGTTTATAATCAAACAAGAAAAATTCTGATAGGTCACTATAATTAGTTGTTTGCTCTAAATCATCAATAGTACTTATTCCAAATGCTTTAATTATTGGTAAGCTGCATTTAGTTTTGATTTCAATAATACGCTCAACTGATTCATTTCCATGGAGTTGAATATAATCAACACCCAATTTATTAATTTCCAAAATATCGTTATCTGAAGGGTCAACGGTCACAGCAACGGTTCTAATCTTGTCTTTTATAACATCAATTATTTCTTTACAGCTATCATAAGAAATATAACGCTTGGATTTAGGATAGAAAATAAAACCTAAGTAATCAGCGCCAAAACTTATTGCAAAATTTGCATCGGTAATAGTGGTTATGCCACAAATTTTGACCTGAGAATTTGTCATTGAATTTCATTTGATAATTCTTCAGCTGCTTTTGCTGGATCAGCAGACTCTGTTATTGGCCTACCAATAACTAAAATATCTGCACCATTAATGATTGCTTCATTTGCAGACAGTGTTCTTTTTTGATCATTGGTTTCATCCGAAGATCTTCGGATTCCAGGTACAATTAATTTAAGATGAGAATAATCACTTTTAATCTTTTTTGCTTCAAGTGGACTACAGACTAATCCATCCAGACCACAATCATTAGCTAGTCCCGCAAGTTTATTTATTGATTCTGAGATAGAGTCTCTAAATCCAATCTCATTAATTTCTTGATCATCAAAGCTCGTTAACATGGTGACACCAATAATGTTTGTTGTACTGTTCATCTCTTTTTTTAAGTTCATACATTCAGTCATCATTTTTCTTCCACCAGTACAATGTATAGTGGTGAACATTGGATTAATTTCTAAAATATTTTTTAAAGCTGAGGTTACAGTATTTGGAATGTCATAGAATTTTAAATCGATAAATAATGGTAATCCTAAATCCTCTATTTGTTTAATGCCTGATATTCCACATGAAGTAAAAAATTCTAGGCCAAGCTTTATTCCACCAACATATGGTTTAATACTGATTGCCAGCTCTTTAGCCTTATCAATATCACTTGTGTCGATTGCACAGAAAATAGGGTTATTGCTCAAAATTTATCTAGTGAGAAGACTTGGTTATTCTTCGTTTTGTTCAGGTTGTGATGCATTATTTTTAGAATTCAATTTTACTCGCAATTCTTTTCCAGTCTTAAATCGAGGAATGAATTTTTCCTCAACTTCTACTGCTGCGCCCGTTCTTGGATTACGGCCAACTCTAGATTTTCTATGTTGAACACTAAAAGCTCCAAAACCTCTGAGCTCAACTCGTTTACCCTCAGCTAACGAATTTGTAATCTCATTAAATATTGTATTTACAATACGTTCGACATCTCTCACAAATAAATGAGGATTTGCTTCTGTAATGTTTTGGATTAATTGTGATTTTATTAAACTCATACCTAAATTATAGGCATAATAAAATTTAATGTAAATATATGATTTAACTGATTTTATTCTTCAGATTTCTTGTCGCTGATCGCTTTTCCAAGAATATCTCCCAGAGATGCGCCTGAATCTTTACTTCCATATTTTTCCATAGCTTCAGCTTCATTTTGTTCTTCTAGAGCTCTTATTGATAGAGCAATTTTCAGACTTGATGCATCTATTTGTGTTATCATTGCATCAAGCTTATCATTTTTAGCCCAACGCTCTGGACGAGCATCGCCTTTTTGAATAGCAAGATCGTTCTTTTTAATAACTACTTTTGGTCCATTTTCACCAATAGCAACTTTAACTCCATAAGAGTCTGTATCAGTTACAGTACAAGTTACAATATCTCCCTTTTTCTTATCTTTTAGTTCTTCAAATGGGTTGCCATCCAGCTCACGTATTGATAATGCAACTTTTTCATTCTCATTTGAGATGATTTTGGCTTTTATTTTGTCGCCAACGTTATATTTTTTTACTTCTTCTTTTGCATCATTTCCAGATAGTTCCCAAGAAAGATCTTTTGCAAAAATAGCTCCATCAATCTCATCTTCGAGGCCACAGAAAATAATTCCATCTTTAATAGCTGTGATTTCAGTATCAACAATCGTACCAATTGGATTTGCTTCATTAAACTTAATCCATGGATTATCAGTCAATTGTTTAATTCCTAAGCTTAATCTCTTTTTCTCATAATCTATTTCAAGAATCTTACATTCAACTGATTGTGAACGAGCAAATAAGTTTCCAGGCTTTGAATTTTGTTTTTGACTCCATGTTAACATATCTTTATGGCATAGCCCTTCTACACCATTTTGAATTTCAATAAAAATTCCATAATCTGTTACGTTAGTTACAATTCCTGTTACTTGATCATCAACTTTAAATTGGTCTTTAACTGTTTCCCAAGGATCACTCTCAAGTTGCTTCATGCCAACTGACACACGGTTTTTCTCAGGGTCAACTTTAATAATTTTCACTTTTACTTGTTGACTAATTTTTAATACTTCACTTGGGTGACCAATTCTTTTGTATGTAATATCAGAACTATGCAATAGTGAGTCATAGCCGCCAAGGTCAATGAACGCTCCATAATCAGTAATTGCTTTAACCGTCCCATCAACAACATCTCCAAGAGCCATTTGAGAGAAACGTTCTTCACGAGTTTCTTTATGAAGTTCTTCTAGGACGCTTCGTCTGCTAACTACGATGTTGTTGCGCTTAGCATCCATCTTAAGTATTTTAAATTTTTGAGGTACGTTTAGAAGGTGAGAAATGTCTCTAACTGGTCGAGTATCAATTTGTGATCCAGGTAGGAATGCGGTGATACCAATTTCACATGATAATCCACCTTTAACTTTCCCGGTAATAACACCTTCTACAAGCTCTCCTGCTTCAAATGATTTTTCAATCTCACCCCAAATTTCTCTATTCTTAGCTTTACTTCTAGAGAGAATACATTCCCCGTTATGGTTTTCGATTTTATCTAAATAAACATCAATCTCATCGCCAACCTCAAGTTCTTTTTTATCTTTTAAAAAAATAAATTCTCTTTTTGGAATACGACCTTCTGTTTTTCCACCTACATCGACTACAACTGCGTCATCTTCAATTTCAGAGATAATACCCTTGATTATAGAGCCTTCTTTAAGATTTGATGATGATAGTGATTCAGATAGGAGTTGGTCGAATTCAGATGAACTAGGGTTTGTGTCAGCAGTTTGATTCATAAATAATATTAATTCTTTTTGTTTAATATCTTAAGTATTGCATTAAACGTCTGGGGTATATCGTAATTAGTATTGTCAATCAAGTAGGAATCTGCAGCTGGTATCATCGGAGCAACTTTCCTAGTCATATCTCTTAGGTCACGTCTATCAATTTCTTTGTGGATTGATGACAATTTGGCTTTATTACTTGTTTTTTTGACCTGATCATATCTTCTTTTTGCCCTAATTTTTGAGGATGCCCACATAAAAAACTTCATTTTGGCTCTTGGAAAAATGACAGTTCCAATATCTCTTCCTTCAATGATTACATGCTTAATTCTTTTTTTTTGGATTTTTGGAAACCTTCTCTGATAGTTTATGAGAGCTTTTCTGAGCAATTTATTTGATGAAATTTTTGATGAAATTAAATCTATCTTTGCTGTGTACAGAGCTCTTTCACTATAAATGCTCATATCTAATTTTTTAGCAATCTGGATAATCTTATTTTCTTGAGATACGTTTATTTTATTCTTAATCATTTCATAAGCTACAGCTCGATAAAGTTGACCGCTAAACAAAACAGGAGCATTAATCTTTTTAGATAATTTTTTTGCAATTGTTGTCTTGCCCACACCCGCAGGACCATCTATTGCAATTACACTACAAACCATTTTCTACTTTTAATGAGTTTAAGTGTTTATTAAAATCTGGATAACTTATATTAATACATTCAAGGTCATCGAAACTTAATTGCTTATCACATATTAAACTCATAATCTTAAAAGACATCGCAATACGATGATCTCCAAAAGTTTTTATCTTTACA
The DNA here is from genome assembly GCA_045567365.1 of Candidatus Pelagibacterales bacterium. Classification (GTDB taxonomy): domain Bacteria; phylum Pseudomonadota; class Alphaproteobacteria; order Pelagibacterales; family AG-422-B15; genus CABYIR01. The sequence goes on along the minus strand of JBJLDC010000010.1, from coordinate 29,257 downwards.
CCGCCATTTGGATTAATGGTTGATCCAGTTATAGAAATATCATCTTTTTTTACTGAACAATTAATTTTTAGTTTTTTAAGGTTTTCGTGAATACTTTTTATACGATCACTTTCTTTATATCTTAATTCTTCAAGACCATTCATTTTCGTAGTTCCTTTTGCAACTGATGCAGCAATTGAGAGTATTGGATATTCATCGATTAAATATGGAGATAGTCCTTTTGGAATATTGACAGCTTTCAATTTACTATATTCAACTTGAATTGAGCCAATTAATTCACCCGATCTCGTTTTTCCTTTTTCAACTTTTATTTTAGCGCCCATTTTTTTTAGAATACTGATGTACTCTATTCTTGTTTTATTTAAGCAAACATTTTTCAAAATAATCTTTGAATTTGGAACTATAAGTGCAGCAACAATGAAAAATGCTGCAGAGGAAGGATCTCCAGCAACAAAAATATTTTTTGCCTCTATCTCGTATGGTCCATTAAAGACCAGTTTAGTAGCATTATCTTTTTGCTTAATTACTTTAAATTTTACTTTTAAATATTTTAATAAAATTTCAGTATGATCTCTAGTTTTTCTAGTTTCTATTATTGATGTTCTGCCCATTATATTTAAAGCAGCAAGTATTAACGCTGTTTTGATTTGTGCTGACGCTTTTGTAATTTTATGATGAAGTGGCAACGGATCTTTCACACCACTAATGGTCATTGGAAAATAATCTTTATTTGTTAATACAGTTTCAGCTCCAACTGTATTTAGAAAATTTGTAACCCTTGTCATAGGCCTTTTACTTAGAGATTTGTCTCCAACAAAAGTACAGAAAATTGGATTCGTACTAACGGCTCCAAGCATTAGTCTTGCAGTTGTTCCTGAATTTCCGCAATCAAGTGCCTCAGATGGTTGAATGTATCCATTTGTACCATTACCAATCACGATCCAATCCTCTTTAACTTTCTTTATCTGAATGCTTAGGGCTTTAAGTATTTTTATTGTACTGAGAGTATCTTCTGACTCTAAAAGGTTAGTAATTTTTGCCTCTCCAATAGCCATAGATGATAAAATAAGTGATCTATGTGATATTGACTTATCACCTGATATTTGAAGGGGGCCTTTTAGCTTATATTTTATTTTTTTTTTCAATTTTATATCTTGAGGTATGTTTTAATTATATTATACAATATCACCATATTCATAACCAACTATTATATAGAAAGTCATCAAATGTCTAAACCAGAATGGGGTAAAAAAATAGTATGCCCAGAATGCGAAACAAAATTCTACGACTTGAATAGAAAATATCCACTTCCATGTCCAAATTGCGGCCATTCTATTGAAAATGAAATTATTCCTGTTACCAGTTCGGCGGCAAAAAAAGTTTATGAAGATGATTTAGAATCTACTGTTGATGACAATTTAATTGGAAGTGACGCCTCGGAATCTATGCTTGAAGATGATGCAGATGCAGAAATTGCAATGGATGACGAAGATGATACTATTAGTTTAGATGATGCAGATGTAAATGATATTGATCCTGAGTTAGAAAGTCTTGATATAAGCAATGAAGACGAAGTATCACTAGAAGAAAAATAATTTCATTTTAAGTTGGGGCTATAGCTCAGCTGGGAGAGCGCATCGCTGGCAGTGATGAGGTCGTCGGTTCGATCCCGACTAGCTCCACCACTAAACTCTGAAACTTTGACCTAAGTAGAATTTTCTTGCATCTTGATCACTTATAATATGATCACTAGTTCCTTCTGAGATAATTTCACCGGCATGCATTATATATGAATATTCGCACGTATCTAAAACTTCACGTGATTGGTGATCTGTTATAAGAACACCAATATTTCTATCGGTAAGATGCCTAATTAATTCTTTAATATCATTAATCCCTATAGGATCCACACCCGCGAATGGCTCATCCATTAAAATAATTTTTGGATTTGATGCTAAGCATCTTGCAATCTCAGTTCTTCTTCTCTCTCCTCCACTCAAATTGTAAGGCATTGCACGGCGCAGATGAGTAAGAGAAAATTCAGTGAGAAGTTCTTCTAAGATGTTTTTGATTTGATCTGAAGAATTTTTTTGTGTCTCAAGTATTGAAAAAATATTATCTTCTACACTTAGGCCTCTAAATATACTTGGCTGTTGAGGTAAATAACCAAGCCCGAGACGGGCGCGCTTATACATAGGAAGTGAAGTAATATTGCTTTCATCTAAATATATTTCTCCACCATCTGGATTAATAAGTCCCATAGTCATATAAAAAGTTGTTGTTTTACCTGCACCATTTTGTCCAAGAAGACCAATTGCTTTACCACGTTCGACATTAATTGAAACATCACGAACAATCGGTTTTTTTGAAAGAGACTTTCTAATATTTTTTATTTTTAGACCAGTATTTGATGTAGCAAGTTCTGGTTTATTTTTATTTTCACTCATTGTTATTGATTTTGACTGTTACTTTATTATTTTTATTGCCTATCATTATACTTGTAGACTTTGCTAAATCCACACTTAATTCATTTCCCTTCATCACATTTTGATCTTGAGTCAATGTAATATCTCCTTTTGCATAGATTTTTTTATCAATTGCAAAATACGTTATATTTTCTGATATAATTTCTTGATTCTCTCTCACTAATTTACTGTTACCAAAACATTTAATTTGATCGATTTTACTTTCAGATTCAGTATATAGGATTAATATTTTATCAGACCAAAGCTTTATTTCATTATCAAAGGCATAAACACTCCCGATAAAAGTAGTAGTTAAAGGTTCATTAGTAATGATCAATTCTTCAGATTCAATCAATATTTCATCTGAGTATGAAGTTTTTAAAAATGAAATTAGAAAGATGAAAAGACAAAGAAAAAATTTATTCATACGATTTACTCTTTAAAATCTTGCTCTTAACATTTCCATAATATGTGATACTTGAGAAATCATCTTTTATTATGGATTCATCGGCTGATATAAAGATATTTGAATCTTGATATTTTACATTTTTCTTAAGAGTGATTATTTTACCATTTGTATTTACATTAGCTAATTCAGCAAAAATTTTTTCATCAGCCTCTGTATATATTTCAATATTGCTTTCTAGTAGTATCTCGCCACTCGATTGATTAAATGTACCCTTATCTGCAGTTAGATAAATCCAAATATCTTTATTTGTTTTTAATTTGGCTTCAATAACAAAAAGATCTAAATAATCTTCTTTTTGGAGTCCTTTATCAGCTTTAATCTCATAGGGACTACCGTCTATACTTTTGGTTGTAAAGATAGGGTTTTTAATTTCTATGGTATTTTGATTTTCTTCCGCATAAGATTGAAATTTAAATAAAAGTAGAAATATAATAAATATATGTATAAGAATTTTTTTATTCTTAGGTATCATAATTAATTCTGTATTAATCTTAAGCAGTCATGGATATGAATTATACCAATAGGTTTTTTATTAGATTTATTGCTTGATATAAATAAACAAGTAATTTTATTTTTAGTCATAATGGATAAGGCATCCAATAACGGCATATCATCTAAGATTATTTTTGGGTTTTTTGTCATTATATCTCTCGCTTGTTTTTCAAGAAATTTAGCATTTAAACCTCTCCTCAAATCACCATCTGTAATTACACCAACAATTTTTTTGTATTTATCGATCACACCTACGTGCCCAAATGATTTTTTGGTCATCTCTATAATTACATTTTTCATTTTTACATTTTCATTTACCAATGGAAGTTTGCTCTTAGTATGCATGATATCTTTTACTTTCATAAGACTTATACCGAGAGCACCACCTGGATGTATCTTTTTATAATCTTCAATTTTAAATTTCTTTAATTTCATTAAAGCAACACAAATAGCATCACCAAGTACAAGTGTCATTGTTGTAGAGGTAGTTGGCGCCTTACCAACGGCGCAGGCTTCCTTAGCTATGGGGAGTAAAAGAGGGTAATTAACAGATTGCATCAATTCACTATTATTGTTTGAAGAAATTCCAATGGTCTTAATTTTATTTTTTTTTGAAAAAGTGATAACATCTTTAAGCTCCGAGCTATTACCTGAATTAGAAATTATAATTAATATGTCCTTACTGGATAGAATGCCTAAATCACCATGAGACATTTCATTTGAATGACAGAATTGAGCTGGGGTTCCGGTAGAGCTCATTGTACTTGCTATTTTATTTGCTATATGACCTGATTTTCCAATACCAGTAATTATCACTCGACCTTTAAGTTTAGATAACTCTTTTATTGCAGCAACAAAATTACTATCAAAAGTTCTTCTAACTAATTTTATCCCACTTATTTCTATGTTTAAAACATCAAGGGCAGATTTAATAATTGATGTTGATGTCATATTTTTTATGAAGAATGCGAGAAAATATCATTTTCCCACCCTCTAAGATCTAATTCAACTCTTGTTGGCAAGAATGATAGACAAGCATCAACTAATAGCTGTCTATCTTCACGAACCAGCATTTCATCTAATTTATTTTTTATCTGATGAAGATATATTACATCATTTGTCGCATAAGAAATTTGCTCTTTAGATAAATTTGAGTTCCCCCAGTCACTACTTTGTTGTTTTTTTGAGATTTCAACCCCAAGTAATTCTTTACATAAATCTTTTAAACCATGGTTATTCGTGTAGGTTCTCGCAATCTTACTTGCTATCTTTGTACAATATACATTTTTAACATCTATTTTTAGGGCATGTCTTAGAGCGGCCATATCAAACCGTGCATAATGAAAAATCTTTTGAATATTTTCATCATTTAATAATTTAATCAGGTTTGGGGACTCAGTATTTGAATTTTCAAACTGAACCATGTGACAATCAGTTTCGCCATCGAAAATTTGTATTAGACATAAACGATCACGCGCTGGGTCTAATCCCATTGCTTCAGTGTCTATTGCGACATTTCCTTTAAAAACAATTCCATCATCTAGATCATTTTTATATAAATGGGTTTGCATTGTAATGAAATTATCCTATTTAAATTTAAAACAAATATGTATATTTATTCATACTAACTAATTATGAAAAATAAAGTAATTACAGTCTTTGGGGCAGGTTTTATAGGTAAAAACTTAATTTATCAATTAATAGAAAAGGGTAATATTGTTCGCGCTGTATCAAGAAACCCCTATTTACAAGGTAAATTAGGACCCATGGGTAGTTCTAGTAATCTTGATATTTGCTATGGAAATATTGTCAGACCACAATCTATTGAAAAATTCATCGCAAATTCCGACATAATTATAAATCTTGTAGGTGTTCTCCATGAGTCTGGAGGAGAGTCTTATTTTGATAGTCACGTAACTGGAATAAGGAATATTGCTGAACTTTCCAATAAGTATGGGGTTGATGAGCTCTTGCACGTTTCATCAATTGGAGCTGATATAAATAGCGATTCAAAATATCAATCAACTAAAGGGCAGGGAGAAAAAGTTTTATTAGAATATTTTCCAAAAGCTAAAATAGTTCGACCATCAATTGTATTTGGACCTGATGATGGGTTTTTTTCAGTACAATCAAAAATTGTAAAATTATCTCCTATAGTGCCAATGTTTGGAGGAGGAAATAATAAGTTTCAGCCTGTATATGTGAAAGATTTAATAGATGGAATAATTAGACTTTTAAATTCTAAAGATGATCAGGGTAAAATTTATGAATTTGGTGGGCCAGATGTTATGACAATGAAAGAAGTTTATGAGCTAATATTAAAAACCTTAAAGATTAGAAGACTTTTAATCCCTGCACCAACTGTTGCAGCAAAACTTATAGCAACATTTGCTCAGTTATTACCTGATCCGATAATCACCAGAGATTTAGTAAAAATATTAAAATTTGATAATGTAGTGAACGAGAAATCTAATACATTGGCATCATTAAAAATAAGTGCTCAATCATCCAAAGTTATAGTGCCAACTTATTTGAAGTAAAAAATCAGACTATTGAATATATTAAAAGAATACTTCCTAGAATAATCCTATAAATTACAAATGGTATCATCGAAAAGTTTCTAACCCAATTCATAAGCAGACTAATTGAAAGATAAGCAGTTGCAAATGAAACAATAAGACCAAAAGCGCCCATTAATAAAAATTCAGAAGATGGACTTTCTATAAATTTATATGTTGGAATGAATGCAGATAGTAAAATAGTAGGTATTGAAAGAAGCATAGCAAATCTTAGGGCTTCAATTCGAGATATATTTAAAAACCTACCGCCACTATAAACAATACCTGATCTTGATGTTCCAGGAATTATTGCTAGAACTTGAATAAGTCCAATGATGAAACTTCCTCCAATTTTAAGCTCATCAATAGTTTTAGTTTTTTTATCATTCTGAATATCAGCGTAATAAAGAACAATTCCAAAAATAATAGTTGAAAGTGCAATAACTTGAATATTTCTGAAATAGTCAACTATCCCTGTCATGAAAGCGAGACCTCCAAAGACTGTGATTGGAACAGTAGCAATAAATATTTGAATAGCAGTATTTCTTCCCTTGCTCTGAGAATCAATGATCCCATTTATGAGTAATAAAATATCTGATCTAAAGTAAACTATCACTGCCAACAGTGTCCCTAGATGAAGGCTTACATCAAGAGCAATGTTTTCATAGGTAAATTCAATGAAATCTGTGGCAATTACCAGGTGAGCTGAAGAGCTCACAGGTAAAAATTCAGTAATTCCTTGAATAATTGCTAATAAAATAACTGGAAAAAAATACATAAATTTACTGGAAAATAGAATGTTATTGCCACTTTGCCAAATAAAAGTTAGTTAAAATGCATACATAGGTCATATGTTATGACTTTATTAGAATCCTCAATAGTCTATAAGAATCTAAAATTTGGATTAATTATAAAAAAAAGTCATACTATATGACATAAAATAATACTATGCTTAAATTTACAGACTTACATCAGAATTACCCAGAAAAATTTGAGTCTAAAGACCGTAAGACTAATTTTAATGAAATATATAAGGGGTATGTAAAGGATAAGGCCGAGGAACAATCAAGTAGATGTTCTCAGTGTGGTGTTCCATACTGTACAGTTCACTGCCCTCTTCATAACCATATTCCTGACTGGCTAAAACTTACTGCTGAAGATCGATTAGAAGAAGCATATCAATTATCAGCAAGTACAAATAATTTGCCTGAGATTACTGGAAGGATATGTCCTCAAGATCGTTTATGCGAAGGTAATTGTGTTATTGAACAAAGTGGCCATGGTTCAGTTACGATTGGATCAATTGAAAAGTATTTAACCGATAATGCATTTGAAAATAAATGGATTAAGCCAATACAACTTGAGAAGAATCAAATTCGAGATGAAAGTATAGGAATAATTGGTTCCGGCCCCGCTGGACTTGCAGCGGCAGATGAACTTAGAAAAAAAGGATATGAAATTACAATATATGATCGTTATGATCGTGCTGGAGGCCTTCTTATTTATGGTATTCCTAATTTTAAATTAGAAAAAGATATTGTTGAAAGAAGAGTTAAATATTTAGAAGATTCAGGTATTAAATTTCATTTAAATGCAAATATTGGTAAAGATATTTCTTTTCAAGAAATAAGAAAAAAACATGAAGCTATTTTAATCGCTACAGGTGTTTATAAGCCGCGAAAGCTTGATGTTAAAACTAATTATCCCAACATACATCCAGCCTTAGATTTTCTAACTGCTTCTAATAAAAAAGGTCTTGGTGATAAAGTTGAGCTATTTGATGATGGTACTTTAAATGCTGAGGGTAAAGATGTAATTGTTATTGGTGGCGGTGATACTGCTATGGACTGTGTAAGGACAAGTGTTCGTCAAAATGCAAAATCAGTTAAATGTCTATATCGAAGAGATAGAGAGAATATGCCTGGTTCAACTCGGGAAGTTTTAAATGCCGAAGAAGAAGGCGTCGAGTTTATATGGCAATCTATCCCTAAGTCATTTCATGGAGATAGTAAAATCAAAGAAGTTTTATGTGCAAAAACAAAATTGAGCGAACCCGATGATTCAGGAAGACAAGTGCCCATTGAGATTAGAAATTCAGAATTTAGCCTAAAAGCAGATATCGTTATTGAAGCTTTAGGATTTGATCCAGAAGATTTGCCAAAACTATTTAATGAAAAAGAACTTCCGATAACGAAGTGGGGCACCATTAAAACATCGTTTAGTACTTTGATGACTGAATTAGACGGGGTATTTGCTGCTGGGGATATTGCAAGAGGAGCTTCATTAGTTGTGTGGGGTATAAGAGACGGTAGAGATGCTGCAGAGTCAATGCATAGCTATTTAGAAGCAAAAAAAGGACAAATAGTAAAGGCTTCGTAATGAGTTGGTTGGACCGATATAATAAAAACAAGCAAAAGCTAGTTGATGCAAATTTATATGACTCAATGCAAGAGCATGATGCTTGTGGTGTTGGTTTTATTGCTGCAATTGATGGAAAGCCGAATAGACGTGTTGTGATAAGTGGAATTGAAGCACTTAAGGCTGTATGGCATCGTGGTGCAATAGACGCTGATGGTAAAACAGGTGATGGCGCTGGCATACATTTAGAAATTCCAAAAGATTTTTTTGAAGAAGAGATAAGAAAAACTGGTCATGAAATGATGCAGGGAGATTTTGGTATTGGCATGATGTTTCTTCCTCGAAATGATTACTCTGCTCTGGAAAAATGCAGAACAATTGTAGAGTCTGAATTGATTGATCATGGATACTTTATTTATGGATGGAGACAGGTACCTGTTAATACCAGTGTGATTGGCAAAAAAGCAAATATGACGAGACCTGATATTGAGCAAGTTATGTTTGTAAATAATAAAGAAAGAAATGAAGATGAAGACTTGGATAAAGAACTTTTTTTAATAAGAAGGAGAATAGAAAAAAGAATATTAAATCTTCAAATTAGTGAATTTTATGTATGCTCTTTGAGTTTTAAGTCTGTTATCTATAAGGGTCTATTTTTAGCTGAAGAATTAGAAGTGTTTTATCCTGATTTGCAGAATGAAAATTTTATTTCTTCATTTGCGATTTTTCACCAGAGGTATTCAACAAATACTTTTCCTAGTTGGGCACTTGCTCAGCCGTTTAGAGCATTAGCTCATAATGGCGAAATTAATACTATATCCGGTAATTCAAATTGGATGCGTAATCATGAAAATAGAATTGCATCTGAACTATTTGGAGAAAATAGTGAGCAAGTCAAACCTATTATAATTAGAGGAAGTTCAGACTCTTCAGCGCTTGATTCAGCCTTTGAATTATTTTTACGCGCGGGAAGATCTGCTCCTTTAACAAAAACGTTATTAATGCCAGAAGCATGGTCAAAAAGAAGTAAGCTTATACCTCCTTCTCATTCCAATATGTACGAATTCGCGAATGGGACTATTGAACCTTGGGATGGTCCAGCAGCAATTGCAGCATATGATGGTGAGTGGGTAATCGGCGGCATGGATAGAAACGGATTACGGCCAATGCGATATTGTATTACGAATAGTAATTTAATTGTTGCAGGATCTGAGACAGGGATGGTTCCAGTGGACGAAGATGAAATAATTTTTAAGGGTAGATTAGGACCAGGTGACTTGTTGGGCGTTAATCTTAAAGAAGGAAAATTGTATGAGAATTTTGAATTAAAAGATAAACTTGCTAATCAATATCCGTATCATGAATTTGTTAAGAAAATTATTAGAATTGACAAAAGAATAACATCAAAAAAAGAAATTAAACTTTTCGACTTTAAATCATTGAGGCAGCGTAAAATTGCTGCAGGTTACACAATGGAGGAATTAGAGTTGATCTTACATCCAATGGTTGCTGAGGCAAAAGAGGCTACTGGGTCAATGGGTGACGATACTCCAATTGCAGTATTATCAGACAAATTTAGACCTCTATCTCATTTTTTCAGACAAAAATTTAGTCAAGTTACTAATCCACCTATCGATAGCTTAAGAGAGCAGTCAAGAATGAGTTTGAAGACGAGATTTGGAAATTTAAGAGACGTTTTGGATTCTAATTCATATCAAGATAATGTTTTTGTGATGGATAGCCCTATCATTACTAATAGCATCTTTTCAAAAATGATGAAGTTTGGACAGAGTGTAACTAAAATAATAGACTGTTCTTTTGATTTAAAAGAAACTTCTTTAAAAGAAACAATAAAAAGAATTCAGAACGAGGCTGAGGCAGCGGTGTTAAGTGGAAAACAGCACGTAGTATTAACAGATATTAATACGGATCACGATAAAGTTTCAGCACCAATAATTCTTGCAACCGCTGCTGTTCATACTTTTTTAACCAGAAAAGGAATAAGATCTTTTGTATCGATTCATACCCAGTCAGCTGAGTGTTTAGACACTCACTACTTTGCTGTGCTGATTGGGGTAGGCGCAACAACTGTAAATCCGTATCTTGCTCAAGAGTGTATCAGAGAAAGGCATGAAAAAGGGCTATTTAAGAATTTAAGTTATGAGGAATGTGTTCAAAGATACAAAAAAGCTGTTGACCAAGGCCTTCTAAAAGTAATGGCAAAACTTGGTATTTCTGTCTTGTCTGCATATAGAGGGGGATTTAATTTCGAGGCTGTAGGACTAAGTCGCTCAATGGTTAATGAATATTTCCTTGGAGTACAAAGTCGAATATCTGGCATTGGGTTAACAGGAATTGAATTCAAGATTAATCAATTACATTCTTACGCGTACTCTGGTGATGTAGATACATTGCCTATTGGAGGAATATACAGATACAGATATGGAGAAGAAACTCACGCTTATGATGGAAAATTAATACATTTATTGCAAACAGCCGTTTCAAATGACTCATATAATTTGTATAAAAAATATTCTTTAGCTCATAAGAATTTTTCACCAATTAACATTAGGGATTTATTGGAATTTAAATCAATTAAAGAAAAAAAATCATTAAGTGACGTGGAGTCTATTACATCAATTAGGAAGAGATTTGGAAGTGGAAGTATGTCTCATGGAGCTCTTTCTAAAGAAGCTCATGAAACTCTTGCGATTGCAATGAATAGGATAGGAGGGTCGTCATGTAGTGGAGAAGGTGGAGAGTCAATTGAAAGATCAATTACTCGAAAAAATGGAGATAATGCAAATTCAAGAGTTAAACAGGTAGCCTCTGGAAGATTTGGTGTGACAGCTGAGTATCTTAATAATTGTGAGGAGATAGAAATAAAAATTGCTCAGGGAGCAAAACCTGGTGAAGGAGGTCAACTTCCAGGTTTTAAGGTTACTGCTGAAATAGCCAAATTAAGACATAGCACGCTTGGAGTGACTCTCATTTCACCCCCACCTCACCATGATATCTACTCAATTGAAGATTTAGCTCAACTTATTTTTGACTTGAAACAAATAAATCCTAATGCAAGAGTTTGTGTAAAACTCGTTGCTTCTTCAGGAATAGGAACTATCGCAGCCGGTGTAGCAAAAGCAAAAGCTGATGTGATCCTAATTTCTGGCCACAATGGAGGCACGGGAGCTAGCCCACAAACGAGTGTCAAATATGCAGGTATACCATGGGAAATGGGACTCACAGAAGTAAACCAAGTTTTGACATTAAATGGTTTACGTCAAAATGTAACATTGAGAACAGATGGAGGTATAAAAACAGGCAGAGATGTAGTAATGGCAGCACTTATGGGAGCAGAAGAATTTAATTTGGGAACAACATCTCTTGTTGCAATGGGCTGTATACTAGTGCGTCAATGTCATAGTAATACATGCCCTGTTGGAGTTTGTACTCAAGACGATGATTTAAGAAATAGATTTTCAGGAACAGCAGAGAAAGTAGTTAATTTATTTAGTTTTATCGCTGAAGAAGTGAGAGAAATTTTAGCTGATCTTGGATTTGCTAGCCTGAATGAAATTATTGGAAGAACAGATTTACTTTATCAAATTTCAAGAGGCTCATCTCATTTAGACGATTTAGACTTAAATTCACTTTTAATCCAAGCTGAAAAGGAGTCAGATGTAGAATATTTTAATCATAAAAGTATTAATGATGCAGGATCAACTCTTGATGAAAAAATTATAGTTGATGCAGCAAAGTTTTTTGAAACTGGGCAAAAAACAGAACTTCACTATTCAGTTAAAAATACTGATAGAACAATCGGTGCGAAATTATCTTCTATTATGTATCAGAAATTTAAAGATACTGATATTAATGATGACCAATTGACACTTAACCTAGATGGCTCTGCGGGTCAATCTTTGGGGGCATTTGCAGTAAAAGGCCTTAGTATTAAAGTTGAAGGTGATGCGAATGATTATGTTGGTAAAAGTTTATCTGGTGCTAAGATTATTATAAAGCCGCATAAAAATAGTCGACTTAATTCAAATGAAAATACTATAATTGGCAACACTTGTTTGTACGGGTCAACAAGTGGTTATCTGTTCGCTTCTGGACAAGCGGGAGAGAGGTTTGCTGTCAGAAATTCAGGTGCTATGGCAGTAGTTGAAGGGTGTGGTTCCAATGGATGTGAGTATATGACTGGAGGTAATATAATAATTTTAGGACCTACAGGAGATAATTTTGGTGCTGGTATGACGGGAGGAATGGCTTTCGTTTATGACATTGATGATAATTTTAAGCATAGAGTAAATGAAGAGACTCTTATTTTTGACAAAATACAGAGTAAGCACTGGGAAAATGTATTAAAGGATTTTATTGATAAACATTATAATGAAACAGGAAGTAAGCATGCAAGGCGTATTCTAGATAATTGGAATACTGAAAAGCTTAAATTTATACAGATATGTCCGAAAGAAATAATTCATACACTGGCACATCCTTTAAGCGAAGATTTAAAGAGTCAGAAACTTCAATAAGTTCTAAATCCAAAGAAAAAAATTTAATTGAAGGTGCTAGACATTTTGGATTTGATGAAGCAAAGATTTTAAATATTAAAAACACTCAAAATCAAAAAAGAGAATTACAGAATTTTCTCAATAAAAATTATCACGGAGAAATGAGGTGGATGGAAGATCGATCTGAGATTAGATCAAGTCCAAAAAATCTTTGGAATGAAGCAAAATCAATACTAGTCTTAGCAAGCAATTATCATTTTCATGAAAATTCTTTGTCTTTATTAAATGAAAGAGATATTGGCATTGTATCAGTTTATGCAAGAGGAAGAGATTATCATCTAACAATTAAAAAAAGATTAAAAGCTTTCTCAAGATGGATTACTGAAAACTATAAATGCAATGTCAAATATTTTGTTGATACTGCTCCAATTATGGAAAAACCACTCGCTATGAAAGCAGGCATTGGTTGGCAAGGTAAGCATACCAATATTGTTTCAAAAGAATTTGGTTCTTGGCTATTTCTATCTTCAATTTTTTTAGACATCGATCTAAAAAGTGATAATGAGATGATTGATCACTGTGGATCTTGTCAAAGGTGTATTGATATTTGTCCTACTAATGCCATTGAAAGCCCATATCAAATTAATGCAAGTAAGTGCATTTCATATCTTACAATAGAACACAAATCTCATATTCCTAAGCTATTTCGAAAAAAAATTGGAAATAGAGTTTATGGATGTGATGACTGCTTAGCAGTTTGTCCTTGGAATAAATATGCAAAAAAAACAAACAATGAAGATTTTTTTCCTCGTAAAGAATTTAATAATCCAAAACTAAAAAGTTTTTTAAAATTAGATGATGATGGATTTAGAAAATTATTTTCGACCACAAGTATAAAGCGTATTGGAAGAAATAGATTTTTAAGAAATGTACTTATTGCAGTCGGTAACTCGGGAGATGATAATTTTATTAATGATATTACCCCTCTTTTACATGATAATTCTAACCTTGTAAGAGCTATGGCTGTCTGGTCTTTGTCTCAATTATGCACCAAGAAAAAATTTGAAAAACTAAAGAAGAGTTATCTTCATCTAGAAATCGATAAAGATGTCATTAAAGAATGGAATTTTATTTGAGATCATCTATTTTATTTTCAATATAATCTTGCCTTGCTTTTATAGAATCGAGGCCATTTATGATATCTTTTGATATTTTTAAGAGGAAAAATAAAATTACTATAAGTAATATCAATAAGATAAATTCGATTTCCATATCATAATAAAATAATATTTAAGTGAAATATAAAAATAGTAAAAAACAACAATTAAATTTATAGCTAATTAATATGAGGAAATTATTTATATATGGGTTTGGCTATACTGCTAAGTACCTTGTAGATCAATTTAATGATAATTTTTCTAAAATCGTTGGATACACAAGAAATAAAGAAGTTATCGCAGATGGTAATAAATATGTTGATCTAATAGATCATTCGAAAATATCTAATTGTTTATTAAATAATGATTTTACACATCTCTTAATTACTGTTCCTCCAGATGATGAAGGAGATTCTTTTTATCTCAATTATCGTGATCTATTAAATAATAAAAGTAAATTAAATTGGATAGGCTATTTATCGGCGACTAATGTTTATGGTGATCATGGAGGAGAGTATGTTGATGAAAAGTCAAAAACTTCTCCATTGACTCAAAAAGGAAAAAATAGATTACTTGCAGAAAATCAATGGCTTTCTTACTGTAAAGATTTAAATTTTCCAATTCACATATTCAGAATAGCTGGAATTTATGGACCCAATAGAAATATAATGAAAAGAATCTATGAAAAGAAAATTTTAGATATGGGTTCATCCAGTCAATTTTTTTCACGTATCCATATAGATGATCTTGCAAGCATACTTATAGCTTCAATGTTAAAGCCTAATCCATTTAGTATTTATAACGTAGCTGATGATCTACCATCAAGTTTAAATGATCTAATTGAATATATATGCTCTCAGTTAAATATTTCTGTACCACTAAAAATAAATAATCAAAATGAGAATAAAAAAAGCTTTTTCTCTGAAAACAAAAAAATAGACAATAGTTTAATTAAAAAAGAATTAGGCATAGATCTTAAATACACTAATTATTTTGAAGGATATAAGAAAATAATAGAGAGTATTAATTAAAATTATATTTTTCCGTGACAATGTTTGTATTTCTTACCTGATCCACACGGACAAGGTGAATTTCTAGGAATTTTTTTTGTAATAGGAGCATTATTTTTGCTCAATTCGTTATTAGTCTCATTGTTTTCATTAGTATTTGGATTTGGTTGAAGAACCATTCTTGAAAAAACTTTGGCGACATCAACTTTCAAACCTGATAAAAGCTCTTCAAATAGACTAAATGCCTCATTTTTATATTCATTTAGAGGATCTCTTTGTCCATAGCCTCTTAGTCCAATAGTTTGTCTTAATTGTTCAAGGTTATTAATGTGATCTTTCCATTTATCATCGATTATTTTTAATAGAACCATTTTTTCTATATTATTAATTGCATCAAGTGGAATATCATTCACTCGCTTTTCAGAGTTTTGATTAATAATGCTATAAATTTTCTCTTTAATCTTAACCTGGTCATCATCACTTTCATTTACAAGGTTTTCAATATTTAAGCTATGTGTGAAGTGGTTTTTAATTTCACTTTCAAGTGACTCAATATCCCATTGGTCAATAAAAGTTTTTGGTGGAGCATAATTATCTACTAATGAGTCTGCAACATCATATTGCATTTCATTTGTGATGGTGGTTATATCGCTTGAATTCATAAGCTCTAATCTTTGCTCAAAAATGATTTTTCTTTGATCATTAAGTACATCATCAAATTTAAGTAAAGTTTTTCTAATGTCAAAATTTCGTCCTTCAACTTTTTTCTGAGCTCTTTCTAATGCTTTTGAAATCCATGTATGTTGAATTGATTCACCCTCCTTTAGGCCTAACGATTTTAAAAGACCATCCATCTTATCAGATCCAAAAATTCTCATAAGATCATCCTCTAGACTTAGAAAAAACTTTGTCTCTCCAGGATCGCCCTGTCTTCCAGATCTTCCTCTTAATTGATTATCTATTCTTCTACTCTCATGTCGCTCACTTCCAATAACATATAATCCACCAGAATTTATCACATGTTCTTTTTGTAAATTAAATTCAGCTTCAAGTTTTCCTGACGCTTCTTCTTCTCTTTGCAAAGAGCGATTATACTCAAGGTTGCCTCCTAATTGAATATCGGTTCCTCTACCAGCCATATTTGTTGCAATTGTAACTGATGAAGGTGAGCCGGCATTAGCAATTATTTCAGCTTCTTGCTCGTGAAATTTTGCATTCAACACTACATGTTTTATATTAGCTTTCTTAAGTTTCTTTGAAATAGTTTCTGACTTTTCAATACTTGTCGTACCAATTAAAACAGGTTGAGAATTTTCATTACATTTCTTTGTTTGCTCAACAATTGCATCGTATTTTTCATCTGCAGTTCTATAAATCTCATCCTCGTTGTCTATTCTTATAATTTCAGTGTTTGTAGGTACCTCAAAAACGCCCAGACCATAAATATCACCAAATTCTTCAGCTTCAGTAGTCGCAGTGCCTGTCATTCCAGATATTTTATTATAAAGCCTGAAATAGTTTTGGTAAGTTATTGACGCAATAGTTTGACTCTCACTTTGAACACTTACCTTCTCTTTTGCTTCAATTGCTTGATGAAGGCCATCACCATATCGTCTACCTTCCATTGTTCTTCCAGTAAATTCATCAACAATTACCACTTGTCCATCTTTAATAATATAATCTCTATCAACTTCAAAAAGTTTATGTGCTCTAAGAGCCTGGTTTATGTGATGAACTATTGTAACATTTTCAGCATCATATAAATTTCCATTTTTGATCAAATTTTGTTTTCTAAGTATGTCTTCAGCTCTGTCATTACCTTCATCTGTTAAATTTGCAGTTTTTGATTTTTCATCTATTTCATAGTCATTTTCATTTAAGAAAGGAATTATCCTATCCACGGAGTTATATAAAACTGTTTTATCTTCTGTTGCTCCAGAAATAACGAGAGGAGTTCTGGACTCATCAATTAATATACTATCAACCTCGTCAACAATACAAAAGTTATGATCTTTTTGGACTATATTATCAATTTGGACTTTTAAATTATCTCTAAGATAATCAAACCCAAATTCATTATTAGTCCCATAAGTAATATCTGAATTATACATTTTTTGGCGATGGTCTCTATCGTGTGAGTCATTGGTTATGCATCCAACAGATAAGCCTAAAAAGTTAAAAACTTTTCCCATCCATTCGGAGTCTCTTTTTGCTAAATAATCATTAACTGTAACAATATGAACACCTTTACCCGATAAAGAATTTAAAAAAGCGGGTAAAGTTGATACTAATGTTTTTCCTTCACCAGTCTTCATTTCAGCAATACCACCATTATGAAGGATCATTCCGCCAATTAATTGTACATCAAAATGTCTTTGACCTAGGGTTCTTTTGGCCGCCTCCCTTACAAGCGCAAATGACTCAACTAAAAGATCATCAAGTACTTCACCATTCAAATGACGTTCTTTTAAACTTAAAGCAAATGACTTTAGTTCATCAGAAGATCTAATCTCAAATTCGTTTTCAATATCATTGATCCTTTTTACAAAACTAGAAAATTCTCTCAATTTTTTTGTATTGTTTTGTCCAAGAAATGAGCTAAAAAAAGAACCTACTTTAAACATATTTAATATATTTTTGATATTATTTATTGATTATTTAAGTTTTTATACGTTGATATACTAATGTCAATTAGACTAAAAATTAAATAGAATATTTGAATTATGCCTAGAAATTTCTCTTTAAAAAAATCACCTCTTGCCCCTATTAGTGAGCCTAAGTTAATACCGGTGCAAGGTTTAGATCTTTATACATTTTCAGCAGGTCTTTATAGTAAAAAAAGGGATGATATTGCAATTTTTGTATTTCCTAAAAACTCATCTGTTGCTGAAGTATTTACAAACTCATCAATAAGATCTTTTACTTTAGATTGGAATGAGAAAATTTTAAAAAATAAAAAGATTCACGCACTTTTTGTTAACTCTGGGAACGCTAATACATTTACAGGTAATCATGGAAAGCAATCAATAAGATCAATTGTTAATCAAATTAAGAAAACATATCTGATCAATGACAATAATATTTTTGTAGCTTCAACAGGTATTATTGGTGAGAAATTTCCTATTAGTCAGGTTTTAAAAACAATTACCAAATCTAAGATGACTAAGGAATGGATGAATTCTGCAAGAGCAATTATGACTACAGATACTTTTCCAAAAGGGGTGTCAGTAACTTCAATGATTGAGGGAAAGAAGGTTACAATCACTGGCATTTCTAAAGGTTCAGGCATGATTGAACCCAATATGGCTACGATGTTAGGTTTTATTTTTATCGATGCGGATTTTGGATCAGAAATTTTGAACAAACTATTAAAAGAAAATATATCTTACAGTTTTAATTCAATATCTGTTGATGGTGATGAGTCGACAAATGATACAGTTATTCTTGCTTCCACGAGAGCAATAAAATTTAAGAAACAAATAAAAAATACCAATGATAAAAGAATTATTGATTTTAAGAAAAAATTAAAAAAAGTATTTATGAAATTATCAGAACTCATTGTAAGAGATGGAGAGGGTGCCACTAAATTAGTTGAAATTAATGTGTTAAATGCCAGAAATGAAAAAGACGCAAAGATATTTGCAAAGTCAATTGCAAATTCATCTCTGGTGAAAACTGCTATACACGGCTCGGATCCTAATTGGGGAAGAATTATAATGGCTTTAGGAAAAACTTATATAAATATCAACACTAAAAAGCTCAAGATTTATTTTGGTAAATATTTAGTAACAAAAAATGGAACAACTAACTCCAAAGTGAATGATAATATAATTTCTAAATACTTAGGAAAAGACAATATTAAAATTACAGTTGATTTAGGATTGGGAATTAAGTCATCTAGAATACTTACCTGTGATTTAAGTAAACAGTACATAGATATTAATGCATCATACAAGACATGAAAAATGTATTTTGTTCTTGTGGTATTTTACTCAATAAAAAAAAACAGACGCTTATTCTTAGTAGAAATCATAAAGAGTTTTTAAAGTCATACTATGAGTTTCCAGGCGGAAAAGTTGAAAATAGTGAAAACTTTTATTCTGCTTTATCTAGAGAGCTACATGAGGAGCTTGCTATTGATGTAAATGAAAATAATCTAAAGCCATTCGAGTTTATTCAATATAGGTACTCCAGATTCAATTTAATTATGCACTCATTTATTATAAGAAAATGGTATGGTAATATATCAAGCTCAGAAAACGTAAACTTTAGATGGATAAATATAAAAAAATTATCAAAGGCAAAACTATTACCAGGTAATAAAAGTCTTATAAGATCAATAAAAAATCTCTAGCTATCTTTCCAGGAACATGAAATTAAAATTTCAAAATTAATATTTCCATTTAAAGTTTGAATAAACTCTTTTTTAAGTTCTAAATAAAATTTTTTATTTAGATGACGATTTGAACGCGTAAGTAAAGTGTTAGTAAAGGCCATTTTTCTCATATGGAATATAAACTGCTCTAGAGAATTATACTGATATTGAAAATTTTCTTTTTGTATCACAGTATTATTATAGCCTAATTGATTAAATAAATTTCCTATGTCTCTAATATCAATAATAGGATGAAATCTTTGTGATATCCCGTTAAAAAAATCAATTTCAATTTTATTCATAAGGTTTTTGAAATTAAATAAATTTTTTTCTGAGAAAAAAGAACACAATAACAATCCCTTTTTTTTCAAAATTAGTTTTATATTTTTTAAGTCAATTTCGATTTTATCTCTAAAATTTAGTTCAGATAATATGATTATCAGATCAAATGAATTATTTTCTTCTAAGAATAGGTTTTTAAAAGTTAATACCTTAACATTGTGTGAAGATAACTGACTTATAATATTTTCATTATTTGTAACAATGCATAGATCGTTAAATTTAGTGCGTTGTTCATTGATAATCGATAGATAAATTTCAAAAATTAATTCATCAATGTGATTTTTTGAAGAAACAATTGATAATGACCTAGATAGTTTTTTCTTTATTATTTTATGATTAAACATTTTATTGCTTATATATATTTTTTTTTTATTATATAAGAAGCTATGTCAAACAACATAATTGTTTATTCCTCGAACTTTTGCAACTATTGCGTTCAAGCCAAAAAACTGCTTGAAAAACTGAATCTAAGTTATAATGAAATAAATATTCAAAATTTTCCTGAAAAAAGAGATGAAATGCTATTGAAATCAAATGGAAAAAGAACCGTTCCACAAATTTTTGTGAACGATCATCATGTCGGTGGTTTTAATGAATTAAACAAACTTGTTCAAAAAGGCGAATTAGATTCACTTTTATTGAATGAGTAAAAAATTTAAAGTTGCTTGTATACAACTAAATACTAAGCAATGTTTAAATCGAAATTTGAATCATCTTATAAACTATATTCATAAAGCCATCGAAAAAAAAGCTGAACTTATAATTACACCAGAAACTTCAAATATAATGTCCTTAAAGAAAAGAAATCTTTTAGACGTTATAAAACCTGAAGAAGAAGATATCTTTTTAAAATCAATTAAAAAAATTTCAAAAAAAAATAAGGTTTGGATTTTAATTGGATCATTAGTAATTTTAGATAAAAAATATAAAATACGAAATCGATCTTATTTAATTAATAAATATGGGAAAGTCGTTTCATTTTACGATAAAATTCATATGTTCGATTTAAAAATATCAAAACAAGAATTTTATAATGAGTCAGAAATTTTTGACCCAGGAAAAGAGATTAAAGTGGCTAATTTACCATGGGGAAAAATTGGTATGAGTATATGCTATGATTTAAGGTTTCCTAATCTATTTAGAAAACTCTCACAAGCGGGATCAAAGTTCATTTCTATTCCATCAGCTTTTACAAAATACACTGGCCAAAGGCATTGGGAAATTTTGTTAAGATCAAGAGCTATTGAAAATGGCGTATATATTTTTGCTCCAGCGCAATGTGGGCAAAATTCAATTAACAGAATTACTTACGGCCATAGTCTTATAATTGATCCAATGGGAAAGATTATTGCATCAGCAAAATCTAAACCAGGAATAATTTACGCAAGAGTCGATGAGAGCTTAAGTACTCAAGCAAAGAAAATGATCCCTAGTTGGAATATTGATGAGAGATATTGAAAAATAATGTATTCGTACCCATATTCATAAAATGATTGTTCTAAATATCTTGTGTAATGATTGTTCCAATGAATTTGAGGGTTGGTTCGACACTCATTCTTCTTGTCAAACTCAAATTAAAAAAAGTCTTGTTGAGTGTACTCAATGTGGCTCCACAAATGTTAAAAAAGGCCTTTCGGCTCCTAATGTTTCATTAAATAAAAGCTCAGATATTAATAAAAATAAAGTAATGAATGAACTAAGATCAAAAATTAAAGATGTTCAAAGTTATATTGAAAAAAATGCAGAGTACGTTGGAGATAATTTTACTTACGAAGCAAGACGGATTCATTATGACAAGTTAAAAAAGAAACCAATATATGGAACTGCTTCAAAAGAAGATGTTAAAGATTTACAAGACGAGGGAATTGATGTTGCAACAATTCCATGGATAGAAAAAAAAGAAAATTAATTTTTCTTACCTGTAACAATAAAGTTTGCTTTCATACTCTTCGACTCATTCCAACTATTTAAGAGTGGATTAAAATTTATACCCACAGATTCTATAACTTCACAATTATTTTGAATTAGAAATGAGTAAACTTCTTCAGGAGTAAGAAATTTATTCCAGTCATGTGTCCCTCTTGGTAGGAAATTGAGTATATATTCCGCAGTATATTTTGCAAAAATAAGAGAGAATAAAGTCTTATTTAATGTAGCAACAAATATAAGTCCATTTTTATTCAATAGTTCACAACTTCTTTTTATAAATACTTTTTGATTATTTACGTGTTCCACAACTTCCATATTTAGTATTATGTCAAAACTTCCTTTAATGTCTAACTCCTCAACTGTGGTATGGATATAATTAATATTTAGATTATTATTTTTTGCATGTATTGATGCGGCTTCGATATTTTGTTTTGATGCATCAATTCCAGTTACATTTGCACCGAGTCTTGATAATGGTTCACATAACAAGCCACCACCACATCCAATATCTAAAATTGATAACCCCTCAAGTGGTCTTTGTTTTATATTATTAGATATGGAATAGTTTAATTTTATATTTCTGATGATAAAATCTAGCCTTGATGGATTAAATTTATGTAAAGTTTTAAATTTACCATTAGGCTTCCACCATTCATTAGCAAGCTCAGTAAATTTCTTTACTTCTTGGGGATTTATGCTGCTGTGTTCCATTTTAAAGCCAAACTTATACTTGATTAAAATACCTATATAAAGTAATCCTAAAGCAACTTAAAAATATTGTAAGCTTATCAGATTATAAACTTATTTAATCGTAAACTAAAAAATGTCCACACTAGTATTAAAATTTGGAGGTACTTCAGTTGCTTCAACAGAGCTAATTAAGTCAGCCGCTAAAATTGTTAAAAAAGAGTATGATAATGGTCATAATATTGCTGTTGTAGTTTCAGCTATGGCAGGAACTACAAATAATTTAATTAATTACGTTAATGATTTTCATAGCTCTAAATCTGACTCGGGGGAATTTAATGCTGAGTATGATGTTGTTGTTTCTTCTGGTGAACAAGTAACTTCAGGTCTAATGTCATTGGCTCTTAATGAAATTGGTGTACCTGCAACATCATGGTTAGGGTGGCAGCTTCCAATAGTAACAAATGGACCACATCGTAATGCTAATATAAGAAAAATTATTCCTGATAAAATTAATGAATGCTTTAAAGAAAAGAAGGTTTCTGTTTTAGCTGGATTTCAAGGTTTATCATCTGAGTCTCGTATTACTACAATTGGAAGAGGTGGATCAGATAATACTGCTGTTTTTTTAGCTTCATCATTGAAAGCGGATCGTTGCGATATTTATACAGATGTTGATGGCGTTTATACATCAGATCCAAAAATGACAGATAAAGTAAAAAAGTTAGATAAAATTTCATATGAAGAAATGATAGAAATGGCTTCTCAGGGGGCAAAAGTATTACAAACCTCTTCAGTTGAATCAGCAATGATTGAAAACGTAAATGTACAAGTAAGATCAACTTTTTCTCCTGATCAAGAAGGAACTCAAATATCTTTTGATATTGATGAAAATCAAGCAAAAGCAGTAACAGGAGTTGCATATTCAAAAGATGAGGCAAAGATAACAATAATCGATCTGGTTGATCAGCCTGGAATTGCCGCTAAAATATTTAGATCTTTATCTAATCAATCAATTAACGTTGATATGATCGTGCAGAATAATTTCATTGAGAGAAAAAAAACAAATATGACTTTTACAGTTCCAATGTCTGACTTGAATAAATCTTTAGATGTAATTTCGTCATTGAAAAGCGAGATGAATTTTTTACAAGTTCTTAGTGAAGATAACTTGTCTAAGGTTTCAATTATAGGATCAGGAATGAGAAATCAGCCTGGTATAGCAGCAAAAATGTTTGAATGTCTATCTGCACAAGGCATTAATATAGAGGTAATATCAACTTCAGAAATTAAGGTTAGTGTTCTTATTGAAAAGTCAAAAACCAATGATGCGGTCAATGCACTACATGATGTTTTTGAATTAGATAAGCCTTAAGAAACTATTTTCTCATAAGAGAAAATTATTGATAATTTATGACATACAATACTGATAATACTTATTCACGCAGAAAAACAAAAATCGTACGCATCGGAAAATTAGAAGTTGGAGGAAACTCGCCAATCTCTGTTCAATCGATGACTAATACCATTACAGAAGATATAGATGCAACAGTTGCACAAATTATTGATCTTGAGAATGAAGGAGTAGATATTGTTAGAGTATCATGTCCAACTGAAAAATCATCTTTAGCTCTTAAAGAAATTATTGATCAAGTTTCTGTTCCAATAGTTGCAGATATACATTTTCATTATAAGAGAGCGCTTGAAGCAGCAGACTCAGGTGCTTCATGTTTAAGAATAAATCCAGGGAATATAGGTCCTGAAAAAATAAAAGAAGTCATTTCTGCAGCTAAGTCAAATGATATAAGTATGAGGATTGGTGTAAACGCTGGTTCATTATCTGAAAAAATTCTTAATAAATATAAAGAACCTTGTGCTGATGCGATGGTTGAAAGTGCGCTAGAAAATATTCAGCTCCTAGAAGAAAATAATTTCAATAACTTTAAGATTAGTGTGAAAGCTTCAAATATTCATACAACAGTAAAAGCGTATAAAAAATTATCAGAAAAATGTGATTATCCTTTTCACCTTGGGTTAACTGAGGCTGGTACATATTTGAGTGGTTCAATTAAGTCCGCAATCAGTTTAGGTCAATTACTAATGAATGGAATTGGTGATACAATTAGAATTTCTCTTACAGACGATCCAGTAGAAGAAGTTAAAGTAGGCTTTGAAATACTAAAAAGTCTTGATTTAAGAACCAGGGGTGTAAAGATTGTCTCTTGTCCTTCGTGTGCAAGACAAGGTTTTCCTGTTATAGAAACTGTAAAGATTTTAGAGCAAAAATTAAGTCATATTAAAGAACCACTCACAATTTCTATTATAGGTTGTGTCGTTAATGGTCCAGGTGAGGCGTTAAAAAGTGAGATTGGTTTAACCGGTGGAGGTAAAGATACAAATATGGTTTATCTCTCTGGAGTGGCAGATCATAAAATTAATAACTCAGATATTGTCGATCACATTGTTCAATTGGTTGAGGATAAGATTTCAAAAAATGATAAAAACTGAAGAATTAAATAAATTTATTGACCGTTATAAGCTTCTTGAGGATCAATTAAATGCTTCAATAAGTGATAAGGAAGAATATATCAAAATTTCAAAAGAATATTCAGATTTAAAGCCAATTATTGAGAGTATAAAAGAATATCAAAGTATTCAAAATGAGATCTCAGATTTAAATGAACTCATTAATGAAAATGATGAAGAAATCTCATCTATTGCAAAAAAAGAATTACAAGAATCTCAAGAAAAATTTGAAATAAGTGAAAGAAATCTCAAGGCTGCCCTAATTCCAAAAGATCCTCTGGATGAGAAGAATGTAATTCTTGAGATAAGGGCAGGTACAGGAGGTGATGAGGCCGCTCTGTTTGCAGGTGATTTATTTAGAATGTATCAAAAGTTTTCTGAAAATTTAAAATGGAAATTTGAAATCATATCTATTTCTGACTCGGACCATGGGGGAATTAAAGAAAGTACAATTAAGATTTCAGGACAAAGTGTTTATTCTCTCTTGAAATATGAGTCGGGAGTTCACCGAGTTCAAAGAGTGCCTGAAACTGAATCTCAGGGTAGAATCCATACTTCTGCAGCAAGTGTAGTTGTCTTGCCAGAGGCAGATGATGTTGATATTGAGATAGAAGAAAAAGATTTAAGAGTAGATGTTTTTAGGTCCAGTGGACCTGGAGGACAGTCAGTGAATACCACCGATAGTGCTGTTAGAATTACTCATTTACCCTCAGGTATTGTTGTGCAACAACAAGATGAAAAATCACAACACAAAAATAGAGCAAAAGCAATGATCGTTCTAAAAACGAGACTTTATGATTATGAGCGAAAAAAACAAGCAGATGAAAGAGCTGATAAGCGCAAGTCTCAGATTGGTTCTGGTGATAGATCAGAACGAATTAGAACATATAATTTTCCACAAGGAAGAGTAACTGACCATAGAATAAATTTAACACTATATAAATTAGAACAAATTTTAAATGCTGATGGTTTAGATGAAATAATTTCTAATTTAAATATTGCAGCTCAGGGAGATCAAACGTGATCATTTCCGAGGCCTTAAATTATGGGACGAAGGCTCTATCTGCCTCTGGCTTAAGTCAATCAAAGTTAGATGCAAAATTATTAATAAAAAATCAATTAGATTTTAATGATGAAGATTTTATAAAATCACTAAATCACTATATATCTCTCAGAGATTTTGAGTCTTATAAGTTAAAAATTCTTAGGAGAATGAATCATGAGCCAATAGCCCATATCATTGGACAGAAAGATTTTTGGAAAAATACTTTTTCTGTTTCAAAAGATACACTTATACCAAGACCAGACTCTGAAGCTTTGATAGAAAGTGTATTAAAATATTTACCTCAAGATGAAAATTTTAATTTTCTTGATCTTGGTACAGGTTCTGGCTGTCTAATAATTTCAATTTTAGAAGAGTTTAAGAATAGTCAAGGTACTGGTATTGATATTTCTAAAAATGCAATTTCAATTGCCAATAAAAATAAAAAAAATATTAATAATGATTTGAATCTCTCATTTATTGTTCATGATTTTTTTACTTATGATACAAAAGGATTTGATATAATCATTTGTAATCCACCATATGTACCTAAAAATGAATTAAATGAAATCACTGAAGAGGTAATTAATTTTGAGCCACATTTAGCTTTATTTCCAAAAAAAGGTACTAAAGATTGTTATGAAAAAATTATTAGCAATATTAAATTAACTAATAACAAGAATTGTTATGTATTTTTTGAAATTGATTATAGGGATCATGTCTTAGTATCTAATATATTGAAAGATAACGACTTTTCAGTCTTAGCAGCTGAAAATGATTTAACTAATAGACCTCGCTGCATTGTTGCCAAGATGAATTAATTTAATACTTGATTATTTTTATGTCTGAGACTAACTTATCGATGTTTACAATTTTAAATTGTACTATTTTCCAAAATTACAGGATTATTTTTCTAAAGTGAAATATAAAAAAAGAGCTCCTTTTAAAAGAGCAAACAATCATAGAAATAGTAATGAGAGCTTCGGTAACGGCTCCATGAACAATAGTTCAAGAGTTACTGGAAGTTTGTCTACTGTATTAGAGAAATATAGAAACTTGGCTAAGGACGCTACTTCTTCAGGAGACTATGTAGGAGCTGAAAATTACCTCCAACACGCTGAGCACTATAGTCGCATGATAAACGAGAGAAATGCTCGTACAAACGGAACTTCAAATGGAAAAACTAATGGATCTCATAAAATAGATGAGACTAATGATTCAGAGACTCCAAAAGCAAAATCAAAAGATATAAGCGAAGAAACAGAAGAGTCTAAATCTATAAATTAGTTTCAATATTTATTTCTAAGTCTATTCTTTTCTTAACTTTTTTAAATTCCTTTAACTGACTATCATTTAATTCAATTCCAGATGGAAGCCTCATAGTCATTGGATTTATTTTTTTATTATTAAACCAAACTTCGTAATGCAAATGAGGACCAGTAGATAAACCGGTAGAACCAACAAATCCAATTGTTTGACCTTGACGCACTTTAACGCCTTTACTCATTCCTGAGGCATATGAATTTAGATGGGCATATGCCGTTTTATAACCATTTAAATGTTTTATTCTAATGTATTTTCCAGCACCACCATTTGTTCCAATAACTTCAATTCGACCGGTTCCAGCAGCCATAATAGGTGTGCCGGTTGGAGCAGCGAAATCTACTCCTTGATGTAATCGGTTATATCCTAGAATAGGGTGTTTTCGCATCCCATAGGATGAAGAAAGTCTGGCTCCATTAATTGGTGTTTTCATTAGAGCTTTAGTTGCGCTTTTACCATTTGAGTCAAAATAATCTATAAGCTCTCCTTTATCATTGGTAAAACGATATAATTCAAAATATTGATTATGGAGCTTTATTTTAGCAAAATTGATTACATCTGACTTAATATAGTTTTGTTTTTCATCTTTGTAATAATCAAAATATAAAGTGAGTATATTTTCTTTTCTAATATCTCTCTGGAAATCAATATCAAAACTAAAGAGTTTTATGAATTCCATTATAATATTTTCTGGAATCTTTTTTGCAGTCATTGATTGATAAATACTATTATTAACCTCAACTTCAACGAATTTTGAGCCTTTAAAAATTTTTAGTTCATCAACCTTTAGTTTAATTTCATCTGAGGTAAAATCGATGTATATACTGCGCTCTTTACTTGGGTAAATGATTATATAATCAATATTTTTTTTATCATTTATTTTACTAGAATTAATTTCGATTTTAGTTCCAATTCTGATTTTTTTTAAATCAATTTCTTTTGATACTAAATTAATTACTTTTACTTTTTCATTAATATTTAACTTAAACTGATCAAGAAAATTTGAGAATGTTTGACCGTCTTTAATAAAATAGACCTCTTGATACTTATAAGAAATTTCAAGGGGGTCTTTACTATTAGCAAATATTAATGTTTGGTCTCCATCATTAATATTGCTTGTGTTTGAATTAATATTTTCAGAAAAATTGTAACTTAATAAAAATGCACAACCGATTACACCAAGAAGAAGAATGGCGATGAACAGAGTCGTTCTTTTTTTAGAAAAAAACATCATAATTAATTTTTTGGTATACATAATTTCAAATAAAATACTAAAAAGATTATTTATTAATTTTCAAATTAATTAAGTAATTGAAAAATATAGGTTTTCTTATCTATATTTAATCGCAAATTAGAGCCATTTTTTGCGTATGTTGCTTGACTTATGGCGGTTATCCTTTAAAAAGCTCCTCACCCTTGTTCGGTGATGCTTCTGAACTTGCGGCACATAGCCAAGTTTTTGGCTTTAAAATAATAGCAATCTTATTTTTCTTTTTTTTAATAAAAAGATGGGGGAATTTGTGCGCTTTTATGCTGTTGGAAAAGTAAATTGAAAGAGAAACGTGGGCGGTAATTTCGCAGTACAGAATAACCGTACACGTCTATTGGGTTACGTAATTAATTTTATGTAACACCGCCAATAATTTGTGTGCGTCATTTTTAAACTTGAGAGTTTGATCATGGCTCAGAATGAACGCTGGCGGCACGCTTAACACATGCAAGTCGAACGAGATCTTCGGATCTAGTGGCAGACGGGTGAGTAACGCGTGGGAACCTGCCCTTTAGTAGAGAATAACTCGGGGAAACTCGAGCTAATACTTTATACGCCCTTCGGGGGAAAGCTTTATGCGCTATTGGATGGGCCCGCGTTAGATTAGTTTGTTGGTGAGGTAACGGCTCACCAAGGCTACGATCTATAGCTGGTCTGAGAGGATGATCAGCCACACTGGGACTGAGACACGGCCCAGACTCCTACGGGAGGCAGCAGTGGGGAATATTGGACAATGG
>JBJLDC010000009.1:0-38678 GCA_045567365.1 Candidatus Pelagibacterales bacterium | reverse complement strand
AGTTTATTGAAATAATCAAGATGTTCTTTTTCTTCTTGAGCCATTTCAGAAAAAATTTCATATTCTTTTTTATTATTAAATAATTTGAATACAAACTTTTGACCATTGTAAATCCTTTGAGCTCCTATCTCTCCAGCTTGATCAACTCTAACTATTCTTTCTATAATTTTATCTTTTGCGAACATTTTTTATAACACATATTAAATTTAACATTAACAGTATAGACATAGTAACTAAATTTAATTCTGCAAGAGAAATCATATCAAAAATAATAGTTGGTTCATCACAACGAATGATTGGTGTGCTCTGAATTATTGTTAACAAATCTTTTGTATTTGAAGTTTCTACAATAGCTGAACAAGCACTATTTCCATCAAAAATTCCTCTTTCAATTCCTACATGATAAATCGTATATATAGTTCCTACTAAAATAGTAAGACAAGAAGAAATTAATAGAAAAAAAATGACTTTCAAATTCTTATTCTTGTATATGAAAAATAAACTCAAAAAAATTAGCATATAATAAGGATATCTTTCTTTGATACACATATCACAAGGAGGCAAATTAAAATTGTACTGTAAAACAAGAACGGCAAAAATAACGATTATTGAAATAATAAAATTAATAAGGAATATATTTCTGAAATTTGGTTTCATTTTAAGAAAATAATAATAAACGCTAAAAAAATTAGAAATAAAATTAAATATGAATTTAGACGTTTTTCAAATGATTTCATAATATCTTCTCCAAACTTCCAAATAATATAACCAATTAAAAAAAATCTAACAGATCTTGAAATGGCACTTGCAGTTATAAAAATAAGAAAATTAATTCCAATAAATCCACTTGAAAGCGTTACAATTTTGAAAGGGACTGGCGTAAATCCTCCAATAAATACATATAGAAAACCAAATTCTGATACTTGATCCGAGAAGTTTGAGAAGGTCTCATTTAAGTCGTAGAGATTTAGTATGTACATTCCAATACTTTCAAATAAATACATTCCAATAAAGTATGCTGCTATTGCACCGAAAATAGATCCTAACAGAGCAAACCAAGCTATTTTAAAAATTCTATCTCTATCTGATGCCATCATAGGAATCATGAAAACTTCTTGAGGAAAAGGAAAAATAATAGACTCCAAAAAACAAAGTACAAATATAAAAGGATAAGCCAGTCTACTCTTTGTAAATTTTGAAGACTTTTCGAGCAAATATTTTTTTAAGTTAAAATAGAAATTTCTGATCATAAGAAAGAATATTTATAATATATATTAGCACAGTATTTAATTTTAAACTTTTATTTATGATAAAAGTGTTGTCTATTGAGTGTTATGAAATGGGGATATGGCGGAATTGGTAGACGCGCCAGACTCAAAATCTGGTGCCTTCGGGCGTTCCGGTTCGACTCCGGATATCCCTACCAAGAGTAAGTATGAAAAGAGAAACTGAGAAAAAAATTAAAATTAAAGAATTAGAATACCTAGATCCCATAGAAGCTTTTAAAAGACTTCAGGATTATAATGATCTAATTTTCTTTGATAGTGCCAGTAAAAGTCAAAAAAATAATAGGTATTCATATATTGCTCTTGACCCGGTTCAATCATACAAAGTATCTAAGCAAGGAAGAAAAAGTATTTTTGACACAAAGACAGAGATAGAAATTAAAAAGATATATAAAAAACTATCATTTAAAAAAAAGAATAGATATCCAAGTTTCCAATGTGGCTTTGCAGGATACATTACATACGACCAGTGCCTTAGTATTGAAAATATAAATTCAATTAATAAATCTTCAAACCAAGAAACTAAATTGTATTTAGGGCTCTTTGATATTGTAATTGCCTTCGATTTGAAATTGAAAAAAGCATTTATCTTTTCATATGATTTGGATCATTATTTAAAAATAAAAGATAAAAATAGTCATCAATTTAGAAGAGAAAAAATAATTAACCTCTATAAAATTTCAAGAATAAGTAACAGCAAAAAGAGCCAAAAAGAATTCAATTGGGTGCCTGAAATTTCTAAAAAGCAATATCTTAGTAAGATTAAGAAATTGCTGAATTATATTAAATCAGGAGATATTTTTCAGGCAAATTTCACTCAACGATTTAAAGCAAGTATTCCAAAAAACTTTTCATCAATTGAAATGTATTTAAATTATCGAGAGAGAACAAATACTCCATTTTCAGCTTTTATTAAACATAATTCGAAAAACATTTTATCTTATTCTCCTGAACGATTCTTAAGAGTTAATGAAACTAACGTCTTAACAACACCCATAAAAGGAACAATTAAAAGAGGAGAAGATTTTGATAAAGATCTTTTATTGAAAAATAAGTTATTAAATAGTTCAAAAGATTTAGCTGAAAATCTTATGATTGTTGATGTATTAAGAAATGATATTTCAAGAGTGTGTGATTATGGTTCTGTAAAAGTTGGCAAGTTAGCAAAACTAGAAAGTTATCAAAATGTACATCATTTAGTTTCATCAATTGAAGGTAAATTATCGAAACATAAAGATATTTTTGATTTATTGAATGCAACTTTGCCTGGTGGCTCAATAACAGGTGCTCCAAAAGTAAGAGCAATGGAAATTATTTCTGAGTTAGAAAAGAGTAATCGTGGTGTTTATTGTGGAACTATAGGATATATATCTTTTTCAGGTTATTGTGACTTTAATATACCAATTAGAACCATCACAATTGAAAATGATCAAGCACTTCTTAATTCAGGAGGTGGCATAGTTGCTGACTCACTACCTCTCAAGGAGTACTCTGAATTGATGAGTAAAGTAAGTAACTTATTTCCAAAAAAGAAAAAAAGAAAATATATTCAAAGTAAGCAAAAATTAGAAATATGATTGTTTATTTTAATGGCAAATACATAGAAGAGAATAAAGTTTCACTTAGTATTAAAGATAGAGGATTTCTTCTCGGAGATGGTATATTTGAAACAATTTTGTATAAAAACAAAAAATTAATTTTTTTTGATTTACATACTAAGAGACTAAAAAAATCACTTAAAAGAATTTTTATAGATTTTAATGAATCCAAAAGCAGTCTAAGTAATAAAATAAATAATTTAATTAAACGTAATAATTTAGAAAATGATAATCTTTCCATAAGAATTACGATTACACGTGGTAAATCTAAAAGGGGTATAGATATTTTACCAAGTTCAAAACCCTTTTTATTGATTACTTTATCAAAAATTAAAAATAATTTGAGGATGAAGCCTCTCAAACTCAGTATTTCAAATATATTACGAAATGAAACATCTATTACTTCAAAATACAAAACAACTAATTATTTAGATAATATAATTGCAAAACATGAAGCAATTAAAGGTAAATTTGATGATGTTTTATTTATAAATACTAAAAATAATATTTGCTGCTCTTCAACATCTAACTTCTTCTATCGTGAAGATAAAAAAATATTTACGCCTCCTATTCAAGATGGAGTTTTAGATGGAACAATTAGAGAAATTCTAATTGCAAAAAGAAAAGTTGCCGTTAAATCAATAAAATTGAATAATCTTAAAAATTGTAAAGAAGTCTTTATTACCAATAGCTTATTTGGTATAAGACCAGTTGAAAAAATCGAAAAATTTAATTTCAATATTGGTCAAGATACATATGATATTGATAAATTTTTGTCTAATTTGGGGATGTAAAAGTAATTATAATGTTTAGTACTATTGCTCGAGAATATAAGTATATTCGTTTTTTTGTTAAGTTGCTTGGACGTTCCAAAAAACTTGATAAAAATAAATCACTGACTGTTCCCGATATGATAGAGGAGTCAATTGATAAATTTCCAAATAATATTGCAATTGAGTTTGAGGATAAGTCATATACCTACTCAGATTTAGATAAAGAGTCAAATCAGGTTGCCAATTGGGCTATAAAAAAAGGCTACAAAACAGGAGATGTTGTAGCACTATTAATGGAAAATAAACCAGAATTTATTTTTATATGGCTTGGGTTATCAAAGCTAGGAATAACAATTGCTTGCTTGAATAATAATATTAAAAGTAAATCACTAGCTCATTGTATTCAAACTTCTAAAAGTAAAAGTTTAATTTTAAGCTCTGACTTAATTGATAATTACTCTTCAGCTGAAGATTTAATTGATAACCAACTTTCAGTTTATGTGAGTGGAGATAAAGTTCAAGGTTTTGAGAATATTGATGATGATAATGAAAAAAATACTAATCGTCCAAATTCATCTATAAGAAAGACTCTTACAAATAGTGAGTCATTATTTTATATTTATACTAGTGGTACCACTGGCCTTCCAAAGGCTTCAAATTTCAGCCACCAAAAATTTGCAGTAGGTTCAGGATTACAAATGTTCTCTTTAAATATGAAATCAACTGATAAGACGTATCTAGTTCTCCCTCTTTATCACGCGACTGGAGGAGTTGTAGGTTTGGGTTCTACTTTATTTACTGGTGGTACAGTCGTTTTAAGAAAAAAATTTTCTGTCGAAAAATTCTGGGAAGATTGTGCAAAATATAATGTTACAGTTATTACATATATTGGTGAACTATTTAGATATCTTATATCAGCTCCAAAAAATGAATTTGAAAAGCAACATAATATAAGAGGTATGTATGGAAACGGTTTAAGACCTGATGTATGGAAAGTAGTACAAGATAGATTTGGAATTAATAACATAATTGAATTCTATGGAGCTTCAGAAGGAAATGTTTCATTGACAAATGTTGATAGTCGTTTTGGTTCAATAGGAAGAATTCCCCCATACGCAAAAAATGCTTTACCCACAAAAATAGTTAAATTTGATGTTGTAAATGAAAAAGTAGTGAGAAATGAGGATGGTTTTTGTATAGAATGTGGGGATGATGAAGCAGGAGAAGTGATAGGCCTTATTCCAAATGAAGATAAGTTTTCTGGTAAGTTTGAGGGATATACTGATAAAGAGGCAACAGCAAAGAAAATATTGAAAGATGTTTTTGAAAAAGGAGATCAATGGTTTTCTTCGGGAGATTTATTAAAGCGTGATAAGGATGGATATTATTTCTTTGTCGATAGGATTGGAGATACATTCAGATGGAAGTCTGAAAATGTAGCAACGAGCGAAGTTAGTGAGGCAATTTCTACTTTTGCAGGCGTCAAAGAAGCAAATGTTTATGGAGTTTTAGTACCAGGTGAAGATGGGAGAGCGGGTATGGCCTCGATAGTGCCTGGTGAGGAATTTTCAATTAACGGTTTGTATGAGCATCTTTCACAACATCTTCCAAAATATTCTATTCCAGTATTTATAAGAATATCAAAAGAAATTGAAGTAACAGGTACTTTTAAGTATAAAAAAACTGATTTAGTAAAAGACGGCTTTGATCCATCAGTTGTAAAAGATCAAATGTATTATGCTTCGACAAGTGAAAATGATTATATTGGTCTTGATGCGAATGTTTTTAAAAAGATCTCTGATCACGAACTGAAGCTTTAATTTTATAAGAAACACAACACTTGAAAAAAGAAATTCATTTAATATCTCCTAGAGGATTTTGCGCTGGCGTAACGAGAGCTATTGACGTTGTCAATATAGCATTAGAAAAGTATGGGTCTCCCGTTTATGTCAAACATGAGATAGTTCACAACAAGTCAGTTATTGAAGAGTTAAAACTAAAAGGGGCTGTATTTATTGAAGATATAAAAGATGTGCCACAAGGTGCTCCACTCATTTTTTCAGCACACGGTGTTTCAAAATTAGTTGTTAATGAGGCAAATGAGAAAAAAGCTATTACCATAGATGCAACTTGCCCTCTTGTAACTAAAGTCCATGTTCAAGCAAAAAAATTTAGTGCCCAAGGGTATCATATTTTCTTGATAGGTCATCGTAACCATCCTGAGGTTGAGGGAACTTTAGGTCAAATAGATTCTTCAGAAATCACACTTATTGAAAATACGAATGACGTTTTACTTTTAAAAACAAATTTTGAAAAAGTTGCTTTTGTTACACAAACCACTTTATCTGTTGATGATACAAAAGAAATAATTAATCAATTAAAGATCAAATTTCCAAAAATAGTA
Organism: Candidatus Pelagibacterales bacterium; assembly: GCA_045567365.1. Lineage (GTDB taxonomy): Bacteria > Pseudomonadota > Alphaproteobacteria > Pelagibacterales > AG-422-B15 > CABYIR01. Next base: position 32,617 of record JBJLDC010000009.1, on the reverse strand, counting down.
TCCTCAGCAAAAGAAGATATTTGTTATGCGACCACAAATAGACAAAATGCCATCAAAAAATATGCAATTGGTTGTGACAAATTCATTGTAGTTGGATCAAGAAATTCATCAAATTCTAGTCGACTTGTTGATGTAGCAATTAATGCAGGTTGTTCAGATGCAGTTTTGTTAGATAGTAAAGATGAGTTAGATTTAGATCTTTATGAAAATGCAAAAGTTATAGGCATCTCTTCTGGCGCATCTGTTCCTGAAGATTTAGTTTTAGATATAGTAGAGAAATTTAAGAGCAAATATGACGTAGAAATTAAAAATTTTGAACTTCAGAAAGAAACAGTATCATTTAATCTTCCAAAAAATATAAGGAGATGAATGATATAACTCAACTAAATTGGGATTATCAGAGTCCTCATTATCTAAAATTTATAGTTGAAACCAAACACATAGACATCTTAGGGCATGTAAATAATAAAGTTTACTTAGATTGGAGTGAAATTGTAAGTTGGAGTCATTCTAAGTCATTGGGAATAACCCCTGAAATATACCTTAAATTAAAATGTGCCTGTGTTGTTGTAGAAAACAAAATTGAATATGTTGGTTCATTATTTGAAGATGATGAAATTGCAATATCTACTTGGATTACGAGAACAGACTCAAAAATAAGACTTAGTAGATTTTTTCAGATTATAAGGATATCTGATAATAAAACAATTTTTCGTTCTAATGTAAATTATGTGTGTATTAGTTTAGAAAATTTCAAACCAAAAAAAATGCCCCAATTATTTAGGGACTCTTATAAAGTTACTACATAATGCAGGTAAGCAAGGTTGAAATTGATGATTTATCGATAATAAGAGTAATTAACGATGAGGCAATACCAGCTGTAAATTCAGTATCTGTGGAAGAATTCGTTTGGTTTCATAAAAATTCGATCTATTTTAAGAAAGTATCATTAGATGAATCATTAGCTGGATTTTTATTAGTATTGCCAATGAATATTCCTTATAAAAGTCTCAATTATACCTGGTTTTCTAAGAGATATAATAATTTTGCTTATATAGATCGAATTGCTGTTAAAGAGGAATTTAAAGGATCTGGTATAGGAACATTGCTATATAAAGATTTAGAGAAATCGTTACCAAAAGAGATAAAAATGATTGCGTGTGAATATAATATTAAGCCATTGAATATGATTTCTAAAAATTTTCATCAAAAGATGTCATATAAAAATGTTGGAACACAACTTACTGAAAATAATACAAAACAAGTTTCCTTGATGGTAAAAGAAATAAATGACAGATAATATATATGATGCAGTAATAATTGGAGCAGGAGTTATTGGCCTTGCAATATCAAGAAAATTAGCCCAAGAAGGAAAAAATATTTTGATTATTGAGGAACAGGGACAAATAGGATCTGTAACAAGCTCAAGAAATAGTGGAGTTATTCATGCAGGTGTTTATTACGATAAAGACTCTTTAAAGGCTAAGTTTTGCCCTGAAGGCAATAGAAGAATGTATGAGTATTGTGATTCAAGATCTGTGCCTCATTTAAATACTGGTAAATTTATTGTGGCTACATCCAATAATGAAATTGAAAAATTAGAAAATATTTATGACCAAGCAAAAAGTGTAGGTGTTATAGACATTGAAAAAGTTTCAGGTGATCACGTATCAAATGTAGAGCCTTTGATTAAATGTGTTGAAGGGTTATATGTTCCTTCCTCAGGAATAGTAGACACATCTGCTTTAATGAGGTCTTATTTAGGAGATATTGAGGATAACGGAGGTATGGTAAGTTATAATACTTTTTTAGAATGTGCTGACCTGAAAGATAATTTATTTAAAATTATAGTAACTCAAAATAATGAAGAGATTGAGATTAATTCTCATATTTTAATAAACGCTTCTGGAATTTTTGCTGAAAAAGTAGCTAATAATTTTTTATTTTTAGATAAGTCAAATATTCCAAAAACATATTTTGCTAAAGGAAACTATTTCGAAACAGGAAAAAATCTTGGGATAAAACATTTAATATACCCTGTGCCAAATGAGGCTAGTCTTGGTTTACACTTGGGCCTTGATATGGGCATGACTGTACGATTCGGGCCAGATGTTGAGTGGACTGATGAAATTAATTATACTGTTGATACAAATAGGGAAGAAATGTTCTATAATGATATAGTTAAATATATTCCTTCTATTGATCGTTCATTTCTCAAACCAGGATATTCAGGCATCAGACCAAAACTTAAGAATCAAGGTGAGGGTAAAAGTGACTTTAAAATAGATTGTGTAAAACATCATGGAATAGATAACCTAATTAATCTTTTTGGTATGGAATCGCCTGGTCTTACATCATCACTTGTAATAGCAGATTATGTGAGTGAGTTAGTGAATTAGGAAAAAAGTTCTATATCTGTGTTATTTGAAATATAGGATTTCATTTTCATCATTGCACTTTTTTCAATTTGCCTAACTCTTTCCTTTGAAATATTTAGTTTAATTCCAAGAGTTTCTAGGGTTTGAGAATCTTCTTCGAGATGCCTATTTTTTATGATTTGAATTTCTCGTTCATCGAGTATTTCAAGAGCATTTCCGATTAATTTTTTCTTAAAATCAGTTTCATCTTTATCAAAAATCTTTTCATCAGGTCTTGCATCCTCATCTTCAATTAAGCTTAAAAATTCTTCTTCACCATCATCACTGATTTTGTGATTCAGTGAGCTATCATTTTGAGATAGACGATTATCCATCTTTATTACATCTGAAGTAGAGATGTCCAAACTTTGCGCAAGACCATGAGCTGTTTGGTAGTCAATCGTGCCATTTTCTGTACTTTTGATCTTTTGCTTTAATTTCCTTAAATTAAAAAATAAGCTTTTTTGTTTTGAAGTTGATGCAATCCTTACAAGAGACCAGTTTTTTAAGACAAAATCTTGTATTGCTGCTCTAATCCACCAGCCAGCATATGTTGAGAATCTGACCTCCTTAGAAAGATCAAATCTTTCAGCCGCTTTCATTAAACCAATATTGCCTTCTTGTATCAAATCACTAACATTCAGGCCATAATTCTTGTATTTCATTGCAAAAGCAATAACTAACCTGATATGAGATTGAGTGAGCTTATGTAAAGCCTTTTCATCTCTTTTCGTAAGCCATTTTTTAGCAAGCGACTTTTCATCTTGTTCTTCTAGAAGAGGAACTGACATAGCTTGTTTAATAAAACTTTTAGTATCATTTAAATCATCAAAATTTGTCATGAAGCAATATCTACAGATAAGTTTTGAATAATCCAATTAAAAGAAACAAAATACGACTTTAAAAATTGCCAATATGACATAAATAATTAGGTTAGTTAGAAATAAACTAATAGATTCAATATAATATGAGTAATAGTAAAGACCCTGTCATTTATTGGTTACGCGAAGATTTTAGAATTCATGATAACCTGGCTCTAACAGAAGCTGCAAAAGACAATAAAAATTTGATACTTGTTTATTTTAGTAATTATTTAGATAAACAGCCAGGATCAGCTCAGGAAGTTTGGATTAACAATAGTTTTTTAGAAATTACTAAAAAATATGACGAAATCTATGGATTAAATATTCAGTGTTATGATGGTGATCCAATTCAATATTTAGAAGAATTACATAAAAAATTTGGTGTTTCAGAAATATATATGAACGAAGTCTTTGATCCCAGAACTAAAAAAAAAGATGATAAAATAAAAAAGTATTTTACAGACCAAATTATTTTTAAAACATATAACTCTCATCTCTTATTTAACCCAGAGGAGATTAAAAATAATGCAGGATCATATTTCAAGGTTTACACTCCTTTTTGGAGAAATTGTTTATCGAAACTTATAATTCGTAAACCTCTTAGACCCCCAAAAGAAATTAATGTTTTTCAAGATAAGCGCCTAAAAGGTACTCATGATTTATCATTAAATCATTCTTTATGGGCGAATAGATTATTTAAATACTTCACTCCAGGAGAAAATGCAGCCAGATTAAAGCTAAAGGAGCTAGGTAATTTGATTAAAGGCTACTCAAGTAATCGAGATTTTCCAAATAAAGATTCAACATCAAAGTTCTCAATGTATTTTGCTCGTGGTGAACTATCAGTGAATGAGGTGATGTTTCATTTAATAAGAAATAAGTCAAAAATAAATAAAGACGATTACATCAAATTTTCTTCTCAAATTGGATGGAGGGAATTTTCTTATAATATTTTATATAATTTTCCCGACTTACCTTTAAGGAACTTTAATCAAAAGTTTGATAATTTTGAATGGGATACCAATAAAAAAAATTTTAATTTATGGAAATTAGGACAAACTGGTTTTCCAATAGTAGATGCTGGAATGAGAGAGCTTTACGAAACAGGTTATATGCATAATCGAGTTAGGATGATTACAGCATCTTTCTTGGTTAAAGATTTACTTATTGATTGGAGACTGGGAAGAAAATGGTTTGAAGAAACTCTTTTAGATCATGATATAGCTAATAACTCCGCAGGTTGGCAATGGGTCGCTGGCAGTGGTACAGATGCAGCTCCATACTTTAGAATTTTTAATCCTTCACTTCAAAGTGAACGATTTGATAAAGAAGGAAATTATATTAGAAAATGGATACCTGAACTGAAAGATTTACCAGCAAAGCTTATTCATTCTCCTTGGAAATCTCATGAATCAGATCTTAAGAAATATAATATAGAACTAGGAAAAACATATCCATATCCTATAATTGATCATAGCAAAGCAAGAGATAAAGCATTGATGCTTTACAAGAAATTAAAATGAAAAAAGAAATAATCAATTTTGAGGATTTTCTTAAGATTGATATGAGAGTTGGCACTATACTCGAGGTATCAATTAATAATAAAGCAAGAAAACCAGCTTATATTTTAAAAATTGATTTTGGCTCAGAGATAGGAATTAAACAGAGTTCGGCGCAGATAACAAATTATTCAGAGGCAGAGCTAATAAATAAAAAAATCGTGGCTGTGTGTAATTTTGAAAAAAAGAATATTGCCGGGATTGAGTCTGAGGTTTTAATTTTAGGCTCTATAGATAAAATAAATGTAGTTCATCTAATTTCTGTAAGTGATGATGCTAAAAATGGTGACCATATTGCATAAAGACATGGTGCGCTCGAGATGATTCGAACATCCGACCCCAGGATTAGGAATCCTGTGCTCTATCCAACTGAGCTACGAGCGCAAAAAAAAAATTTTTATTCATAAAAAAATTTTAATTTATTTTTTAAAAAATTTATAAAACAAAAATTTTTTTTTAAATTATCTAAAAAAAAAACTAATAAACATAACAAGTTAAGAAATTTAACTAATATTTAATTATAATTAAATTATTCTTTGTCTTTTGAATTTATTTTTGAAAATTTCCCAAAAATTGACACTTTTTAATAAAAAGTTAAAAATTGTAACAGAACGAATCAATTTGATTCTATCTACTAACCTCTAACTAAACGCAAATGCGGGGAGAAAAATATGGAGGAACTAAAAATAATCTTTGCTAAAGCAAAGAAAAAAGCAAAGAAAAAAGCTGCTCCTAAAAAAAGAAAAGCAGCTCCTAAGAAAAAGAAAAAAGCTGCTAAGAAAAAAAAGGCAGCTCCTAGGAAAAAAGCTAAAAGAAAAGCAGCTCCTAAGAAAAAGAAAAAAGCCGCTAAGAAAAAAAAGGCAGCTCCTAAAAGAAAAAAGGCAGCTCCTAAGAAAAAGAAAAAAGCCGCTAAAAGAAAAAAAAGATAGTAAGCATTAATATTATTAATGCTTTTTTTTTGCGTCCTTAGTTAAATAGCTAAGGGCGCTTTTTTTATCTTATCTCGACCGAGTACTTTATCGACTTTTTTTATTGCGTTCTCTTCAGGTATATTTAGACCTGCTATAACCTCTCTTAGAAATCGATCATAAGCTAGTTCAAATAGCTGTCTCTCACTATAAGATTGCTCAATCTGGTTATTTGCTCTATTTAAATCTCTCACAACTTCTGCGATTTGTTCAATATCACCAGAGTTTATTTTTTGATCGTACTCTTGAGCTCTTCGACTCCACATTGTTCTTTTAATCCTTGCTTTTTGAGCAAGTATTTTCATTACAGATTGTATCTTTGATGGTTTAGACACTTTACGAAGATTCAAAGCTTTTGCTTTTTCTACCGGAACCCTAAGTACAAGTTTATCTCTTATAAACTCAATTACATACATCTCAAGGTTTTGACCAACAACTTCTCTTTTCTCAATATCAATTACACATCCTACACCATGGGTTGGGTATACGACGTAGTCTTTTGTGCTAAATATCTTTTTAACTTTTTTTTCTTTGATTGCCTTAATCTCAAGTACTTTTTTTACTTTTTTGGCTTGGTAATGAGACGGATTGATAAGACGATTATTTACTTTTTTTTCAGAAGGTTTTGAAGCGATTGGAAGCTTTGATTTTGATAATGATTTAGTCTCTTTATTATTTTTTAAGTCTTTTTCCTTTAGAGACTTTTTTTTCTTAGATTCCTTCTTTTTTTTAATTACAGTAGTATTCTTTTTAATTACTGCTACCTTCTTTTTTTTAATACCCTTTTTTTTCTTTTTTGGAGTGGCCTTTTTTTTTGAGACTAATTTTTTTTTGATAGATATAGATTTTTTCTTTAAAGTTTTTTTCTTCATATTGCCCTTTTGTTTTCTAGATTTTCTTTGAAATATTTATCATATTTATTTTCTTCATTCTCAAAATTACCTGAGTCTACTGGAGGTTCTTTTTTTTCATTTATATTTGGCCACAATTCTGAATATTTTTGATTAATTTCAGCCCATTTTCCATTTTCATCTTCTGTATCAGCTATGATTGCATCAACAGGACATTCAGGTTCACATACACCACAGTCTATACATTCATCTGGGTTAATTACCAGCATATTCTCACCTTCATAAAAACAATCTACTGGGCAAACCTCAACACAGTCTGTAAATTTACACTTAATACATTTTTCGTTAACAAGATACGTCATTAAAAATTAATTTTTGTTTTTTATCTTACCTACATCTGAGTCTTGAACGTAAAGTAGGCCTGATATTTTTCTTATTAAGCTATTTTCATAATCATCAATTCGCCCATCTGCAATTATGATTTTCCACATCATCTCAATAATTTCTAATTTCTCATCATAATCTAAGTTTTCATTTAGTTTTCTCGTGAACTGTTGAATATCATTTGAGTCATCATTGATTATAAGAGATAGTGAAAACAGCTCTTCAAGCTTTTCATTAGTCAAATCAAAATATTTCTTCAGAAGGGACTTTATTTTTTCTTTTTCAATATCATCAAAAACCCCATCATAGGCTGCAGTTTGAATTAAAAGTGCTGATATTGAGATTTGTAGAGTATCAAATGATGGTTCTTCTGTTTCTACTTTTGATTTAAAGGCTGATTTTAATTTTTCGAACATAAATTTATTGTTGCTTGTTATAAATTGAGTACAATATGTTGTATTAGTTTTAGAACAAAAGGTGTAGAGAATAAGTCCGAATCACTAACATCATATGTTCACTGAATATTCTAATATTTTATTATTTTTATTAAGATATATATAACATCTAATTACTAATTGAAAAGTCACTTTAATGGATAAAAAAAATAATAAAAATGATCAGCTTACTGATTGGAAGAAGAAATTTGAGGCTGAAACTAAGACTTCAAGCGCTGATGATTTTTTAATCAACACTGATGAAGATATAGGGATCAAGCCTCTATATATAGAAGAAGATATAAAAAATCTTAACTTCGTTGATGCAGGATCCTTACCAGGTCACGATCCTTATACAAGAGGACCTAAAGCGTCAATGTATGTAAATAGGCCATGGACGATAAGACAGTACGCAGGTTTCTCGACCGCTGAAGAGTCAAATAATTTTTATCGTAAAAATCTAGAAGCAGGACAGAAGGGTTTGTCGGTTGCTTTTGATTTACCAACTCATAGAGGTTATGACTCTGATGATGAAATAGTAATGGGAGATGTTGGTAAAGCTGGAGTAGCTATTGACTCAGTTGAAGATATGAAGATTTTATTCGATGGAATACCACTAGATCAAATGTCAGTTTCAATGACTATGAATGGTGCAGTGTTGCCAATTCTTGCATCATTTATTGTAGCAGGTGAGGAACAAGGGGTTGCTGTCAGAGATTTATCAGGAACAATTCAAAATGATATTTTAAAAGAATTTATGGTGAGGAATACTTACATTTATCCACCAGATCCATCAATGAGAATAGTTGCTGACATAATTGAATATACTTCTAAAGAAATGCCCAAATTTAATTCTATTTCAATTTCAGGTTATCATATGCAAGAGGCTGGAGCAGATAATGTTCTTGAACTCGCATACACACTTGCTGATGGGATAGAGTATGTAAGAGCTGCTCTGTCTAAAGGATTAGACATTGATGATTTTGCTCCAAGACTCTCATTTTTCTTTGCAATAGGAACTGATTTCTTTATGGAAATTGCAAAACTAAGGGCCGCTAGAACTCTATGGTATAAAATTATGAAAGATTTTGGTGCTAAAAATGAGAAATCATTAACACTAAGAACGCACTGTCAAACCTCAGGTGTTTCACTTACAGAAAAAGATCCTTATAATAATATTGTTCGTACTTCCTACGAGGCTTTGTCAGCAGTTCTTGGAGGCACGCAGAGTCTTCACACAAACTCATTTGATGAAGCGATAGCGCTACCTACAGAATTTTCAGCTAGGATTGCTAGAAATACTCAATTAATTTTACAGAATGAAACTGGAGTCACAAATACTGTAGACCCACTTGCCGGTTCATATTTTATTGAGAAAATAACAGATGAAGTTGCATCAAAAGCATGGGAAATGATTCAAGAAGTGGAAGAGCTTGGAGGCATGACAAAAGCAGTGAATGCAGGTATCCCAAAATTAAAGATTGAAGAGTCGGCAACCAAAAAACAAGCAAAAATTGATTCTGGTGATAGGGTGGTTGTAGGTGTAAATAAATTTCAAAACCCAAAAGAGCCTAAGATAGATGTATTGGTAATTGATAATGAAAAAGTTCGTGAGGACCAAATTAAAAAAATTAACTTACTTAAGAGTTCCAGAGATAATATAAAGCTTGAGAAATCTCTTAATGAATTGACTGAGGATGCTAAGAACGGAAATAACCTTCTATATTCAACAGTAAAAGCAATAAAAAATAGAGCTACTATTGGTGAAGTTTCAAAAGCATTAGAAAATGTTTTTGGTCGTCACTATGCAACTTCGGTTGGTGTATCGGGTGTATATGGAAAGTATTTTGAAGGGAATGAAGAATTTATGCATGTAACAAAAAAAATTCAAGATTTTGAAAAATCATATGGAAGAAGACCCAGAGTATTAGTCGTCAAAATGGGTCAAGATGGGCATGATAGAGGTGCAAAAATTGTTGCTACATCATTTGCAGACATCGGATTTGATATTGATATGGGTCCATTATTTCAATCACCAAAAGATGTAGCAAAGGATGCTGTTGAAAATGATGTACACGCAATTGGTGTGTCCACATTAGCTGCCGGGCATAAGACATTGGTCCCACAGTTAATGAACTCATTAAAAGAATTAGATCCTGAAAATAAAATCATCGTTTTTGTTGGAGGAGTGATCCCTGAGCAAGATTATGATTTTTTATATGAAAAAAATATTTCTGCAATTTTTGGCCCAGGATCAAATATTATTGAATCTGCTGAAAAAGTAATTGATCTAATATCTGATAAAAATAATCAATAACTATGGAATTAGTCAAAAAGGTATTAAATAATGATCGTGCCTCGATAGCTAAAGCTATAACATTAGTAGAGTCATCCAATCCAAACGATAAAGAGGAGAGCAAGCAACTTATTTCAAGCTTAATTAATCATCCGGGTCACTCTATTCGCGTAGGTTTTTCTGGACCTCCTGGCGTTGGTAAATCAACTTTTATTGAATCTTTTGGTACATATTTGGTCAATAAAAATTACAAACTTGCAATATTAGCAATAGATCCTTCATCAAACCTCACAGGAGGCTCTATATTGGGTGACAAGACTCGTATGAGTGAAATTTCAAAAAGCCAGAATACATTTATACGCTCTACACCATCAAAAGGATCACTTGGAGGTGTATCTTATGGTACGCGAGAAGCATCTATTATCCTTGATGCTGCAGGATATGATTTTATTTTCATCGAGACGGTTGGCGTTGGACAATCAGAAACTATGGCGGCAAACTTAGTTGATATTTTTACACTTATTATTGGACCAGGATCTGGCGACGAATTGCAAGGAATTAAAAAAGGAATAACAGAGTATGCCGATATCTTTATTGTTAATAAAAATGATGGCGACTTAAAATTACAAGCATCAAAAACTGCATCAGATTATAAATCAGCTTTAAGCTTTTATTCTAAACAAGATAACCAAGCATCTAAAGAAGTTTTACTGGTTTCTTCAATTGAACAACAGGGAATGGACAGTGTTATTGATACAATAAATGAAATTATTAAGTTTAATAGGTTGAATAAAATTTTTGATGTTAGAAGAGAAAACCAACTAAGTTATTGGATTAAGGAAGAGATCAGAAATCAAATTCAGTCTAAACTTGATCTTGAGGTAGGCAATGATACTGAATTACTTGATATGACAAAGGCTGTTATCAAAGGAGAGATTAGTATTTATGATGTTTCAGATCATTTCATAGATAAATTTTTGAAATAGATATAGATGTTGACAATATTATCTTTAGACATTATCAAGCATTTACTATGACTAGAGCATGTGATTTAACAGGAAAAAAAGTACAATTTGGCCACAACGTAAGTAAAGCCAACAATAAGACTAAGCGTAAATTTATTCCAAATATTCAATCAGTTACTTTTAAAAGTGAGATTTTAAATCAAAATCTTAGGCTAAATGTTGCCGCTTCTTCAGTTAGAACTGTAAGTAAGTACGGAGGTATTGACGAATTTTTAATTAGAACTAAATGCAAAGAGTTATCTCCTAAAGCTAAAAAATATCAGAAAGTTATTATCAAGCTCTCAGAAAAAACTAGTTCATAGTTCTTTTTTTCTTTTTTTCATCTTCTTCAAATAAATCTACTAGTTGTTCCGTCATTACGTCAGCAAGTTGCTCTGCATCAACAATAGTTACAGCTCTTTTATAATATCTTGTAACGTCATGACCTATTCCAACAGCCAATAACTGAATATTTGATTTACTTTCAATCCAACTTATTACACCTCTAAGATGCTTCTCAAGATAATTTCCTGAATTCACTGACAATGTACTATCATCAACTGGAGCTCCATCAGAGATAACCATTAAAATTTTTCTCGCTTCATACCTAGACTGAAGTCTTTTATGTGCCCACAACAAAGCTTCGCCATCAATATTTTCTTTCAAGAGACCTTCACGCATCATTAATCCAAGATTCTTTTTTGCTCTCCTCCAAGGCTCATCAGCTGCTTTATAAATTATATGTCTTAAATCATTCAGTCTTCCTGGAGCAGGTGGCTTATTATTTTGCATCCAATGCTCTCTACTTTTTCCACCTTTCCAAGCTTTCGTGGTGAATCCTAGAATTTCAACTTTTACTCCACATCTCTCAAGTGTTCGAGCAAGGATATCCGCACTCATAGCTGCAACAGTAATCGGTCTACCTCTCATTGAACCTGAGTTATCAATTAGAAGTGAAACAACGGTGTCCTTAAAATCAGTGTCCTTTTCTTTTTTAAATGAAAGGGAATACATTGGATCCATTATAACCCGTGTCAATCTTGATGTGTCTAATAAGCCCTCTTCGAGATCAAAATTCCAACTTCTATTTTGTTTAGCTAGGAGTTTTCTTTGTAATCTATTTGCTAGTCTTGAGATTATTGTTTGAAATGATTTTAGTTGCTGATCGAGATAGTTTCTAAGCCTATTTAACTCTTCATCTTCACATAGAATATTAGCAGTTATGATCTCATCAAATTCTTCTGAATATTTTTGATAATCATTAAATATTTCCTCATAACTTAAGTTATTTTTATATTGTGGCGTGGTATTTTCTGAATTTCCATCATCACTATCAGATAAATCTTGATCATCATCTTTATCAAATGAAACTTCTGTTTCCTCAAGACTTACCTCTTGTTCACTCTCTGCTGTCTCATCTTGATCTAACGATGATTGGTTCTCCATCTCGTTAGTTTCATTGTTCTCTAATTGATCAATATTATTATTTTTTTCATCCTCATTATTAGACTCACTCTTTTCATCTTTTTGATCATAATAATTTAATTCTTCGATAACTTGATTGACTGCTTTAGCGAATTCAACTTGATTATCAATAGAGTCGATAAGCTTTTTCGAAGAGTTTCCAATTTTTTTTTCAAACCACTGATACCACATTGAGATTGCTTTATTTTTTGAATGTGGTGTGAGATTTTTTCCAGCTAATTTTCTCAAATAAAAATCAAGTGCGTTTTGAATATCAATGTCAGACTGTTCGTTAGCTTCAAACATCTGATTCTCACTACATTTTTTTTCATATAAAGAAAACAAGTTTGACTTAACACCTCTCATAATCTTACTTCCAAGAATTTGAATTCGAGTATTCTCAAGAACCTCATATATTTCTTTATTTTTATGTCCTGTGGGCGACATCAGCTCGAAAGTTTCTTTATCATGAAATCGATACATTAATGCCTGATTATCTGCATTGCCTCTTATGGAAGATAGGAACTCAAGATCGTTTTCATTATCAATTTTTGGCAGAACAATAGTGTTTTCCGATTTGAAAGCGTTATTATCAAAAACTACTTCAATATCTTTATTGTTGGCGATTGCTTTTACCGTAGAAGTAATAGCTTTTTTGAACTCTGTAATGAGGTCTTCTTTCACTACCTTAAATTAGTTAATGATGACGTATTTCCAATTTCTTCTCCAAAACATCTCTGATAATATTCAGAAATTATTGGTTTTTCACTCTCATCACATTTATTAAGAAAAGTAAGTTGGAAGCTCAAATTATAATCAAAATTAAATATTTCAGAATTTTCAGCCCAAGTTAAAACTGTTCTAGGACTCATTACTGTAGATATATCACCATTAGCCAATCCTTTTCTGGTTAGATCAGCAACTCTAATCATCAAATCTAATATTTCAGATTTTTCTTTTTCAGCAAATGCTGGAACTTTACTTTCAATAATTATTTTTTCTTTCTCAAGCTCTAAATAATTAAGAGTTGTTACAATATTCCATCGGTCCATTTGTCCTTGATTTATTTGTTGAGTTCCATGATATAGTCCAGTCGTATCTCCTAATCCAATTGTATTGGTTGTAGCAAACAATCTAAAATGAGGATTTGGACGAATGACAGTATTTTTGTCAAGAAGGGTAAATTTACCATCAGTTTCTAATACTCTTTGAATAACAAACATGACATCAGGTCTTCCTGCATCGTATTCATCAAAAACTAACGCGGTAGGATTTTGAAGTGACCAAGGCAATATTCCATTTTGAAATTCAGTAATCTGTTTTCCATCTTTAAGAACAATTGCATCTTTTCCAATAAGATCAATTCGACTTACATGGCTATCGAGATTGATCCTAATACAAGGCCAATTTAATCGTGCCGCTACTTGTTCGATATGTGTTGATTTTCCAGTTCCATGCAGACCCTGGATCATTACTCTTCGATTATATTTGAAACCTGCAAGAATCGCCATTGTAGTAGACTTATCAAAACAATAATTACTATCAATATCTGGAACATGCTCAGTTTTTTCTGAAAAACCATCGACATGAAGATCAGTATCGATTCCAAAAGCCTGATTAACGGAGATTGAAATATCTGGCTTACTTATTAATTGGTCGTTTAAATTGTTCATAGTATTCCTTTAGTGTTTTATAAGACTCAAGAACTTTCGTTAGTTTATCAGTTTTACTTTTATCGTTGCCAACAGTATCTGGATGAAGTTCTTTTACAATTTTTTTAAAACTTGATTTAATCTCCTCAATTGAAGCATTTTTATTATCTATACCAAGTACCGCAAGAGCGTTTAAATACTTAGAGCTATACAAATTAGGGTTTAGATTATTTTTATCAATACCTAAATAGGACGAATTCAAAGAATCCATGATTTTTTCAACTTTTTCAGCATAATCAACACTGTATGTGCCCATTTTCTTTGTTTTACGATGGCCAATGATATCATTTTCAATGAATTCTTCGATCTGATCTGCAGACATATTTGAGAAATAATTCCATTTTTTGTTATATTCTTTGATATGTTCATAACAAAACCAAATGTAAGTGTTTAATTTATCTGGTGATAATGGAGCTTTAAATTCAGCGTTGTTCTCACATCCATCTATGTAACACTGATTTTTTTTCATTTTTATGATAATTTTAATATAAATATTTATATCAAATGAACATCAAAGAAACTATTATTTCAAAAATAAATCTGCAACTAAATACTCATTTTCTTAAAATTATTGATTTTTCAGATCAACATAAAAATCATTATGACAATGGCTCAAGGGGAGATACTTCCCACATTACTCTTATAGTAGTTTCAAAAGATTTTCAAAATATGAGTAAGATTCAAAGAGAGAGAAAAATCCATCAAATACTTAAAAATGAAATTCGTGATAACCTACATTCAATTAGATTTAAACTTTATACTCCAGATGAGTATGATTAATTAAATGAAGATACTTTAATTTTATGAATTAAATTATCTTTTACTTCTAAAATTTCAAAAATGAAACCGTAATAATTAAAAACTTGACCCTCTGTAGGAAATGATCTGGACTCATGAACTATAAGTCCTGAAAGAGTATTCGCTTCTTCTTCTGGTAAATCCCAATTATAAATTCTATTAATATCTCTTATTTCCGTGCCACCATTTATAGTTAAAGTTCCATCTTCATTCTTAACTACTGTAGTAAGTCCTTCATCTATCTCATCTGTGATATCCCCAACTATTTCTTCCATTATATCCTCTAAACTAATCATTCCCATAAGAACACCATATTCATCAACAACGATTGCTAATTTCTTTTTAGTATTTAAGTGCATTTTTAATTGTTCTTTTAAAGATGTAGTTTCAGGAATGAATAATGGTTTAATTAAAGATTGCATCATATCTGAACGAGTAATATCTCTATTTTGACTCATAATTTTCAATAAATGTTTAGAGTGAATAATTCCAATTATGTTCTCATCATTATTTTGCCAAACTGGTATTCTAGTAAAAGAGCTATTAATTACTGAATTAAGAATTTTTTTGGGATCATCATCTATATTAACCGTAAACATATTACTTCTGTGGACCATCACATCTTCTACGGTTACTTCAGCTAAATCAAGAACACCTGTAACCATATCTTTATCTGACTTATATAACCTGCCCTCCTTGTGATGAAGATCCAGAGTACCTCTAATCTCATCCTCTACTGATAGAACTCTCATATTTTTCTCAAGTTTTATTTTGAAAATACTTAAAATAAAGAAAACTATTTTTTCCATCATCCAGGTTACAGGCCATAAAAGATATACAATAGGTCTAAAAATAGGACTAACAGTAAGAGCAAGTTTTTCTGAGTTAGTTAAAGCATAGGTTTTAGGAAGTATTTCTGCAAAAATTACAATTAGTGCCGTCATTATGATTACAGCATACGCTACACCTGTATCTCCAAAAATTTTAATTGAAAGGCTTGTTGCCAAAGCGGATGCTAAAATATTAACTAAATTATTGCCTAAAAGAATTGCGCCAATCAGAGACTCTTTCTTATTTAAGAGCTCAATCGCAGTTTTAGCATTTTTATGACCTTTATTGCTAAGGCCAGTTAAACGACTTCTTGTACTAGCAGTTAAAGCAGTTTCAGATCCTGAAAAAAAACCTGAAAGAATTAGAAGTAAAAGAATTGAGATAAAAAGTATAATTAATTCAAAAAACATAATTAAGTAATAGAATCTTTTATAATAATTTTTAGTAATTGAGAGTCAAATTTGTTAGTTTGATAAGCTTTACCAATTTTCTTTAGTAAAATTAAATTAATTTTATTATTTTTTGTTTTTTTATCTTTATTCATAACATCAATAAATTTTTTTATTGAAAGATTTTTTCTCAGAGATCTGGGAATTTGAGTTGGTAAATTTAGCAACTTAAAATGATTAATTATTTTATTTAATTCATTTATTGAGATTAAATTCATTGCTGATGATAATTTTGATGCCATTATCATTCCCATAGCCACAGCTTCTCCATGATTAATGTTTGTTTTGTATGAATTCGTTTGCTCAATGACATGACCAAAAGTATGACCAAAGTTTAGTAAGGCTCTTATATTTTTCTCCTTTTCATCAAGACTTACAATCTTAGATTTACACTGACAGCTTTGAAATATTGCGTGAGTCAATGCTTCTTTATTTTTATTCATTACTCTTTTCCCATTAATAATGAGCCAATTAAAGAATTTGATATCAAATATTAGACTATACTTTACTATTTCTGCATAACCAGCTGTCATTTCTCTATTATTCAATTTTGTTAAAAAATTAATATCAATTAAAACTAAAGATGGCTGGTAAAAGCTTCCAATTAAATTTTTACCATATTCTGAGTTGATGCCTGTTTTTCCTCCAACTGAAGAATCAACTTGTGATAATAATGTCGTTGGAATTTGAATATAGTTAATTCCTCTTAAAACAATACTTGATACAAAGCCAGTAATATCTCCAACTACTCCACCACCCAAAGCAATTATTGTATCATCTCTTGAGATATTTTTTTTCAATAGAGTGTTACATATTGAATTTATATTTTTTATATTTTTCTGTTTTTCACCTGTTCCAATAACAATGATATCAACTGAAATTTTTTTATCTTTCTTTATGTTTTCTAAATCTTTTTTGAATATTTTATTAATATTCTTATCAGTTAAGATAAAAATTTTATTATTATTGATATAAGGAGATATATTTTTTCGAAAATTTTTAAAAGTATTAGCTCCAATAATAATAGGATAATTTTTATTTAAAGTAGATATATTTAATCTTTTATTTTTCATACAATACTTTCAATATATTCTGCTAATTCTTTTAAAATTATTTTTTTTTGTTTTTTTGAAACATCATAATGAAAGTTAGCACTTTCATAATTAATTTTTCTAATTTTATCAAGTTTCATTATTTCAGATTTAATATTTTTTCCAATTAACAAAGGTCTATTTTTATTTTTTTTTAATCTTTCAACTAAAATATTAATATTACATTTTAACCAGATACTAATATTTCTTCCTTTTATTAGCGTTCTGATATTTTTATTCTCAAATGAACCACCACCTAATGCAATCACTTTTTTTTCCTTCGAGTCAAATATCTGTTTAATGATATTCTCTTCAATTTCTCTAAATCGATTTTCCCCTTGATTTAAAAAAATTTCCCCAATCTTACTATTAGTATGTTTTTCAATTTCATAATCTGAATCAACAAAGTCAATGGAAAGTTTTTTTGCTAAGCTCTTGCCAATTGTGGACTTACCTGAGCCCATATGACCCAATAAAACAATATTTGATACATTATTTTTCATCTAAATTTTGACATTTTTGCAGTATTAAATGTGATAAAATTTCACAGCGTTAGTTTAATCTGTTACAAGGGAGCGATATGGAAGATATTAAAACAAATTTCATTAGAAATAATTTCCTATTATACATATTTACTGCTGTTGTAGTATCGGTAATTATAATATTTTCAATTAATACTATTTATGCTGAAGAAAATGATAAAAAACCCTTGGATTTATGGGAAAACAATTCCTTACTAAGCAAAGATGAAGACAAGAAAAAGGAATTAAATTCTGTTTCAACTAACAATATTATCAACGCTGAAGAAGAAATAGACCAAAGTAAAATTAATGCTTCAAACTTAGATAGTATTGGAGTTTATGATGAATCTAACGGTGGGTTCTCAATTGGAGTTTGGAAAAATTCAAATTTTGATCAAATTGAATATTTATTAAATAAAGTTCCACCTGATTCAAGAAATACTGTTTTAAAAAAATTAATTAATAAGTCTTTATTAACGATCTCAAATCCTCCAGTACAAAAAAACAAAAATGAAAAAATATTTTTCGATCTTAAAATTGCTTATTTGGAAAAAGCCGCAAACTATAATGAAATTGAAAAACTTTTCGGTTTGATTCCTGAAGATGATTTAAATGACGATCTTATTAATAAATATATTACTTCAAAATTAATTAATGGAGATTATAAATCAATCTGTAGATTAGATAATCAAATATCTGAAGGTAAATTTAAATTAGAAATAAATTCTTTCTGCAAAGCAATGTCAAATAATTTACCAGCATTAGATTTGATGATTTCGCTTTTGATAGAAGAAGATATTGCCGATCAAGATTTATTGTATATTTATTATTCATACATAAACCAGACAGAAATTGATTTAAAAAGAATAAAAAATCTAGATATTAAGAAAATTAATTTAATATCAAATTTAGGAATTGATTTTTCAGAGTACATAGATGAAAATTCTCCACTCGAATTACAATTATTCTTTATTTATTCAAAATTAAAAGCAGAAGATAAGAAGGTTGTTTTGGCAGAAAACTTATTATCTACAAGTACCTTAGAATCCAGTGTTCTTGGAGATATATATAAGCAGTATTTTACAGGCTCAAATTTAAATACATCAGTTGACTACTTAAATATGGAGTCTTCAATGAAGAAAAGAGTGGGAATTTACAATTTAATAAGAAGTACTTCTGATCAGAGTAAACTTCCTAAATTACTTAGTTTGTATGTTGATGAAATGGGATCGCAGAAATTACTCTTGAATAGCGCTAACTTGGTTTATGATAAGGCTAAAATTATCACTCCTAAACAATCTTATAAAAATGATGTTCTTCCAATTTGTGTAATTTTATTGATTAATAATGATATTGAAAAATGTAACGAGTGGTTGGACGTACTTACATTTGATAAAGAGTCAAAAGAAATCATAAAAAAAATAAAGTTTTATTTATTTTTAAAGAATGATGATGATCAAATTAAATCAAGCGTTTTAAATAATGCTGAGAATTATGTAAGCTTAGAAAGCCTAGATGATCTAGATAAAAATATAATTGCAAAATTTTTCTCTTTAAGACAAGAAAATCAATTTCTCGAATTCTGGAGATCAAAAAATGATATGAGTAGAACTTCTGGCATAACTATAAATATCAAGCTCATTGAGTACTTAAATCAAATTAAAGATATCAGTGTTGGGGAGGCAATTCTATTATCAAGTATTATCTACGGTAACAATAATGAGCACTCAAAAGATCTTTATGCCTTATTTTCTATAATTAAAACTCTTGAAGTGATTAATCCTTCATTTACAGATGAATTTTTATTTGAATATTTTGCTAATAATTTAATCTAACAAAAGTGAACAACTATCTCATCCTTGAAAACTTTTTAGAAGTACTTGCTTCTGAAAAAGGTTTGGCAGTAAACACTAGAATTTCATACAAAAATGACATTCTTCAGTTTTTAGTTTTTCTTGAAAAAAATAAAAAAAAAATAAATGAAATTACATCAATTGATATTGAAAAATTTACATCAAAATTTACAACTCAAGGTTTAGAAAAATCAACGATCTCAAGAAAGATGTCTGCATTGAGTCATTTTTTTATATTCTTACTAGAAGAAAATATGATCAAAAGAAATCCTATTAATGAATTAGATCTTCCTAAGCAAATAAAAAAATTACCTAAAATTTTATCAGTTGATCAAGTTGAAAAATTAATTAAATCCTCACGTGAAGATCAGTCAATAAATGGAATTAGATTGAATACAATGATTGAAATATTATACGCTACTGGTATTCGAGTCTCAGAACTTGTTGAAATGAAATTATCAGCAACATATGCAGAGAAAAATTTTCTTCTAGTACAAGGAAAAGGTAATAAAGAGAGACTAGTGCCAATTAGTGAAAATACAGAGGATAAAATCAAAGACTTTTTAAAAATAAGAAACAAATTTTTAAATAATGACTCAGAGTCAAAATGGCTATTTCCTTCAAAGCAATCTTCAAAAGGCCATATAACGCGACAGAGGTTTAATCAATTACTGCAAACTTTATGTGAAAGAGTTAATTTAAATAATATTAAAATAAGTCCTCATAAACTAAGGCATGCATTTGCCACTCATCTTCTTGCAAATGGTGTAGACCTAAGATCATTACAACAAATGTTGGGTCATGCGGATATATCGACCACTCAAATTTATACTCATGTACTAAAAGATAGGCTTAAAAAACTAGTATCAGACAATCATCCATTATCTAAAATTGAAATCAATTGATATCTATATTTACTTGATATTTTAAAACTTAGATGATAATCAAATAAACAATGAGTTTTTCAGAATTAAAAACAGTAAGAACAAGGTTAAATAGATCTGAGCTTTTTGTACCAGGATCTAAGCCTGAACTTTTTGAAAAGGCCGTCAGCAGTAATGCAGACGTAATTTGCATTGACCTTGAGGATGCAGTTGCTCCCCAAGATAAAGATCAGGCCAAAAAAAATATCATTTCAGCACTTAATGATTTTGATTTTGGCAAAAAAAACAATTTCTATTAGGATTAATGGTCTTGATACAACTTATTGTTATCGAGATGTAATCGATGTTATGGAAAATTCTGGCGAAAGGCTTGATTTAATAATGATACCAAAAGTAGGTGTCCCCGAAGACTGCTATGCAATTGATATGTTGGTTACACAAATTGAAAATAAGATTGAAAGAAATAAAAAAATTGGATTTGAATTAATTGTTGAGACTTCACTAGGAATTACAAATTTAGATAATATTATTACTGGAAGCAAAAGAATAGAGTCACTTCATTTTGGATATGCTGACTATGCTGCATCTGTTCGAATGAGAACGACTAATATAGGTGGTCCAAATCCAGACTATGTGACCCTTACAGATGAAATAGATGGAAATAGAGAAAAACATTGGAATGACTTATGGCATTATCCTGTTTCTAAAATGACAACAATTGGTCGTGCACATGGACTGAGAATAATTGATGGTCCTTTTGGAGACTTTTCAGATCCTGATGGTTTTATTGCACATGCAAAAAGAACAGCAATTTTAGGCTGTGAAGGAAAATGGGCTATTCATCCAAGTCAAGTTGATCTAGCTAATGAAGTATTTACCTTACCTGAAGCAGAAGTAACAAAAGCAAGAGAGATTTTAAAAGCCATGAAAAGTGCACAGGAGTCAGGTGCGGGAGCGGCAACATTGAATGGAAAATTAATTGATGCGGCCTCTGTCAGACAAGCTGAACAAATAATTACACAAACTGAATTAATCGAGTCTCAAAGTTAAATGGCATAATTAAATCTATGAATACATATTTAGATTTTGAAAAGCCAATAGAATCATTAGATTCACGTATTTTAGAACTGAAAAGTTTAAATGAGAGTAATCCATCTGATCTCCTAGTTGACGAAATACAAGAGATTGAAAATCAAATAAATACTTCATACGAGAAGATTTTTTCAAGTATTACTCCCTGGCAAAGAACACAAATTTCTAGACACCCTCAAAGACCAAAGACAAGAGATTATGTCGAAAATCTTATAACAGATTTTTATCCACTTTCTGGAGATAGAGCATTTTCTGAAGATAAAGCAATTATGGGTGGATTTGGAAAGTTTAGAGGACAATCAGTTTTAGTTATGGGGCATGAAAAAGGTCATGATACCTACTCAAGAATTGAGCATAATTTTGGAATGCCAAAACCAGAAGGCTATAGAAAAGCTCAACGACTAATGAAACTTGCCGAACATTTTGACATTCCTGTTATTTCTTTTGTGGATACTCCTGGCGCTTATTCGGGCTTAGGTGCTGAGCAAAGAGGTCAATCAGAAGCTATAGCAAGAACGACTGAATGCTGCCTATCACTTGGTGTTCCGATAGTTGTAGTAATTATTGGTGAAGGTGGATCAGGTGGTGCCGTTGCAATCGGTACTGGAAACAATGTTCTTATGCTCGAAAACTCAGTATATTCTGTAATATCTCCAGAGGGGTGCTCATCAATATTATGGAAAGATACTTCTAAAACTGCAGAGGCAGCAGAAGCTTTAAAGTTAACTGCATCAGATATGCTTAAAATTGATGTAATTGATAAAATAATTCCTGAACCAATTGGTGGCGCTCACAGACATCACTTAGTTACAATAAATAATACTGGTGATGCGATCGAGAACTGCTTAAATGTTCTCTCGAATCAACATGGAAACGAATTAAAACACTCTCGTCAGGAAAGATACCTACAGATAGGAAGACTGGGCTTATTTAGTGAAAAAACTACTACAGCTAATGAGGTTTTAGATAATAAGTATGGAAAATCTCGTCCACAACAACCTTTTTATTTAAATACAAAAATTCAGATCTTTTTTTTAATTTTTGTAGCTTTAATAATTTTATTTTCTTACTGGATTTTTAATTAAAATAAATTTTAGGTTTTTTTATTTACTTGAATACGACTTATGCTTATTCCAGTGATGACGAGTGCCACTGAAATTATTAATGAATAACCTACTTTCTCACCAAGTAAAAGCCATCCATAAAATACTCCAAATACTGGAATTATATATCCGACCTGCATCATAAATGTAGATCCAGCATTTCTTATTAATACTTGGCGTAAACTAAAAGCAAATCCAGTTGGTATGATGCCCAGGTATAATAATGCTAGAAATGGTATCCATTTAAACTCTATATTTTGAAAGTTTCCAAATACTAGCATCAGAGGAATTAGCCATATAGTACCCCAAAATAAAGTATTCATTGTAACCATATCAGATGGCAAATTTGAAATTTTTCTTATTATAAGATTTGAAATCACATAGCTTGAAGCTCCAATGTAAATTGCTAATGCTGCAATAAGTGAGTCCAAATCACTAACAAATACCTCAACACCAACAGCAAAAATTACACCTGAAAATCCTATTATACTTCCTATCACTTTTCTCAAAGAGAGTTTTTCGTCAATAGTAAAATAATGAGCCAATACAAGAGCTAAAAAGGGGTTTGCAGATAAAATTATAACTCCAATATTACTTGGTAAAGAAATTAATCCATATGGTAAAAGTGTAAATGGTACAGATGCATTTAAAAGACCAACAAGACTATAAGTTTTCGTATTTTTACTTATTATGTTTATTGATCCTTTTCTAAGCTTCACAGCACAAAATAAGAAAAGTGACCCAATAAATGTTCGATAAAAGCCTACTTCAATTGGATTAAAGATTTCATTTGAAAATTTTATTGCCACAAATGATGCCGCCCAAACAGCCCCAAGAAACACTAATAAACTATAATTATTAAATTCAGATGAGAAACTTTTAGACATAAGATTAGATAAGCTCTTTTACTTTTGTAAATAGAATTTCTAAATCTTCTTGTCTTGATAAATTATGATCACCATCTTCAATAATCGTAAGAGATTTATCTGAAGTAGATAATTGTTCGATTATTTTTTCAGAAACATTATAAGCAATAACTTTATCTAATTTGCCGTGCAATAGTCTAACTGGGCAAGTAATCTCTATTTTATCATTTAGTATTTCATGTTGAAAACCATCTTTAACAAATTCATAAAAAACTTCATAGTCTCCATAATCATCATCAGGAAATAAAATTGAACCATTTGATTTAAATTCTTCTTTTTCTGTCTCCGAGAGTTTATCCCACTCATTTTTTGTAAAATCTGGAGCTGAGGCAATGCCAATAAGTCCATTAACATCTATATTTTTAAGTGCAGTTAATAACGCAATCCATCCACCCATACTAGATCCAATAATAATATTTTTCTTTGACTTAAATTTTTCAAAAAAGAATTCAGCTTCACCCAACCAACTTGATAGAGTTCCCTTGCCTAAATCACCAGATGATTGACCGTGTCCAGAATAATCAAATCTTAGATAATTTATACCATTTGACTCTGTCCAATTATTTAGAGCAGTTGCCTTTGTACCTGTCATATCTGAACTATATCCACCAAAAAAAAATATCGTGGTATCTGATTTTAAATCATTAAAATAATACGCAAGCA
This sequence comes from Candidatus Pelagibacterales bacterium, assembly GCA_045567365.1. Lineage (GTDB taxonomy): Bacteria > Pseudomonadota > Alphaproteobacteria > Pelagibacterales > AG-422-B15 > CABYIR01. The sequence goes on along the minus strand of JBJLDC010000009.1, from coordinate 8,454 downwards.
TCTCATTGTTTACGTCTTGTAAATGATGTATTTTATTGTTCATAATGTTTTACTATATGGCATTTAACTATTAGAGCAATTTTATGCAATCAAAATTATCAGTATTGCAAGTTATTCCCAATTTAAATGTATCAGGAGCTGAACAAGGATGTATTGATGTAGCAAACTATCTTATAGAAAATAATTATGACTCTTATGTTTTAACTAGTGCAGGAACTAAAATTAAAGAAGTAGAAAAAAATGGTACAAAAGTACTTCTAGGACCAGTAGACTCAAAGAACCCATTTGTTATTTTTAAAAATATTTTTTTAATTATTAGCAATATAAAAAAATACAATATAAAAATTATTCACGTCAGAAGTAGAGCTCCAGCATGGAGTGTTTTTTTTGTATCAAAATTTATAGATATAAAATGTATTTCAACATTCCATGGCACATATAATTTTAGAGGGTATTTAAAAAAATTATATAACTCTGTAATGCTCAGAATGAATGGAACAATAGCAATATCAAATTTTATTTATGATCATATAAATAAAAATTATAGTTTTAAAAAAAATCCTATCCAAACTATTGAAAGAGGTATTGACCTAAACTTTTTTGACCCAAAATCAATTTCAAAGAATGATATAAAAAACGCAATAAAAAATTATGATTTAAAAGAAGACTCTATTAAAATATTATTACCAGCTAGGGTCACTGAGTGGAAAGGCCATTTAATCCTTGTTGATGCAGTTTCTCAATTATTAGAAAAAAAAGTATTAAATATAGAGGTTCTTTTCTTTGGCCCTGACCAAAATAAATTATTGAAAGAAAAAATAGAGAATTCAATTAGACATAAAAATTTACAACATATAATTAAATTTTATGGTCCTACTAACAAAATGAATTTAATTTATGCCTTATCAGATATTGTAATTTCATCGTCAACTGATCCCGAAGCATTTGGAAGAGTGTCAATAGAGGCTCAAGCTATGGGCAAGCTTATTATTGCAAGTGCTCATGGGGGTTCACAGGAAACTATAATTGAGGGTGAGACTGGTTATTTATATTCCCCTAAAGAACCATTTGAATTAATGAAAAAAATTTCAAGTGTGATTGATCAAAAAACATATTGTTCAAACGAAATGTCGGCATCAGCCATCAAGCACATTAAAAGCCATTATGGAAAAGATAAAATGTGCAAGAAGACATTAGAATTTTATCAAGAAATAATCAGTCAATAATTGATGAAAAATATTTTAGTTATTAAACATGGTTCATTAGGCGATATCGTTCAGATAAGTGGAGTCTTAAAAGACCTTAAAAACTCATTTATTGATTATAAGATTTCACTTTTGACTACCCCTTTATACCAAGAATTAATGAGTAAATGCCCATATATAGATGATATTATCTTAGATGATCGAAAGATAAAATGGAATCCTCTAGTATTTTTGAGATTAAAAAAGAAATTAAATAAGTTGAATTTCTCTTATGTGTTCGATTTTCAGAATTCGAATAGAACAGAAATCTATAGAAAATATATATCTAAAAATTCAATATGGTCATCTTCAAGAACAATTCTAAAAGAAACAGAAAAAAAAAGTGAATTTGATAAACTTGCAATACTAGAAAGGTTTAAAATTCAATTAGAACGCTCAAATGTAAATCCAACTTACACTATGCAACCTGACTTTTCATGGGCAATTGATAATAATTTTTGGCCTAAGGAAATTATTCCTAAAAAATATATAACTCTTCTTCCATTTTGTTCTAAGCATTTACCACATAAAAAATGGCCTTTTTATAATGAATTAATAAGCATGATCAGAAAAGAAAATAAAAATATAGAAATAGTTATTGTTCCAGGTCCAGGAGAAGTTTTCGAAGCATCTTCATTTGACGCGCAAATTATTTTAGATCAAAATCAGCCAACAAATTTTTTTCAGTTGGCAAAAATATTATCTGAGTCACTTTTTGTTGTTTCAAATGATACTGGACCTGCTCATATTGCAGCACATTTAGGTTGCAGTGGCTTAGCCTTATTTGGCTCCCATACAAGTTCTCGTAAAGTAAGCATTAAAACTAATTATTTTGATGTAATTGAGTCTAAAGATTTAAATGATATTTCTGTAAATCAAGTTTTTAATAAAATTCAGTTACATTTACAGCTTGAAGATATATAGAGTGTGTGAATAATACCTACTAAAATGAGTAATGAAGAGCATATAGAGATTTTAAGACATGACACTGCCCATATAATGGCGATGGCAGTTCAGGAACTATTTCCAGAAACTCAAGTCACAATTGGTCCTGTAATTGAAAATGGCTTCTTTTATGACTTTGCAAGAGACAACCCCTTCACTGATAGTGACCTTGAAATTATTGAAAAAAAAATGAAAGAAATAGTAAAGCGTGATGTTAAGACTTCATTTAAAGTTCTTTCAAGAGAAGATGCAATTAAACTTTTTCTCGATAAAGGTGAAAAATATAAAGTTGAAATAATAGAGAGTCTTCCTTCTGATGAAGAGATTAAAGTTTACTTCCATGGAGATTGGTTTGATTTATGTAGAGGACCCCATTTAAATTCATCGGGGGAAATTGGAACAGCGTTTAAATTAACTAAAGTGGCTGGAGCATACTGGCGCGGGGACTCTAATAATCCAATGTTACAAAGAATTTATGGAACTGCTTGGGAAACTCAAGAAGAGCTAGATAATTATCTCCATATGCTTGAAGAAGCTGAGAAAAGAGATCATAGAAAGCTTGGAAAAGAATTAGATTTATTTCATTTTCAAGAAGAAGCACCAGGAAGTGTGTTTTGGCATGCAAAGGGTTGGACACTTTTTCAGTCACTAATAAATTATATGAGAAAGAGACAGGATGAAGCTGGATATTCTGAAATTAATACTCCAGATATCATGGACAAATCTCTATGGGAACTTTCTGGTCATTTAGAAAAATTTGGAGACAACATGTTTACAACCGAGGCTAGAGAAGATCGAGTTTATGCACTTAAGCCGATGAATTGTCCTGGTTGTGTTCAGGTTTACAAACAGGGTTTAAAAAGTTATCGAGATCTACCACTTCGAGTTGCAGAATTTGGCAAAGTACATAGATACGAACCCTCTGGAGCTTTGCATGGATTAATGCGTGTTAGAGCATTTACTCAAGATGATGCCCATATTTTTTGCACAGAAGATCAAATTACTGATGAAAGTAAGATAGTTTGTGATTTGATTTTAAGTATCTATAAAGATTTTGGGTTTGAAGATGTTTCAATCAAGTTTTCTGACAGACCGGAAAATAGAGTTGGAAGTGATGAGATATGGGATAAGTCTGAAAAGGCTCTTAGAACAGCCATGGAAGCAACTGGATTAGATTATATAGTTAATCCTGGAGAAGGAGCTTTTTATGGACCTAAATTAGAGTTTGTATTGAGAGATGCAATAGGAAGAGAGTGGCAGTGTGGAACTCTTCAAGTTGACTTAAATATGCCGGAGAGATTAGGTGGAACTTTTATTGCTGAAGATGGTAAGAAATATCATCCCGTTATGCTTCATAGAGCCTTATTTGGATCACTAGAGAGATTTACAGGCATTCTTCTTGAACATTATGCTGGAAATCTTCCGCTTTGGCTAAGCCCTGTTCAAGCTGTTGTAGCTCCAATTACATCTGAAATTGATGACTATGCTGTGGAAATACAAGAAACATTGAAAAGCTCAGGTTTCAGAGTTGAAATGGATCTAAGAAACGAAAAAATAAGTTATAAGATAAGAGAAAACTCACTTCAAAAAATTCCTTTTTTATTGATTGTAGGAAAAAAAGAAATGGAAGAGAAATCTGTAACCCTCAGGACATTTGGCAGTAAAGATCAGGAAAAAATAAAACTTGATAATTTAACTGATTTTTTTGAAAAAAAATGTATTATCCCAGGTCATTAAAGTAAGTACAGGAGTTTAAAATAGTAGTTCAAAAAAATAATAATAGGTTTCAATCAAATAAGAAAGAACCAAAACTCCGAGTCAATGAAAGAATCACAACAGACACAGTTAGATTAATTGATGAAAAAGGTGAGAACTTAGGTGTTATAAATACCCAGGAGGCAATTCAAAAAGCAACAGAAGCTGGACTTGACTTAGTAGAAGTTTCTCCAAATGTGGATCCACCTGTTTGTAAAATTTTAGATTTTGGCAAGTTTAAATATCAAGCTCAGAAGAAGGCTAGTACCGCTAAGAAGAAGCAGAAAGAAATTACCTTAAAGGAGGTCAAAATGAGACCTGGTATTGACGTACATGATTATAATTTTAAGGTAAAAGCTGCACAAAAATTTATTTCAGCTGGAGATAAAGTGAAATTTACACTTCGTTTTAAAGGTCGAGAATTTGAGCATCATGACTTAGCCCATAATCTTATGGGCCGAATAAGAGAGGATATGGGCTCTGTAAGCAAAGTAGAGCAGGAGCCTAAGCTTGAAGGTCGACAATTTACAATGATTTTCGTCGCTAACTGAGCAATAAACGTCAGGAATTTCTAAGTTAAAAAGATTTTGCTTTTTTTTAGGCAAAACGCTATAACACGCAAATATTATCAATATGAGCAAACTAAAAACAAAGAAAAGCGCTAGTAAGAGGTTTAAATTAACAGCCTCTGGTAAAGTTAAATCATATCAGGCTGGTAAAGCTCATGGCATGATTAAGCGCACAAATGCGCAAATTCGAAATCAAAGAGGTTCGACAATTCTGTCTGACCAGGATGCTCGTATTGTAAAAAAATTTTTACCATACGGATAAAAATATTTAATTAAGAGAGTTTATGGCAAGAGTAAAAAGAGGTGTTACTACACACGCAAAACATAAAAAAATTATTAAGCAAGCTAAAGGTTATCGCGGCAGAAGGAAAAATACTTTTAAAGTAGCTAAACAAGCTGTTGAAAAATCAATGCAGTATGCTTATAGGGACCGCAAAGTGAAGAAAAGAGAGTTTAGATCCCTATGGCTTCAAAGAATCAATGCTGGCGCGCGTGAGATGGGTGTTTCTTATTCAGTATTTATAAATGGTCTAAAAAAATTGAACGTAGATATTGATAGAAAAATGCTGGCAGAACTTGCAATGCATGAGCCAAGTTCGTTTAAATTCCTAGTAGAAAAAGCTAAGACTACTAATAAGTAATTTAAATTTTTCTTATTTTCAGATTAGTATTACCGCTTAATTCTAAATCTGATATTGTCTTGTTAGAATGGATAAATACAAAAATATAAAGTCATTAGTTTTTTCAGCACAAGAAAATGTCAAAGATCTAAATTCACTCGAGTCATTTAGGCAAGAGTTTTTAGGTAAGAAAGGCTCAATTTCAGTAGCCATGAAAGAATTAGGCACTCTTGACCCTGAGGAACGAAAGAAAAATGCAGAAGAATTAAATATCATAAAAAATTCAGTCCTATCCTTTGTGAAAATAAAAACTGATGAAATTAATAGTCAAATATTAGATAAACAAATTAAGACAGAATTCCTTGACGTTACATTGCCTGTTGGAAGTTCTTTAGGAACAATTCATCCTATTACTCAAGTTATTGATGAAGTTATTACAATTTTTGCTGATTTAGATTTTTGTGTAGCTGAAGGACCAGAGATTGAAACAGATTATAATAATTTTACAGCATTAAATACTTCTGAGCATCATCCCGCAAGACAGATGCATGATACATTCTATGTTGACTCACAAACTGATGGGATGCAAAACGTAATGAGAACTCATACATCTCCAGTACAAATTAGAAGCATGTTAAATCAAAAACCTCCAATCCGTCTTATCGCCCCTGGTAAAACATTTAGATGTGATAATGATCAGACTCATACGCCAATGTTTCACCAGGTTGAAGGCCTTGTTATTGATAAAGAGAGTAATATGGGCCATCTAAAAGGTTGCCTTGAAGTATTTTTAAAGTCTTTCTTCGAGACAGATAGCCTTAATATGAGATTTAGACCAAGTCATTTTCCTTTTACTGAACCTTCAGCAGAAGTAGATATTGGATATAAGAAAAAAGGAAATCAATTAGTTATAGGTGAAGGATCAGACTGGCTGGAGATCCTAGGATGTGGAATGGTTCATCCAAATGTTCTAAGAAACGTGAATATTGATCCAGAAATTTATCAGGGATATGCCTTTGGTATGGGCATTGAAAGATTAGCAATGCTTAAATATGGAATTAGTGATCTTAGAACTTTTTTTGAAAATGACATCGATTGGATCCAACATTATGGATTTTCCCCACTGAGTATTCCTACGGTATTTGGAGGTTAAGGATAATGAAATTTACGACATCGTGGTTGAATGAACATTTAGACACAAAAAAATCTGAAAAAGAGTTAATTCATCAACTTACTAATATTGGTTTGGAAGTTGAAGATGTGCTTAATGCTAGTGAAATTTTCTCAAATTTTGTAGTGGCTCAAGTTAAAAAAGAAAAGAAACATCCAAATGCTGATAAGTTAAAAGTTTGTAAAGTTGATATTGGGTCAGACATTGTTGAAGTGGTTTGTGGCGCGCAAAACGTTGAAGAAGGTATGAAAGTTGTATATGCGCCTCCTGGTTCAGTCATTCCCTCTACTCAAATGAAACTAAAAGTATCTAAAATTAGAGGCGTTGAGTCCTCTGGAATGATGTGTTCTGAATTTGAACTTGGTATTTCAGATGATCACGATGGAATAATAAAGCTTGATGATAATTCAAAGATTGGTCAAGCATATGCTGAAATTGCAGGTTTAGATGATACAATGATAGAAATAGGAATTACGCCAAACCGTCAAGATTGTCTTGGCGTGTCAGGTATTGCGAGAGATTTATCTGCTGCTGGAATAGGTAAATTAATCGAAAGACAAATTCAAGTTAGTAAGGGTAGCTTTAAATCATCTATTAAGATCGAAATTGATAACAAGAATTTATGCCCTGCGTTTGCAGGAAGATACATAAAAAATGTTAAAAATTGTGAAAGTCCTGATTGGTTAAAAAATAAATTACAATCCATTGGCCTTAGACCTATATCAGCTTTAGTTGATATAACTAATTTTGTTATGTTTGATTTGAATAGACCACTGCACGTTTATGATGCAGATAAGATTGATGAAAAAATAATAGTCAGATCTTCTAAAAAAGGGGAATCATTTAAAGCCTTAGATGAGAAAGAATATCATCTAGAAGATGGGATGTGCGTAATAGCTGATAAATCTAAAGTATTAGGTTTGGGTGGTATTATGGGCGGTGAAAATACTGGCTGTACAACAGATACAATAAATGTGTTTTTAGAGTCAGCTCTATTTGATCCAGTAAATACAGCAAAAACAGGAAGAAAATTGTCAATTTTAAGTGATGCAAGATATAGATTTGAGCGAGGAGTAGATCCAAATTCAGTTCATCATGGCATAGATAAAGCGTCACAACTAATAGTTGATATTTGTGGAGGAGAATTGAGTGAAGTTAATCTCGCCGGAGAAATTCCTCTATCAGATAAATCAATCTTATTAGATATTGACCGCTTAAAAAAGAGATTGGGCATAGATATTAATGAAAAAGAAACTGTCACAATTCTAGAAAATCTTGGAATTAAAACTTCAAAAAAAGATAATGAAATTTCATGCGAAATACCGTCTTGGCGACAAGATATAAATGAAGAAGCTGATTTAACTGAAGAAATTATAAGAATTAAAGGATACGATTCATTACCTACATTGGATATTCGATCAGTAAATAAAGTTAACCAATCAATTCTGAGTGAGTCTCAAAAAAGAAATATTAGTGCAAAACGATTTTTGGCATCACAAACTTATAATGAACTTATCACGTGGTCTTTTTCTTCTTCAGGAGACAGTCGTTTTTACAATAATTTAGAAGATTTAAAAATCCTAAATCCGATTTCTGAAGATCTTGATGTTTTAAGGCCTAGTCTTATCCCTAATTTAATTGGTGCTATAAAAAAGAATATTTCAAGAGACCATGAGACATTTTCATTTTTTGAAATTGGAAATCAATTTTTATCTTGTAATCCAAATGATCAGATTAGCGTTGCCTGCGGTATTAAATCTGGCTTTAAGCAGAAAAAAAATTGGAAAGAACAAGAAGTCTTATACGATATCTATGATGTAAAAAAAGATATGATTGACTTAATCAATCATATTTTACCACAAAAAAACAAATTGGAAGTAATCAAAGAAGCGCCTAGTTGGTATCATCCTGGTAGATCAGGAACACTAATGTTAAATAAAACAACCAAGGTTGGATATTTTGGGGAAATACATCCTAGAATTTCAAGTTTTTATAAAATAAAAAATAGGATCAATTTGTTTGAAATTTTTTTAGATGATGTTCCTTTTATTAAGAAAAAATCTACTAATAAGCCTACTTTTAAACAGAGCAATTATCAAAAAGTTTATAGAGATTTTGCATTTATAGTTGATAAAAATATTGATGGAAGT
>JBJLDC010000008.1:0-39232 GCA_045567365.1 Candidatus Pelagibacterales bacterium | reverse complement strand
AAAGTATTTGCTGGAGTACTTCCCAAGCTTGAGGCTGCGCGTGTAATACTATCGTCAAACCCAGATAATGTGGCGGTGACTGTTATGACTACAAAAGGTGTTCCAAGTATAATATGAGCCATAACAACTCCAATAAAAGAAGAAGCTAGTCCTACTTTAGCTAAAGAAAAGAAAATAGCTGATCCAGAAATAATTAATGGAATAATCATTGGAGAAATCAAAATGCTCATTATCAAAGATTTATAAGGCATATGACGACTACTTAATCCTAGTGCAGCCAGTGTACCTAATGCAGTAGCGCCTATTGTAGAGAAAAAGGCAAAGTAGAAACTATTTCTAACAGCTATTCCCCAAGGATTTTTTGTGCCGTAAATCATATCTTCATACCACCTTAGAGAGAAAGCCTCAGGATCAAGCGCAATCATACCTTTGGAAAAATGAATATACTGCTCAGCATTAAATGATAATGGAATTATAACAAATAATGGTGCAATTAAAAAAATGAATACCGAAGCGCAAATAATAAGAAAGGAATAATGCCAAATCCTATATCTTGTTTCTGTATAATTAGGTAAAGCCATTTATCCAAGTCTCATATTATCAATTCCAACTACTTTGTTATAGATGTAGTAAACTATTAAAACAGCAACTAGAAGTATAGTAGCCATTGCTGTTGCATAAGACCAATCAAGAGTTGATTGCATATGATAAGCTATACGGTTACTGATAAGCGTACCTTTAGATCCTCCAACAAGAGCAGGAGTAATGTAATATCCAATAGCTAGAACAAAGACTAAAATTGATCCAGCACTAATTCCGGGATATGTGAGTGGGAAATATATTTTTCTAAAAGCATTGAATGGGGTTGAGCCCATCGAAGTCGCAGCTCTCATTAAACTTGGTTGGATTGTTTTCATAACACTGAATAAAGGTAAAACCATAAAAGGAAGTAAGATCTGAGTCATGGCAATGAAAGTACCTGTCATGTTATACATAAGTTCTAGGCGATTATCATCTGAGACTAAATTCAAATAGACTAATATATCATTAAGAACACCCTGAGTTTGAAGTAACACCATCCAACTTGAAGTCCTCACCAATAATGAAGTCCAAAAAGGAAGTAGAACGCATATCATTAATATATTCGAGTAACGAGTAGGTAAGACTGACAATAAATATGCTATTGGATAGGCTAATAAAAAACAGCAAAAAGTTACTCCAAGGGCAACAAAAATTGTTCTCAACCATAATGTAAGATTAATTCTTTTCTTTTCTTCTAATCTTTTAATTGACCCATCAAAATCTTGCTTCATATCAAATGATGCCAAGTACTTTCTAAAGTGATAGGGCACTGTTGCTCTTTTTAAAGCTAACCAATAATCTATATCTGCCCATCTTTTATGTACATTTATGAATTGATTTAAAATATTTTCATTTTCATCAAAAGAATCTAATTTTCTTACTGTTTTTTTAATTAAACTTGAAAAACCACCTTTTTCATAATTTAAACGAACAGCAATTTTTCCATGAAGTTTGTTTTCAGCAAGATATTTTAACTCATTATAAAAAACTTTTGTGACCTCCTCAGGTGGTAATTCTTTCCCATCCCAATCCTGAATAACCTCATAAGTTTTTGATAAAAGAGAATTCATTTGAGTATTATCGATACTTCGTTGGAGCATTTGGGAAATAGGTAAAATATATGCTATTAAGATGAATAGCAGTAAAGGCATAACTAAAATCAATGCAAGATACCTCTTGTTTGACTCAGCTTTTCTAAGTTTTATAGATAAGAGTTCTCCATCAGATGTTCTAATTGGATTGTTCACATATTAAGAATATGGATTTTTCCCTGTAAATAAAGAAAAATAAATTATTATGAATGAAGTTTTTCCTAGACAGCTAATGTATAAGCTGTCTAGGAAATTAGTTAAAGCTTAGAGATTTGATTTCCAAGCATCCCACATATCATTTATTTCGGTTTCGTTATCTGACCAAAATATAGGATCCATGAGAATATAGTTCCTTGTATTTGCAGGAGCAGTAGGCATGTGAGGCATAATCTCAACTGCGCCAGCTGCTTCTGAATAGAACCAAGGTTCGTTTGCTGTAATTACATCAAGTGATGAAATTCTGAATGGTGCATAAGCAATATGCTTTGCACTTCCAGCTAAGCCCTCGGAACTTGTAAAGTATTTAAGAGCTTTCATGGCTTCTTCTTGATTTGGTCCACCTTTAACTAAGGCAAAGTACTCATAATCGAGTATTTGACCATCCCACACCATTTGCATAGGTGATCCCTCGTTAATAATAGCGTTAAAGTGTCGACCATTCCAACCAGTAGCCATAACAACTTCACCAGAAACTAATTGTTCAGGTGGTTGAGCTCCAGCAGACCAGAATATACATCCTCCATCAGGGTGATTGCAAAGTTCTGATAATTTATCAAGTGCTCTGTCAATTCCATTGTCTTCCATGTATGTGTAAACATCACCTGCGGCAACACCATCAGCAACCAAAGCAATTTCTAGGTTTGACATTGCAGAGCCATAGATCGATCTTTTTCCAGGAAATTGATCTGGATCAAAAAAATCACCTATAGTAGATGGTAAATTGAAGTTACTTGGGAATGCTTCTGTACTATATGCATAGTTCCATGAGTATAAGATATTACCTACAGCACATTTACTAGGCATTGGAGCAAAGAAGTCCTGGCTTGCAGGAGTTCCATCAGGCGCAGGTGGAAAATCGTTATCAAAATCGAATTCTACGAAATAACCTTCATCACATCCAGTAATTGTATCTTTTGCGAATACGTCAATGATGTCATAAGTAATTGTTCCTGATTCAACTTGAGATTTAATAGAATCAAGGTTTCCTTGATAATCCAACCAGTTTACAGCAACACCTGACATTTCAGCATAAGGGTCACCATAACCTAATTTCTGGCTTTCTGTATAAGCGCCACCCCATGAAACAACATTTACTTCTGCTGCTTTAGCAATGGAGGGAACTAGGAATACAGCTACCAATGATATTATTTTTGTTAATTTTAACATTATTAAGCTTCTCCTTTTTATTATGTTCGTATTACAGAACGTATGGAGCAATATTGCAACCATAAATTACTATTTTTTTAAAAAAAATGTAAAAAATATCAAATACTAAAAGTCTAATGCTCTACAATCGTGTCCAGTCCAGCCTAATTGAACTTTATCTTCAACATTTAGTTTGATTTCATCACTAGAATTAGGAATTTTAAGGATAAATTGATCATCATTTAGTATGTTCACTCTTACTCTTGTATGATCACCATGATAAATAATTTCTCTAACTGTGGCTTCAAATTTATTTTCCAGGCCACTAGGGTTTATTGACACTCTCTCAGGTCTTAGTGACATCTTTGTTTTTTCACCAATTGAAGATACAGCGACTGGATTTGCTATAACAGTTTCACCTGTATCAACTTCAACTTTCGCTTGGTCACCAGAAATTTCTTTTACAGTTCCTGTAATTGTATTATTTTCACCTATAAACTCTGCAACAAACGAATTTACAGGTGTTTCATATAAATCATTTGGGTTTGATAATTGCTGCACATACCCATCATTAAATACTGCGATACGATTCGACATTGTTAGTGCCTCACTTTGATCATGCGTAACATAAACAACAGTAACTCCCAGACTTTCATGAATATGCTTTAGCTCATATTGCATACTTTCCCGTAAATTCTTATCTAGAGCTCCAAGCGGTTCATCCATGAGAACTAACTGAGGATCAAATACAAGCGATCTTGCTACTGCAACTCTTTGTTGTTGGCCTCCAGATAATTGCGCTGGCATTCTATTAGAAAAATCAGATAATGAAACCATAGCAAGGGTTTTGCTGATTTTTTCATCAATAACATCTTTAGAAGTTTTACGAACTTTTAATGGAAAAGCTAGATTTTCATATACAGATAAATGGGGAAACAATGCATAGTTTTGGAAGACCATTCCAATTCCTCTTTTATAAGGAGGAATATTTGAAATTGGACTACCATCTAAATATATTTCACCGTTCGTAGGAGTCTCAAAACCAGCGAGCATCATTAGAGTGGTTGTTTTTCCTGAGCCAGAAGGACCTAGTAAAGTTAAAAACTCTCCTTGTGCAATATCAAGATCAAGTCCTTTTACAACAAGCACTTCTCCATCATAGCTTTTATCAACTTGTTTAAATTTTACGAAATCCTGCTTTACTTCAGTCATTATTTATTGTTTTTGTTAATATTTAGAGACTGTAACAGAAATAAAACAGCAAAATCAACAAGTTTATTTATATGCTTAAAATTACCTATTGCGACAATTTTGAGCATATTACTGATAATTAATTAATGTATTGATCTACACAGAATCTGAAATAAATACTATAATTGTTTAGGATTAATTAAATTTCGACTATGTCTTTTAAAATAAAAAATACTGATCTCATTTCTAACTTTACCAATATGAACGAGTATGTTCAAAAATATGAGCATATCGAATTTGATTTAGATAAAATGCGTGAAGCAGTAGAGCAATTAATTAAGATTAGACCATTTGAAAGACAGCCAGAAGATGGTCTTCTTAAATCAAACGCTATTTGTCTTAACTATGATGAAAAAGAACTTGATGAATGGTTTGGTGGAAATATCAGAGGAAAATATTGGACTAAGCCTGATTCTTCATTTGAAGAAATGGAAAGAGAGCCATATGTAGATGAATCAAGATATACCCTGTTCAATTCTAAGTTAAATGACACATATTTAAAACATGTATACGACACATTGAGTGAACACTTTGCAATAGGTCGTTGTCGAATAATAAAAATGCCTCCAAGAACGACATTGAGTTGGCATAGAGATCCAGAAAAAAGAATTCATGTTTCTATTAAAACAAATTATGGATCTAGAATGTTTATTGAAGATACTGGTTTCCATATTCCTGCTGATGGTAGTGTATATATTACAGATAATACTAAATATCATACTGCTATTAATGGAGGCGAAGAAGATCGCATACATTTAGTAGCAACACTCTTAAATTCCTAGTTTAGTAATAAATAATTGATTGCATTTCAGCATGCTTTCAGAATAAGATCATTTTTATATGGAAAAATTTCAGCATTATATAAACGGCAAATGGACAGACGGGTCTTCAAAAGAAACAATCAATGTAGTAAATCCTGCAAATGGCAAAGACATAGGACAGGTTGTATGCGCACAGACTGATGATGTAAATGCAGCTGTTGAGGCAGCGCTAAACTCATATAAATCTAGAGTCCTTGTTGATATGTTGCCAATGGAACGTGCAAAGCTTATGCGTTCAATTGCAAATGAATTACGAGCAGTTAGTAAAGAAGGTGGGAAACTACTGTGCCATGAAAATGGAAAGTTACTTGCTAATGCAGAATATGAATTTGTTGATGGCGCAAATTACTTTGATTACTACAGTGGAATGACTGATAAGTTAGAAGGCAGCACTATTCCAGTAAATACTAAAGTAGTAGATTATACATTGCTTGAGCCATATGGAGTTTCAGGACATATTATTCCATGGAATTTTCCAATATCCATGCTTGCTCGATCTTTAGCGTGTGCTTTTGCAGCAGGTAACTCAACAGTAATCAAAACAGCAGAACTCACACCATTAGCCACAGCTTCATTTTTTGCAAAAGCAATAGATAATGCTGGAGTGCCACCAGGCTTGATTAACGTAATATGTGGTCATGGCAATGAAGCGGGAGCCGAACTTACTGGTCATAACGACGTTGGTCAGATAACGTTTACTGGATCAGTAGCAACAGGTAAAAAAATTCTTCATGCCGCTGCTGATAGAGCTGTTCCAGCAGTTGTTGAACTAGGAGGCAAGTCAGCTGCCATTGTTTATCCTGATGCTGATTTAGATAAAGTTGTTGCATCAGCTAAAGCAGGAATTTTTGGTCAGGCTGGCCAAATTTGTTCAGCTATGTCACGAGTAGTTGCTCATAAATCTATTAAGAATGAGCTTGTTGAAAAGTTAGCTAATTTGGCTTCTACTATTAAAGTAGGACCAGGAGATGTTGAAGGTAGTGAACTTACGCCTGTTATATCTGAAGAGCAGGTACAAAAAGTTGAAAACTATGCACGATCTGGTCAACAGGCTGGAGCAGAAGCTGTCGCTGGAGGAAAGCGAGTTGAAGGCGATGGTTATTTTTTTGAAGCAACTGTTTTTGATAACGTTAAACCTGATATGACAATCGCTCAGGAAGAAATTTTTGGACCAGTCTTATCGGTACTTGAATATGATGAGCCTGAAGAAGCGATTGAAATTGCAAATGGAACAGAGTTTGGTTTGGCTGGTGGAGTATTCACTAGAGACTTAGATAAAGCGACAGAAACTGCAGGTAAACTTGAGGCTGGCCAAATTTATGTAAACAGTTGGTTTACTGGAAGTGTTGCCACTCCCTTTGGTGGTTATAAACAATCTGGATACAGTCGGGAAAAAGGACAAGAAGCAATTAAAAGTTATCTTCAGGTCAAAAATGTTGGTATTCAACTCTAATTTAAATGGATACTCAACTCTCTAGAGACCAAGCATTAGATCTAGCTATAAAAACATTAGTTGCTTCTGGAGCAACAGAAGAAAATGCAACGCCTCTAGCTAATGGCATCATTCAGGCAGAAATTGATGGTATTAAAAGCCATGGGTTTCATTACTTGCCAATATATTGCTTACATTTAAGTTGTAAAAAAGTTAGAGGTAATGCATCTCCAAAAAAAAATCACAAGTCAAATGTAGCTTTATCAGTTGATGCAGATAATGGCTTTGCGCATAGAGCTATTTCAATTGGATTTGACGATTTAATTCCCTCTGCAAAAGAGAACGGGATTGCATCGTTAGCTATATCCAATTCATATAATTGCGGTGTTCTCGGTTATCATACAAAAACAATAGCTGACGAAAATTTAATTGGCATAGGTTTTACAAATGCCCCAGCATCTATAGCACCTCTTGGGGGCATTAAGCCTGTTATTGGAACAAATCCTTTTTCAGTAGCAATTAAAAGTGAGGGAAGTGTAAAGATTCTAATTGATCAATCTGCGAGCGTGGTAGCTAAAAGTGAAATTGCTGTAAGGGCTAAATCTGGTGAATCTATACCAACTGGATGGGCTTATGGTCCAGATGGTAAAGATACAACTGATCCATCAATTGCGCTAAAAGGCACAATGGCTCCAAGTGGAGGATATAAAGGATTTGGAGTAGGTTTATTCGTTGAAATTATGGCAGCATGTCTAACAGGTTCAAATTTAGGAATTGATGCTAGTTCATTTGCCGATGATACTGGAGGCCCCCCAGCTACGGGTCAATTTTTTATAGCTATTAACCCAGAAAAATTTTCAAATAATTTTGATGATAGAATTATTAATTTAATTAATGCAGTAGACAATCAAGAAAATGCCCGTGTTCCTGGGGCTAAAAGGATACACAACGCTCAGATAAATTCTAACTCTCCAATCACCATTAAAGAAGATCTTTATAATAAAATATTATCTCTTCAGTCTTAATTTCAATAAATCTAACAATTTAATAATGATGATAGCTTTCGCTTTCTTCAACGAAAGTTTCAGTGGATAACTCGTACAAGCTGTCCCATACACTTGCATCAAAAGTATCTTTATTTTCAATCACATTAATTGTTAAGTGTTCAGTAGATTTTAATATTTTTTTTCTCAGGTCGGTATTTGAGGATATATAATTATTTAAATTTAATAAAATTTCAATTTTATCAAATTTAACTTCAATCATTTTTCCAATTTTATATGAAATTCTATTTAGAAAGGGGATAAGTAATATTGGAAAATCTACTGGTTGAATTGATAAAGTTTTTAGCTCCATGATCCTACTAGATGCATCCATCAAAGCTATCCCAGTATATATTGGACAAAAGTTGCCCTCTTTTAGGCTATTTTTATTTTCAATCTTTTGAAGTCCTTTTGGCTCAAGGTTTTTAATTTTTTTTAGATAATCATTTAAGTTTTCAAGACCAGAAATCTGATAAAGCTCTAATGACTTAATACATTTTCCAATTTCTTCAGAAATACCCCAAGTAAAACCTGCTGCGCGCGAAGCTCTTTTAGAGATTGTTTCTATTTCACTTGAAGTTCTCATATGAGGTCGTACATCCAAGTATCATCAGATGATTCCAGCTCGTGAATTAGAGGTGCTCCTTGGTACATATTTATTCTTAACCATTTATCAGATTTAGGATCAAATTTTTGAGCACCAAAAAAAGATAATTTCAATCGTAGCATATCAATTGGAACTAATTTTTCATCAATAGTATTGTCTTGTATTTCAGAATAGGGAAAATTTTCAACTATAAAACATCGGCGTACAACATGTCTGACATCTTGGTTTAATAGTAGAAACTCTGCTACTGTGCTTGATTGATTACTGCTTTTTAATTTTTTATATAATTTGGCAATATCGCGAGCAATTGCTAAAGGCTGTTCTAAATCAGAGCCATTCTCTTCATATCGATTTGCAATTCTAGGTTCTTCTTTATTTTTAGAAATAAACCAAAAATTAGCCACCGACTCTTTTGTGTCAAAATTTATATCTAGAAATTTAGAATAGTGATTTTCAACAATTGATAATAATTCAGATACTGTTTTTTCACCTGGAATATCAAAATGCTGATCTTCTTCTGAACTCATCTTTGCTACCAAGGGCTCGATAATGGAGTCATAAGGTTCCATCATCATTGATACGACGTACTCGACACCTTCATCACTCAAGTTTAATTCTATATAATCGTATATAGTATTCCAAAGGTATTTTTGTTTAGTATCTAATTTGGGAAAAAGATCACTGTCTAACTTTTCAAGATCTTGCTTTAAGCCCTCAACCTTTTCGTTTTGATATTCACTTTCAGTAATCCATGAATTTACATTTTTTTTTGATCGATCCAAGCACGATTTAAAAAATTCAAAATCCTCTATGCTTACATTTTCAATTTGGCGTATTTGTCTAAGAGCTTCTTCTCTTGAAAAAATCCAATTATGTAAAAGTGTTGGGTGGTTTACAATAAAAGGAGCCATTCCTAAGCCAGTAGAGTTTCCTATGCCAAGATTACGCGCAATGTCATGACTCAACTCAACAGCTTCTTCAGGGTTTTTACACTTTGCAATGTGATTAACTTGATCAAATGTAAATTGCCTTACTAAATAAACCAGCATCATTTCTAGTCTAAATGGACCACAAATCTCTGGTCGATCTTTAATTCTATATCGATCTGCAAGTCCAAATTTTCCAGAACCATATACCGCTGTGGTTCTATATAAATATCCAACGTCATTAATCATTTTATTATCAGGCTGCATTCCTTGGGCAAGACGTTGAACAACATGATCAAATATTCTAACTGACTTATTAGCTCTCGATAAAGTTAACTCCTTATAAGAAACTCTACCTACTTCCTGCTTTGGTACATTTTCTCTTAATCGATCTAAATCAGATTGAGTTGGCACTCCATCATGAAGAACAAAAGCAGCATCCCATTTTGTGGCAATTACTCGATCAGATCGCTCATCAGACTTTAATTCATTAGCAAAGCAAATCAATGAATAGGTTCGTTCACCGTTCTTTACAGAATAAACAGCTGAGCCATATCCCTCATCACTTAAATCAAATATAACTCTTTCAAATTTCCAATTTTTAAATTCTCGGATAAAACTTCGAAGAAAAGATAATTTTGATTGGTGAAAAGATCCTAGTCTAGACAAAGTCATGATCTTCTTAGGATCTCTGTGATCTACAGTAAACATATTTAATTAATGTATTCTTTATAAAAATTAAACCAGTTGTTTCCTAAAATTAATTTTATTTCTTTTTCATCAAAACCTACTAATTTTAAGCCTTTCTCAAGATTGACAAAACCTCTGGCATCTTGAAACCATGATGGTTGATCAGGAAAAGCTGCGTTTGATGCATTTCCTTCCCCGTAATCTTTTGTTTTAGTCCATGTACCATTTCTCATCCATTCTACAACAGAGTCAGGCTGCTTCAGGCATAAGTCAGATCCAATTCCAATTTGCTTTACACCCATAATTTCTGCAGTTTGCGCAACCATTGAACAAAAACTATCAAGGGTGCAATCAGTTCCATCAAGAAGATGATGAGGATACAATGATAATCCAAGCATTCCACCTGACGCGCCAAGTTCTTTCAACAATTCGCTTGATTTATTTCTGCGAGCAGCATGCCAAAAATATGGATTTGCATGAGTAATAGCGATGGGTTTTTCAGATAATTCTATTGCATCGAATGTAGATTTTTCAGCAGAATGAGACATGTCAACTACCACACCAACTCTGTTCATTTCTTTAATCACTTCTTTACCCATACGGGTAACTCCACTGTCATTTTCTTCATAACACCCAGTCGCTAAAAGAGACTGGTTGTTATAAGTAAGTTGCATGAAAACAGCTCCAAGCTTATGGACTTCTTCAACTAGATTAATGTTATCTTCAATCGGTGAACAATTTTGAAATCCAAAAAAGACAGCTGTTTTATTTGTCTCCTTAGCTTTTTCGATGTCGAGATAGGTTTTGCCGTGAAATATTAAATCTGAATAGCTGTCAAAGTTATTTTCCCAATTATTAATATTATCCTGCAGTTCATCAAAATCTTCATGGTAGGCAATAGTGACGTGAATTGCATCTAATCCTGCTTCATTATTGATTTTAAATATTTCTTCTGACCATTTACAATACTGCAAATTATCAATCTTATAATTTATACTCTGTTTCATAAAATATAAATGATTATACGGTCATTTAGAACTAATAGAAATAGCAAAATTTTCTTCAAGTTTTCAAATTACTAAATATAATAATTTCAGTAATCATGAAAAAAAAATTCAGTTATTCAACAAGTGATGAGTTATCCAGGCCAAGAAAGTTTGTTGTAAATAGCATTGAAAGAATCAGTGGTAGAAAAAAATTAGAAAAATTGTATGAGTCATATGATGAGGAAACTAGAGACCCTTATTTGTTTTGGTCAGATGTCAAAGATCTTCTTAAATTAAAAATTAATATTAAGTCAAAAAAGAAATTTAATATTCCAAGAAGGGGGCCTCTAATAATAATTGCTAATCATCCATTTGGGATAATTGATGGTATAATTTTGTCTGCTATGGTTTCTGAAGTTCGAAAAGATTTTAAGATTATTACTATGGATGTTTTAAAATTTACCAAAGCATCAGAACAATTCATATTACCGGTTGATTTTAGTAGCTCAAAACAGGCTATTAAAAACAATATTCAAACAGGAAGAAAAGCGAAGAAATATCTTGATGCAGGTGGAGTTGTAATTTTCTTTCCAGCGGGAGGAGTAGCAGTGGCAAAAAAAATTAAAGCTCCTGCAATTGATGCTGAATGGGGAAATTTATTAGGATCACTTGTCTTAAAAACTAACGCTGATGTGCTTCCAGTTTTTTTCGATGGAAAGAATGGTATTTTATTTCATCTTTTTGCATCTAAATTAAAAAGTCAAACACTAAAGTATTCTTCATATCTTCATGAAACTAAAAGAAAGATAGGTAAGACAATTGATTTATATTGTGGATCATTAATAAAGAATGAAACATTAAAAGTTATAGATGACAAAAAGCAGATTACATTGATGTTGAGAGATTTTACTATGTCTTTACCAATGCAATCTCGATAATCTATTTTTTTATTTTGATTTTTTCAAAAGAATTGTAACATTAATTGTGTCACAGAAATCACCAATCTTAAAATCAACAGTTAAATCACTTCCTTTTAATTGGTATTTTAAAGAAACTCATTTTAAAAAAGAGTTAAAAAAAATATGGTCTCATGAATGGATTTATGCGTGCCATGAAAATAATATTAAGAAACCTCTTAGCTACGTAACTCTTCAAATTGCTCAATTCAATATTATTATATTAAGAGAAAAAGGTGGACAAATTCGATCATATATTAATACGTGTAATCATCGAGGCTCAACACTCTGTAAAGAAACTGAAGGCACATTAAAGACAGCTCTTATAACATGCCCATATCATCAATGGTCTTATAACTCTACTGACGGTGAGTTAATCAAAACTTCATCATTTATTACACCAAATAATTTTGATAAATCAAAATTTAGTCTTAAGAAAGTTAAATTTAAAATATGGAATGGATTAATTTTTATCAATCTATCTAAAAATCAGGCGAAGTGGAATTTAAAAAGTCGATTTCAGGATTATGACTCTATAATTTCACAAATCGAATTTGAAAAATTTGAAGTGGGTCATAGATGGCAGAAAAATATAAATTGCAATTGGAAAATATTCTGGGAGAACTATAGTGAATGTCTTCATTGTCCAAATATTCATCCTGAACTTTCTGATTTAGTTCCTATTTATAGTAGGCGCCTAATGGATATTAAAGAAGATCCAGATTGGGAAGAAAAAATAGGAAATGATGATCCTAAGTTTAGTGGTGGTTTAAGAAAAGGATCTGAAACTTGGTCACTTAACGGAAGTGCCCAAGGAAAAATAATCAAAGAGCTGAAAAATAAAAAGAATTTTCAGGGACATATTTATATAACAAATTGGCCATCGATGTTTTTAGCAATTTTTGTAGATCATGTAAGAGTTGTTCGTGTATTGCCAATTGATCATGAAAATACTCAAGTATCTGCTGAGTGGTTATTCGAAAAATCAACTTATGATGATAAAAAGTATGATAAAAAAAATGTCATCGATTTTGCAATTAAGGTTATGTTGCAGGATGGAGAGGCTTGTGAATTAAACCAAAAAGGTATTTATAATCCAGGCATAAGTGCTGGCGTTTTAATGCCTGAAGAATACGAAGTAAAGCGATTTCAAGACTGGATAAGACATAAACTTCAATAATCATTTAAATTCATTTAAAAAATAATTCTCAATTTATCTGCTAAATTGGCACCCTTCCTTTTGCCAAATTGACCTTAAAATCTTAAATAGTATCAACAACTTTTTGCTTACTATTAAGTCATGTTTGATGAAATGTATTTAGGATCGGAAGTAAGAGAACACTATTCTAATGTTAGTTCGTGGGTCACTAACATGCCCAAATCACACCTATTAAAGAAAAATATAGAAGTAGAGAATAAATTTAAAGATATAGGAATTACATTTTCGATAGGTAATGAAAATGCTAAAGAAAGGATCATACCGTTTGATCTCATCCCAAGGGTTTTTACAAATAAGGAGTGGTCTAAAATTGAGAAAGGTGTCGTACAAAGATCTATAGCCCTCAACGCATTTCTATCTGATATTTATAATAAAGCTGAGATAGTAAAGGCTGGAATAATACCTGAAGAAGTTATTTATAAAAAATCTTCATTTGAATTAGCTATGGCAAATTTTAATCCACCAAGAAATATTTATAGCCCAATAATAGGAGTTGATTTGGTCAGAACAAGCGCTGATGAATTCTATGTTCTTGAAGATAACTGTAGAACACCATCTGGTGTTTCATACATGTTGGAGAATAGAGAAATAATGATGCGTATGTTTCCAGATTTATTTAAAGCTAATCGTGTATCTCCTATTGATGATTATCCCACTCGATTACTTCAGACTTTTATGAGTCTTGCTCCTCCAAAATGTGAAAATCCAGAACCCACAGTCGTATTATTAACCCCTGGACCAATGAATAGCGCATATTATGAACATAGTTTCTTATCTGATCAGATGGGTATTGAAATGGTACAGGCTGAGGATTTATTTGTTGATGGCGAATTCTTACATATGAAAACTGTAAGTGGCCCTAAACGTGTTGATATTGTCTATAGAAGGATAGATGACAATTTTCTTGATCCACTCTCTTTCAATCCAGAGTCTTTAATTGGTGTACCAGGTATTATGAATGTTTATAGAACAGGAGGTGTAACAATCTTGTCAGCGCCTGGAAGTGGTATTGCTGACGATAAGGCGATATATGTATATGTTCCAGAAATGATACGATTTTATTTAGGACAAGAACCGATTTTAGATAATGTTGAGACATGGAAATGTGAAGATGCTAGTGATCTAAAGTATGTTTTAGAAAATCTTTCTAAATTAGTTGTAAAAGAGGTTGATGGCTCTGGAGGGTATGGAATGTTAATTGGGCCTAAATCATCCAAGAGTGAAATTGAACTATTTTTTAATAAAATAAAAAGTAATCCTAGAGGATATATTGCACAACCTACATTAGACCTTTCATCAGCGCCAACATTTATAAATGATCAAGTTGAGGGACGACGTGTTGACTTGAGGCCTTTTTGTCTAATTGGGAAGGATGCTCAACTTTGTCCCGGTGGACTAACAAGAGTTGCACTTGAGAAGGGGTCTTACATTGTAAACTCATCACAGGGTGGAGGAGTTAAGGATACATGGGTTTTAGCGGATTGATTTGATGTTAAGTAGAACAGCTGAAAACCTCTACTGGATTAGTCGATATTTAGAAAGGGCTGAGTCAATGGCACGACTTTTGGATGTTGGATATCGAATGTCACTTTTTCCAAATTTAAGAGGATTTCATAGTGAGTGGGAATCTGTCCTATCTGCCGCAGGTGTTAAGTCAGGCTATCTTTCGAAGTATGACAAGATTGAACAAGGTAAAGTTCAGGACTATCTATTTTTTGATAAAGATAATCCTTCATCAGTGTTTAATTGTGTATTGAATGCAAGAAATAATGCGCTTGTAGTTAGGACATCTTTTACACGTGAAGCATGGCTAGCTATAAATCAAACATACCGAGAAGTATTAGAATTTAAAAAAGAAGATTATTCACTTTCAGACATACCGAGGTTTACTGAATGGACAATTCAGAATGTAAATATGTTTCGTGGGGCAATAAGTTCTTTGCTTAGAAATGATGGTTATCATTTTTTGTTCTTAGGTTCATTTATAGAAAGAGCAGATAACTCGGCGAGACTATTAGATGTAAAATATTATGTATTACTCCCATCATCAACTCATGTTGGAGGCAATCTTGATAATTTACAATGGAGTGTTTTATTGAGATCTTTGTCTTCCTTTAGAGCATTTCGCTGGTCGTATGATGGAGATATCACTTCTTCAAAAATTGCTGATTTTTTTATTTTAAACAACGATTGCTCAAGATCACTAAGTTTCTGTGTTAACAAAATTGTTTCACATCTTAATGGATTGAAATGTAGCTCTGAAAAAGTTTCTGATATTTATAATGGTCTAAAAAATGTCCATGAATCAGTTCAAGGTAATACTATTGAATCAATAATTGATAAAGGTCTTCATGAATATGTTGGTGATTTTATCATGAATATTAATAATTTAGATCAAAATATACAAAAGCAATTTTTTTAAAATTCTATGCTTTTATCTGTCAAACATAAAACAAAATATGAATATTCAAACCTAGTTGCTGGTGTGGTTCAATCGACAAGACTTACTCCCTCTAACTATAATGGATTAAAGATTATATCTTGGGATGTTCAGAGGAGTATTGGTATAGATGGATTAACTTACAGAGACTCTGCAGGTAATATCATTAACACTTATTCAAGTTATGATGAAATTTCAAATATTGAATTTATAGTTTCTGGAGAGGTAGAGACCTTTGATACTAATGGAGTATTTTCAAGTGAAGTCGACAAGACAAATCCATATTCATATTTGAGAAATACTAATTTGACCGAACCTGATGCAGAAATAAGAGATTTAGCCCTTTCAAGTCAGACTGTAGGCGATGATGAGATTGAGACAGGTCACGAATTACTCTCAAATATTGCAAACTTAGTTAAGTATATTCCTTATACAACAAATACTTTTACAACTGCGGCTGAAGCGCTTAAACAAAAAAAAGGAGTATGCCAAGACCAAGCCCATATAATGATTTCTTCAGCAAGATTTTTAGGTATACCCGCAAGATATATTAATGGCTACATGCATAACAACATGAATAGTTCTGAGTTTCAATCAACGCATGCATGGGCAGAACTTTATTTTCAAAATCTTGGTTGGGTAGGATTTGATCCTACAAATAGGTGTTCGCCAGATGAAAGATATATACGAGTCTCCTCAGGACTAGATGCAAACTATGCCGCACCAATTAAAGGAATAATATACGGAACTTCAACAGAAAAGCTTAAGATAAAAGTTGAAACACAGCAAATTAACTCTCAGCAGTGATATTATATTAAAGATTATATAACTTTTCATATAGTCTTTAGTTAATGACACGTTTGTTTCCATTGATATTTATAATATTATGGGCTTCAGCATTTGTAACTAGTAAGGCTATTGTAGATGATTCATCTCCATTTGCTGCACTAAGTTTTAGATTTGGGCTTGTAAGTTTAGGATTTTTTATATTTTGTGTTTTTACGAATAGTAAAATAATTTTATCATTCAATGATTTTATAAAAGCTTCAATAATTGGTATCTGCTTTCATGGACTCTATTTAGGTGGAGTGTTTTATGCAATTTCAGAAAATTTATCAGTTGGAATAACTGCAATTATCGTATCGTTACAACCAATATTAACAGCAATATTTGCGGGCCCTTTTCTAAAAGAAGTTGTTACGTGGAAACAGTGGGTTGGAATTATGTTGGGATTTTTTGGAACACTTTTAGTTATTGGCATGGATATTGGGGAATCAATACCGATCATTGGTCTGATAGCATCATTGATTGGGTTAACAGCAATTACTTCTGGAACACTCCTTCAGCGAAAAATTGGGGGCAATATTCCATTAGCAACGAGTAATTTATATCAAGCTTTTAGTGCATTTATATTTCTTTTAATGATTACATTTTTATTTGAAAAATCATTTATTAATTTTTCCCTTAATTTTATACTTTCTATGAGTTGGCAAGTTATATTTGTATCATTTGGAGCATTTACTATTTTACAATATTTAATTAACACTGGTACTGCTAGTAGGACTGCAACTTTATTTTTCCTTGTGCCACCAGTTTCTGTAGTAATGGCTTGGTTATTTTTGAATGAAAAGATGACAAATTTAGATATTAGTGGACTTATTATTGCAACATTAGGTGTATATCTTGCAACAAGACGATGATTACTTAATTATTTGTTTTTTGAAGCTTCAGATTTTTTAAAACAAATAAACTTATAAAAGAAATATATATCCCAAGAATAAAAGATGAAATTACTATTTCAATCAAATGACCAGCATTAAGCAAAGTCATAGCTTTTACAATTATTTGATCGAGAGCAATAAAGCCTATCAATGCAATTATTGATGATGTAAATTTAAATGAAAAATTAAATGAATTAGAAAATTTGAAATACTTTTGATCCATATACTGGCCAAGCCAAAAACCAATAATCAATAATCCTAATCCAATTACTATAGAAGTGTCTTCGTTAGGCCAAATAAATAAGAATATTATAAATAAAACTAAGTACAGTAACCCTTGATATGCTGGTTTTGTTTTATTTAAGAAATAAATCTTACCTTTTAGTATTAATTCTAAGAAAATAAGGGAAATGCCTCCAAGAATTAGTCCTCCAATGACATCAGTTACATCGTGAACACCTAAATATATTCTACTTAACGAAATGGAAACTAAGAGGAACAGAGCAATGGTTTTGATAGAAATATTATTACTCTTTAGAAAAATAAATCCCCAGATAACAACCGCCAATTGAGCATGACCACTTGGAAAGCCAAAAGATGGATCAATAGTATCAAGCCAAGGGTCAATGTTTAAAGCATTATCTGGTCGAGGGTCTTCAAAAAAAGATTTAGCAAAGGAGTTGATCAAAGCACTTATAAAGACAAATTGTGGCAAAGCTCCAAATACTTTTCTATCACAAAACCAATAGCAAAATGGAATAAAAAGGAATAAAAAATCGCTGTAACCTAGCCAGGTAACATATTGAAAGAAATTTGTTAAAAGTGGATTTCTTATTGCTATGATCCAATCCATAAATAATGACTAATTAAACAAAGCTCCTGGAGCATTGGTGCTTTCTATACCAGAAATATCAAGCATATTCCAAGCTAGTGCTAAGTTGGAAGAAATAACTGGCTTCTTAATTATACTCTCTGCTTCATTAATAATATTAAATGTTTTTAAATTTGTACAAGATGCAAAAACAGCTTCACTTTCAGAATTATTGATTTCAATAATTGCACGTAATGTATCTTCCTCAGAAATTTTAGCAACGACTGAGTCATTGTCTTCCTCAAAGCATATTAGATTTGTTATTTTAAATCCTTGATCTTCCATATAATTTTTTAAAACATCAGTTACTATTGATGAGTAAGGTGAAACAAATGCAATTTTTTTACAGTTTAGTTTTTTTAAAGCTTTTTTTACTGAGTCTATAGGATCTGTGACATTAGTATTAGAATGTTTGGATTGAATCAATGATTGAACTTTTTTAGTTCCAATAATAGTAGATGCTGATGTGCACGCATATCCAATGACATTATAATTTACTGATGATGGCAAAAGTTCAGCTGCAGTAGGGAGGCCAATTTCCATTTTTGATAATGTTTCAGGTGTTACTTGAGGGTGACACGGTATTCGTGAATGCAATAAGGATACTTCAGGATCTAGAATTGATCGAAACTCATGCTCTATTGTTTCATCTGATTGTAAAACAATGAGGCCAAGACTTGCTTTGAAGAAATCAGGTTTGATTAATTTAAAGTTAAATGGCATATAATTAAGATTATATATCTTATTGATTTAGTTCAATAAATTTAAATCTGACGTTCTTGTTAAAATAAAACGAATTATATATAATTTTTATACCATTTCACATGGTTAAAAAGTGGCCGATCTACATCGGTTAAAAGTAGGTTAAAACAACTAACGAAGGGGGAGTTGTATGATGCAAAGAATGCATGCAGTCCTATCGCGTTTTAGCCGAAGCCAAGCCAAGCAAAAGCGTGAAAGGATGATGAATCATGTCCTGGTTAACTCAGTCAACACCTACGGCAATGGAACATCTGGATACACAGTTAAGGAAGGACCCAATAAAGGGAAAGTTCTGAAGCACATAACTGTTAAGCATCCAAATAAAATTTAATCAAATTTTTTAAAGCCTCTTTGATATATAATTTTTAAGAGGCTTTAGAATAAATGATTTGTGATTGCTAGTACAAATCAAATAGCTTAAAAGAGAAGATGATGAACACTTTTGTAGAAAATTCTTATTTTGGAAATGGTTTTCCAGATGATCCTATTTTAAAGAATAATAAAATGATTGTTAGAACAGATGTTGATAATGTTCGTAAAGTAGTAGCGGCTTGCTTGAAGCCAGAGGTTTCACCTTTAATAGATTCGAGCTTAGCAAAAAAAAATGGCATTAATTCTCTTTGGTTTAAAGATGAGCGTAATCGTCTTGGTGTTGGAAGCTTTAAAGCAATTGGAGCCTCATATGTAATGGCTCATGAAGCCATAAATAAAATTGGTTATGATTTTAGTGAAGAGGAACTGAGATCTTCTTTGAAAGGGAGAACATTTGTTACAGCTAGCGCGGGTAATCATGGTATTTCTCTTGCTTATGGTGCACAACAGTTTGGAGCAAAAGCAATCATTTATTTATCAAAAACAGTTCCTTCAAACTTTGTTGGATATATTGAAAGCTTTGGAGCGGAGGTTGTAATTGAAGGTAAAAATTATGAAGCAAGTATGGCTGCCGCTGAACAAGCAGCGACCAGAAATGATTGGACACTTTTATCTGACTCTACTTGGGAGGGATATTCAGCGGGTATAGATGTAATGGCTGGATATCTTGTAATGGCATCAGAAGCTTTTGAACAATGCCCTGAAACTCCAACACATATTTTTCTACAAGGTGGAATTGGTGGATATCCCGCATCTGTTGCCGCATGTGCTCGTAAATATTATGGTGATAAACCTAAAATAGTCATAGTTGAACCTACTGAAGGCAGAGTTCTTCAAGCTTCTATTGAAGCAGGTAAAGCCATAGAATCTCCAGGAGAAGTTTCAAATATGGGTAGACTAGACTGCAAGGTTGCTTCTCTAGGAGCTCTTTCATCTTTAGCTCAAACTGCTAATTACTTTATGACAATTACAGACGAGGAGGCCACTGCATGTCTCTCAGAACTTGAAGAAAATGGACTTCAGACTTCAGAATCTGGTGGAGCAGGCTATGCTGGCCTATTGAAGTGTATACAAAACAATGGTTGTGAAATTGGTCCTGATAGTAAAGTTTTATTAATTTTAACAGAGAAAAAGCCAAATTAATCTAGACTCTTAGAGACAATTTTTAGAATTTTGATATAAGAGCCCCAATGAATTCTCTTATATCAATAAAACAATTATCAAAAGTATATTCAAATGATTTTAAGGCTCTAAATAATATCAACCTAGATATTAATAAGGGAGAAATTTTTGCATTACTGGGTCCGAATGGTGCAGGCAAAACAACATTAATTAGTATTATTTGTGGAATTGTTACTCCATCTGAAGGAACTGTCTTAGTCAATGGAAGCGATATTATTGACGACTACAGACTAACTAGATCTCAAATTGGATTAGTTCCACAAGAGCTTACTCTCGAACAATTTGAAAATGTATATAGTAATGTTTGTTATACGAGGGGCCTTTATGGAAAGGCACCAAACCATAAACATATTGAAAAAATTTTAAAAGAACTAAGTCTCTGGGATAAAAAAGATTCGCGTATCAATGAACTATCTGGCGGTATGAAAAGAAGAGTTCTTATTGCAAAAGCTCTTTCTCATGAACCTTCTATTCTATTTTTAGATGAGCCTACAGCAGGTGTTGATGTTGAATTAAGGCAGGATATGTGGAAGGTTGTTGAGTTCTTTAAGGGAAACTGGAGTAACAATCATACTCACCACACATTATATCGAAGAAGCTGAAGCAATTGCTGATCGGGTAGGAGTGATTAATAATGGTGAGATGATAGTTGTAGATGATACAGCTGAGTTAATTAAAAGTATGGGAAAAAAGAAGCTAACAATTGATTTTCACGAAAAAATCAATTCAATTCCTGCATCGCTTAATAAATATAACTTAGAATTAAATAATGAAGGAATCTCTGTGTGCTATTCTTATGATACTCAAAGTACACAAACTGGGATTACCTCATTGTTACAAGATGTAAAAGAGTCAGGTCTAAGACTAAAGGATATAAAAACAGAACAAAGTTCATTAGAAAATATTTTTGTTGAGCTTGTTCAGAAAGATGACGAATGAATTTTTATGCAATAAGAGCTATATACCTTCATGAAATGGATAGAATGCGCAGGACGTTGTTTCAAAGTATTTTATCTCCAGTTATTTCAACTTCATTATATTTTATTGTATTTGGATCTGTAATAGGTGGAATGATACCACAAATAGATGGTGTCACTTATGGATCATTCATTGTTCCGGGATTACTCATGCTGACATTGCTAACTCAAAGCATATCGAACTCAGCATTTGGAATTTTTTTCCCAAAGTTTACAGGGTCAATATACGAGGTTTTAGCTGCTCCAATTTCATCACTTGAAATCATAATTGGTTTTGTAGGTGCGAGTGCTTCAAAATCACTTATTGTTGGAGTGATAATACTTGTCACGGCAAGTTTTTTTGTAGAAATGCAAGTTCAATATCCTTTACTAATGGCATTCTTATTAATTCTGACTTGTCTAACATTTAGTCTATTTGGATTTTTAATTGGAATTATGAGTGAAAATTTTGAGCAGCTACAAGTTGTCCCGTTGATCATTATTACACCATTAGTTTTTCTTGGCGGCAGTCTGTACTCTATCGATATGCTTCCTCAATTTTGGCAAAATATTAGCTACTTTAATCCTGTAGTTTATTTGATTAATGGAATGAGATGGTCATTTTATGGAATTTCAGATTTTAACATTTGGATCAGTGTCTCATCCCTTGTAGCTTTTTTGATAATTTGTATTGCTGGCGTTACTGTGGTGATAAAAAAAGGATACAATATAAAAAATTAGATATCAGTTTTATCATTTTTGTTTAATTTTAAAGATATCTTATTGGTTAAATAAAGGCCTAAGGCAACAGCTGGACCAATACCAAAAGCAAATATAAGTGTTCCAAGTCCTACTGTTCCTCCAAGAATCCATCCAAGGATTACTACAGATATTTCAATTGATGCTCTTACCCAGGCAATTGGAAAATTCGTAATACGTTGTAATCCGGTCATAAGGCCATCTCTAGGCCCTGGTCCTAAGTTTGCTATCAGATAAATCCCACTTCCTAATCCAACAAATAAAACACCTAAAATTCCAGTAAGAATATTTAGTAAATAGCTATTAGTAGAAAAATCAAATAAAAATAGAGATATATCAATCATTCCTGCAATAATAATAATATTCAGCAATGTACCTAAACCAGGTTTTTGCTTTAAGAATATCCAAGTACTTAGAACTAGTACGCTTACAATAAAAGTAGCAAAACCAACGCTCCAGTTTAATTTCAGTGAGAGCCCCTCAGCCAATACTGTCCAAGGGCTAACACCAATAGTGGAATGGATTAGGAGTGACTCGCCAAAACCAAAAAGACTAAGTCCCAAACATAATAAGATGAATGTCTTTAATCTTGGTTTAAAATTAAGAGGTGTATCCGAGCTCCAACTTGTCTTAGGAACACTTTTAATGGAGAGAAATATTAAAGATAATTTCATAATTATACTGGATTAAACATATGGGCAATAATTACTAAGGTGTCGTGAAGCATATTCCTAAGTGTTTTATTACTACTTGTAACTAAAAACTTTGGATCGGTAACAAATTCAGTTACATAAATCTTATTATTATTTTTTTTTAGTATATTTTTTTCTATTAACGAATTAACTACTCTTCTAACAGTTTCTCTTGGGATGAGAGTTGACTCAGCAATAGAATTTAGATTCACAGGTTTAATCACTCCTTCAGAATAAAAATCAACTTTCTTATCAGATATCTTCTTTTTTAAATCATTA
Organism: Candidatus Pelagibacterales bacterium; assembly: GCA_045567365.1. Classification (GTDB taxonomy): domain Bacteria; phylum Pseudomonadota; class Alphaproteobacteria; order Pelagibacterales; family AG-422-B15; genus CABYIR01. The sequence goes on along the minus strand of JBJLDC010000008.1, from coordinate 16,229 downwards.
TCAAAAAATAGACACGATGAAAGTACACAACATTCGTTATAATTGAGAGGAGAATTACTAATATATTGAAAACATAGTGACCAGTACCAATGTAACATTACCCATATTCTTAAATAGCTTAATTGATTCATATTGGAGAGATGATTAATATTGATTTTATAATTTTTTTTTACATACTTTAATTCAGCTAAGTCATCTAATAGAGAAGACCAATTTTGCCCCATCTTTTTAGCAATCCATAAATGAGATTTTTTAAATAAATCTGTATCAAACATAATTTCAAAAGGAAAAAAATATCCTAACTTTTTATTTCGTGCATCTGGAACAATATTTAACCACGGTTTCAATTGTCTCCTGACAGTCTCTTTTGGGTAGCCAGTGTTGTATGAAATACAATCAATTGTATTTTTAGAAAATTTTTTAGATATATTAGAATATTCAAATTTGAAAAGGGGATGATTCATGAATTCATGTATTGGAAGATTCATTTTCATTATCTCTTGATGATATGGCGCATCTTTATTTTTGTGAGTGTAAACTATTGTATTAATTATCATGAAGCTTAATGGAGCTAATGTTTTAGCGGCAACACGTGATCCCAATGTTTTTTCAACTTCACCCCCATAACTTGCAATATTTAGGAAAAAGTCACTAAATACGGAAAGATGGAGTAGAAGTAGCTTATGAATTTTATCACGTGGCAAATTTTGTAAGCTTTTTTCAATAGAAGCTATATCATTGTTTTTTATCATTTTTTTATCAATAAACCTATTTTGGGCTACATACAAGCTAAAAAACTCATTTTGGGTAAAAAAAAACTGTTTTTATTTTTTATATATGTAAAAATCATTTAGCCCAATGCGAGCACAAGTGTGCTCGCATACTAAGTGAAATAAATTTTATGATGTTGCAAGACAAAACAGATTTGTCAAAAAAGATAGAGGAGCTAACTGCTCTACGTAAAAGTATATCTCTTGATCTCAAGGTGATTGCTAAGAATACAAATATACCTACACAGATTTTAAAAATATTGAGCTTCAAGATTTTCATAAATTACCACCTCATCCAATTCGAGAGTCTTTTATAAAACAGTATTCTTTCGTTATTGAAAAAGAGTCAAAGAAACCTAAGTACGCCAAAGTTAACCAATAGCCGAACCAGCATTAAATATTGGAAGATACATTGCAATTAGTAGCACTCCTACAATACCACCTATAATTACCATTGATAATGGTTCGATCATTGTTGATATATTACCAACGACAGTATCAAATTCTTCCTCGTAATAATTTGATATAGAAGTAAACATTTCTTCTAAGTTTCCAGTCCGTTCTCCAACAGCAATTAACTGTGAATATGTATCTGGGAACATTTTCTCATTAGCACATAACTTCGACATATCTTCACCTGAAAAAACTCCACGCTTTACTCTTTCTAATGCTTCTACATATAAGACATTTGATGTTGATGACGTTGCAATATCTAATATTTCTAAAACATCTACTCCAGCAGAAAATAAGTTTGCTTTAATTAATGCAATTCTCGAAATAGTAGATTGAGCAATTACAGGGCCAAAGATTGGAAGTTTAAGAGATGCTCCATCTACGCCTTTTTTGAAAGCTGGAGATGCTCCAATCATGAATCTAAAAATCATTACTCCACCAATAATGCACATCAGTGTAATCAAGCCACCCCAACCTTGAATAAATTGACTGGCTGAAATAATTGCTTTTGTTGGACCTGGAAGTTCAACTCCCATGCCTCCATACATTTCTTCAAATACCGGTACAACTTTCCATAATAAAAATACAGTTATTAAAATTGCAATACAGAAAATAATAACAGGATACATTAGGGCACTTTTAATCTGGGATTTCAATTTTTGTCTTTTTTCAAGAATTTCAACCAATTTATCAAAAAATATGTCTAATTTTCCAGATGCTTCACCTGCTTTGATCATATTGATATAAATATTATCAAAAACTTTAGGATGCTTTGCAAAGCACTGGGATAATTCTAGGCCACCGCGTAGGTCTTGTACTATTCCAGAAATAATAGGTTTCATTTTTTTATCAGTCACTTGATTCTCAGTCATTTCAAGAGAATCAATTATTGGTAAACCTGCACGTATCATTGTTGCAATTTTTTTTGAAAACAACATAACCTCTTGAGGTTTAACAGTGCCTCCTCCACCAAGAAAAGGAATTTTTGATAGAATGCCACCTGAAGCATTTTCAGATTTCTTTTTTTTATCTGTTCCAGATGATTTTTTCTTTGATTTTTTTAGGTCGATGATAATTATTTTTTGTTCTCGTAAACGAAATGCTGCTTCATCATCGTTTATCGCTTCGATAACACCATCAGTATAAGTATTTTTCTCACCAATAATTCCTTTATATTCATATACTGGCATATAATTACGAAATAAATAAAGTTCTCTGATATTCTTCTAAAGATAAAATTCCTTCATTAATATAATTTGATCCAATTTCCTGCATTGATTGGAAGCCTTCCTTTTTTGCAATTTTTTCCATTTCTGGAATGGTAAGGTTTTTTAGTATTCCATCCTGTAAATCTTCAGTCATTTTCAAAATTTCATATATTCCTTGTCTACCTTTATAACCAGCATTACCACATTTACTACAGCCTTTTCCAACATATGCCTTAATATCACTTGGAAGTTTCATTTGTTTTAATAGTTTTGGTGAAACGTTTTTATCTTCAATCTTACAGTCTTGACATATCTTTCTAGCTAATCGTTGTCCAACTATTAAAGATACAGATGAGGAAATAAGATAGTTTGGTATTCCCATATTAACAAGACGAGTAATTGTTTCGACTGAACTATTTGTATGTAAAGTGCTGCAAACTAGGTGACCAGTTAATGCTGCTTCTACGGCAATATTGCCTGTTTCTTGATCCCTGATCTCTCCAACTAGAATTACCTCAGGGTCTTGTCTAAGAAAAGTTTTTAGAGCTTTAGCAAAAGTATAATTAATTTCACCCTTCATTTGTGATTGACTGATTCCCTCTAATTCATACTCAATTGGATCCTCTGCAGTTAGAATATTTCTTTTTGGGTCATTTAGTTCACTCAAAATAGAATATAAAGTAGTCGTTTTTCCACTACCTGTTGGACCAGTTACAAGAACCAAGCCTTGGGTCGCATAAATCGCATCATTAATTTTATCTAATTCATCAGGTTTAAAGCCCATTTGTGCAAGATCCAACTTAATAGAATCTTTTCTTAATAGACGCATAACTACTCGTTCTTGACCACCTGAAACTGGAAGAAACGAAACACGTAAATCAAATTCAATTTTATTATGAGAAAAGGCAATGGCTCCATCTTGAGGCATTCTCTTTTCTTCAATTCTGGCTCCTGCTAAAAGTTTTAGAATTGAAACAGTAGCGAGATATCTTTTATTGATCTCTTCTTCATACTTTTCCTGAACCTCTAAAACACCATCAATCCTAAAGCGCAGCTGCTTTTTCTTTCTAAATGATTCAATATGCATATCACTGACATTACGTTTATAGGCATCTAGTAAAATTGAGGTTACAAATTGTTCTGCTTCAGTTCGATCTCTTTCAGTTACTTCAGCTTCTTGAGCAACTTCTTCAGTTTGTTTTCTTAGAGATCCAAGAGCAACAATGTCATCAGTAGACTCAGCTTCTATTCCAGCTTTCTCAAATAATTTTCTAAGATTTCCTTGCGTGACTAAAATCATATCAATGTTCATTCCAGTCATCACTTTCAAGTTCTTTTCAAGAGAGAGCTTTGTTTGATCACATATTGCAATTGATAATGTTGATCCTATCACTTGAAAAGGAAAGACCATGTTGCTTTGCATATATTCAGGTGTTAGTTTTTTTTGAGCTTCTTCATTAATACCATCAGCGTCAATTTCTGTAAGTTGAAGACCGTAACTTGATGCTATAAAGCTAGCTAAAGACTGCTCATCCATTAGATTTCTCTCAAACAATATTGAAGACATAGGTTTTCCAGTTTCACTACTCAGTGCAATTGTATTATCTACATCTTTTTGAGAGAGTATTCCTTGCTGAGATGCAATTGTAATTATCTCTCTAACGGCATCATTTGAAATTATTTCAGACATCTATAGAATCTTTGGTGCAATAAAGATTAATAACCGATCGAGCTTGTCATCTTTAGAAACACTTTTGAATAAATTTCCAAAAATTGGAATATCACTTAATATCGGGGTTTTGCTAGACCCTTTATTTGTAGTTTGTTCATAAATTCCACCAATCATTACAATAGTATCATCCTCAACCAATAGACGAGTACTTACTTTTGTACTTGAAATTGGTGGGTTTGCTTGAGATGTATCTGCATTGTCTTTATTAATATCAATATTTAATATTACATTTCCATCGCCAACAACACTAGGTGTTACATCAAGTTTTAAATTAGCTTCTTTAAATTCTGTTGATGTCTCACCATCAGTAGTAGTTGTGTATGGTATTTCTAAACCTTGAGTAATAGTTGCCGTCTCATTATCTAGAGTAAAGATTTTAGGGTTTGAAACAATTTTACTTAGGCCGAGACTTTCCATTGCCTGCAGCTCTAGCAAAAGATTAATATTATTACCTCTAAACAGCATTCCTAGAGAACCAGTCGTTGAACTAATTGCATTATTTGCTAAACCACCGTCAGTTAAAGTCGCCACCCATTGCTCTGTGTCTTCATCAAAAAATGGTGTTCCCAGAGTTAAATTTTTAGTAACATCTCCAGTAATATTATTAGCAGATTGTCCTATTTTAGTTCCAAATGCCTTATCAAAATCAGAACCCACTTCGACAACAAAGGCTTCAATTAATATTTGTTTTGTTGGAACATCAATTTGATTAATAAGTTTTTCAATAAAATTTAAATCATCAGATGCACCTAAAACAATTAATGATCCTAATCTAGCATCAACTGTCATTTTTACTCTATCAGATGTTCCACCAGAAGAACTGTCATCTTCGCCCTCACCAGCTGATGAAGTTGCATCCATATTTTTTAGAATGTCTTCAATTTGAGCCTTCACTACAGTGGGATTACTATAGAACAGTTTAAAGATCTCTGATCTAACAGGAGCGATTGATTTATTTAATTCCATCGCTTTTCTAATTTCAGCTTTACGCTTTAAATTGTATTCTTCCTGCGCTGTTAATACATCTTTTGAATGAATTCTCACTATATTTGTCTTTGGATTAAGGGTAAGCGCAATATTTTTTATTTCTAAAATCGCCTCAAGTACATCATCCCAATCTTCATCTACTATTCTTGCTTTGACATAGCCTGTTACTTCATCACCAACAAGAATATTCTTTCCTGTAATAATTGAGAACGTACGCATTACATCTCTTATCTCAACATTGTCAAAATTCACCGAGATTGGAAAAGTCTTAATAAAGTTTTTATCTATAATTTGGGTGTAGTTAGTTACAACACTTTCATCAATAAAAATTCTACGATCAGGCCTCATTATGGTATCAGTTTTTGTATTTGGTTGAGGACCAATTTTTATACTTTCTTGTATTGTCTCTTTCTTAGTTTCCGCAAACTCAGTAGGCTTGAAGTCTTCTTTTACATCACTATCAAGCATCATATATTCAGCGCAAGATACAAAAAATAGTGGAAGTAGTATAATTGCTATTTGAGAAGCTTGTTTAATTATAGATTTATTTAAGAACATATTATCTACTGATTATCCATTCCAGAGACTGTTTGATTTGGATTGAATACTTGAATTTCAGCATCTTCCACATCTTCTTTTGAAACAGTAATCTTATCAGTTGAAATTGATTTTAAACTATGAGAGTCATTGCCAATTAGATCACCTACATATAAGAAGTAATCATCTCCACCTGGGAAACTTATAATTGCAAGCGAACCTTTTGGTGAAGTAACTACTCCTTTTACAAAATATTGCTCAATACTTAAACGCACCATAGGGTGAACACTTGCATCACCAGATGCAGGAGAGCTAGACATTTGAGTTTGATCACCAGAAGATTGTTGAGTAAAACTTCTTGAAAAAGGATCTACATCAGCAGACAAGTAACCTGTGCTCAAAATAGTAAGAATAAAAGAAATATATATTATTTTATTTTTCATACTTTAATCTGCTGCTTTAACAAGAGATACTGTGGCTGCTGCAATAATTTGACCAGGAGTATCTTGGCTTGTATCTATTTTTTCTTTCTCAATATTAACGATTTTACTTTTATTGGCTATCACATTTCTAAATTTAAGATAATTGGTAAATGACCCAGTTATCTGAAAGTTTACCATGAGTTTATAGTACGCTACTGGACCTTGATTTTCTTCTCCCATCATCATAGGGTCCATCATCATAGGGTCCATCATCATAGGGTCCATCATCATTGGATCATCCATCATCATCATATCCATTCCATCATCACATGGCACCATGGACATATCCATCATCATAGGGTCGTCCATCATCATAGGGTCCATCATCATAGGGTCCATCATCATATCCGAACCACTACTTGAGTTTTGATAAACAGCAACCTCTTCAGCTCTTGTGATGTCTTTAATTGTTAAGCGAAAAAGAACTGATGCCTCTGTAAGGTCTGCATAAAAAGCTTCAAATTCATCATCAGTTACAAATAAGCCACTTTTTGATTTTTTTAGATTGTTAAGGTCGGCAACTTCAGTTTTTAATTTTTCAATCGCATCTCCACAAGATACTAATTGCTGATTCCACTTATCAATCTCTAAAATTTTGTTTTCTTGTTCTTTTAATGAAGGATTTATGAATAGGAAGTAACCTCCAAAAACAATTAGAATAAGAGCACCAGCTATTGATAGTCTGATAACTAATTTTTTATCATTGAATAGTGATTTTCCTAATCCACCTTTAGCATCATCTGCTTTTGCTTCTGGAGCATCCTTTTTTTTAAATAAATTTGCGGTATCAAATCCAAATATTACTGCCATTATTCTTCTCCACTCTCTTCATCAACTTCGATAACTTGAGAATTAATTAATTCAGGTTTAATAATTAATTTCATAACAAATTTTTTGATTGTTGAGCCTTCTTTAGCAAGAGAAGATTTTTCAAGTACAACATTTTGGAAAAGTTCAGTCCCTTTAACTCGAGTTATGTATTTAATTACATCTGCATCTGATAGAGCTTCACCTTTAACAAGATATTTATCCATTCCATCAAAATCTAAATTTGTTAAGACAATGTTAAATCCAGCTTTGTAAGCAATTTCTTTTAAAACTTTTGCTACTATAATCTGATTTGTAGTTGCTGTTTCTGATAACTTTAATTGATCTTCTATTTTTGCTTTTTCATTTGTAAGAGAGGAGAACTGACCTTGAAGCTGCTCAACCTGCATTTGCAAGTTATCATACTCTGTAAGTGACTCTTCATTTGAAGATGATTGAACAAAATATGATGAAAATATATAAATTCCAAAGACAACTACTGCTAGAGATATTCCAACAGCAATTATTCCAGAATAAAGCTTATTTTTAATGGAGCTTTTTACTCCATCCCTATTTGGAAGTAAGTTAATATTTTTAACTCCTGTAACCTTTTGATAATAGCCAAAAATATCTAGTTTTCTTGTTGCAAGACCAGTAACGGCAGAGAATGACGAATTGTTTTCTTCAGCATCAATTTTACTTTGAATATTTGCGGGGATTTTCATATTAGAAAAAACATTAAAGTTAACAACTGTAATGTCAGATAATTTTTCAGTTAACAATTGATTGATCATTTCACTATTGATCGAGTCGGTTACGATAAAAATTGAGTCAACTTTCTCAGATTTAAATCTATTTTGATATGCAACTAAGTTTTGTCTAATTTGTAAAATATAACGGTCAATAATTGGAGCCAAAGCAAGTGTATCATTTTGCTTTAATGCCAAAACTTGTTTATCAGCATTACTTAAAAATAGATCACTAACAAATGGATCATCTCCTTTTAGAACTAGTAAATAGTTTTCATGTGAACCAATTTCTAAAATTGAAATTGGCTTTTGTGCAATATTTGGTAAGTTCATTGTTTCAAATGCGTTGCGCAGTGCAAAACATTTAACATCAAGTACAACAGGTTGAAGGCCAGCAGCAGTTACAATATCTATAAATGCATTTACATCACTTAATTTTGAAGCAACAAAAAGTACATCCATCATGTTCGATGCATTATCTTTACGAATAACTTGATGGAATATTGAATACTCATCAATTGTACCTGGGAGTTGAGTTAAGTTTTCCCAGAGAGAGTTAAACTCAATAGCATTCTTCATTTCCAGCTCTGACATAAGCGGCATTGCAATTACTTTGACTATTGAGCTTGATACTGGAAGAGAAACAGCAGCATTGTTTGTTGTAAATTTTCCAGATTCTAATGCAAACTTTATTGCTTCTACAAATGGACCTTGACTGTTTTTAATATCTTCAACTCGGTCTACGTGACGGGTTGATAGTTTTTCAACAACCCATTCTTCTCGTTCTGTCTGTGAGAGCTGCAGCAATCGAACACCAGTTGGACTTATATCTACACCAACAACCTCTTCTTGTTGAACAGAATACTTACTTAATGAATCTATAATTCCTGTGCTAACCTTTGCGATCAGTTTACTTAAAAACGACTTTTTCTCATTTTGACCACCAACACCTGTAGGAGATGCTGAGGAAGAAGACCCTTTCTTCTTGAAGATATTTGTTAAACTTTTGAACATGTTAAGAGTAAATATTAGGGATTTTATTCATAAAAACTATCATAATTTAAAATGATATAATTAATTACTTTATTAGATTACACGCATTAAATTAAGACATAACATTTACATTAAATCCCTGAGATATAAAGAAAATTTCTAGATTTGTTGATTTAAACAGGCTATGGTCATGTATATGGATGAATTAATTACAAAAAGTGCTGAAATTAGCGGTTTATCAGATATCCACATTCAGTCAGGTTTGCCTCTCGCTTTAAGAGTCAATGGATCTATTCAACGTGATGATACGCAGATTATAGCGGCTGCTGATATTGATGCTTTTATCAAAGATAAATTAAGTAAAGAACATCAAGAAAAATTAAAAGTCAAAAAAGGAATTGATCTTGCTCTTGTGATTGGAAGCATCAGATTTAGAATTAATATTTATTCTGCTTACAATGGTATGAACATTGTTTTAAGAAAAATTGAAACAAAAATACCATCTTTCCATGATATGGGATTCCCACCGGTTGTTGAAAATAAATTGAGTTCATTAAACGGTCTAATTTTAATTACTGGACCAACAGGATCTGGAAAATCAACAAGCTTGGCAGCTATGATTGATTACGTGAATACCAATAAAGATGTAAACATTATTACTGTTGAGGACCCAATTGAATTTGTTCATGAACCTAAGACTTCGATTATTACGCAAAGAGAACTTGGAGCAAATACACCAACATTTACTGATGCGCTTCGAGAAAGTTTACGTGAAGATCCAGATGTTATTTTAGTTGGAGAATTAAGAGATCAGGAAACGATTTCGCTAGCTCTTACAGCCGCAGAGACAGGACACCTTGTTTTTGGTACACTCCATACAAGTGGTGCTCCAAATACAATTCACAGAATTATTGATGCTTTCCCTCCAGGACAGCAGGATCAAATCAGAGCACAAATTGCAACGTCATTAAAGATGGTAATGACTCAACGTTTAATGAAGAAAGCTGATGGAACAGGTCGTGTCGCTGCCTTCGAGATTCTTGTAAGTAACAATGCTGTACAGAATTTAATACGTGAAAATAAAATTTTCCAACTACCAAGTACAATGCAAACAGGCGTTAACGATGGCATGGTTCAAATGGAAAGATCAATAGAAGACCTTTTGAACGCTGGGATCATTACTCATGATGGTATTGGACACTAACTCTCAAAAAGGTTTCTCACTTTTCGAAATTATAGTCGTCATAGCCGTTTTAGGAATTGTGGCAGCGGTCACTGTTCCAAGCTTATCAGGTTGGACATCATCTAGAAAAGCTGAAAATGATGTTACAAAAATTAGGACATTAGTTGATTATTCAAAAATGCGTAGTCAGAATATTGGCTTTCCAATCATTATCGAACATTCAAACAATCAAATTAAAGTTATGAATGTTAGTATACAAAATCCAAGTTATTGTAAATCGGGTGGAGCAGGCGCGCGCCTTACAATGAATGATCCAGAGTATCCAGCGGTCATTGAATTGGAAACTACAGTAAGAGCCAAACACGATGCTAGTGGAAATAGTTCAGGAACTTCATATGGAAACACGGGAAGTCGAATTTGTTTTAATCCAGATGGAACATCAAAAGGTGGAGGTTTTGAAATTACAAAAGATTCTGATAAATTCAGGATTGATATTGGGCCTACAAGTTTTTATGAAGTCACGCGGATCAATCCAAAAACCAACGTATGGGTGGAGTGGAATTAATGCACAACAATCAAAAGGGTGTCGCATTAGTTGAAGCGTTGGTAGCTGCAGTTATAGTAGGCATTGGATTCATTGCTGTTTTTGGCCTTGCATCTACATCAACGCGGGTACTGATGAGTTCAATTGATAGAGAAAAGCAAAATATGTTAGCCAATATGATCTATGAAGACATGCTGACTGATACTGCTAATATTTTAAAATACCACAATATTGATTTTAAAACCTCTTCTGGGGGCAGCACTTCTCATGATAAAAAAAGAGCCAAGTGGTTTAATGCGGCAAATAAAAAATTAGGTAGCTCGTTAACCAATGACAAAAGAAAAATTGAAGTTGTGAAAAAAACAAAAAGTGGCAAAGATTATTATGTGGTTACCATTCGTATGGCATCACGTGACGGTAAAGCAAGTAATCATTTCAAGCGAGTGGTCAATGCGCCATAATCAAAAAGGATTTACACTTCCTGAATTATTAATTGGCCTAGCAATCAGTTCCATTATTATTGGTGCTTCTTTTGGATCATATATTGTTATCAAAAATAATTATGACTTCCAAAAAGATATGAAAAATATCTCTCAATCATCACGTGCAGTTGCAACAATGATCATGCGCGATGTCAGATTAGCTGGTTATAATTTTGATGATGGACCTGGTAAACAAAATCCTCTAATTACTACGCCTGTAAAAATTACAGATGGTGGAACTACAGGTCCAGACTCAATTGAAGTCATTTATGATCAATCATTTACTGAACGATTAAAAATCTCTTACTACTCAAAGCCGTATCCAAATACAAACTCTCAGCGATCAAGATTGTATAAAAAAGTTGAAAGATGTGATCCTTCTGTAAATTGTAGTGCAGGTTCTTTAGTAACTGTAATTCCAGAGTCACCAATCGCTGACTATGTTGAAGACTTACAGTTTACTGGTTCAAAAAATGGAAATGCGCTTGGCACCGGAGGTGCAGTTTATGGTCAAGGAAATTTAAGAACTATCACTTCTGCTGATTTTACAGTAACAGCTAGACAATCTGATATTTTTACTGGTTTTGCCCAAAGTGGCGACGCAGCTTATGCATTTGATAATTCTCTAAACACAATGTGGTCTTGTAATATTGATATAGGTAAGGAGTGTGGGGGTATAGCTGGAGTAGACTTATTAACTGTCAATTTTAATAAAGAAGTGAGATTAGAAAAAATCTTCTTTTGGAATGGTGCCAATACAGAGAATGGAACTGAAGCACCAGGAGATGTTGCTTCAGGAAATTACACTGGAATTAATTACCCTTGGGGCAAGGAACATGCAATATTTTCAAAAACTGGATTTAGAATAAATGCTACAAAATGTGCATGGTCATCTCCATGTACCCCCGTTGGAAATAAAACTTCCCAAGATTATGATATCTATGGATCATACCATGAAATTAATGTTGATTCAGACTATCAAAAATCAGTGATCAAATCTATTGGTATCAAACCAAGTTCATCAGCAAAGTGTTCATATAGTGGAACCACATGTAATGGAGCTGCTACTCTTCGCTGGCATGAGATTGCAGAAATACAATTTTATGGGGAAGTTTTTGGTGAACCTCAAGATCCTCAAGAAGTTGAGATAGGTCTTTTAATTAGGAGCCCAGAACAACATGGAAGTACGCCAATAGCTCAAACATGGAATGTTGGCAATCGACCAATTTCCACAAATGATAACTATATAAGAGATGCATACTCAATATCAGCATTAGTGAGAAATAAGTATTATGAATAATAATAAAGGTTTTGCATTAGTGCTATCAATGGTGATGTTGTTGGCTATGACACTCATGGGTTCAGTTTTATTAATGAATGCAACAAATCAAAGTAAAGTAACTGGTGCAAGTGAGACATCGCGGCAAACATTTTTATCTGCTGAAACAGGCGTTGAGGCGGCAAGACGATGGTTGACAAAAGAATTTGAAGCTAAGCGTGAACCAAAGGATGGAACTTCAAAAATCAGTAATATATGTGATTATCAGCTTGATGGAAGTTATGGAGTTGCTGGTAATGATGGAACAAGCAATTTTAGAGGAATTAAGATGTCTGATGAATTATTTGTTACCAGTACTGCAGAAAAATTAATTTACGATAATCAGTATTTTACCTGGTTTGTGACCCAGCATTCAACTGATACCTATAAAGGGACTGGAATTGGCGGTAGTATTGGAGGTGGCCCAGGCTACGTTGGAGGTGGCGGAAATATGACAACGGTTTTGTATAAAATATTTAGTTGTGGAAAAGGCTTGAGCACTCAAGGTGCGTATAATAAAACAGTAGTTGAAGCAATAGTTGGAATTAATAAGTAATGAGTAATTTTTTAAAAATTATATTTTTATCATTTGGAAGCCTTTTATTTTTAAGTACTTCTTCCTATGCTTTATGTGATTTAGAAAAGGTTATTATTAGCACTTCACTAAAGGCATTTCAGAGTCGTTATGTTGGTGAAACTGATACAAGAACCAATCAGTTACAGTCATATGATATTCCATTGGAACGAATTTGTAGTGATGATTTTGAACAAGGGATTGCTCAATACAGTTTTTATCAATAAGAAACTTCAAAAAATAATGATTCTAGATTTTGATAATGATTCAGATTATCTTAAAAGCTTAACCTATCATTATGGAAAGCCTACAAATGGCTATAATCGTCCTGGAACAAGTGGGATTGCTTATCATCATTGGGACAAGAGTGGCAAAAGTATTTTTTTAATAGACAGTATTAGTGGAGACACGCGCAAGCAAACTATTGAGATAGTATCAAAACGTTTTAATGAATTATCAGCTAAGTACTTGGATTATGATAATGAATAAATTTATAGGAATATTAATTTCAGTCTTACTTCTTACATTTACTTTCAGTAACAACCTGTTTGCAAAGAGTGCTCCTCCAGGAACAGGAAAAATCTGATGTTAAAGCAAATATTCTAATCATGCTTGACCGATCAGGAAGTATGGGGTGGTCGGCGCCAGCTACAGCGGCTGTTACTAATCCTTTTGATGCGGTTATTGATTCAAATGGAAACCACTGGGCTTCAGAGCACAACCAGAGTCGAGTAAAAAAATACAGTGGAGGTGGAAAACTTTTAAAGCAAATCAATGGTGGAGGTGGATCAGGTACGCAACAATTTAGACATCCAGGGAAAATGGCTGTCGATAGTGGTGATAATGTCTATTTTGTGGATGATGGTAACCGTCGTATATTATCATATGACACCAATGGAAATTGGAGATGCACCAGTTCATCAATAAGTTCTGGGAGTTGGAACAGTTCTTTTGTTGATTTAGAGATCAGTCCAACAAACCAAATCATATTAACCCTCAATCAAACTGTTCATGTTTATAATACCAGTTGTAGCTTAGTACAGTCAGTCACACCGAATACAATTTTATACGGCAGTCAAGGTGGTCCTTATGCGATCGATGATGGTGGTAAGGGATATCATTTTAACAGTTTAAGTCAAATTTTGACTCGATATGATACCTCTGGAATCTTTGCAGTCGCAGAAAGAACTGACAACAATTTAACTAAAAAAAGTGAACTTGGAAACCCAAAGGATATACAGGTTGATAGTTCTAATCGTCTTTATATTTTAAGTAGTACGCAGCATAAAATTTATGTTTATGATGCTACAACGTTTGCACATCTCTGCACACTTGGTTCAGGACGTGGATCGAGTTCAACAGTAGGGCAACTTCGGGATTCAAATGGATTTACTGTTAATGGTGACAAAGTTTATGTGGCTGATAGCAGTAACAATCGAATAGTTAAATTCTTAATGTCGACAAGTTGTACTGGAGGAGCTTCAATTAAAGGCAATCCTCATTTTGATGGCCTTTTTGGAAAGTCTGAGTCTCGTATAGCCATTGCAAGACGAGTACTTAAGAAGTTAATTACAGATACAGCCCTTACAACAGGTGCAAACTTTGGATTAAGCGAATGGGGAACAACTGCTAGAATTCGAGTACCAATTAGTAAAAATGGAGCAGCACAAATTTATACAGATCTAGATAGTTTTCCAACAAACCAAGGGACAAACCTTGATGTTGGGATGGACAATTCAAAAGCATATTGGACTGGCTCAAGCTCTCCAATCAGTACGAAAGCTAATTGTCAGCAGAATTATAATATAGTTTTTAGTGATGGCCAGTGGTGGGATCGAACAGCTTCAGCGACAACAAAATGGCTACATGATAATAAAGGGGTAAAGACATTTGCATTAGGTTATGCTGGCTTTGGTAATACCTCAAACTATCAGAGAATTGCTACAAACGGTGGAACAAAGACACCTCTTTTTGCTGAAGATGAGGATCAACTCTTACAGCAACTTACTTATGCCATTAAACAAGTGCTTCAATCAAGATTAACGTTTACCTCGCCTGTAATCATGCCAGATATGGCAAGTGGAGATTCAATTTATCAAGCATTATTTAATTATAAAAAAGATCATCAATGGCAAGGTCGATTGATACGCTATAAATTAAAGTCAGATGGTGGTGTTGGAGCTAAACAATGGGATGCAGGAGTTAAACTGGATAATAAGGCTGCTGACACAAGAAGCATTTGGACAGCAAATAATAACCTACCAAATAATTTAAATAATTTTACTACAAGTAATGTCAGTGTTTTAAGGTCTGAGTTGTACGCCGGTACTGTTATGGGTTCAACGGCTGATGCGAATGAGATTATTAACTTTACTCGAGGATTTGATGTTTTTGATGAAGACAAGGATGGCTCAATTATAGATGAAAGATGGAAGCTAGCTGATATTTATCACTCTAACCCAATTTTAGTTAATAAGCCTTCAGCAGGTACTGATACGTCGAATAAAAATTCTGATGAATATTATAGATCACAAAATAATTATAAAGCGTTTCAGTCTCAGTGGGCATCACGTCCAACAACAGTGTTAGCTGGGTCTAATGGTGGCATGCTTCATGCATTCAGTAATGCATCTGGAGATGAAAAATGGGCGTTTGTTCCCCCTTCATTAATTTCAAAATTACGCTTAGTAGATGGTGGGCAAGCAAATAAATCTATATCTATCTATGGAGTTGATGGTTCGCCAGTAGTGAAAGATATTTATGCTAATGGAGTTTGGAAAACTGTTGCCGTTTTCGGTATGGGGGAAGGAGAGCATTCTTATTCGGCACTTGATATAACAAATATTGATGCACCAAAGCACATGTGGACCTTTAAAAACATTCCTTCAACTCAAAAAGTTGAATTTTGGAATGCAACTGGTAGCAAAACAACACTTGATTATGCCTCAATAGCCCCAGAGCGTGATTACTCTAAACTTGGGCAAGCAGTTTCAACACCAAGAATTATCAGGATGAAAATTGGAACAACTGATAAGTGGGTAGCAATTTTTTGGAGCTGGGGGAAATGGTGGAGCTGCAACAGCTTATGGTTCAGCAGTTTATATAATTGATATCGCTGATGGGGGTAAAGTTTTAAGAAAAATTGACGTAGAGGATAAACTTAATAACTCAGTGGTTAATTCAGTTGTTGCTTCTCTAGTTCCTGTTACAGCTGACACAACATCAACGGCAACTTATCAGGGAGCACTTGTATATTTTGCTGATTTTGAAAGCAAATTATGGAAATTAAATTTAACAAACAAAGGTAACTTATACAGTTTACAAAAAATATTTGATGGTGAAGCAACCGTAGCAAATCAGAGAAGGGTATTTCATGATGTCAGCCTGTCTCTTGATGATAATAGTAAACT
>JBJLDC010000007.1:0-39779 GCA_045567365.1 Candidatus Pelagibacterales bacterium | reverse complement strand
AAGAAGTATTTCATTGTCGTAACAAAGAGGACGTTTTAATGCTTCCATGGGACCATGACGAAGCAGTTTACGTTGTCTTCAATGCTTTTGCTGAAGCTCAATGTTGGTTAGCGTGGGATATACCTCTACCCTACCGTATCATTGACCTTTGGGTAGAAAATAAAAATCTAATCCAAGACGGTGTCGGCAAGCCAAAAGGATTTTTCAGTTTGTTATCTGTAAGTCAACGCCACAACATTGATGGTGTTTTGGTTATGACGGAAGAAGAAAAAGAAGCAAACCGCAAACTCATCATGGACCGCGAAGATTACACAGAAACCCAGATGAAAAAGATCCTGAAGTATTGTGAAGATGACACAAGACTAACTGGCGCATTGTTAATGCCAACACTCAATGCCATGAAAAATAGACTTCAAAAAGAAGAGAACGACAGACGTTTACAACAAATATTTTTAAGAGGTAAGGCCAAATCATATGAGGCGGTCCTATACCACAATGGTATTTGTATTGATAACCACAAGATGGATTTGTTTGAGAAGTATTGGCCTGAAGCAAAAAAGAAAGTCATCGAGACACTTAATGAAAAAATAGATGTTTATGCAGATGGAGTTTTCAAAATGGATAAGTTTGAAGAACTGCTTCATAGAATTGGTTTGTTTGACATATGGCCTCGTACACCAAAAGGTTCGCTTAGAGTCGACGAAACAGCGTTATCTCGTTTTAAAGAAAACTACGTACAAATAAAAACGTTAAGGGAGATGAGGCGTATCAATGATAGCGACAAGTTGTTGGGCTATAACGTTGGACCAGATGGAAGAACTCGCACACCATGGAATATATTCTCCACTGTAACAGGACGTTCGGCTCCATCTACTTCAAAGTGTCCGTTTAATTCACCACGTTGGACCCGGGAGTTTATCAAACCACCTGAAGGTTTTGTTTACGGTTACGTAGACTATAAGTTTCAAGAACCATCAATTCAGGCGTACTTATCCCAAGACCCCAATTACATTAAGGCGTGTAAATCTGGCGATGTTTATTTGGCCACGGCTAAATTGGTTGGCGCAGTTCCTGAAACAGCAACAGCAAAATCCCACCCTGAAGAAAGAAAAAAATACAAAGTGGGTGTTTTGGCTAATGCGTATTCAATGGGTGTTAAATCCCTAGCCTCTCAACTTAGGTGTAATTTACGACAAGCGAAAGAAATCCAGTTTGCAATCAAGAAAGTATACAGCGTTTATTTCAAATGGAGTGATGACAGAATTAAACGAATGTTAAAGCAAAATAGACTTCAAACTATTTTTGGTTGGACGAGACACACGCCAATAGGTGTTGATGTTAACACAAGATCAATAGTGAACTGGCCCATACAAGCGACTGGAAGTGAGATGTTGCGTTGGGCTATGATAAATTTAATTGACGCTAACTATCAAGTCCATGCAATCGTACACGACGCGGTTCTAGTTTTAGTGCCAGAGAAAGACGCTGACCAACACTTCAAAGAAGTTCAAAAAATAATGCGGAATTGCTCTTATGACATTGTTGGAGATTACGTAGAAACAGACGTCGAAGAAATACGTGGTAATTGGGAGCAACAAAGAACTCCAGACAAAGAAGGTCCCGGAGATATGTTTGATCTTATCTTTCAACACATAGCAGACCTCATGACGTGGAGTGAAATGGAAGGTAGGTAAACAATACTATTGGACGGGTTTAATATACCGACCCGTCCAGTCTTATTGTTTTATTCTCATATATGAAACTAACTAAAAAATATCTACGACTTTTGGATAAGAAAAAACTATTCGCGTTTCACGTGCCTTTAAAAACGTTCTTACTGTTCAATCAACACGGTTCACAAGCGGGTTTGTTATGTATTCTTTACTTCACCCTGTACGGAATTCAATCCAAGACAAAGATTTTACTCCCGGTCCGCGATCAACCTGAATTTGTTAGAATTGGAAACTACCTTTCACCGTTGGACCCTTCAAACAAAAGTAAAATGATTAACAAGTTAATTGAACTAAAACTATTTAAGCAGCACCCATCATCAAAAAGCAAGGGCCGGGCGCCAGTGTTAAGAATTCCTGACAAGTTATTAGGTAATAAAGAAACGAGGCAGAATAAACGCGGACCGGGAATTAATAATTCAGGTAAAAAATTTACGATTAGGAGAAAGTATGTCGAAAGCAAACAGAAACAAACAAAAGAAAAATAAACCAAGGCCAATAAGCAATAGTCCTGAATATAAAAATTTTATTCCCGGACCGGGCCAAAAGAAAAGATTGTACGGGTTAAGTAAAACAGCACGAGAGAAGTGGGACCGGGAAGAATGTGATCGTATAATAAAATATCTTCGCGTTAGAAGGTTAGTAGATGGTACAAGAATATGGGCTCCCGACATGGAATATACCTCACCATTTATCCGGCAAGTAATTAAAACAATACTAAAAATTGGTTTTGGAAATTACATTGGCGTCATGGTGAACCGTTCAAAAATGATGGAAGGAATGTGCGGGGACAGTATTTATTCAGAATTTTTCTATGAGTATCACAGTAGACCATCTTTGACTGATTGGTTAAAAACACCTACCCAATGGGAGAAACTAATTGATAAGTATGCCAAATGTTACAATCAAAGAGGTTCACACTATCGCAGTGAATCACACGCGGACACTGTAAGATATTACCCAAAGATATATAAAACTAGAATGGAACATAACCCTTCTCACGAAGAGGCTTATGACAACTACAAAGACCATATCTATCTATTAAATCAACGCACATACGAGAGACGTTTCAAGTGGACAAAAAAATCTCACAAGCAAACAAAGAAAGAAAAAAAGGCTAAATCAGAAAGAGAAATTTCAAAGACCCGCCAATCCTTATTGGCCCTAGCTTCTTTGACTAAATACAACGTACTGATTGATGACCGTTGGAATTTGTCGGCAATGTGCAACACTAAAGACGAAGAGAGTAGAGATCACATATTTGTTTGGGACCATGTCTTACAAAGAGAACATATTTATCAACGTCTCGGTTCTAACAAAATGTCTGACCCAAAATCTATGTGGTTCGGCGCTATGAATGGGATAGATCACATTAAACATTTCCAAAACAAAGTTTACAGCGACAGAAAAAGTACGGTTCCAACACTGCCTAATTTTAGGTTGAATGAGTTATATGACGCCTACTCGTATTATAACAATAGACATGGAATTGAAACGGAATATGAGGTGGACGTTTCTAAAGGTGGTTATATTTCTGGAGGAGCTCACAATCGGGACAGCGTTTATGCGTGGGACGGAGACGACCACATAGTAATCATGAAGGGAGAATACGTTCTCACAACGGCTTCAGTTACCTATCTTTTTGGTAATGGAGATAATTATTTTGGAGCTCAAGTATTGTCTTTGATGATGCATTGGGGACATGCAATGAAACACTTACACCAAATACAATCAGGTAAACATTATGCGGAAGAACCCAAGGTCGATGAAGACGAAGAAGAATGAAACACTTTGGGCCACAATGAGAAAGCAATAACTGGTATTAATAATTAAACAAAACGAGGTGAATATGTTTGAAGAGTACATCAAAAAAAGAAGCAGAATTTATGATTTAAACTGTAACGAGTTTTCACATAGAGAAGTTAAAACTGCGGTAGATCAACTAAAGGGATTATGGCTAAAGACTGGAAATGAAGAAGCGTTCCATATGGTCCAAGCTATTAAGAAATGCGCGTCATGGAATTAAGTGAGTTAATTGAAATCTTTGAAGCAAGTAGAGAGTCCGGTTTCAACGGTTCTTTTGAAGAGTTTAAATATCTACTGCGAGAAAGACCTGAACTACTTCCCCTTCCCGACAAACTGTATGCAAGAGGTGGAATGGTGAATAGAGGATTAGGAGCTTTAATGTATGGTCTTCTATAAATCGAGTAACAGGACCGCTGACGAAGTTAAGGCTAAACGTGAAGAGTACAAATATAAAAAACAACTACGTATTGAAGAGCGCAAACAAAAACTAATATCACAAGCCAGATTGCGTTCAGAAAAAACCCTCGAAAAATTAATAGATCAAATTGAGGAGAATTCTAAGAAATGGTAAATACTTCACCCAACCGCGGGCCAAAGTCAATTCAGGGCAGAATGAGAGCCCTAGCCAACTTAAGAAATGTTGGGAATAAAATATTCACGGACAAAGAATACAAAGATCAACTTTGGGAAGATGGCATGAACTATGACAGCCAAAGAGTTAAACGTAGAGCCACAACCCAAGTGAATGAGTATGGAAGGCAGATAAAGAAACATATCGTTAAACCAAGAGTAAAGAATGTTGACGCCGTTAGAGAGTGGGAAAGCAATCAGAATGGCCTAAAAGATTCCATAGAGGTAGTAAAACGGAATCAAAAACCCGAGTTTGACTCCAGAGTCCAGAATGAATCTACCCCTCAATATCGGCCCGTAAAAAGAGTCCATAGAAGCCCAAGGAACTACGTTTGGTGTAATTTCCATGTATCGGGTCCAGTAAACATAGGACCACCCGTAGATGACTGGCTCCCGAAACCCAAAAAATCCTACTATTGAGACCGAGCATGTTTCACGGTCTCTCGGCTCTCACGGAGAGAGACAAATACTTTTTGAAACTAAAAAAATGGCTGTTTTCCGCCAGGTGGTGAGAAACACCCCTTATGTTAACATATTGATATTGTTGAGTTTTTTATTGGGCGTTTTGACTCCGTTACCTAAAACCTTAAAAAATAAGTCATTGATTTTATTACGTTAAAAAAACCCGCCTTGAATCTGGGGTCAATTTAGCGTAGCATTAATGGAAATCGGGAGTGAGAAACATTTTAACTGTTTGATTTTATTAGATATTTAGCAAAAAGTTAAATATCGGCGTACGTATGAGTTTCTTCTTCTGCGCCTGGGTGAGTAATGGCTCCCTTTGATGAACTTCCGACTGTTTGGGCATACTTCCATAATGTACCACTATTATAATCAGTTTTTCTTGGTTTCCATTTTTCTTTTCTTTTAGCAAGCTCTTCGTTTGATAAGTCTACTTCCAAAAGACCATTATCTGCATCAAGGAGTATTTTATCACCATCTTCTATTAATGCTATTGGCCCTCCTACTGCTGCTTCAGGTCCTACGTGACCAACACAAAATCCTCTTGTTGCGCCACTAAATCTTCCATCAGTAATTAGCGCAACTTTATTCCCCATACCTTGACCTGATATGGCCGCTGTAGTTGAGAGCATTTCTCTCATGCCAGGGCCACCTTTTGGCCCTTCGTACCGTATTACAAATACATCTCCTTCTTGATATTCTTCATTTATTACGCACTTAAAAGCATCTTCTTCACAATCAAAGCATCTTGCAGATCCTTCAAATTTTGTTTTTTGCATTCCAGCAACTTTCACAATTGCTCCTTCGGGCGCAAGGTTTCCTTTAAGACCCACAACTCCTCCAGTAGGACTAAGAGGATTATTATAAGGCCTAATAACTTTTTGATTCTTATTAAATTCAACACTTTCTAAATTTTCAGCAATTGTTTTACCTGTCACAGTGAGACAGTCTCCATGAATAAAGCCACCTTCATATAAAGTCTTTATAATGATTGGGACACCTCCAGCTTCATAGACATCTTTAGCAACATATTGTCCACCAGGTTTTAAGTCAGCGATGTATGGTGTTTTTTTAAATATTTCTACTACATCATCTAAAGAAAAATCTATTCCACATTCATGTGCAATTGCAGGCAAATGAAGGCCAGCATTTGTTGATCCTCCAGTAGCTGCAACAATTGTAGCAGCATTTTCTAGGGCTTTTCTTGTAACGATATCTCTTGGTCTAATATTTTTTTCTATTAAATTCATAATTTGTCTGCCCGATTCGTATGCGTACTTATCACGATCCTCATAAGGAGCAGGAGCACCAGATGAGTATGGTAGAGCAAGCCCCATAACTTCAGAAACACAGGCCATAGTATTTGCAGTAAATTGACCTCCACAAGCTCCAGCACTTGGACAAGCAACTTTTTCTAGATCAGTAAGATCTTCTTCAGTCGCTCCACCGGCAGCATGTTTACCCACCGCCTCAAATACATCAACCACAGTAACATCATTACCTTTGTATCTACCTGGTAAAATAGATCCTCCATACATAAATACACTTGGAATATTTAACCGGCACATAGCCATCATTAATCCAGGCAAGGATTTATCACAGCCAGCTAGACCAACTAGGGCATCATAACAGTGTCCCCGAACAGTTAATTCAGTTGAATCTGCAATTACCTCTCGAGAAACTAATGAGGATTTCATTCCCTGATGTCCCATAGCAATTCCATCAGTAACTGTAATTGTACAAAATTCCCTAGGTGTGCCATCCATTTCTTTCACACCTTTTTTAACAGATTGAGCTTGCCTCATTAAAGCAATATTACATGGAGCAGCTTCATTCCATGTTGATACTACTCCAACAAAAGGCTTATTGATATCTTCTTCAGTCATGCCCATTGCATAATAGTATGACCTGTGTGGCGCTCTTTCAGGTCCCACACTTACATGTCTACTAGGTAGTTTAGTTTTATCAGCCATAATTTATATTATCTTGAAAAGCTGTTAATAGCATCTTCAATTTTTAATTTAGAAGACAAATATTCATCTAATCTATCTTTTTGCTCTTTAATTATATCTTCAGGAGCATTTTCGATAAAATTTTTGCTTTCTAATTTAATCCTAATTTTTTCTATCTCGGAAGATACCTTAGAAAGATTTTTTTTCAATCTTATACTTTCTACTTTAAAATCAATAATATTAAGAAGTTTTAAATAGAAAGTTTCATTTTCATGAATAATTTGTATATCTCCTTCGGAACGATCACCTTTAAAATCATTAATACTCTTTATTTTTGCAATTGACTCTAGTGCAGATCCGTATTTATTAAAAATAGTGTTAAGCTGATTTTGCGTGTCATCATAAATAATTTCAATCATTGCCTTGGGAGGAACATTTAATTCAGATCGAGTTGATCGAATTGAGCTTATAATTTCAATAAGCTTATTAATATTTCCATTCTCGTCTTTCTTCGATTTTACAATTTGAGGCCAATCGGCATGAATAACTTTATTTGAATTATTTTGATTGATAAAATCTATTTGTCCCCACACATGTTCAGTTACAAATGGCATAATAGGGTGGAGCATAATCATTATATTTTTTAAAACATAAGCTGCTACATTTTGAGTTTCTACCCTATCTTCATGATCTGTATCACTAAGAATTGTTTTTGAAAGTTCAATGTACCAATCACAAAATATATTCCAAATAAATCTATATAAAGAGTTTGCTGCTTCATTAAACCTATAAGACTCTAGTGCATTCTTTGTTTCATTTTCACACTGATCGAGTTGCTTTAAAATCCAAATATTAAAATCATTTTTACATTCTTCTATGTTAAAATTAGAATAGTGACACTCATTCATTTCAAAAAATTTTATCGCATTCCATATTTTTGTTATAAAATTTCTATACCCTTCAACTCTTTGGGTGGATAGTTTTATGTCTCTTCCTTGTGCTGCCATAGAACATAATGTCATTCTCAAAGAGTCAGCTCCATACTGATCCATCAATACAATAGGATCTATAACATTACCTTTTGATTTTGACATTTTTTGACCTTTTTCATCACGAACCAATGCATGAACATAAACATCCTTAAATGGAACAGTTTCAGTAAAATGTAATGCCATCATCATCATTCGTGCAACCCAGAAAAAAATGATATCAAAGCCAGTAACTAACACAGAAGTTGGATAATACTTTTCAAGTTCAGCTGTTTTTTCTGGCCATCCTAAGGTTGAAAATGGCCATAAAGCCGATGAGAACCAAGTATCTAGTACGTCGGCATCTTGTTCAATTGCTACATCTTTCCCATAGTGATTTTTGGCTAAATTTAATGCTTCTTCATGAGAATTTGCTGCAAATGCTTTACTATCAGGTCCGTACCAAACAGGAATTTGGTGACCCCATAGTAACTGTCTAGAAATACACCAAGGTTGAATATTTTCCATCCATTCGAAATAAGTTTTTTCCCAATTTTGAGGAATAAATTTGGTCTCTTTGTCTTTTACTTTTTTAATTGCCTTAACAGCTAACTTTTCTGCATCAACAAACCACTGGTCTGTCAGTAAAGGTTCTATAACTACATCTGAGCGATCTCCATAAGGAACTGTATGTAAATTTTCTTCAACCTTAACTAGCTTACCCAATACTTCTAGATCTTCAACGATCATAATTCTCGCATCATACCGATCAAGTCCAATATATTTTTCTGGTACGTTTTCATTTAAGCAAGCATTTTCATCAAAAATATTTATTACTTCTAAATTATTTCTTTTACCTACTTCAAAATCATTAAAGTCATGCGCAGGAGTAATTTTCACAGCTCCTGATCCTTGATCAGATTTTGCATATTCATCTGAAACAATCTTTATTGATTTATTTACAAGTGGAAGAATAGCATTTTTACCTACTAGTTTTTTATATCGATCATCATCGGGATGAACTGCAATTCCTGTATCACCTAACATTGTTTCAGGTCGAGTAGTTGCTACGATAATCTTATCCTCTGATTCCTCTATATCGTATTCGATATACCAAAGACTTCCCTTTATTTCTTTTTGAATAACTTCTAAATCAGAGATTGTAGTTTTTAATTTAGGATCCCAATTAGAAAGTCTTTTATCTCGATAAATTAAACCTTGATTAAATAATTCAACAAATACTTTTCTTACTGCTTCTGATAATCCTTTGTCAAAGGTAAAACGCTCTCGATCCCAATTACATGATGAGCCCAATCTTTTTAGTTGATTAAGTATTAAGCCCCCTGAGAGATCTTTCCACTCCCATACTCTTTTTACAAATTCTTCTCTTGATAATTCTGACTTTTTTATACCTTCTTTTTTTAATTCTCTTTCAACAACCATTTCAGTTGCAATTCCAGCATGATCCATTCCCGGTTGCCACAAGACATCCTTACCTTGCATTCTTTGATAACGAATTAATATATCTTGTAATGTATTATTCAATGCATGGCCCATGTGTAGTGTGCCTGTTACATTTGGAGGCGGAATAACAATACAAAAAGGTTTTGAATTTTTATCAGTAACCTTAGATACGAAATCTTTATCTTTTTCCCAGCTTTCGTATATCTCTTTTTCTACAAGTTCATGCTTGTAATACTTTTCCAACATTATTTACTAGTTAGATTGACTATTCTTAAAATCAACTCGTATAGCTGATAATTTCTCAGAAATTATATTTTCAATTTCATCTTTAATAATCTCATCTATTTTTGACGAGTATTTTGATCTAATTTTTTCTTTAACAATTAACTCAAGTTCTTGATCATCAATATTCACATCTTCTTCTCTATCTTCAATAAAATCATCAATTTTTTTATTTTGGTTATCATCGATTATATTTGTTAACTCTAGAATACCATTGTCAACACTATCAGCTTGATTCTTTAGACCGTGGTCATCTGTTTCTACTTTTTCTGTAAGGTCTAATACATCTTTAGGAAGAGTTTCTTGCGCCGACTCTTCTCCCATCATCTCTCTGATGGCTTTTAAAATATCTTCAGTTTCTGCAGTATTAGATGTCATATTTACTATCTTACTTTTTTTAAAAATTAAAACTATCTGTTTTATTAAATGCTTTTAATTTTGGAGCTTCACAATTAAATAGAAATTTTGAACCAATATTTTCTCCTACTTTGTTGTATTCTCTGACTTCAGATAAATCGCCATTGGCTATAATGGCAATCATTTTTCCATTTTCATCTAATTGGTCAAATAGATAGCTTGGGATATCTTCAACAGCTCCTTCTATTAGAATCTTATTAAAAGGACCATGCTCAGGACACCCTTCATTTAGATCTTTTTTTAAAAAAACAACATTATCTATCTTTTTGTCTAATACTATAGTCTCGGAAAAATTTACTAATTGATCGTCTTCTTCAATTGATATTACGGTCTCTGCAATATTTGATAAGATTGCTGAAGAGTAGCCTGTAGAAGAGCCTATTATGAGAACGGTGTCACTTGAATTAAAATCAGCTAAGGAAATTATTTTTGCAATCAAACTAGGTTTTAATAAAAAACGATCATTACCAAGTTCAATATTCTTTTCTAAATATGCAAAATTCTTAAGTTCTAATGGAACAAATTGATCTCTTGGAATCGATAAAAATGCATCCATTACCTGTTTACTTATATTGCCTAAGGGCTTTATTTGTCCTTCAACCATATTTTTATTTAAATCCATACAATTCTTATAATCATTCATACGTTAAGATCAATTATTGATTATTTCTTAATCAATTATCTTTCTAATAAACAATAACTTATATATATTGTCGCTCTAATGGCCACGTGGCGGAATGGTTACGCAGAGGACTGCAAATCCTTGTATCCCAGTTCGATTCTGGGCGTGGCCTCCATTAAATATTAAATTTTTCTAAAGCTGAGCGAAGTTTCTCTGCTTGATCAGGCCTTATCCAAGAATGAAAGTTTTTGATCATAGCAGGTGAAAAGTTTGGCAATGTCTCAAATATTTTCTTTTTATATGTGTCACTTATTTTATTTTTTTTGTCTAATGAGGCAAGTGCTGCTATGTAAGACTGTGGATAGTCAGGCTGAATTCGTACAATTTCTTTAGAAATTTTTCTTGCCTCTTCAATATTGTCGTCATTGAAATTAAATCTCCACATTTCATAAAGGGTTCTCCATTTTCCATATTCATCTGTATTTAGATCAAGAGCTTTATTAATTTCTATATAAGCTCTTTTCTTTTCATCTATTTGGTAGAGGCTGGATGCGAAAAGTCTCCTTGCATGAGCAAATTTCTTTTCAGCCTGAAAAGAATTATATGAATGATTCAAAGATAAATCGTAGTTTGCACTATAGTAATAAGATAGACCAAATGCAAATTGACATAAATAATTTTTATCATTCATAGATACTGCGCTTCTTGCGATATTATATAATGTTTTTCGAACTTGATTGGGATCTCTAACATTAAACATCCACAATTTATCTGCATAGTTCATTGCGATTTTTGAAATCGTTATTGCTAAATCTTCTTTTGGAATAGAATTACTAAGAGTATCAAAAGCTGATTTTGTAAGAAGGAAAGTTATTGTTCGTTTATCTTTCTGATTTTTAGATCGCTTAATAACATTTTGCTCTTCTAAGTATTTTAGCCTTCTCCATAATGTTCTTTCAGGAGATTGAGTAAAATAATGAATATCATAAAATGAGAGTCCTTTTAAAAAATTAATATATAAACGAAAAACTATTTCTAAGTCTAAGATACTATTCAATGAAAGTGATTTTAAAACTTTAAATAATCCCCCATATAAAAAGCTAAAAACTGCTTCATCTAAAAGGTTTACATTACTAGATTGGTTATCACTTCGACCAAATCCAAACTCGTAAATATTGTCTTTTTGTACTACCATTTTTTCAAACTATATTAATAAAGTAAATCTGGATAAATTGAATAGTTTTTGATATAAATCGATACTCTTCCCCAGTAGCTCAGTTGGTAGAGCAAGCGACTGTTAATCGCTTTGTCGCTGGTTCGAGTCCAGCCTGGGGAGCCAATTATAATATCTGACTTAGGAACGTTTTTGTTCTTTCACTTTCGGGATTATTAAAGAAATCATCAGGACTTTTTGCCTCAACTATTTGACCTTCATCCATGAAAATAATTTTGTCTGCAACTTCTTTTGCAAATCCCATTTCATGAGTTACAACAATCATTGTCATTCCCCCTTCAGCCAGTCCGACCATCACGTCTAGCACCTCTTTGATCATTTCAGGGTCCAGAGCAGATGTAGGCTCATCAAATAACATTATTCTAGGTTCCATACATAAAGCTCTGGCAATAGCTGCTCTTTGTTGCTGACCTCCAGATAATTGACTGGGGTACTTAAAAGCCTGGTCATCAATTTGAACTCTTTTTAGATATTCCATCGCTTTATCAATCGCCTGAGCTTTTGGGGTTTTTCTTACCCAAATGGGAGCAAGAGTTACATTGTCTAGAATAGATAAATGTGGAAATAAGTTAAATTGTTGGAATACCATTCCAACTTCACCCCT
Organism: Candidatus Pelagibacterales bacterium; assembly: GCA_045567365.1. Lineage (GTDB taxonomy): Bacteria > Pseudomonadota > Alphaproteobacteria > Pelagibacterales > AG-422-B15 > CABYIR01. The sequence continues at coordinate 27,608 of JBJLDC010000007.1, read as the reverse complement.
TATACGCTCTATACTTCTGCTATCATTAGTGAGTTCAGTTCCTTCAACAATAATTTCACCTCTTTGATGTTCTTCAAGGCGATTAATGCATCTAATTAGTGTAGATTTTCCTGAACCTGACGGACCACAAATAACAATTTTTTCACTTTTATTCACTTTAAGGTTTACATCATTCAGTACGTGTAAATCACCAAACCACTTATGAACATTATTCATTTCTATCATTAATTCAGTTGTCATTATCTACCTTCCTGTATCTAATTTTTTTTCTAAATTTTGACTATATCTACTCATTCCAAAACAAAATATCCAGAATATGGCTGCGGCAAATACATATCCCTCATGAGAAAACCCAAGCCAGTCTGGATTAGTACCAACAAATTGAATGATACCAAGAAAATCAAATAATCCTATAACTAAAACCAGAGTTGTATCTTTAAATATAGCTATAAAGCTTCCAATAATTGCAGGTATAACCATTTTTAATGATTGTGGAAGTATGACTAGTGCCATCATCCTCCAATAACTTAAACCCATGGCTTGAGCAGCTTCGTACTGTCCTTTTGGCATAGCTTGTAAACCACCTCTTACAACCTCAGCAAGGTAAGCTGCTGAAAAGAACATGACACCTATTAAGGCTCTTATTAATTTATCAAAGTTTACTCCTTCTGGCATAAATAATGGGAACATATTTGATGCCATAAACAAAACTGTTATTAGAGGAACCCCTCTCCAAATTTCAATAAAGATTGTTGAGAGCAACGAAACGACTGGTAATTTTGATCTTCTTCCAAGAGCGAGCATAACACCAATTGGAAGAGATAGAACAATGCCAACTCCAGCAATTACAAGTGTTAAAAATAACCCTCCCCATAATCTAGTCTCAACTGTTTCTAGTCCAAAGCCGCCTGAAAACATGACAACAGACAAAATAGGAAATAAAATAAGTAAGAAAGAACCAACCCAACCTTTATATTTAAGATTTGGTGTTAAAATATAAATACCACAGACTAGAAGAATAAAATACATTGAATTAATTCTCCATAATTCTTCTGACGGGTATAATCCATAAAAAATGAGCTTTAAATTTTCTTTAATAAATATCCAACAAGCACCTTCTTTTGAACACTCTTGTTTTGTTGAGCCTACGAAGCTTGCATCAATAAAAGCCCATGATATGAAAGAAGGTATAATAGAATAGAGAATATAAATACCTAGCAAAGTTAATATTGTATTAGACCATGAAGAAAATAAATTTTTACTTAACCACCCGATCACTCCAATACTTGCGATTGGAGGTTTTGTAACTTCAATATTATCTTTTATTTCAGTATTCATGTCTATCTTTCCGCCACTCTCATAAATCGGTTAAAGAGATTCATGATTATTGAAGTCATCAAGCTTAAAAATAAATATACGCCCATTACCATCCCAATTATTTCAATAGCCTGGCCAGTTTGCATTAATGCTGTTCCTGCAAAAACTAAAACTAAATCAGGATATGCAATAGCAGCAGCTAAAGATGAGTTTTTAGTTAAATTTAAGTATTGATTTGTTAGAGGAGGAACAATAACACGAAGGGCTTGAGGTATAATTACTAGTCTTAAAATCTGATTAGGATTTAATCCTAGTGAACGAGCAGCTTCAGTTTGTCCCAATGATACTGCCTGAATGCCAGCTCTAACAACTTCTGCTATAAATGAAGCTGTATACATTGATAAAGCAAAAGTAAGAGCAACTAATTCAGGTATTAGTTTAATACCACCTTTAAAATTAAAACCTTTAAGTTCCGGGTAATCAAATGTAACTGGAAACCCTGTTGCTAGCATACTTAAAAAAACAAATGATATAAGTAGCCCAATAGAAGAATAGAACACTGGAAACGTTTGTCCTGTCTTATTTTGCCTCTGTTTAGACCATATAGCAATACCGATGCTGATCAATATAGCGGCTATAAAACTATATAAGATTAGTGTTCCACTTTCGCCAAAAACAGGATCTGGTATAAACAGACCTCTATTATTTAGAAAAAATGAATCTGCAAACTCTAAACTTTGCTTCGGTTTTGGTAGAGCTCTAAGTACTGCAAAATACCAAAAGAAAATTTGAAGTAACAAGGGTATATTTCTTAGAATTTCTATATAAGATTCAGCTAATCGAGCGATCAACCAATTTGAAGACAAGCGAGCTATTCCAACTGCAAACCCAACAATTGTTGCTATAGATATTCCTAAACCTGCAACTAATAAAGTATTTAATAAGCCGACTACAAAAGAGTCAAAGTATGTAGATGTAGGCGAGTAATCAATCAGAGTCATGCCTATATCAAATTGAGACTCAACACCTAGGAAATGAAATCCGCTTGCAAGACCACGAGCAACCATGTTGCTTGCTGTATTATCAACGATGTAGAGAACGGCCAATATGACAAGGACTAGGGTAACTATTTGATAAAAAATGCCCTGAACACTTCTATTAAATAAAATACTACTCAAACCTAAATTCTTATCCTGCATATCCTAACCTATACAATAGAAAGTATGAATTTTGTATAAAAAAAGGGAGTCAGATAGAACCGACTCCCTTTAATTTTATTATAAGATCTGCAGATTATCTAGCAGGAGGTGCGTATAAAACTCCACCGTTCTTATAAGAAGCATTTGGAGAACCAGCTCTTGCTAGTCCAACAGGTGTGCTAGCACCAACGTTAGCTTCATAGATATCACCGTAGTTTCCTACTTGAGAGATAATATCGTATGACCAGCTATCACCAAGATTTAACGCTGCGCCGTTTCCACCTTCTGATCCACATAGTCTAGCTACAACAGGATTTCCAGTTGTTGCACATGTAGATGAAGCACTTCCCTTATCGAGACCGAACTCTTCAGCTTCAATCATAGCATTGAGAGACCATCTAACGATGTCAGCCCAATCGCCGTCACCTTCTCTAACAACGGGTCCTAAAGGCTCTTTAGAAATTGTTTCAGGTAAAACAACATGAGCGTCTGGGTCAGCAAGCTTAGTTCTTTGAGCTGCTAGACCAGATTTATCAGTTGTATATGTATCACAACGACCTTCGTCATATGCGTTTACAACTTCATCAGCTTTCTCGAAAACAACTGGCTCGTAAGACATGCCGTTTGCTCTAAAGAAGTCAGCCATGTTTAACTCTGTAGTAGTTCCAAGGTTTGTACAAACACTTGCACCATCTAATTCCATTGCGCTCGTAATTCCTGAGTCATTTCTCACCATGAAACCTTGTCCATCGTAGAAATTAACACCAGCAAACTCAAGACCGATTTGTGCATCTCTTGAAAGCGTCCAAGTTGTGTTTCTTGATAACACATCAATTTCACCAGACTGAAGAGCTGTAAATCTTTCTTTAGCTGTTAATGGAACGTATTTTACGTTATCCGGAGTTCCGAAAATTGCAGCTGAAACAGCACGACATACGTCTACATCAATACCACTCCAGTTACCATCAGAGTCCGGGTTAGAGAAACCAGGTACACCCTGACTTACTCCACAATTAAAAAATCCTTGGCCTTTAACTGTATCTAAAGTACCAGCAGTTGCTGCTGAAACTGTAAATAAAGAAATAATAGCACTAAGGATCGTAAGTTTTCTTATGATCATATTAATTAATCCTTCTTTTAATTTAATTAAATAGAGGGCAGTATAAACACGAAAATTAGCTGAAATGAAACTAAAAATTTTTATGATGAATGATACTATATATTGTTAGTGTGGATAAGTTTTATACAACCTATCGCCCTACAGTTATCCTTATATCTACGTCTTCTATCTCGTAATCTACTAATGACTTTGCATAATCAAATTCTTCATCAGTTAATTGAACAATTAAATCGTCGATACCTTCTTGACCAGCTGCGCATAATGAAGAAACATTACATTGCAAATACCATCTAACAGATTGAACAAGATCTTTCTTTACTCCATCACCTCTCTCGTACATGTTGGCTATATTATATTGTGCTTCTGGTACACCTCGTTCGGCAGCAAATGAATATAATTGAGCAGCTTTTTTATAATTTGTGATTATTAAAGGATGATCATCATAGTATTCTGCAAGTGCATATGCTGCTCTAGGATCACTCTCTTCATTATATAGATCTTCAAATATTTTCTTTGCTTTTCTATAATTCGAGAATTTTTTAAAAACACAAAAATCTTGAATCTCACAAAGTCCTAATTGAGCAGAGTCATTATACAGCATTCCAATTACGTATTTAGCTGAAGAATTTCCATTATTTGCTTCGTCTTGCCATTTAGCTATGCCCTCGGCCTTATTTCCACTCATATATAAATCATACGCTGTATCAGCTAAAGCGTCTGATGAAACTAAAATTAAAAATAGAAATAAAATTTTTTTCATTATATTGGCGCGCCCTCGAGGAATCGAACCTCGGACCCACTGCTTAGAAGGCAGTTGCTCTATCCCCTGAGCTAAGGGCGCATTTATTTAAAATTATCCGCGTACGATTTACTTATAATTCTTCTACTCGAAGATTCAAGAACATCATAATCCAATTTATGCCTTTCAGCATAATTTATTGCTTTTTCCTTAGACGAAAAAAATAAATTAATCTGTGACTTGGTATTGGCTCCACCATTCCAGCCAATTAGTGGATCTTTTGTTTGATGAGATCCATCATCTATTATCAACTTCCATGATTTTTCTTTTGCCCTACCTGATTGCATGGCGGTTTTAGAAGGTCTAAATATTTTAGCTTTCATATATATAATTTATCCATCTAGGCTCATAAGAGGTGCGTATAGATCAGGCCTTCTATCTCTAAAGATGCCCCAAGTTCTTCTAAATGACTCCGCTTCATCTAAATTTATACTTGCGACAAGCACTTCTTCTTCATCTCTACTTCCTTCTGCAAGCATATCACTTTTATAGTCTGTGATAAATGAACGACCATAAAAAAAATTATTACATGTGTCGCCAGACTCAGTTCCAATACGATTTGAAGCGACTATAGGAACTTGATTACATGCTGAGTGTCCAATCATGGCTCTTTGCCACATATCTGAACTATCATAATCATCTTCATTGTCTGGCTCGCCACCTATTGCAGTTGGATAAAAAATAACCTCGGCACCTTGTAGCGCCATAATTCTTGCAGCTTCTGAAGACCATTGATCCCAACAAATTCCTACTCCAATCTTTGCAAAGCTTGTGTCCCAAACTTTAAATCCAGTATCACCAGGATTAAAATAAAATTTTTCTTGATACCCAGGACCGTCAGGAATATGAGATTTACGATAATTGCCTAAAATTTGACCATCTGCATTTATAATAGCTACGGAATTAAAATAAGCTTTGTTTGATTTTTCAAAATAACTAATTGGTAAAACCACGTTGTGTTCTTTTGCTATCTTTGACATAGAATTTAAAATTGGATGATTTTCAAATGGCATTGCTAAATTAAAATACTCATCTTTTTGATCCTTACAAAAATAGATGTTTCCAAATAATTCTTGAATAAGAATTATGTTAGCACCTTCCTTTGAAGCTTTAATAACTAATTCGATTGCTTTATCGATATTTTCATCTGTATTTGTTGAGCACGCCATTTGAGTAGCGGCAACTTTTATTTCTCTCATACGTGACCTTTCGGCTGTTGTTGGGTTATACAATGTACATTACCTCCGCCCAAATGTATATCATGACCATCAATGCAGACTACTTTCCTATTCGGAAAAGCAGATTTAATTTGATTTACAGCAGCCTCATCAGCTTTTAGATCATTATAAATTGGCATTATGATTCCGTTGTTTGCAATGTAGTAATTTATATATGAGCATGGCTCATCGCTACCCGGCACTAGTCTTTGATATGACATCTCAATTTCGATGATCTTAAGTCTATTGCCCCTAGAGTCTGTTGATGTCTTAAGCGTTTCTAAATTTTCATTTAATATCTCATAATAAGAATCATTCTTATCACTGCACACCATTGCAGAAATAACACCTGGCTCTGTAAAACATGCTACATTATCTATGTGACCATCAGTCCCTTCATCTGTTCCATGTTTTAACCAAATAACTTTACTAATGCCAAAATAGTCTTTTAAATTTTTTTCTATATCTAATTTTGATAGAGATGGATTTCTATTTTTATTTAATAAGCATTGTTCTGTAGTTAGTAATGTTCCTTCTCCATCAACATGAATTGATCCACCTTCTAAAACCATATTATTTTTAAAATATTCTGCTTTGGCGTCATTAATCATAAACTTTGCAACTTTATCATCTAATTCATAATTTATTTTATATCCCCAGCAATTAAAATCAGAGTCAACTCCTCCGAGTTTGCCATCTCTATTCAAAACGAATATAGCTCCAGAATCTCTTGCCCATGCATCATTTAATTCTAGAGGTAAAACTTGTATAGAAGAGTTCAATAAGTTTTTTGCGCTAGAGATATTGTCTGGGTGAACAATCATTTTTAAATCTTCAAATTTAGAAATTGCATTTGCAACATTTGCCCATGCAACTCTAGCTTTTTCTAAGTCAAAATGAGCCCAAGACTCTATCTCAGAATAATCTCCAGTGACGTCAGTTGGCCATTGCATCCAACAGCAATCATGATTACTCCATTCAGCTGGCATTATGTAATTTTTATCAGATGGTTTATCCATAATAATAAACTTAATAATGATGGTCGGGGCGGCAAGATTCGAACTTGCGACCCTCTGGTCCCAAACCAGATGCGCTACCAGGCTGCGCTACGCCCCGAAAACTGAATGAATGTATATAAAATCCAATGATACTGCAATCAATTTAATTAGATTTAAAAAAATCCAAAATAATATTGTTTACTTCATCTGGCTTTTCTTGCTGGAGCCAATGACCTGCACCTTTAATAATTTTACTTATTTCAAGTTTAGAATAATTATTCTTGTCGATTGGAGCCCAAACACTTACAGGATCGTCCTCTCCTGATAGAAAACATGTTGGAACATTAATTTTTAATTGATGCGTATCTTTGGTTATCACCCAATTGCGGTCAATATTTCTGTACCAATTTATTGGCCCTCTCATACCACCATTTTGAAATCTACTTAGATAATAATTAAAATCTTCTTCACTTAGCCATTTTGGAATTTTATCAAATGAACCGATTGACTTGAGAAAAGTCATATCTTTCGTAAGAGGTTTAGGTTGAAATGTTTCGGATGAAGACCCATCAGATTGTAATGATCCATATATATTCATCAATGACGATTTCATATCGTTTTCTAATTCTTTTTCTACAATCCCTTCATTTTGAAAATATAACATATAAAAAAAGTAATCTTTAAAAAGAAACTTCATTGTTTCAATTGGAGAACTTTGTGAAACCATATAGGGAACGCTCATACCACAAGCTTTTATAATCCTAGACTCAAAATCTAAACATGTGTTCCAAACCACTGGAGCTCCCCAATCATGACCTATCAAATAAAAACTTTCTGCTTTTAAATAATCAGCAGTTGCAATTATATCCGATGTTAATTTCTTAACATCATAATCAGTAATTGAATGGGGTTTTGATGAGTCTCCATATCCTCTCATGTCTAATACGGCTACTGAAAATCCATTAGCTACCAAGTGCTTTATCTGATGTCGCCAAGAGTACCATGACTCAGGCCAGCCATGAGCCATAATCACTAATGGTCCGACCCCATCACAATAAACATTAAGGTTAATTTCGTTATTTTTAATAAATTTAAAATTATCTGAATTGAAATCTTCTAGCATTATGATGGATCTTTGGTTCCGTGATTTTTTAATATTTTAAAGATTCCATCAGCATTAAATATTAATGAATCATTAATGTATAAATTACACTTCATAAAAATAATAGACTTGGTAGCTCTTGTAATCTCAGCAAACCCATAAACCCATGACCCTAAGGGTGCTGGTGCCAAATAATTACCGCTCAGTTTTGCAGTCAAGCATGGAAGCTTATGAGTTTTCCAAGCCGTATATCCCATTATTCCATCTGCAAAGGCTATATGGGTTCCGCCATGCGCAATGCCAGCTTTATTTGAATTTTTCTCAAGGACTTTAAACCCTTTATAAACGGTGCCATCTTTTTCAGTATAATAAACGAATTCATTGTTTTTAGAAAAAGGCCCTGGATCCTCATCAATCTTATAATTTTCAATATTTGATAAAAATTTGTGGTCCATTAATAATTATTATATTTAATTATTATATTTTGTCGCATATATTAATACTACTGGGGAGCTTAAATGCTGAGAGGTTTATACGTAAACGACCCGTAACCTGATCTAGATAATGCTAGCGGAGGAGACAATGATCAAAAAAATTCTAATCATAACTTTATTTACTTTATCAAGTCATCTGAGTGCCAAGGAGACGCTTATTATTGGAACATATGACTCGTTTTCATCTGAATGGGGACCGGGCCCAGAGATAGAATTAAAATTTGAAGAAATATGTAATTGTGATGTTCAATACGTTGCCACTAATCAAGCTGGTTCATTGAATAGCAATATCTTTAAGAAAGGAAAAGATATCCTTCTTGGTGTGGAAGTGAATGATTTTAATGAAGACGACTCAGATTATTGGGCAAAATATGACTATGGCTATTTTGCTTTTATTTTTAATAAAAATAATATTCAAAGCCCTCCTAATTCTTTTGAAGAGCTAGCTTCAAATAACGATTTAAAGATAGTGGTTCAAGACCCAAGAACAAGTCCGGTAGGACTTGGCTTATTAAGATGGATGAAGAATATTTATCCAGACTCATTTTTTGAAAATTTTAAGCAAATTGACGACCAAATAATTACATATACTCCTGGGTGGTCAGAAGCATATGGTATGTTTTTAGATAACAAGGCAGATCTTGTTTTGAGTTATAGTACATCACCATTTTATCATCGAGAATATGAAGATGAATATAAGTATGAGGCATTAATATTTGAAGAGGGTCATTTAATAACCGAAGAATTAATTTTAGTAAATAAAGATATTAAAAATTTTGATTTAGCAAAATCATTTGTAGACTTTATGCTTACTGAAGATATTCAAAAAATTATATCCTCTAAAAATATAATGTATCCAGTTGATAAAAATGCAATGCCAGAAAAAATGAGTCAACTAGATGTACCAAATAAATTAGTGGCAAAAGAATTGGATACCGAAAAACTGATATCCGAATGGCTAAAAGCATCAATAGACTAATTGAGAAATCTTTTTTCTAATTTTTGTTTTCTAGTTATCGTCCTAAGTATAATTCTTCCTCTTATCAGTGTTCTATTCTATTTTGACTTCACTAAAGAATTTTTTTTTTCAGAATATCTTATCTCCATAAGTTTTTTTACTTTATACCAATCTATTCTATCAGCAATTTTAACAATTATGTTGGGATCATTATTTGCTCACCTTCTTGTTAAACATAATTATATTTATGGTGCGCGTATAATCATTGACTCTCTATCAATAATGTTTGTATTACCAACGATCATCTCAGTATTAGGGATACTTTCATTTTACGGTGATATTATTAATATTTATGGCTTACATGGAATTTTAATTGCTCATGCTATACTAAATATTCCTCTTGTAACTCGTATCTTGATTCAAAGTTTAGATGATATAAGCCCAAATGAAAAAAGTCTGGCAAGGCAAATGGGGCTAAGTCACCTAGGATTTTTTTTTGCTAGTGAATGGCCAATAATAAAAAAAAATATTCCAAGTTTATTTGTCCTAGTTTCCTTTATCTGTTTTGTAAGCTTCACACCTATTTTAATTTTAGGTGGTGGACCAAAATATTCAACTATTGAAGTCGCCATCTATCAATCAGTTATATTTTTAAATGATTATAACCAAGCAGTTATTCTTCTAATAATTCAAATTCTGATTTGCAGCTCTATATTTATATTTTTCTTTAAAAGTTTTAAAAGTAATAATTTTACATTGGATGATAGACGTAGAAATATAAATAATATTTCATATTCTTATAAATACCTATTTGATTACATATTAATATTTATATTAATAATATTTATTTTTTCACCAGTGTTTTATATAATTATAAAAGGAATAAATGATAAGCTTGTCTTGGTGATACAGAGCAATTTCTTTTTTTCATCACTGATTACAACACTCAAGATTTCTTCTTTCTCTGGTTTATTAGCTTTACTTCTTACCTACGGAAACTTAGAGTTTGTTCATAGGAGTAAAAATAAAAAAGAACTTTGGTTTTATGTATTAATAATCTTTTCTCCTGCTATTATTGCTGTTGGCTATTATATTTTTATAAATGAATTTTTGCTTTTAAATGTTCCAAGTATAATTATTGTAATTGTTATAAATACAATTTTCATTTTACCATTTAGCTATAATTACTTATCACCATCATATTTTAGAGTATCTCAGGAACATTCAAATTTATCAGAAAGTATAAATCTTTATGGATTTAAGAAATTTATGATAGTGGATTTAAATCGACTGAAACACCCATTAATTAATACTTTTTGTATTGCCTCTATCTTATCATCAAGTGATTTGGTGATTATTTCCTTTTTTGGAACTAATGACTTGTCAACTTTAACTCAAACCATATATAGATTGTTGGGAAGTTATAGAATCGAAGAAGCAAGAGCTCTTAGCTTACTTTTTTTAGCTTATTGTTTATTATATTTTATACTTCCAAAGTATATATTAGGTAGGACTTATAAAGATGCACCATTCGATTGATTTAACGTTCACATTCGCAGGAATACTGTCGCTTGTAATATTTACTTCTTCATATCTTCTAGTTATGGCAGAAGAGTTTACTCACTTAAGAAAGAGCAAGCCTGTCATATTGGCTTCAGGATTAATTTGGGCAATTATCGCTATTGCTTATAGTGGATCTCCACATGCAGAGGTCGTTGAGGAAACTTTTAGGCATGGACTGCTCGAGTATGCTGAGCTTGCTTTCTTCTTGCTCGTAGCCATGACTTATATTGCTGCGTTAGAAGAACGTAATGTCTTTAACGCTCTAAAAGTTTGGTTGATCAAAAAGAATTTTAATTATCGTCAATTATTCTGGATTACCGGCATCATTGCTTTTTTCATGTCTCCACTTGCTGATAATCTTACAACTGCACTTGTATTATGTGCTGTTGTAATGGCAGTTGGAGCTTCAAGTCCAAAATTCATATCAATGGCATGTATCAATATTGTTGTAGCTGCGAATGCAGGTGGAGCTTTTAGTCCATTTGGAGATATTACAACTCTTATGGTATGGCAAGCTGGAAAAGTTGACTTCTTTACATTCTTCCAACTAGTTGTGCCTTCAGTAGTAAACTATATCATTCCTGCAGTAATCATGAGTTTCTTTGTTGGAAATGATCAGCCATCCCTTAAAGTTGAGGAAGTAGAAATTAAATTTGGTGGCAAAATTATGATATTACTTGGTGTATTGACAATTATTACCGCGGTATCTTTTCATAATTTCTTTCATTTACCTCCCGTTTTAGGAATGATGACTGGATTATCTTATTTATTATTCTTTGGTTATTATATCAAACAATTCGATACATCATCTTCTGAGAGCTACGATGTCTTGAAGAATGTTGCTCATATTGAATGGGACACTCTACTATTCTTCTTTGGCGTTATTATTGCTGTCAGTGGTTTAGGTATGATTGGTTACTTAGAAATGGCTTCAGAATTTATGTATACTGATTTAGGAGCTACTAATGCAAATATATTAGTAGGAATTCTATCTGCAATTGTTGATAATATCCCAGTAATGTTTGCTGTGTTAAGCATGGATCCTGCGATGCCAATTAGTCAGTGGCTATTGGCGACTTTAACAGCAGGTGTTGGTGGCAGCATGTTGTCAATTGGATCTGCGGCAGGTGTTGCTCTGATGGGTCAAGCTAAAGGATTTTATACATTCTTTGGTCACCTAAAATGGGCTCCAGTAATTGCAATTGGGTATTTTGCGAGTATATATGTTCATATACTTATGAATTTTTAGTTATTTAAAGTGAAAAAATTAATAAATTATTTCTGTATCTTTATTTTATTATCAATTAACTATGCTGCATCTATGAACGCTTATGACTATACATTTAAATCAATCAATGAAGTCGATGATATAAATTTATCAGATTTTAAAGGTAAAATAATTATGGTAGTTAATACTGCAAGTTTATGCGGTTTCACTTATCAATATGATGGCTTACAAGCATTGCATGATAAATATAGTGACGATGGCTTGGTTTTAATTGGTGTACCTTCAAATGATTTTGGGAACCAAGAAAGCGGTGATAATAAAGAAATCAAAGAATTTTGTGACTCTTCTTTTGGAATAACATTCCCATTAACACAAAAATATGTCGTTAAAGGTAAAGATGCTCATCCATTTTTTCAGTGGACAAAAAAAGAGTTAGGTTTCATTTCTGGAGTACCAAGATGGAATTTTCACAAAATAATAATAGATAGAAGCGGTAATCCGATTGCGGGATATACTGCATTGACTAAACCAGGATCAAATACATTTCAAAAAAGATTATCAAATATTATCTCTCAATAAACACCTATTCATGTCTAATGATGTTCAATAATTTATTGATTTAAGAAATTAAATTAATTTGACTTCTCTTTTATCCCTAAAGAATCTTCTTTAATATTTTTAATTTTTTTCTTGTCATCAATTTGCTTAACATAGTCATGATTTACATCTCGATGACCCATTTCGTCATCTCTTACAGCAATGATAACATCTTTTAAACGAGCAAATTCAGACAAATTCCAGTAATCAATTGCAATCTTAGGAGCTGGAATATTGTCTATATTTCCATTCTCGACTTCATTTAAATAATCAGTATAGCTGACAATAGCTTGTTCTTCAAAATAGCCGACAATTCTATGACAAGTTCTTGGTGATAATAAATACATTAAAAAATAAAGATTGAAAAAAATACCTTGTACCAAGATAACTAAAAATCTTTCAAATATAGATGGCTTTGCAATTTCAATGAAAGTCATAAGGTGCATTCGTTCATTCTCAGCTTCATCTAAGAGAGTTTTTATCCAGCCGTTATCGTTTTGCATTTTTCTAAGACTTTTTAAATGATTTAGCATTCCAGCTACCATTCCGGGAACAGCTGCGACAGTTTCAAGAATAACCGCTCGGTGACCGTATCTTTTCTTAAAAAACAAATCAGCAAATAATCTCAATAATTTAGTAAAGCCAAACGCAACTAAATCACTGAAATTCTTAGGCTTATAATGAGTATACATTTTACTATCCATATTTTTGATATAATGATTTTTACTTAGTTTTAAAGATTAACTAAGCACAATAAATATAGTCAAATTGTCACAGAAAATGGCGGTCCCTACGGGATTCGAACCCGTGATCTTCTGGATGAAAACCAGATATCCTAACCGCTAGACGAAGGGACCTTATAAGGTATTTATATATCCAATAATCTATTTTAATCAATACAAGATTATTGGATCTGTTCAGCAATATCTTCTATAAAAAACTGAGGAGTTCTTCTGCCTCCCCATTCATTGACCTTTATTTTTCCCAACAATGAAACTTCATTTCCTTTATTTTTTTGTAATTCGTCACCAAGAATACTCTTTAAACTTCTAAATGCCATAGCCTCTATAAAGCCGGTATTATTCTTTATTAAGCACTTAAGATGATTATCACCTATAATCTTTACATCTGCTAAAAGAGCATTTTTTATAACAAAAGTAGGTTCAGGATTATTTGATCCAAATGGACCAAGCTTTTCTATATTATCATAGACATCAAGATTTATTCCACTCGAGCTAATTTCAGAATCAACATTTAAACATTTTTCATTACTGAAAAATATTGGACTAACATTTTGAAGCCTTTTGTCTAAAAACTCTTCAAGCTCCAAAACTTTCTCAGGCATTAATGAAAGTCCCGCAGCCATTGAATGACCCCCTCCATTTTCAATAATATTCGATTGTTTAGCTGCTATTACAAGGCTGCCTAAATCTATTCCTTTTATTGATCGTCCAGATCCTTTCGCTTGATTTCCATTAATAGAAATAACAATACATGGCTTGCCATACTTATCTTTAAGTCTACTTGCAATAATACCAATGACACCCTCATGCCAGTCTTCGCCTGCCACAATAATTATATTTTTATTAAGCTTATCATCAGTTACTTGTTGATCAGCTTTTTCTAGTACATAGCTTTCAATAGTTTTTCGTTCTTGATTAAAATGATCTAACTTAGAGGCGAGCTCTTTTGCTAATAATTCATCACTTGATGTTAATAAATCTGTTCCATAGCTTGAGTTACCCAGTCGGCCAGCGGCATTGATCCTTGGGCCAAGTTTAAAACCTAAATCATAAGATGAAACTTTAGATTTGATCGCAGATTTTTCTATTAAAGCATTTAAGCCATGATTATGCTTCCTATTCATGACCTCTAACCCTTTAAGCACAAATAATCTATTCAAGCCTTTTAAAGGAACGGCATCACAAATTGTACTTAACGCTACAAGATCTAGTAAAACTAACAAATTAGGCTCTTTAATATTATTCTCTTCAAACCAATTAAGATTCCTTAATTTTCTATTTAGCGCAATAAGAAACATAAAAGTAACACCGGCAGCTGATAAGTAAGTGAGTCCAGATTTATCATCTATTCTATTAGGATTAATTACTGCATATGCTTCAGGCAAATTTATTTCAGCTTGATGATGATCTAGAATAATGACATCTAACTTTTCCTGTTTAGAAAAACTCATTTCATCAAAAGACATTGTTCCACAATCAACTGTAAAAATAATTGAGACATCTTTACTCTTAAAATTTTTAAAGCTTTCAATGTTTGGTCCATATCCCTCGGTAAATCGATTCGGAATATGAAAGAGAATATCAATATTAATTTTTTTGAAATAATTAACTAAAATAGAACATGAAGTTGAACCATCAACATCATAATCTCCAAATACTGCAATCTTCTCATTTTTCTTGATGCCATCTACTACTCTTTCAATTGCAATATTCATATCCTCGAGAATGCTTGGATCAGGCATATGGTCTTTTAATGAAGGATTAATGTATTCATGAATTTCGTCGATATCTATATTTCTAATGGAAAATAATTTAGCCAATAAATAGTCAAGATTGTATTTTTGGACAATTAACTCAGTGATGCGCTCATCAAACTCTTTTAACTGCCATTTTTTTTTTGTATATGATCTGAAATTTTCTTCAGGACTTAATGACATTAAATAGATTGTGGGTGGTAGGTTTGTATAAATTGAGTTGTGTTGAAATCAGACCTAAGAACTATCGAATGTGTTAAAAAAGAATTTGAATATTTTTTTACACCTTTGACCATCGTACCCTCAGTTACACCTGTCGCAACAAAAATAATATCTCCAGATGCTAGATCATCAATGTAGTACTTTTTTTCTAGATCTTTAATTCCTGCTTTTTCGGCTCTTTTCTTTTCATCATCATTCCTTATGACCAGTCTTGTTTGCATTTGGCCACCTATACATTGAAGAGCAGCTGCTGCTAAAACACCTTCAGGTGCTCCTCCAGTGCCAAAATATATATCAACATCAATTTCTTCTTGAGAGGTCATCATAACTCCAGCAACATCTCCATCTGGAATCAAAATAACTTTTGAACCAATTTCTCTCAATGACTCGATAATTTCTGAGTGACGATCACGCTCCAATACACAGGCACTAATATCACTTGGTTTTACTTTCTTGGCGTCTGCAAGACTTTTAATATTATCTTTAACTGATGCGTCTAGATCAATCACATCATTAGAATACCCGTTTCCAATAGCAATTTTATTCATATAAGTGTCTGGAGAATGTAGTAGACATCCTTTCTTTGCAGCAGCAATTACGGCTAATGAATTTGGCATACCTTTTGAAGTTATTGTTGTTCCTTCAAGTGGATCAAGGGCAATATCGACTTCATCACCATTTCCAGAACCAACTTTTTCACCTATGTAAAGCATAGGAGCCTCATCTCTTTCGCCTTCTCCTATAACTATGCGACCATTAAAATCAATTTCATTTAGTGCAGATCTCATTGCATCAACAGCTAATTGATCAGCGCCTTCTTTATCTCCAGCTCCAATTAACTTAGAACACGATATAGCTGCCATTTCTGCTGACCTTAAAATTCCAGTTGAGTATTTTTTACCGATATTGCTCATAAGTTTTTTTCAATTCTAATAAACTTAACCTTATTATTGATTCTCTTCATATTGTTAATTTCTTTAATAGCTTTCAGCATAACTTTTTCTTTAATATTATGAGTTATTATAACAATTGAGGCATATCCCCTTTTTCTATAATGCTGTTGTTTTTGCTCATCTATCGAAATTTTATTTCTAGCAAGAATTCCAGTGATTCTACCCATAACCCCAACCTCATCTTTGCCAATTATTCTTAAATAATATGAAAAATTTGAATCTGAAATTTTTAAGTTTTTTAATTTTTGAACAACATTAATTGGCATGCCTAAAGGAAAATTAAAGTTCTTTCTGCTATAATCAATTAAATCAGCGCTCACAGCAGCACCCGTTGGATTTGCGCCAGCACCAGGCCCAATTAGAGTAGTTTTCCCAATTACTTTATCTTCTATGACTACAGCATTTAGTTCATTATCAACTTTTGCAATTTCGGATTCACTTTTAATTAAGCAAGGGTGAACTCTTTGCTCATAGAAATTGCCTTTTTTCTTTGCAATGCCTAGTAATTTAATTTTATATCCAAATTCTCTAACTAAGTTGAAATCATCTATTTCAATATTTTGAATTCCCTCGATATATGTAGAAGAAAAATTTACTGGTACGTTAAAAGCAAGGCTTGATAAAAGAGTGATTTTATGAGCAGCATCAATTCCCTTTATATCAAATGATGGATCAAGTTCTGCAAAGCCAAGATTTTGAGCATCCTTAAGAACAGAATTAAAATCCTTACCTTCAGTCTCCATTTTAGTAAGAATATAATTACAAGTGCCGTTCAGGATTCCATAAACTTTGGTTATTTCGTTAAATTTTAAGTTTTCTCTAATAGCTTTTACAACTGGTATTCCTCCAGCTATTGCTGCCTCAAAACTGATAAAGCAATTATTTTTCTCTGCAATTTTAATAAGTTCATTTCCATGAATAGCAAGGAGTGCTTTATTAGCAGTAATGATGCTTTTTCCATTCATAAGTGAATTTTTCACAAGTTTATAGGCTACTCCTGATGAACCTCCAATTAATTCAATTACAATGTCAATCTTAGGATTTGACGCTAAACTCAGTGTATCTTTTATTAATGGTAGATTTTTAGTTATAACATTTCTTTTTTTTCTTAAATTTTTAACAGCAATATTTATTAGTTCAAAATTTGAAGTTTTTTTATTGTTAGTCTTATATTTTTTTAATTGCTTTAAAAAACCTTCACCTACTGTTCCTAATCCTGCAATACCAATACCTATTTTGTTATTCATTTAATTAATTGCTCCCAGGCACTGACTCAAGATCAGGAGCTTGCCCTTTATCATCATCATTTATTTCAATATCAAAATTAGGATTAATAAAAGTTTCATAGAACGATTTTGACTCAATGAAAGAACATCCGATAAATAAATTGAAAATGATAAACATTGAAAAAATTTTTTTCATTAATCTATTCCTAGAGACTCATTAAACTTATTCATAATATTAAAGTTTTGCATTGCCTGTCCAGCCGCTCCCTTTAGAAGATTGTCAAGAACACTGACAATACAATAAACATCTTCTTTATAGCCTTTTTTTAATCCAAGAATAACTTTATTTGTATTAACAACATCTTTTGTAATTGGAATTTCATTCTGATCTAAAATATTAATATATTTCTCACTTTTATAGGCATTATATAAACAGCTATACACTTCATCAAAACTGGTACCTTTGATTGGATTTACATAGATATTAGATAATATACCTCTTTCAACAGGTATTAAATTAGCTGAAAAGAAAACCTCAGAAGTGTTCATTTTGGATGCTTTTTTTATCTCTTGATTAATTTCAGCTATATGCTTGTGGTCCCCAACTCCGTAAGTTTTAATATTCTCATCAACTTCTAATTTTAGATCCTCAGTTTTTTTTGTTTTGCCTGCTCCTGAATATCCTGATTTAGAATCAATAATGATATTATCATTTTTGATCATATTATTTTCTAAGAGTGGTAACAACGGAACGAGCGCACTAGTTGCATAACATCCTGGATTAGCAATATTCTCTGCATTCTTTATATCTTTTCTCTTTAACTCTGAAAGTCCATAGACAAATTTCTCATTAATTTCAGAGGAGCTGTGTTCAAAGCCATACCAATTTTTATATTCATTTATATCATCAAGTCTGAAATCTGCAGACAAATCAATTATTCTTAAATTGCTTGGTAAAGAATTAATTAATGAATGTAATTTGATGTTTGGTAAACAGTTGAAAACATAATCAACATTTCTAAAATCTATTTCGTCAATAGAACTATACTTTTCATCAAGTTCTAGCGATGTATTAATCTTAATTTTTTTTCCAGCCTGACTGTTAGCAGACATTGAACTTATATTTATATTGGGATGATTAAGGCATAGCTTAATTAATTCAGCTCCAACAAAGCCACTAGCTCCTAGTATAGAAATATTTATTGTGTCAGACACATTAGGCCTCCTAAAAAATTTGTGAAAGAGATGTAGTAATTATCTTTTTGAGAACTGGTAGCGACGTCTTGCTTTTCTTCTACCATATTTTTTTCTCTCAACAATTCGTGCATCTCTCGTTAAAAAGCCTTCAGCTTTGAGAGCGCCTCTTAAATTAGGATCAAATAATGATAAAGCTTTTGATACACCGTGTCGAACGGCTCCAGCCTGACCTGACAAGCCTCCACCACTAACAGTAATATTTGCATCGATGCTAGATAACTTATTAGTCAACACTAGAGGCTGATTAACGAGCATGTTTAAAACTGGTCTTGAGAAATATTTATTTGACACTTTTCCATTAATCGTGATTTTTCCTGAACCAGACTTAATCCAGACTCTTGCGATTGCATCTTTTCTTTTGCCAGTTGCATAAGATCTACCTAAGTCGTCTATAGTAGGCGCAACAGTTGTTTCTTCTAAATTTTCAATGTTTTCCATAATTATATCAGTTCACTAATATCAAGTTTTTCAGGTGCTTGTGCATCGTGTGGATGTGCAGATCCATTATATACTTTCATATTTGAAATTTGCTGACTTCCTAAGGGTCCTTTAGGTATCATTCTTTTTACTGCCAGCCTTATTATTCTATCAGGAAACTTTCCTTCTAGAATTTTCTTAGCTGTTCTACTTTTAATACCGCCAGGATATCCTGTATGCCAATAATAAGTTTTATCATTAAGTTTATTTCCAGTAAGCTTAATTTTTTCAGCATTAATAATGATTACATTGTCACCACAATCAACGTGTGGCGTATAATTAGATTTATGCTTACCTCTGAGCAGATTTGACACTGTAGTTGCCAGTCTTCCAAGAACTACATCTTCAGCGTCGACCAACAGCCACTTCTTATTAACGTTTGAAGCATTAGCTGATTTAGTCTGTTTTATAAATTTCGAAGTTGTCATTGATGATGCTTTTTACAGAAAAGATTATTTATGTCAATAAATTATAAATTATTCATTAAAATCAATACTTAATAAATAGGTACTATTATACCTTAATAATTATTAACAATATAAGCATGCTTTACAATTATACCCAAGAGTTCATAATTAAATATTATTATGACAAATTAAGGAGATTTAAATGCCTAAAAATAAATTTGTGCCAAGTGACTCTGTAAATCCAGAAACTTTGGCTCTACATGGAGGAGATTACAGAAGTGATCCTACGACTACTGCTGTAGCTGTTCCTATCTACCAAACTACTTCATATCAATTTAATAGTACTGAGCACGCTGCCGATCTATTTGGAGCGAGAGATTTTGGAAATATCTACACTAGGATTATGAATCCCACAGTAGATGTCTTAGAAAAAAGAGTTGCTGCAATGGAAGGTGGCGTAGCTGCCCTTTGTGTAGCCTCGGGACAAGCAGCATCAGCTTTAAGTATACAAAATCTAGCTAAAGCTGGAGACAATATTGTAAGTTCTACTGATCTATATGGAGGTACTTGGAATCTATTTGCCAATACAATGAAAGATATGGGTATCGAAGTCAGATTTGCTGATCCAACTGATCCTGAAAGCTTCCGCAAATTAACTGATGATAATACTCGGGCATATTATGCTGAAACTTTACCTAATCCTAAATTAAAAGTTTTTCCAATTAGAGAAGTTGCAGATATTGGAGATGAATACAATATTCCATTAATTATGGATAATACTTCAGCACCAGTAATATGTAAGCCAATAGAGCATGGTGCGACATTGGTAATTCATTCTTTAACCAAATTTATTGGAGGTCATGGAACAACCATAGGCGGTATTATTGTTGATAGTGGTAAATTTAATTGGGCAAAAGATAAAGATAGACAGCCTGCCTTAAATAAACCAGATCCAAGTTACCATGGTATGGTTTGGACAGATTTTGCTGAAGCAGTGAAGATGCCAATTGCTTATATCGTTAGAGCAAGGTTTGTAGGGTTGCGAGATCTTGGTGCTTGTTTACCTCCTCAGAGTGCCTTTCAAATAATTCAGGGACTTGAAACTGTATCTTTAAGAATGGTTAAACATTGTGAAAATGCAGCTAAAGTTGCTGAGTTCTTATCATCACATAATAAAGTTGAAAGAGTTATTTATGCTGGTTTAGATGAAGATGAAGCTGGTCGAAGAGCTGGTAAATACTTAAATGGTGGGTTTGGAGCTCTTTGTGGATTTGAACTTAAAGGTGGAAAGGCAAGTGGTCAGAAATTTATTGATAACTTAAATATGTTTTTCCATGTTGCAAACATTGGTGATGCAAGAAGTTTAGCAATTCATCCTGCAACTACAACTCACTCTCAATTATCTGATGAAGATATGCTTGCTACTGGTGTAAGCCCAAGCTATGTGAGGTTATCAATTGGCATTGAGCACATTGATGATATTTTAAATGATCTTACAAATGCACTAGATAGTGCTTAAATATATACTTATCCCTCTTAGCATATAATAAGTGTTAAGAGGGTTTCTTGCTTAAAAACCACATATAAAGAGATAATAAGAAAAGTATAATTGAATTCCCTTGATGAACTAATGCAAGGTGCCATGGTATATTATGGAAAGTCATCAAAACACCAATCGCTCCCTGAATTAAAAATATTATATCAAAAAAAATTATTAGAACTAAAGTTTGTATTTTTACAAAATTGCTAATAATCAAATAATTTAAGTATATTACTGCAACGAACAGAATAACTGCAAAAGTACGATGAACAAATAGTATCAATTCTTTATTTTCAAAAAAATTATTAATATATCCGTTATCTACAATAATGATATTCGGTAATAAGTTACCATTGTAAGATGGCCACGTATTATAGAGTAGGCCCGAGTCTGTTCCTGATACAAATGCGCCGTAGATGATTTGAAAAAATACCAATATGAAAAGGGATAGTAGAATTTTATCTATTTTCATAAAATTGTAATAATCAAAACGCTCACTAAAAAAACATCAATAATGTATAAAAAATTAATCCTAATATTATAAAAGCCAATGTTAGGTGAAGTGAAAGTCTATATTGACTCACATCAACACGATCAACTAAACCACTTTTAACCATGTACCAACCAACTACTGCCTGAGTCATCAGAAAAAGACCAATTAAACAAATATGTATTGTAAATTGCTTTGGGAATTGATTTTTAAAAATTATAACCAACAAGGGAATTAAAAAAATAACCCCAATCAATCTTGCAAAAAATCTATGAAACCACTCCCAGAAATAAATAAACTTAAATTCTACAAGAGTCATATTGCTATTGATGAGCTTAAACTCATCCGTAAGCTTGTATTTGGAAAATTCATTCATCCAAGATTGGTTAGTAAAAGGGTATAAGATGCCCGATATAGGCTGCCACTCAGTTATTGATAAGCCAGAGTCTGAAATTCGTGTATATCCACCAATGATAATTATTGAAATTACTAAAACTCCAAGAATAAGGAGCCAAATTGAAAATAGATTGATTTTGTTCGACATCATACTTAAATATAATCTTAATGAATAAATTAAAAAAAATAATGAGTATAGTTTTATTTATTTTTGCTATTTCTTTATATAGTCTATTAGTTATGGCACTTCTTTCATTTTTCAAACTTGATCACTGGTTAATTGAGCTGATTGTTTATATGTTCTTTGGCATAATCTGGATTTTTCCTTCTATGTATATTTTAAAGCCCTTTAAAAAATCATGAATAGAAATTTAACCAATAAACAAAAACTTATTAAAGCTCGACTTGAGATAGATAAAATAGATACAAAATTATTGCCTCTAATTATAAAGAGGTCCAAAATGGTAAATATGGCCTTAGAGGCTAAAATTAAAAAGTCACAAATTATTGATCAAAAAAGAATAAAATCTATTTTAACTAAAGTTGGAAAAGCTGCAAAATCAAAGTCAGCAAATCCAAATTTAATTAAGTCAATTTGGAAATCGATGATTTGGAACTTTATTGATTATGAAAAAAAAGAATTCAAAAAAAGAAAATAATTAATCTAATTATTTATTTGCTGTGGGGAGGAAGTTTTTTTTCTACAAACCATTCATGCTTTTGCGTTGCAGGATTATATTTCTTTAATCTTAACTTATCCTTAGCCTTAAGACCTGCTGTAGGCTTCTTAGCATAATAATAGAATTTGCTATCAGTTTTTTCTTCTGGAACTAGTCTAACTTTTACCGTAGATTTTTTTGCCATAGTAATAAAATATAATTTATTTCTGCTTAATGTTGCCTTGTAGAGTTACTAGATTATTAAGCACATCCATAAGTTTTTTTCTTTTCTCATCTGACATAGAATAATGATTATTACCGCTAGAAAGCAAATCATCATTATGTTGATTTTCACTTTCTGTAAAGGATTTTGTTTCAACTTTACTTGATTTTAGCAGTATTTTTCTTGTTCCATTTTCCTTTATTACTTTTTGCACCCCTCTAATTGTGTAACCATCATTATACAATAAATTTTTTATACCTTTGAGAATCTCTACATCTTCAGGCCTATAATATCTTCTACCTCCACCTCTTTTAATTGGCTTAATCTGAATAAACTTAGTCTCCCAGAATCTTAACACATGTTGGGGTATAGCCAAATCCTTTGAAACTTCACTTATTGTTCTAAATGCTTCAGGTGATTTGTTTGACATATAATTATCTATGTTATTGACTATTTTTTAATACTTTATTTTTACTATCAACTTTTGATTTTAATACATTTGAAGCCCTAAATGTGACGACGTGTCTTGCGCTAATTGGGACCTCCTCACCAGTTTTTGGATTTCTGCCAATTCTCTCTTTTTACTTCTGACAATAAATGTTCCAAATGATGAAATCTTAACGTCATTACCAGAGGTTAATGTCCTTAAAATTTCATTAAAAACTGTATCGACTAAATTTGATGATTCATTTCGAGATAAACCAACACTCTTAAATACTGCCTCACTAAGAGTCGATCTAGTGGTTGTTTTTTCCATACATTAAAAATTATATGTAAAAATATGAAAACAAACAACAATTTAATAATTAAATTTCATTAATTAAGATATTTTCAACTTTCTTATTAACTTCCTTGTGAACGAGAGAATAAGCGATATCTGTAGCATAGCTAATACCCAATCGATCTGATTTCCCGTGACATTTGACTACTGGAGCAGTTAGGCCCATGAAAATTCCACAATTATGAACTCTAGGATCTAGTCTCTGCCTAACGCTTGTTAAAGATAGGGAAGCAAAAAAATAACCTAACTTAGACAATATTGAACTTTCAAAAGCTTTCTTAAAATAACTTTGAACCATTGATGCTGTACCCTCAGCAGTTTTAAGAGCAATATTTCCAGTAAACCCATCTGTAACGATGACATTCGTTATTCCATTAGAAATATCTGCACCTTCAACAAAGCCATAATAATTTAATTGTTTTTTATTACTCATTTCCGATAATATTTCTGATGCTTTCTGAACATTTTCATTGCCTTTCATGTCCTCAATTCCAACATTAAGAAGTCCGACACTTGGTTCAGTCATACTAAAAAGTACCTTAGCAAGAGCTGATCCTAGAATTGCATTATCAATCAAGCTATTCGTATCATTTTTAATATTTGCTCCTAAATCTAGAACAATAGACTCTCCTTTAATATTTGGCCAAATTGATGCAATAGAAGGTCTTTTAATACTAGCCACAGTTCGTAACTTTAGTAATGAAATAGCCATTAGAGCGCCAGTATTACCACAAGATAAAACTGCATTTGATTTACCACTAACAACATGATCAATGCTTAATTGCATGCTTGAATTTTTTTTTAATCTAATCGCATCAGTAGGCTTATCAGTCATTAAAACTTGTTCATCACAATTAATTATTTTAGATCTGGAATTTAATGGAGATATATTTTCAACAATCTTATTTAAATCGCCTGATTTTCCAAATAATGTAAAAAATAAATTTTCATTTCGTAAAGCAGATTCATTTATGCCTTCTAAAATTTCACTTAGAGAGGTTTCACTACCCATACAATCAACTGCTAAATTAATAGTATTCAAATTAAACCTCTTCTAAATTTTTGAATTTAAATTGCATGTTAATATTTGTTTCATAGCTATTATTTAAAAATGTAGCAATATTTGAAACCACATAGTCTGAAATTAGATTTATTTTTTCATCTGAGATCTTTTTATTCTTGTAAATATTTTTTTTGATAGCTAAAGAGAAATTTAAAAGTGAATTATTTTTTTTATACTCCATATATGAATTACTATAGCTAAGTATTCTTCCATAAAATGCTGATATAAATTTTTTCATTCTTTTGTTTACCGCAATATCTCCAAAACCCATTTCTCTTAAATTATTCTCAAAATCATGAAACATGAAATCAAATAGACTCTGAGACAATTGATTTTTTTTATCACCAATCTCGATAAAATACTGAAAAATAATAAAAGAATGGAGTATTACAAGATCAAATCTAGATTCAAAACTATCATCAATATCTAAATCTATATAGAAAATTTTACTTCTCGAATTATCTATAATAGACTGATATATCTCTTTAACGTTTGAAGTTTTTTTTGTCTTGAACATAGTAATTTAATTATGAATAAAATAATTCTTTATATATTATTACTATTATTTTTAAATAGTTGCTCTCCAATAATTAAAACTCATGGCTACACCATTGAAAATACTTCTGATTTTTCAGAATTTATATCAGAAATTGCTTCAAATGAAAAAGTATCTAAACAAAAAATATTAGATAGTCTTGGTTCACCATCAATAATAATTGACGATGTTGATAATACATGGCTTTACATACTTTCCACTAAACAAGAAAATTCATTTAGTGACAGTGAATTAAAGGCTCAATTTATAATTAAACTTGTTTTTGATATAAACGACTTAATGCTAAGTCATGAAATTTTAACAAGCGAACATTTTAATAAAATAGCATTCACTACAGATACTACAAAAGGTCCATCTAATTCTTATGGAATAACAGATCAATTTATCGATGCATTTACAAGAGGTAATTAGTAACCAGGCTAATTAAAATAGCCTGGTTAAGAATTCTTATAGTCCCGCTAATAATAGCAATGCAACAATATTAGTGATTTTAATCATTGGATTTACAGCTGGGCCAGCAGTATCTTTATAAGGATCTCCAACAGTATCACCTGTTACTGCTGCTTTATGAGCTTCTGAACCCTTTCCACCAAAGTTTCCATCTTCAACATATTTTTTTGCATTATCCCATGCGCCACCTCCAGCAGTCATTGATATTGCAACAAAAACACCTGTCACAATAACTCCAAGTAACATTGCGCCGAGAGAAGAAACTGCCTCATCTTGGCCTGCAACAAATAGAACAACAAAGTATAAAACTATTGGAGATAGTACTGGAAGCATTGATGGTATCACCATTTCCTTAATTGCAGACTTGGTTAAAAGGTCAACAGATTTAGAGTAATCTGGCTTAGACTCCCCAGACATTATTCCAGGATTATCTTTAAACTGCTGTCTAACTTCTTCAACAACAGCGCCACCTGCTCTTCCAACAGCCATCATCCCCATTGATCCAAATAAATATGGCAATAGTCCACCAATTAGAAGTCCAACGACGACATATGGATTTTCGAGACTAAAGTTTGGAGTGATATGGCTTAGATGATCTGTCTTGAGATCATTCACATATGCGGCAAATAATACTAAGGCGCCTAGGCCAGCCGACCCAATAGCATAACCCTTAGTTACTGCTTTTGTAGTGTTCCCAACAGCATCCAATGCATCAGTAGTTTTTCTAACACTTTCATCAAGATTTGACATTTCTGCAATTCCACCAGCATTATCAGTAACAGGGCCATAAGCATCAAGTGCCACTACCATGCCTGCTAGTCCAAGCATTGAAGTTACAGCAATTGCAATACCAAAAAGTCCAGCTAATTGGAATGCTATAACAATTCCTACAACAATCACGATAGCAGGAAGAGCTGTAGCTTCCATTGATACTGCTAGTCCTTGAATTACATTTGTCCCATGCCCTGTTGTAGATGCCTTCGCAATACTTTGTACCGGTCTATAGTTTGTTCCTGTATAATACTCGGTAATCCATATAAGCAGACCTGTTATAATGAGACCTAATACAGCACAAATATATAGCGACATACCTGTGAAGTCAGCTCCGTCAATATCTTCAAAACCAATTACTCTATCAGTCACAGGATACATAACGATTAATGAAATTACCGCTGATGCAATAAAGCCTTTATAAAGAGCTCCCATAATACTCTCAGATGAACCTAGTCTCACAAAAAAAGTTCCAACGATTGATGCTATCAGACAACTTCCACAAATTGCCATTGGATAGATAAGCATTGATGCAGATCCTGGAAAGAAAATCATCGAAAGGACCATCGTAGCCACGACAGTCACTGCATAAGTTTCAAATAAATCTGCGGCCATTCCAGCGCAGTCACCTACGTTGTCACCTACATTATCTGCTATTACTGCAGGGTTTCGTGGATCGTCTTCAGGTATACCAGCTTCAACTTTACCAACTAAATCAGCTCCAACATCTGCCCCTTTAGTGAAAATACCACCACCTAATCTTGCAAAAATGGAAATTAGTGAAGCTCCAAAACCAAGAGCAACAAGAGAATTCTTCATAGTAGTTTCATCTACTTGATAAATATCGAGGACTAAATAATAAACTGATATTGACAACAGTGCTAAACCAGCAACCAACATCCCAGTAACGGCTCCAGCTTTAAAAGCAACACTCAAACCTTGAGCCAAACTAGTCGATGCAGCTTGTGCTGTTCGAACGTTTGCACGAACAGAGATAATCATCCCAATATAGCCAGCGGCACCAGATAAAATAGCTCCAATTAAGTAA
>JBJLDC010000006.1:0-44274 GCA_045567365.1 Candidatus Pelagibacterales bacterium | reverse complement strand
GGAAATGGCTGCTGATAATAAACAACTTGGAAACTTTAATTTAGAAGGTATTCCATCTGCTCCAAGAGGTGTTCCTCAGATAGAAGTAACATTTGATATAGATGCCAATGGAATTGTGAACGTTTCAGCAAAAGATAACGGAACAGGAAAAGAGCAAAAAATTACTATCCAAGCTTCTGGTGGCTTATCAGATGAAGAGATTGAAAAGATGGTTAAAGATGCTGAAGCAAATGCAGATGCAGATAAACAAAAAAGGGAGGCAATAGATACTAAGAATCAGGCTGACTCGATGATACATTCTGCAGAAAAAATATGCAGGAGTTTGGGGATAAAGTTTCAGCCGAA
Source organism: Candidatus Pelagibacterales bacterium (assembly GCA_045567365.1). Taxonomy (GTDB): domain Bacteria; phylum Pseudomonadota; class Alphaproteobacteria; order Pelagibacterales; family AG-422-B15; genus CABYIR01. Next base: position 43,929 of record JBJLDC010000006.1, on the reverse strand, counting down.
GAAAAAGCAGCAATTGAAAATGATATTAAGTCACTTAAGGAAGCTATTGGTACCGATGATTTAGAAAAAATCAAATCTGGACTAGAAGCATTAACTCAATCATCAATGAAGTTAGGTGAAGCTATGTATAAATCTCAGCAAACAGATGGATCTCAGAGCGGAGCTGAAGATTCAAGTGATAATACTGATAATAAAGATGAGAAAGTTGTTGATGCTGAGTTTGAGGAAGTAAAAGAAGACGATACAAAGCAAGCTTAGAAATCATTAACAGATGTCTAAAAGAGATTACTATGAGGTACTCGGGGTTAGTAAATCCGCAGACGAAGCAGAAATAAAAAAAGCTTACAGAAAACTTGCTATGAAATATCACCCTGATCGAAATCAGGGAGATAGTGATGCTGAGTCAAAATTTAAAGAAGCAAGTGAAGCATATTCTATACTTTACGATAAAGAAAAAAGATCAGCATATGATCAATTTGGTCATTCAGCAGTAGATGGAAATTCTCAAGGGGGCGGTTTTGATTTTTCTTCATCACAATTCTCTGACATTTTTGAGGACTTCTTTGGAGACTCTTCTTTTTTTGGAGGTGGGGCCGGAGGAGGACGAAGAAGAAAATCAAATAACCGTGGTTCAGATTTAAGATATGATATTAGTATTAATTTAGATGAAGCGTTTCTTGGTAAAAAATTAAAAGTAAAAATACCTACGCAAGTAAAATGCGATGATTGTTCAGGCTCTGGAGCAGCAAAAGGAAGCAGTCCTATTACCTGTAATGTATGTGGAGGGGCAGGACAAGTAAGATCTCAGCAAGGATTCTTTTCAATTCAACAGACCTGTCCACAATGCCAAGGTACAGGATCAATGATTTCTAATCCCTGTAATAGTTGCAGGGGGATGGGTCGAATTCAAAAAACAAAAAGCCTTATGGTTACTATTCCTAAAGGAGTTGATGACGGATCAAGAATAAGACTATCTGGTGAGGGAGAAGCAGGGCCAAATGGTGGCCAACAGGGTGATCTTTATATTTTTGTCAATGTCAATGAGCATGAAATATTTTCTCGAGAAGAAAATCATCTTTTTGCAGAAGTTCCACTTTCAATGATTGATGCAACAATTGGTGGCACTATAGAACTGCCAACAATAGATGGTGGAAAAGCTAGACTCAAAATACCCGAAGGCACTCAAACAGGTGATCAATTTAGATTAAAATCAAAAGGGATGCCGAGCGTAAGAAATGGAAATATAGGTGACTTATATATTCAAGCCAAAGTTGAAACTCCTGTAAATTTATCTAAAAAACAAATCGAAATATTAAAATCTTTTAAAGAACTTGAGGCTGAAAAAGATAGTCCTTTAAGAAGTGATTTTTTTAAAAAAGCAAAAAAGTTTTGGAGTAATAAATAAAATTAATTATGAATGAAATATCAGATCAAGACCTAATCGAGCTATATAACAAAAATGAAAATTTTACTTCATTGTATGATATGAAATGTATTGACCTTAATACTGAAGATGGAACAATTCAGTTTTTATTTAATATTGATAAAAAATTTTGCAATCCAACTGGTGACGTGCAAGGAGGATTGCTCTCGGGAATGATAGATGATACTATGGCTCTTGCATTTATATTACAATCTCGTTTTACAAAAAGGCCACCAACAATAGAGATGAAAACTAATTTTTTATATCCTACAAAACCTGGAGATGCTTATGGATATGGTAAAATTATTAAGGCAGGAAGGAATTTAGTTTTTTTAGAAGGGAAACTGGTTCAAAATAATAAAACTGTAGTTACCGCTTCTTCAACAGGTGTGATAGTTGATATGCCTGGCGTTAGAACTAATCAACTCACATCAAAAAATTAAAGGGGAGTATATGAAAAATAGACAATGGATACTGAAAAGTTTTCCACGAGGAGAAATTGCTGATGAGGATCTTGTCCTTGAGGAAAATAATCTCAAAGTAATTGGTCAGGATGAAGTTCTCATAAGAAATATTTATCTATCACTAGATCCAGCTAATAGGGGCTGGATGAGTGGTCAAGCATCATATGTAGATGCTATGAAAATAGGTGACATAATGAGAGGTGGTACTATTGGAGTAGTTGAGAAATCAAATAACGAAAAATTTAAGGTTGGTGACTACGTTAACTCTATGGGTGGTTGGCAAGATTACCATATTACAAATGGTAAAGGTGCACAGAAAATTCCAAAAAATTCTGGTTTTGAGTTAGATGCATTTATGAGTGTAATGGGTATGACAGGAATGACTGCATACTTTGGTCTATTAGATATTACTGATCCAAAAGAAGGAGAAACATTAGTTGTTTCTGCGGCAGCAGGAGCAGTTGGCTCAATTGTTTGTCAGATAGGTAAGATTAAAGGGTGCAAAGTAATTGCTATAAGCGGCTCAGATGAAAAGTGTGATTGGTTAAAAATGATCTTAAAGTTGATGGAACAATAAATTATAAAACTGAAAACGTAAGAACAAAATTAAAAGAATTATGTCCTGATGGTGTAGATATATATTTTGAAAATGTTGGAGGTAAAATTACTGAAGCTGTTTTAACTAGAATGAATGTTAATGGTCGAATTTCCCTATGTGGTTTAATTTCAGGATATAATGCTGAGTCTGTTGTTCCTGGACCTGCATGGGGTAATTTATTGATTAGAAGAATCAAACTGCAAGGATTTATTGTTTTTGATTATCGTAAAAGAGCTATGGAGGCTTTCCAAGATATAGGGAAATGGATAGTCGAAGGAAAAATAAAATATAAAAATGATATTGTTCCTGGATTAGAAAATGCTTCAAGTTCTATTAAAAAATTATTTACAGGTGGGAATAATGGTAAACTAATTATTAAAATTTCTGAAGAATGAAAAAAAAGTTCTATAAACCATGAAATCTAATTGATTTCTTAATGATATTGTCATTTTCATCTAAAACTTCAATACAGTGGCCACTGTTAGATCTAGCTTCTTCTTGACCAGCCATATGAATAATGCTCACAGTTTCGTAAGGCGCATATACATGTGTAAATAAATTGTCTTGATTTGACCATCGAAAGGGTCCCATATAATTACATATAGCAGGAAGAGGCTCATAATCCATTTTTTCATAATATATGATTATACCAAGAGCAAGCTGTGTAAGAGTAAACAATCTCAAACGGTAATTTTTAATTAATTTAGATTGCCAGAATCTGAGTCTTTGCCAGTGAGTAGAATTTTTACTAAGAGCAAATATTCCAGCATTGAGAGTTGGTCTTGCTATTAATGAGTTGGTAATATCTTTATTTAATCCACCTTTAAGAGCATGTTTATAAAGTATATTTTTTAAAAAAAACAAATTGCCTATAAATTTTTTATAATTAATGTCTCTAGTGTTTGTCCTTGAAGCTTGAGCGAAAATTGCTAGCTTATTTTTCTTTGCGATTATATTCATAATCTTCAATGCGTAGTCATTTTGTAACCAAGCATCTGCATCAACCCACATTAAAAAATTTGAATCAGGAAATAGTTTATCAAGATGCGCTTTAGCTAGTTCAACTTTTAAAAAAAGTTTATTTTTAGCTCTTAACTTGGCAACTTCACTGGGCCAGCCAGGATCTAAAACTATGACACCTTCAGATAAGAAGTAATTCTTGTCATTTTCATTAAGTCCACCATCTAAAATTGAAAATGTATAATTAGAGCTTAGTTTTAATCTTTTAATTGATAAGTAAAGTTCTTTAAGCAATTCAAAATAATTACTATCTCCCCCAGAAATAATATTAATCTTATCGTTCAATTTTATAGTCTTGCACCAAATTTTTGAATGATTTGAGAAGCCAGACTGACACCTTCTTTACCAGATAATTTTAAATCTTTTGATCTAATGTACTTTGATAGAAATCCAGCTGCAAATAGATCGCCAGCTCCAGTTGTATCCACTAAATTATCTATTTGCTCAGGACTTATTTCGATTATCTCATTTTCTTTTACTATCATCGCTCCTTTACTACCGAGCGTAATTGCAAAAATTTTATTATTATTTTGACATTCTTGAACAGCTTCTTCTAATGACTTTGACTGAAAAAGACTTATTACTTCACTTTCATTTGCGAAAATAATATCAGCCGATTTTTTTACAAGATCAATAAATTCATCTCTAAACCTATCTACACAAAAAGCATCTGAAACACTAAAAGCAACCATAGTCGACGATTCTTTAGCTTTGATAATGGACTGTTTTATAGCATTTTTAGCATCAGCTAAATCCCATAAATATCCTTCCAAGTATAGTATTGATGAGCTAGCAATAACTTCCATGTCAACATCATCTTCAGAAAGCTCTTGAGAAATACCAAGATATGTATTCATTGTTCTTTCAGCATCAGGAGTAACAAGAATAATACAACGTGCTGTATAATTTTTTGCTAATGATGGAATCAATTTAAAGTCTACTTCTTCTTTTTGAAGTCCATTTTTAAACTCATATCCTAATTCATCTTCATTAACCTTGCCTATAAATGCTGTTTTGAGACCTTGTTGAGCAATACAAACTATTGAATTTGCTACAGATCCACCTGAAATAGTTTTGACTATTTTTACTTCTCCACCAATTTTATTTGCTAGATCATAGTCAACTAATGACATTCCCCCTTTAGTAATGTTATTTTTCTCTAAAAAAGAATCGTCAACCTCAGCTATAAGGTCAATAATTGCATTTCCAATTCCTACAACATCATATTTTTTATTTTTTTCAGTTACCATTTTTCTACCCAAGGTCTTAAATCTAATTCATGTGTCCATGCATTTTTTGGTTGATTATGAATCCATAGATAATTTGAGGCTATATCATCTGGATTCATTAAACCATCAATATCTTTTTTTTGTTTTACAAAGTCAGGAAACATTTCATTAACCCATGGAGTATCAATGGCGCCATCTATAATTATATGAGCAACGTGAATTCCTTTAGGTCCCAACTCTCTCGCCATACTTTGTGCCAAAGCTCTTTTCGCATTTTTAGCTCCAGCAAATGCAGAAAAACCATCACCACCTCTTATACTCGCTGTAGCACCTGTAAATATTATTGTTCCTTTTTTTCTTTTAATCATGTTTTTAGCAACTTCTCGACCCATTAAAAAAGCTCCAAGAGTTGCCATTTCCCATACTTTGAAATATTTTTTTGAGGTAGTTTCAATTAAATTGTAACGTATATTGGCTCCAATGTTGTAAACTGCGACGTCAATTTCGCCTATCTCGTTTTCAACTTTTTCTATAAAATTTATAACTTCATCCTCTTTTCTTGCATCAAGGCTAGATGAAAAACATTTTCCTCCTTTTAAATTAATTTCATCTTCTAAAGGCTTAAGTTTTTCTCCTTCACGTCTCACTGGTACAACAATAAAATTATCATCAGCGAAAACTTTTGTTATTGATGACCCAAGACTAGTACCTGCGCCTATTATTAAAGCAACTTTAGCATTCATAATCAAAGCTTATCAGCTACTAATTTTCTTATAAAGTATATTAATTAAATTGTTTTAAGCCTTATGAGTTTTAATGGCTTTTTTTCTACTTGGAAAACATGAAGAGCAAATTTCACAATCAAGCCCAAAGCAGCTTCTAGCAGCACAATACTCTCTACCATAATAGATTATTTGAAGATGTAGTTTATTCCATGCTGACTCGGGAAATAACCTCTTTAAGTCCTTTTCTGTTTGTTTTACATTTTTGCCATTAGTTAACTTCCATCTTTGTGCAAGTCGATGGATATGTGTATCAACAGGAAAAGCTGGATATCCAAAGCCTTGTGACATAACTACACTTGCTGTTTTATGACCTACTCCTGGTAATTTTTCTAAATCTTCGTAATTTTGAGGAATTTTTCCATTGAACTCATTAATAATAATTTTGGATAAATTATAAATTGCTTTTGATTTTTGTGGAGCAAGACCACAAGGTCTCACAATATCATATATTTCTCTTTCAGATAAACTAATCATCTTATAGGGGCTATTAGCTCTAGAAAAAAGTTTGGGAGTAACAGTATTTACTCTTTCATCAGTACATTGTGCACTAAGCAAAACTGCTATTAAAAGTTCAAAATTATTTTTATGCTTTAAGGGTATTGGTGTTTTGGGGTACAACTTATTAAGAGTCTCCATTATTACTTTAACTCTCTCGTTTTTATTCATGCCTAATTTTATCTAGAGGCTTAACACGTCTGCCATTGAATAAAGTCCAGGTTCTTTATCTTTACCCCATTTCACCGCCTGTAGTGCACCTGATGCAAAAATATTTCTATTTAAAGCTGTATGACTTAACTTAATAACTTCATCGTTACTTGAAAAAACTACATCGTGATTACCGACAATATTCTCTTTTCTAAATGATGAAAAAACAATTTTATTTTTTTTAATTTTTCCTTGTGTATTTATTTTTGATTTATATTTTATTTTTTCTAATTTTTTGTTTTTACTATGGGCTATAGCCTGACCTAACATCAAAGCTGTTCCAGATGGGGCATCAATTTTATGTTTATGGTGGACCTCATTTATCTGAATTTGAAATTCTTCAGATAATGACTTGCTCACTTCAAAAACTAATTTTTCTAAGATATTTACTCCGATACTCATGTTTCCAGATTTTATAATTGTCGCATGCTGAGCTGCGTAACTTATTTTTTTAATTTCTGAGTCAGAAAATCCTGTTGTTCCTATAACATGTATTATTCTTGCTTGGGCAGCATATTTTGAATGTACGACTGTTGCTTTAGGTAATGAAAAATCAATTACTGCATCAGCCTTTGCAAAAAGAGGGATAAAATCATCTGTAATAATGACACCTGTTTTTTTTGACTTAATAATATCACCAATATCAGATCCTATTTTTTTGTGGTTTGGCCTTTCTGTAGCGCCAAATAAAGAAAGTTTTTTATCTGCTAAAATTTGCTGAACAAGCATTTGTCCCATGCGACCAGTTGCACCAGTAACGACAACTTTTATTTTTTTTGTTCTATTTTTCATTCAACTAATAAAGGTCCTAGTGGTTTTCCAGCTACTAGATGGAAATGTAAATGGGGAACTTCTTGATGAGAATCTTTTCCTGCATTAGTTATCAATCTATATCCGTTTCCTCCAGCATCCTCGCTAACTCCTAATTTATCTGCAACTATAGAGATAGACTTGTTTAAATCTAAAATCTCATCATTATTAGCATTCTTACTAAAATCGTTAATATCTTTATATTTTCCTCTTGGAATAATCAAAACATGTGATGGAGCTTGAGGTCTAATATCCTCAAATACAATAGTGAATTCACTTTCATAGATTTTATCACATGGTATTTCACCACTTATAATTTTTGCAAAAATATTTTGATCGTCATAACTCATTATTTTCTAATCCCTGTCTTACCTTCTCTACTCGATAATTCATCATAAATTTGATCAGGAGAGATTTCAAATTTTTTCCAAAGTACTAGCAGGTGATAAATTAAGTCAGCTGACTCATAAATAATTTGATTAATATCATTGTTCTCAGCGGCGTCTACAGTTTCAAGAGCTTCTTCTTTTAATTTAGCAATACATTTCTCTTGGCCTTCAGAAAGTAGCTGGGCGGTATAAGAATTATTGGGATCATCATTAGAGCGATTAATAATAGTCTCAAATAATCTTACTAATACTTGAACTTTCTCACTCATATCTATGTACCTTCAACGATTGCAAAAATTCTATCTTTTTCATCTCCCAAGATTTTTTTTGCATACTGATATTCTTCACTCTCATAAGCTTGCTTTGCAATTTCATAAGTATCAAATTCAACTACCACATTTCTTTCAAATATTGATCCTTCTTTGTCTAAACTTTGACCACCTCTAACCAGGTATTTTCCACCATATTTCTCAACAGCTTTTGAAGCGAAAGAAGCATAATCTTTTTGTTTCTCAGCATTGACTGTGTTTGCTTTTACAATCCAATAACCTTTCATAATTAAATCCTAACTGGTATTTTCTTATCAGCAAGATATCTTTTTACATCTTGAATTCTATATTCACCAAAATGAAAAATCGATGCTGCTAATAGAGCACTCGCTCCACCTTCTACTACGCCCTCGTACATATGCTCTAATGTACCTACACCTCCTGACGCAATTACTGGAATACTTATTTTAGTTGTGATCTTATTTAGAAGTTCATTATCAAAACCAGATTTAGTCCCATCCTTATCCATAGAAGTAAGCAAAATTTCACCAGCACCTAATTCAGCCACTTCCATACAATAATCAATTGCATCAATATTAGTTTCGTTTCGGCCACCATGAGTAAAAACCTTCCATCGATTGTTCTTATCTTTTTTTGCATCAACGGCTATGACTATTGTTGATGAGCCAAATTTGTTAGCAGCACTACTGACAAAAGATCTATTATTCACAGCCGTTGTATTAATAGATATTTTATCTGCACCTGAGTGAAGAAGAGTTGATATATCATCCAAGGTTCGTACCCCTCCCCCAACTGTAAGAGGTATAAAGCAGTTTTCAGCCGTTTTTTTGACTACATCAAATAGTGTAGATCTATTATCACTTGATGCAGTAATGTCTAGAAAACACAACTCATCTGCACCTTCTTCATTATAAATAATAGCTTGTTCAACAGGATCACCTGCATCTATTAAATTTATAAAATTAACACCTTTAACAACTCTTCCGTTGTTTACATCTAGACATGGTATAATTCTTTTCTTTAACATTTTAACTTAATAATTTTAATGCATCTTCAACTTCAAGATTTTTATCATAAATAGCTTTACCTACAATTACACCTTTCACAAATTCATAATTTTGTTTTTTGAGCTCTTCAATATCTGAAAGAGATGAAACACCACCAGAAGCAACAAGAGGAATAGATGTGTGTTTCATTACTTGAAGAAGCATCTCATGATTAATACCCTTCTTCATGCCATCGCGCTCTATATCTGTACAAATAATAGAATTTATTTTCATATTATTTAATGAAGTCAGAAAAGAAATTAAATCTATTTCATGAACTTCACTCCAGCCCTGAGTTGCTATCTGATTATTTTTTATATCTAAAGCTATTGAAATTGATTTTGGATATAAATTTACTGTTTCATCAAAAAACTCTCTATCTTTAAAGACAGCAGTACCAAGAATAAGATTAGATACCCCAAGATCAATTAATAATTTTACTTTTTCCATCGTTCTAATGCCTCCACCAATTTGAATATTAAGGCTTGTTTCATTAGCGATTTGTTCGATAAATTTAAGATTTTCTGATACTCCATGTAAAGCACCATCTAAATCTACACAGTGCAACCACTCAACACCAAGATCTTCAAATATTTTTGCTTGATCGATCGGAGAAGAATTGTAAACAGTTGATTTATTGAAGTCTCCTTGAGTCAATCTAACACATTTACCATCTTTTAAATCTATTGCTGGAAATAAAATCATTATGGTCTCCAGTTTAAAAAATTCTTAATCACCTTCATACCATTTGAGTGACTCTTTTCTGGGTGAAATTGAGTTCCAAAAATATTATCTTTAATAACTGCGGCAGTTAATTCGTTTGGATATTTGGTCGTTGCAAGCAAATTATCTTTATTTTGTAATTTAAAATAATAACTGTGTACAAAGTAAAAATCACTTTTTTGAGAACAGTCAGAAAATAAAGGATGTTCGATAAATTCAATTTCATTCCATCCCATATGTGGTATTGGAAATTTTTTATTGGAGTCTAATTTGACTACCTCACCTGGAATCCATTTTAAACCCTCATTAATTTCAAATTCTGATGACTGATCTGCCAGTAATTGCATTCCAACACAGATTCCCATAAATGGAATTTTCTTATTAATTACAACATCTTCCAATGATGTTAATAGTCCATCATAACTCATTAGTGCATTCTTACATTCCCCAAATGCTCCAACACCTGGTAAGACAATTTTATCAGATTGACTAATCTCATTTGCACTACTTGACACTAAAATTTCATATGGGTTCCCCAGGCTCTGATTTACAGACTCAAAAGATTTATGAACTGAATGTAGGTTTCCTGAACCGTAGTTAATTATTACTAATTTCATCATATCGATTTTAAAAAAGACATTACTTCTAAAACATGGTCTCTAACCTTAACTTTTCTCCACTCTTTTAAAACTTTCATATTTTTTCCTAAAACAAAAGTTGATCTTTCAATTCCAAAGAATGTTCGACCATACATACTCTTTTTCACCCATACACCAAACTTTTCACATATATCGTTATTTTCATCTGATAACAAATCTAGTGAAATATTAAATTTATCCGAAAAATTTTTTTGTCGTTTGATAGAATCTTTAGAGATACCATAAACACAAGCATTTAATTTTTTAATCTTTTTTAAATTTGACTCAAATTCAACTGCTTCCTTTGTACAACCAGGAGTATTTGCTTTGGGATAAAAAAATAATATAGATACTTTTTTATTTGGAAATTTAACTATTTCACCGTTTTGATTTATTAATTTAAAAGGTGAAAGCTTGATACTTTCTTTGACCATTCCTAGAGTTGACCTTTAGTTGAAGGAACAGCATTAGATTGTCTATCATCAATAGAAACAGCCTTTCTTAAACTTCTAGCCAGAGCTTTAAAACAAGACTCAATAATATGATGGTTATTTACTCCATATAAATTTTCAACATGCAAGGTAGTACCACTTGCTTGTGAAAATGCTTGAAACCATTCTTTAAATAATTCTGTATCAAAATCACCTTGTGATGATGTTATTTTTGCAGCAGAAAATTGAACATTCCATATTAAATAAGGACGATTTGATAAATCTAGAGATACTCTAGACAATGTTTCATCCATTGGAATATAAAAATGTGCATATCGAGATATTCCCTTTCGATCAGATAGAGCTTTCGCAATACATTCACCTATAGCAATTCCTGTATCTTCAGTTGTATGATGATAATCAATATGCGTGTCACCCTTAGCAATAACTTTCATATCTATCAGCGAGTGCTTTGCTAATTGCTCTAGCATATGGTCAAGAAAACCAATACCAGTGCTTATCTCATATTGACCTTGACCGTCGAGATTAATATCCACCGAAATTGATGTTTCTTTTGTAGTTCTATTTATTGATGCTTTTCTCATAATCAAACAGGTGATTTCTAACAATAAATAACTGAATTTGCTATATAAAATATATTTAATTACTGTGATAAGGCTCTTGAACTAATTTTTTTAATAGCCACATTATAAACATATGGAAAATCAACAAGATGCATCGTGGCATGGGACAACAATAATTTCTGTAAGGAAAGGTAATCAAGTTGTCATTGCTGGTGATGGCCAAGTAAGTCTAGGTAATACGGTAATTAAATCAACTGCTCAAAAAGTAAGAAAATTAGCAAATAGTAATGTGATTGCTGGATTTGCAGGTGCAACAGCAGATGCATTTACATTATTTGAGCGACTTGAAGAGAAATTAGAGAAACACCCTAATCAATTAACTCGAGCTTGTGTCGAACTGGCTAAAGATTGGAGAACAGATAAATACCTTAGAAGACTAGAAGCTCTTCTTACTGTTGCGGATTCCAATACTTCTCTTTTGATTACTGGGATGGGAGATGTTTTAGAACCTGAGGGAAATATAATTGGAATTGGTAGTGGAGGAAATTATGCATTAGCTGCAGCAAGAGCATTGTCAGATACCGAATTAACTGCCGAAGATATTGCAAGAAAATCAATAAAGATTGCCTCTGACATTTGTGTATTTACTAATAATAATTTGACAGTAGAGAAAATAGAATTTTAAAGTGCAATCGTTTTCACCTAGAGAAATAGTTTCAGAACTAGATAGATATATCATCGGACAAGATGAAGCAAAAAAATCTGTCGCTATCGCACTTCGAAATAGATGGCGTCGTCAACAATTAGATGATGATATGAAAGATGAAGTATTACCAAAAAATATTTTGATGATTGGACCAACTGGTATTGGAAAAACTGAAATATCAAGAAGGTTGTCAAAACTTGCACAAGCTCCTTTTTTGAAAGTTGAAGCTACTAAATTTACAGAAGTTGGTTATGTAGGAAGAGATGTTGAACAGATTGTTCGGGATCTAATAGAAATTGCTATAACAATGGTAAGAGAAATAAAACGCAAAGAAGTTAATGCTCAAGCAAAACTATTAGCTGAAGAGAGAGTTCTTGATTGTTTAGTGGGACCTGCTGCTGGATCTTCGACAAGGGATAACTTCAGAAAAAAATTACGTAATAATGAGTTAGATGAAAAAGTAATTGAAATTGATGTTCAAGACACTGGATCAATGCCTACAATAGACCTTCAAGGTGGAGGTGGAGGTGGAATTGGTATGATCAATTTGAATGATATGCTTGGCAAAGCTATGGGGTCTAAAACGAAAAAGAAAAAAATAACAGTGGGGGACTCATACGAAATTCTAGTTAATGAAGAATCAGATAAACTAATCGATAGTGATCAAATAATCAGTGAGGCAAAAAAAGCAGTTGAAGAAAATGGAATAGTTTTTTTAGATGAAATTGACAAGGTATGTGCACGATCAGAAAGAGTAGGGGCAGATGTGTCACGAGAAGGAGTGCAAAGAGATTTACTTCCTTTGATTGAGGGAACTGTAGTAAATACGAAACATGGAACAATTAAAACAGACCATATTTTGTTTATTGCATCTGGCGCATTTCAATTAGCTAAACCATCTGATTTATTACCAGAACTTCAGGGCAGACTTCCAATTAGAGTTAGTCTCAAACCTTTGGAAAAAGAGGATTTTAAGCGTATTTTAACTGAACCAGAATACAGTCTAATTAAACAATATCAGGCCTTACTTAGCACAGAGGACGTCAATCTTGAATTCAGTGAAAGTGGGATAGAGTCAATTGCAAGTCTAGCAGTACATATTAATTCTACGATTGAGAATATAGGTGCTAGAAGATTGCACACTATATTAGAAAGAGTTTTAGAGGATATAAGCTTTTCAGCACCTGATAAAGGAGGTGAAAAATTAATAATTGACTCTGAATACGTAAATAGTCATGTTGATGAGTTATCAAAAAACACCGACTTATCAAAATTCATTTTATAAATAATGACGCTCAAAAAAACTGACACACATGTTCATCCGTTAAAAGTTCGGTACTCTGAAATAGATAGCCAATCAATAGTTTATAACTCTCACTACTTAACTTATTACGATATATCCTTAGCAGACTTATTAGATCAAGCTTTTAATCAAGAAGAATATATAAACGAAACTCAAAATGAGTTTCATACTGTAAACGTTAATATGTCATATAAAGCGCCAGCAAAATTAAATGATACGCTTGAAATTTACTCTGCAATAAAGAGAATTGGAAATTCAAGCATTACATTTACTCAAGAAATTTATAAAAAAGATTCAGATGATTTATTAAACACAGTTGAAATAATTTGGGTAAATACACACCAGCCAACTCATAAATCAGTTCAAATACCTGATGATATAAGAAAGAAGTTAGAAAAATTTTTAATTAATCAGACGTAGCAGATAGCAGCCAGTTATCACTTTTAACATTTTTACTTTTTGTGAAAGTCCAAACATCTGTAATTTTTTGAACCTGGTTCATACTTCCAGAAATAATTTCATCTTTATTATTTCGTATACAAGTAATCATCTCTGAAATAAATCTTACAGTTACTTCCATAGGATCATTTTTGAGATCCTTATGCACGATTTCTGATGACTCAATACCAATAAAACTAAATTCTACGGTATGATTATCTTGCTGTCTTTGGTCAATGACCTCTGAAAAATTTGAAAGGACTGATTTTTCAAGAAATGGGGTAAGTGCTTTTTTATTTCCATTTTCAAAGTTTGTTACAATTAATTCATAAGCTTTATTTGCACCATTGAGAAAGTCTTTTGAATCAAACCAACTATCTCCACTGGAAGTGTTTCTATCAACTGGTGGAATTTTAATGGACGGCTCTACTTTAGACTCAGTGTTGGTTGCTTCGTAATTGAATGAAGAAGTATCAGTTTTTTCATTACCAGTTCTTCGGCCTAAAACACTTCTGAGTCGCAAGAGCACAAGACCTGCGAGAACAGCCAAAATTAGTATGTCTAGATATTGAAAAGCTTCGTTCATATATTTTATTATAGTGTAATATATGTAACTACTAAAATTAAAGTTTCAATAAGAAATAAGTAACAAATGATCTATTTATTGTTAATTTTCATAGTATTACCAGTCATTGAAATATCATTATTTATTCAATTCGGAGATGCATTAGGGACTGTAAATACAATATTGTTAATTTTTTTAACTGCTGGAATAGGCGTGTATTTGGTAAGACAACAAGGATTTAATACTTTACGTAAAATGCAACAGGAAATCCAAAATCAAGAGTTACCAGTTCGAAGTTTATTCGATGGCTTTGTAATACTAATCTCAGGTATTCTTCTATTGATACCTGGTTTTTTTACTGATGCAATTGGCTTTATGGGATTGATTCCAATCACACGATTTTTTATTGGCAAAACATTAATTGGCATATTTATTAAAAATAGATCAAATTTTGCATATAAATCAAAACAGGATATAAATGATCCTATTGAAGGTGAATTTGAAGAAATGGATAACAAGGACGAAAGTTAATGGACGTACAAGCAAAAATTATAACCCAGTTTATCAGAGATTTATCTTTTGAAAATCCTCAAGGTCCCATGACATTTCGAGCTCAAAATGAGAAACCAGAAATAAAAGCAAATATAGATGTAAAGGCAACTAATCAAAAAGATACTAATGTTTTCGAAATTGAACTAAACATCAACGTTGCAGCAATACAAAATGAAAAGAACGTATATCTTATCGATTTAAAATATGTGGGTATTTTTGAAATTGAAAATCTTACAGATGATATTAGAGAACCGTATTTGTTGGTAGAATGCCCGAGATTAATTTTTCCATTTGCTAGAAGAATAATCTATGATCTTCATGCAGATGGTGGTTTACCGCCATTGTTGCTAGACCCTGTTAACTTTGCAAAATTGTATCAACAAAAAAAAGATGTTAAGGACGAGTCAATTAATTAGAGTTAATTTTTTTCCAAATAGCTTTTGGACCAAGGGTTTCGACAAAGTCTTTATGTAATTCTTCTTCCTCTTTTGATAGACGTATTGGTAATTCTCTGTTTTTAAATTTTGATATATCAAATTCAGTATCATTTTCAAAAGTTTTAGCATCAATATTTAAATCTAATGTAGGTTCTTTTTTATCCAGTAATTCAATATAAACTTTTGATAAAAGTTCTGTATCTAATATAGCTGAGTGCTTTTCTCTGGCTGCAATACTAATATTATATCGTTTACACAAAGCATCTAAAGAAACACTCTGCCCAGGAAATTTTTCACGCGCGATTGCTACTGTATCTATAGTTTTATTTGTTAATTTGTCTTTTTCACAATTAGACAATTCATAGTTTAAAAACCCTATATCAAAATCTACATTATGGGCAATAATTGGTGAGTCAGAAACAAACTCTAAAAATTCATCAGCTATCTTTCTAAAAATTTTCTTATCGCTTAAAAAATCAATAGTCAAACCATGGATATCTGTTGACTGTTGAGGAACGTCTCTTTCAGGATTTATATATTTATGAAATATTTTTCCACTCGGTAAAAAATCGATGATTTCTATAGCTGCAATTTCAATTACCTTATGCCCCTCACTTGGGTTAAGGCCTGTCGTTTCAGTATCTAAAATAATTTCTCTCATTTGTTATAATGATCATTCCATGCTTTAGGCTCAAGAAGAACTAATTTATCAACAATAGCTGATACTTCTTTTCTAGTTGAGTCCATATTATTGTTTGTCGAAATAACATAATCCGCTCTTTCACATTTTTCTTGGTCAGGCATTTGTTGTTCTAATATTTGTTTAAATAGATCTACATCCAATCCACGTTCATTTATAACCCTTTGATACTGGGTTTCTTCAGAAGCTGTTACAACTATAGAGACATCAACATACTTTTCGCCACCAGTTTCAAATAAAAGTGGAATATCCAAAATACATCCTATGCATTCTTCCTCTATCATTTGTTTTATGAATGATATTTGATACTGACGAGTTGCAGGATGAATAATGGATTCAAGTTCTTTAAATCTCTTTGGGTTTTTGCTTAATTCATTTTTTAGAACATCCCTACTGACCTTACCATCGACCTTCGATCCTGGAAATGATTTGTCTATTTTATTTATTATAATCTCATCATTTTCGTAGATGTAATGAACCGTGTCATCCGCATTGTAGACGGCAAATTTATAATCTTTAAACATTGATGCGGTTGTTGACTTACCCATACCAATTGAACCTGTTAAACCCACAAGTAACATTATTATTCCAAGCTTTTAATTAATTGATCAGAAATTTGTGGCTCAATACCGTGCCAGATTTTAAATGATGCTGCGGCTTGAAGAATTAACATTTGTAATCCGTTCTGAACTTGATGACCCTTTTGCTCTGCATTCATTAAAAATGGTGTTCTTTTTGGATTATAAATTAAATCATAAACATAAGAGTTTTCTTTTAATAAATCAAAATCGACAAGGTTATTGTTTGTTCCATCAATACCAAGGCTTGTTGTATTAACTACGAAATCTATTTCTTTTAGAATCACGGGGATATCTTGCAGTGAACAAATATCAAAGTTGATATTAAGGCTTTTTTTGATTTTTTCACTTTTGCTTTCTGTTCTGTTTGCGTTAACAACGTTTGCTCCCATCAGCTGTAATTGATAAATAATAGATCGTGCTGAACCTCCGGCTCCAATCACTAGTGCTTTTTTATTTTCAATATACTTAGCTTGATTGTTTGACGATATAGAATTTTTAAAGCCTATTGGATCCGTGTTATCTCCGATAATCTTATTTTCACTAAATGTAATAGTGTTTATAGCTTGTAATTTTTCAGCTATTGGGGAAGTTTGATCACACAGCTCAAAAACTAATTCTTTGTGAGGCACGGTAACATTTAATCCTTTATAGTTTTCAGACATACATTTTTCTAGAAAGCTTTTTACATCTTCTTTGTTTAACGATATCTTTTTATACTCACCAACCTCAATTCCGTTTTCTTTAATCCAAAAATTATGAATCTTTGGAGAAATACTGTGTTCAATAGGTTGGCCAATAACTGCTGTATGATTACTCATTATTTAAAATTAAATTATGTTGTCTTAAAAAATTTATTAATGGAGTGACAGATAGTCCTTGTATTGAAAAAAAATCACCATCTATCTTTTCGAATAATTTTATTCCTTCTTGTTCAATGGCGTAAACGCCCACTAGGTTTAGAATAGATTTATCAACTTCATTCAGATAGTTGTCTATTTCATTTGTGGTTAAAGTTCTCATCACAAGTGTAGATTTATCAAGATGTCTCCAAATAATATTTTTATTTTGTGCAATTACCGTCGATGTTATCAGGTTATGTTTTTTGCCACTTAGTTCTATAAGTTGTGATTTTGCTTCATCTAAGTCTCTAGCTTTATTAAATAGCTTGCCTTCTAAATCTAGAACCTGGTCTGAACCAATAACTAGATCTTCTTTGTTTTCTGGGTTTGGTTGTGTTGCTTTGAGCTCTGATAATTTAACGGCAATTTCTGTTGGTGATTGGTTTTGAAGAGAAATTTTAACTTCATCCTCATCAACACCATGGTCTATTCTAGAAAAACTAATTTTTGCGTTTTTTAGTAGTTTTCCTCTGGTTTCACTTTTTGATGCAAGATGTATATTCATGTTAATAAAATATTAGTATCTTTATATATGTTGTTTACATTTCTTTATAAATGTTAATTGTCTTGTTTTTTATATAAATAATCTATTTTTATTAGGTGTTAGGGCGGTAGTTATGCACCTGTGGGCTTTCCTACAATTATTATTAACAGGTGTGAATATTTTAGTTTTTATCTTGTTTTTATTGGTTTTTTAGGGTTTTTTAATGTGGATAAAAAATTAAGGAATATGTTAATCACAAACACACAGGTACAACTACTACTACTACCTTATATATATATTTATGAGTATTTTATTAGATAACCTTAAAGGAAACAAAACAAAGAGAGCACCTGTTTGGCTCATGAGACAAGCAGGAAGACACTTACCTGAATATCTCGAGATTAAAAAAAGGCACAAGAATTTGTTAAGTATGTTTTTAGATACTGAAACAATCGTTGAGGTTACTTTGCAACCTGTACAACGATATAGTTTAGATGCATCAATCCTATTCTCAGATATTTTAATTATACCTTATTTAATGGGAAGCCAGATATCATTTGGTGATAATAGCGGACCATTAGTTGAATTTGATAAATCGAGCAAAGTAGATATAAAGAAAGCAAGGCCAATATATAACGCAATAAAAAAAATTAGAGATACAAGTGACCAACCTCTTATCGGTTTTTCGGGAGGGGTATGGTCTACTATTTATTATTGTTTGTTTGATCGTGAAACAAGAAGAAGTTTTGATAAAAAAGCAATTACACAAAAAGAAAAAGAAATAAATAATCTTGTTCCGATATTTACAGATTTAATTATTGAACATGCAGCTAATCAAATCAAATCAGGCACTAATGTTTTTCAATTATTTGAATCTTGGTCTGGATTGTTAAATGATGAGCAGTTTGAAACCTGGTGTCTGGAACCTGCAAACAAAATATTTTCTGCATTAAAAGAACTTGGATCATATAATATAGGATTTCCCAGAGAGGCATCATTAATGAATTATATACGCTATTCAAACATTAAACATCTTGACTGCATATCATTAGATACTCAATTTGATCTTCATAAACTAGACACACTTAATCAAAACTTGTGCTTTCAAGGAAATCTGAGTCCTGAGACTCTTTTAATTGGTGGAGATAATCTTAACAAAGAAGTTGAGAATATTTTACTTGCCTTTAAAAATAAGCCACATATTTTTAACCTTGGTCATGGTGTTTTGCCAAAAACACCAATAGACAACGTAAAACAACTAATTAATAAAATCAGGGGTAATCTATAATTATATAATGAAGTTTATAGGTGAAGAAAGTTTTAAGCATGAAAACCCAAAAAAGATTGGTGTTATTTTATGTAATCTTGGAACACCAGATAGTTATCGCGCCAGTGATGTTGGCCGGTTTCTGAAAGAGTTTTTATCGGATGGTAGGGTTGTAGAAATACCAAAGATTATTTGGTGGTTTATTCTTAATTTAATTATCGTGCCAATCCGATCTCAGAAATCAGCAAAGTTATATAAATCAATCTGGACAGAGGACGGATCACCACTTCTAACTTACTCAAATAAAATTGTTGAAAAAATTAAAAAAACCGCACCCAAAAACTTTGAAATTGAGCTTGCTATGCGATATGGCAACCCAAAAATGGAAGAGACACTTCTTTCCCTCAAAAACAAAAACTGTCAAAGTCTTTTAGTTTTACCAATGTTTCCTCAGTACTCAGGAACAACCACAGGGAGTATTTTTGACGAAGTTTCAAGAGTATTATCTAAATGGAGATGGGTTCCCAAACTTAATTTTGTAAACAGTTATCATGACGACGAGGCTTATATTTTAGCACTAGCTCAGTCACTACGAGAAAGAATTAAAAATAAGTCACCAGATAAAATTGTTTTTACATATCATGGAATTCCTAAAAGAAATTTTGACTTAGGAGATCCTTATTATTGTTTTTGTCAAAAAACTACGAGACTAGTTGCAGAAAAACTTAAACTCAAAGAAGACCAATATATGACTACCTTTCAATCTCGCTTTGGTAGAGCTGAATGGTTAAAGCCCTATACAAGTGAAACAATGGAAGAGCTCCCATCTTTAGGTGTAAAAAATATCCTTGTTATAGCCCCAGCTTTTAGTGTTGATTGTTTAGAGACCATCGAAGAAATCGATGAGGAAAATAAAGAAATTTTCTTGAAGGCTGGAGGCAATGATTTTGAATATGTGCCGTGTTTAAATGACAGCGAGGGTCACATTGAGTGTTTTAATAAAATTATTGAAAAGCACACAGAAATACTTGAATAAATAAAATGAAAAGCTGTCTAATTATATTTTCGACAACTGATGGTCATACAAAAAAAATTTGTGAACGGATATTTAATATCTTAAGTGATTCGCATAAAATAAAAATTCTTAACCTTTCAGGCGCATACTTTGAAGATTTATCTAGTTATAATATAATTATAGTTGGAGCAAGTATTAGGTACGGAAAACACAAAAAAGAATTATACGAATTTATTAGAAGAAATCGTAGAAACTTAGAAAAGACAGAAACCTGTTTTTTTAGTGTGAATGCCGTAGCGAGAAAATTTGAAAAAAACTCACCATCGACTAATCCTTATATGAAAAAATTCTTAAAGCAATCAGGCTGGATACCTGATCATACGGAAGTGTTTGCTGGGGAGATAGATTACAAAAAATATAAATTTTTTGATAAACATATCATTAGATTTATAATGTGGCTTACAGGCGGACCAACGGATATATCTAGAAAATACGATTTTACAAACTGGGATAATGTCCAATTATTTGCTGATCGATTAATAAATAAATAACAAAAGCAAAAAATTTTATGAATTTTTTATTTATTAATCAATTATTTAACGTAAATTCATGAAATAAGACTATTGATAAATTCATTTTAGCCTTGCGAAAGGTATGATTTTAAATTAATACTTTCTTCACCTACAACACAATTTCCTTATAAATTTACCTCAAATATAACTGTAAGAAAAATATAAACTATGAATCTCAAATTAAGAGAATTAAAAAGAAAAACCCCAAAAGAACTACTTGAATATGCCGAAGAGCTTGGAGTGGAAAATGCCAGTTCTATGCGTACTCAGGACATGTTGTTCTCGATATTAAAAAATCTTGCTGCAGATAAAAAAGAAATTGATGGTGAAGGTGTTTTAGAAGTATTACAAGATGGCTTTGGATTTTTAAGATCTATGGAAGCAAACTATCTTCCAGGTCCAGATGATATTTATGTAAGTCCAAGTCAAATTAAAAGATTTTCTTTGCGTTCTGGAGATACAGTAGAGGGTCCAATTCGTGCACCAAAAGATGGAGAACGATACTTTGCATTGCTTAAGGTTGATAAGATTAATTACGAAGGTAATGAAAAAAGTAAAAATAAAATTAATTTTGATAACTTAACACCACTTTATCCAGATCAACAAATTAAGTTAGAAACTGAAAAACCATCAAAGGATGCAAGTGCAAGAGTTATAGATCTTGTATCTCCAATAGGTAAAGGTCAGAGAGCTTTAATTGTTTCTCCCCCAAGAACTGGAAAAACTGTATTACTTCAAAATATTGCTCACTCAATAACTGAAAACCATCCAGAATGTTATTTAATGGTATTACTTATTGATGAAAGACCAGAGGAAGTTACTGATATGCAGCGGTCTGTAAAAGGTGAAGTTGTAAGTTCAACCTTTGATGAACCTGCATCAAGACACGTACAAGTTGCTGAGATGGTTATTGAAAAAGCAAAAAGATTAGTAGAACACAAAAAAGATGTTGTCATATTATTGGACTCGATTACCCGTTTAGGTCGAGCATATAACACAGTTGTACCAAGTTCAGGAAAGGTCTTAACTGGTGGTGTTGATGCAAATGCACTTCAACGACCAAAAAGATTCTTTGGAGCCGCAAGAAATATAGAGGATGGTGGATCTCTTACAATTATATCTACAGCTTTAATTGATACAGGTAGTAGGATGGATGAAGTAATTTTTGAGGAATTTAAAGGAACAGGTAACTCAGAAATTATTCTCGATAGAAAAGTTGCTGACAAAAGAACATATCCTGCAATTGATATTACTAAGTCTGGCACAAGAAAAGAAGAGATACTATTAGCTCCTGATGATCTGCAGAAAATGTACGTACTTAGAAGGATTCTTAATCCAATGGGAACGATGGATTCTATTGAGTTTTTATTGAGTAAACTTAAAGATACCAAGAGCAATGCTGAATTTTTTCAATCAATGAATAAATCAAATTAAGCTCTAGCCCTCCGTATTCAATAAAACTTTAGCTTCATAATCATTATTAATTTTATTCAATCCCTCAAGGTTTTGGAGATTAATAATAAAAAAGAAGCAGATTTTTGATGGTATAAATTTGTTGATTAATTTTGCTGATGCTAATGCAGTTCCACCAGTAGCTATTAAATCATCGACAATTAAAATTTTATCTTTTTTTACTATTGCGCTTTGATGGACTTGTATTTCATCGTGTCCATATTCTAATTTATATTTTTGACTATATACTTTACCTGGAAGTTTATTTTTTTTTCTAATTGGTATGAACGGAATATGCAATTTTATAGCAGAAGCAGATCCAAAAATAAATCCACGTGCTTCTATTCCAGCAATCTTTGTTATTTTATTTTTCTTTGCATACTTTACTATTTCATTGATAACTTCTGAGAAAAGTTTGTTATCATCTGTTATCGACGTTATGTCTTGAAATAAAATCCCTTTCTTTGGAAAATTTTTTATTATTCTAATTCTTTTTTTTAGTTTCTTTGAAATCATATCATTTTTAAAATTTCTTCTACATTTTTGCTAGGTAGTGAACATGTATTATTCTTGCATAAATAAATAGATGACTCGCTCTTTATTTCGATCTGGTTCAAAAAGTTATTTTTAGAAATTATATTTGTTTTTTCATTAATCATTAGGATTATGGTATTTGGTAAATATTTTTTAATTAGTTGATCATAAATTTTTTTATTATCATCTTTATTTATACCAGTAATAATTATTGATTGATAATTATTAAAAAAATCTAAACTATTTAAAAAAGAACATATTCCAAAGTATTCTTTATTTATTCTTGATGAGTAATCTTGAATAATTTTTGTATTTAATTGATTATATTTACGTTCACCAGTGATAAAATCTAACTTGGTTAAGTTCTCTATCATTACCGCGTTAGCATTTGGCATGACATTATCTACTATTTGCTTATTTCTAATAATAATATCGTCTTTCATCTTTGAGGTTATAAAAAACATACCTTCTTCATCACCAAAATTTTTAATTAGCATCTCAGTTAGCTCTAATGAAAACTTTATGTACTGTTCATCCGTTGTGATCTCAAAAATAGTTATACCTGCTTTGATAAGATAGGCATAATCTTCAAGCATGCCATCATGTTTATTAATTGAATTGCAATGTGAGTGGTAAAGTGTTTTTCCATCATACATTGATGTTTTGATGAAGTTAAATGCTTGTAGAGCTAAGTTTAATAATTTGTCATCTCTAAAAATTGCTGATGATTTTGCTATACTATCGATTGCAAGCCCATTCCAATCGCATAAAATTTTATTATCACATGTTGGTTTAGGTCTTTTTATTCTTTCATCATATAAAGTATTGATTAATTGTCTTAATTTACTGTAGTCATCATTTTCAATATGTAAGTTTTCATTGCAACTAAGAACATTACTTCCTTCCCAATTACCATTCTCATAAACATCAAATATTTTAGTAAAAAATAAAAAGTCATTTCCTAGTATTTTCTGCAGTTCTTGATATGACCACACATAATATTTACCTTCAACACCTTCAGAGTCAGCATCATAAGATGAATAAAATGCTGCAGAAGAATCTAACATATCTTTTTTTAGCCAATCCACAGTTTCATAAATTTTATTTTTGTATGCTTCTTTTTTTGTTAATTGCCAAAAACTATTTAATATTCCGATGAGTTGAGCATTATCATAAAGCATCTTTTCAAAATGAGGCACTAGCCAATACTGATCAACTGAATATCGAGATATCCCTCCACCAATATGATCGTAGATACCTCCACTACATATTTGATCAATTGATTTTATAGATAAATCATAAAATAAATTATCTGAACTTTTTTCGTATTGTTTTAATAAGTATTCATACAAAAAAAATTGAGGAAATTTTGGGGCTCCTTTAAGTCCACCGTGGATTGTATCCATATTTGATAATATTAATTCAGATATTTTTTTATAAAATTTTTCATTTACTTCATTTTCATATTTCTCATCCTGTAATTTTTGCATAGCATTGAAAATAACAGTTTTGTTTTTTTCGATATCATTTTTATTTTTATAAAATGACTCAGAGACCATATTTAATATACTTTGAAACGCTGGCATGCCTTGACGAGGAGTTTTTGGAAAATATGTTCCTCCCCAAAAAGGTTTTTTTGATGAGTCTAAGAACATAGTTAAGGGCCAACCCCCTTGCTGACCGAGCAGTGCGAGTGCAGTTTGATATATACTATCAATGTCTGGTCGTTCCTCTCGATCAAGTTTAATATTGATAAATTTGTCATTCATAATTTTTGCTGTTTCATCATCTTCAAAGCTTTCATGTGCCATGACATGACACCAGTGACAGGAAGCATATCCAATAGATAGAAGTATTGGTTTATTTTCTTTTTCAGCTTGGACGAATGCATCTTCACCCCAACCATACCAATTGACGGGATTGTCTTTATGTTGCAAGAGGTAGGGACTTGTTTCCTTAGATAGTAAATTATTAGCCATTTGTAATTGAGACCTAATAATAAGAAATTATATCATCAGGATTAGGTCGCCGCCGTTCTTTAGGAGGTTCACTTTGTTGACCAATGTAGATAAATCCTGAAATTTTATCCCTATTGAAGTCTCCACCCAGTTTTTCGATTACTACTTTGTTGTATGCATACCATTCAGTTATCCATTGAGCTGCATAACCTTTAGATTGTGCACAGCTTAATAAGTTCATGCAAACAGCCGCAGATGATAATTGCATTTCCCATTTAGGAATTTTTGGATGCTCAATAGGAGTCGATAGTACCGCAAGGACAACCCCTCCTCTTTGAAGTCTGGATGACTCTATTTCAATTTCTTTTTCTGAGGCATTGGGATTTTCTCTAAGGAACTCTTTTAAAATCACTTCTTTATCAAATTTTTCTAGTCGTTCGTCTTTAATAACGACAATTTTCCAAGGGTTTAATGCACCATGATCAGGAACTCTAATTCCAGCAGATAGAATATCTTTTAAATCATCCTCACTAACTTTGTTAGCAAGCATATTTTTAGCTGTTACGGATCTTCTTTTATAAAAAAAACTATTATTTATTGCCATAAATCACTTCATAGAGTAATTCAAAGAATAAATGACAATCTATGCTTTATCAACTGCAAATGGTGTTTCAGGCTTAGCGGTAATTAGAATCTCAGGTCACTTAGCTCTCACTGCTCTTAAAACGTTGTCTCGAAAAAGTAATTTTGAAACGCATAAAATGAGTCACATTAAAATTTATGATCCCGATGACGGAATGCATATTGATACTGGGCTAGGAGTTTATTTTGCTAAACCTAAAAGTTTTACAGGAGAAGATGTTGCTGAACTTCACATTCATGGTGGAATTTCAACTATAAATTTAGTTTTAAATGCACTTGGAAAAATAGATCAATTACGTCTAGCAGAGCCTGGAGAATTTACAAAAAGAGCATTTGTAAATGATAAAATGGATCTTACAGCAATAGAAGCTATGGGTGATTTAATTAATGCTCACACTGAAGTTCAGCATAAACTTGCGTTAAGTCAGATGAGTGGTTCACTAAATAAACTTTATTTGTCTTGGAGAAAAAAATTAATTGAAATCATAGCATATCTTGAGGCTGGAATTGACTTTGCTGATGAAGACATTCCGGATGATGTTTTAAAGAATATAATGAAAAAAATTGATGAATTAATTTCAGATATCAATCTTCATATCTCAGAAAAAAATCAAGGTGAGATAATTAAAGATGGCTTTCGAATTGCCATCATTGGTGAACCAAATGTAGGTAAATCTAGTTTGATCAATTTACTTGCCAAAAGAGATGTCGCAATTGTTTCAGAAGAAGCAGGAACTACACGTGACGCCATTGAAGTTACATTAAATATTAGCGGTTATCCTGTTATATTTACTGATACCGCTGGAATCAGAGAGGCTACAAATACTATCGAAAAAAAAGGAATAGATATCACTCATGAAAAGATCGCTGACAGTCATTTAGTAATTGAACTTTTTGATGACAAAAGAAAAATAAATCAAAAAAAAGGACGGGTTTCGGTTTTAAATAAAATTGATTTAATTAATGAAAATGAAGTTACAAATTTAGAAACTCTAAAAATTTCAACTAAAACCAATCAAGGTATTGATGAATTGATTAATATTATTTCAAGTCATGTTGTAAAAGACTTAAGCAACATATCTGAAACTATTCCTACAAGAACTCGATATATACTAGGTTCTCAAAAAATAATTCTAAGTTTAAGTAATGCAAAAAATATTGATCCAATAAATCAAACTGAATTATTTGTTGAAGAATTAAGATTAGCAGTAAATGAAATAGGACGCTTAACAGGACTTGTTGATGTTGAAGAATACTTAGAAGTTATCTTTAACGACTTTTGTATTGGTAAATAATCAAAAATAATTTAGTTGCATTTCAACTTAGTTAATTTATTTAACTAAGTCATGTCTGAAACTGATTTTGACGTTGTTGTAATTGGCGGAGGCCATGCAGGATGTGAGGCTGCAACAACATCTGCTAGGCTAGGAGCTAAAACCCTTTTAATAAGCCATAAATTTGAGACTATTGGAGAAATGTCGTGTAACCCAGCAATTGGAGGGTTGGGAAAGGGACATCTTGTAAGAGAAATTGATGCTCTTGATGGAATAATGGGAAGAATTGCTGATTTATCTAGTATTCAGTACAGGTTATTAAATCGCACAAAAGGCCCTGCAGTAAGAGGGCCGAGATCTCAATCTGATCGAAAATTATATAAAAAATTCATGCAAGAAGAAATTAGTGGTTACAATAATTTAACCTGCTTATTCGACCCAGTTGAAGACTTACTTTTTGATGATCAAAATAATATAAATGGAATTCTATGCGAAAGTGGAAAGAAAATATCAACTGAAAAAGTTATAATTACTACCGGAACATTTTTAAATGGATTAATACACATTGGTGAAAAAACAATTCCCGCAGGTCGACATGGTGATAAGCCATCAATTGGTTTAGCAAAATCTCTATATAAGACTGGATTTGATATAGGTAGATTAAAAACTGGAACTCCAGCACGTCTTAGAAAAGAAACAATTGATTACAGTAAGCTTGAATTACAAAATGCAGATGAAGAGCACTCTTATTTCTCTTTTTTAACAAAGCGAACTTTTAACGAACAGGTCCCTTGTCATATTACACACACCAATGAAGAAGTTCACAGTATAATCCAAAAAAATATTGATAAATCAGCTATTTATTCAGGTCAAATCAAGAGCACTGGGCCCAGATATTGCCCATCAGTTGAGGATAAAATTGTAAGATTTAAAGAAAAAATAAGGCATCAAATATTCCTTGAACCAGAAGGTCTAGATAGTGATCTTGTTTATCCAAATGGCATTTCAACATCTTTACCAGACTATATTCAGAAAGAATTCATTAATAAAATCAATGGTTTAGAGAATGTTGAGATTGTTCAACCTGGATACGCGATCGAGTACGACTTCATTGATCCAAGGGAGTTATATCAAACTTTAGAAACAAAAAAAATCAAAGGTCTTTATTTAGCAGGTCAAATCAATGGAACAACAGGATATGAAGAAGCGGCTGCACAAGGTTTAGTTGCTGGTATGAATGCAGCTTTATCTCTCAAATCAAGTGAGTACATTTTTCAAAGAAATAACTCTTATATTGGTGTTATGATCGATGATCTGACTCTTAAAGGAGTAACAGAGCCATATCGAATGTTTACCTCTAGAGCTGAATACAGATTAACATTAAGAGCAGACAATGCTGATATAAGACTTACCCCAGTTGCTCAGAACCTTGGTTTAATTAGTAATAACAGAGAAAATCTATTTAATTTAAAAGTTAATGCAATTAATGAATTAGATAAAATTGTTAAAAATCAATATGTTACACCAAAATATCTAGAAAAAATTGGCATCAAGATCAATCAAGATGGTAAAAAAAGATCAGCATTTGATCTATTATCTTATGAAGGTTTTGACATTAAAAAAATTGCTGAGATTTTTAATTTATCAGAAATCAATGATTTTGAAGATGAGGTTAAAGAACAAATAGAAATTGAAAGTCATTATAAAGGATATATTAAGAAACAAAAATCTGAAATTTTAAGTCTTAAAAATGATGAAAAAATAAAGATACCTGATGAAATAGATTATAGTCATATTGTTAGTCTTTCTAATGAAATTCGAGAAAAATTAAGTAAATTAAGACCTAAAACAATATCACAGGCCTTAAGAATTGATGGAATAACTCCATCTTCAATTAATCTGATCTTAACTTTTATAAAAAATAGAGCTAAATCTAAAAAATCAGCTTAAAGTTAGTCAATGATTGATTCTTCTGATCAACTCCAGACTTTAAACCCGTATGTTTCACGTGAAACAATCAAAAAGCTATCAGATTACAGAGACTCGATAATTAGTGCTAAATTCAACCTAGTTTCTCAAAAAGACAAGGAACACATATGGATCAGACACTTTCATGACTCTTTGAGATTAATTAAATTCTTCGAAAAAGATGAGAAAAAGATTAAAATATTAGACATTGGTAGTGGTGCTGGTTTACCTGGATTGCCTTTAAGCATGGTTTTGGATAATGATTTATTTGAATTAGTCTTGTGTGAAAGTAATAGCAAAAAAGCCAATTTTATACGGGATTGCTGTGATCAATTAGACATTTTAAATGTGCAAATAATTAATGATCGAGTTGAGAATATAAAAAATCATTCATTTGACTATATAATTAGTAGGGCTACAGCAAAAATAAATGAAATATTTTCAATAAGTTATCATCTTACTAAAAATAGTACTGTTTACCTGCTTCATAAAGGTGTACATGTAGTTGATGAGATAAATTTAACTACTAAATGTTGGAAATTTGACTACAATATTCATAAAAACAATTTAGAAAAAGGATCAAATATTTTTGAAGCAAAAAATATAATTAAATCAATAACTTAATGAATAATCAAAAAATTATTGCAATTTCAAATCAAAAAGGTGGAGTTGGTAAAACAACGACAGCCATTAATCTTGCAACTGCATTGGCTGCATGTGATCAAAATGTTTTAATTATCGATTTAGATCCACAGGGTAATGCGAGCACCGGACTAGGAATTGATTATTCTGATCGAAGTAATTCTATCTATGAAGTTCTCTCAGGATCAATGAACATTGAAAGTGCAAGTCATACAACTTCTATTAAAAATTTATTTATTATTCCATCTACTGTTGAGTTGTCTGGAATTGAACCAGAACTCTTAGACCAAACGAATAGAGCATATGTTTTAAAAAATTTATTATCTGATGATTTTAAAAATCAATTTGATTTTATTTTTATTGATTGTCCTCCCGCACTTAGTTTGTTGACAGTTATGGCAATGACTGCAGCAGATTCAGTTCTTGTTCCATTACAATGTGAATTTTTTGCATTAGAAGGTTTATCTCAATTAATTAAAACAATTGATAGAGTAAGAAAAAATTTAAATTCAAATCTGAGTATAGATGGAATTGTTCTAACTATGTACGATCAAAGAAATCGATTATCCTCACAAGTTGCTCAGGATGTTCGATCTCATCTAAAAGAAAAAGTATTCGAAACAGTGATACCAAGAAATGTTCGTATGTCTGAAGCACCATCATTTGGATTACCAGCATTAATTTATGATCATCGTTCAAAAGGAAGTCAGGCATACATTCAGCTTGCAAATGAAATTTTAAAAAAAACTAAAAACTTAGAAGCTGCATAATGGATCTTAAAATAAATAAAAAAGGATTGGGTAGAGGTCTTTCATCTTTGATGGGTGAGGTGAGTGGAGAACAAGCAGAAAATTTTAGAACTGCTGAAAATAAAATACCTATTTCAAAATTAAGACCAAGTCCAATTCAGCCTAGAAGAATTTTTGAGAAGGCTAGTATCACCGAACTTGCAGATTCAATTAAATCTAAAGGTTTAGTTCAACCCATTCTTGTAAGACCATCCAAGTCAAATCCAGGTGACTATGAAATTATAGCAGGTGAAAGAAGATGGAGGGCAGCACAAGTTGCACAGCTTCACGAAATACCAGCAGTAATAAGAAGTTTAGATGATGTTGAGTCACTTGAGATTGCCATTATTGAAAATGTTCAACGCGCAGATTTGTCACCAATTGAAGAAGCAGCTGGTTATAAAAAACTTATGGAGAATTATGGTCATACACAGGAAGTACTTTCTGAAATTGTAGGAAAGAGTCGAAGTCATGTTGCTAATATTATTCGTTTATTATCACTCCCTCATTCTATTCAAGATATGATATCACAGGGATCAATATCTTCTGGACATGCAAGAGCAATAATGAATAGTGCTTTTCCAGAACAATTGGCAGAAAAAATCATTAATGAAAACCTATCTGTGAGAGAGACTGAAGCTCTTGTTAAAAGTAAAAAACCTGTTGTTAAAAAAATAAAACTCAAGGATCCAGATACATTAGACCTTGAAAAGAAATTATCTGAGAAACTGGGATTGGATGTATCAATTAATCATACTCAGAAAAGAGGTGGCTCAATCAAGATAAAGTATAGATCCCTCGATCAACTAGAGCTAGTTACTAGCAAGTTAAAATATTAATTAAAATAAACTTCACCCTTTTTAGCTACTGATAGAATATATTTTTCACAAATTTGATTATTGAGTGAGCTTTGAGTCTTACACATATATTCTGCCTCTAACAATCTTTCAATATAGAGCAAAACATCTTTAGTTGGCCATTTAGAGCAATGGTTTTTAAAATTATCTTTATCTTTCCAAAATACAGGTGGTCTCAGTTGCTTTATTGCCTCATCAAAGTTACCAGTTTTTTTTATTTCAATTTGAGTTTTGTGTACGCGGAATAGATAATTTTGTAAGGATCTGATAATGGCTACAGGACTAGTACCTTCATTAAATATTTTATATAATTTTTTTGAGACTTGGCCAACTCTTCCATACATTATATATTCGTTGATAATATTTAGTGAGTTAGCGGAACTATCATTTAGTACCTTTTGAACGTCTCCTAATTCAATTTTTTTATTCTTTTCATTTCCTATTAGTAAGAGTAATTTTTCAAGTTCATTTTTACTTATAAATCTGTCTGTACTTAAGTTTTGTATTAAATAATTTTTTATATCAGTTTCAAATATAATTTTATTTTCTGATTGAAACTGACTAACCAACCCCATTACTGATCTTACATCATCCTCATAACATGGAATTGCTGCGTACTTTATATGTTTCTCAAAGAATTTTCTTATTTTGGACTGTTTATCTAAGTTTTCGGATTTAATTATAACTAAAATGTTATTATCTATAAGATTAATTTCGTCGAAATATTGTAAATGTTTATCTTTAATATTTTCTAAGTGGATTAGTTTTTGTTCACTAAATATTGAAAATGACTTGATCTCTTCATCAATAATATATTGATTGGCGTCTATTTCTTTCCCATTAATAGTAATTTCGTCTGTTTCTTTTTTATCTTTAAATATCTTAGATATTTTTAATATATCATTTCTAATTAATCCTTCATTAGGACCATAAAAAAGCAAAAATTGAGGTAAAGAGCTTTTACTTATTACCTCACTAAGTTGAAATTCTTTTATTATCATTCAACTCGTCTAGACTGAAAATTTTGTATTTTAATTGGAATAAGCTGTAAAGAGTTTGTAGTTGCAATTTTTTTTGCTTCATTTCTTTTTTGTTCAGTATCGTAATTATTTTTTTGAGTTTCGTATTGAGCGAATCCTCTTGAATAATTAGAAAAGATTTCCCTATCACTCACTGTATCATAAAGTACAAAGTTTGTAGAAATATCAATTCTATATTTAGCTACAGTACCGTCTGAATTTGTAACAATCGGTAAATCTTGTTCAATGATATTAATATTTAATCTAAAATTAGATTTTTTTATTGAATTTCTAAAAATAGTGTTAAATGCTTCCCTAACTGAAATAGAGTTTTCAGAAATTAAAACTATTTCATAGTCATTTTCAACTATAGCACTTTTTTCAGAATATATAGGCTGAAATCCACACTGATTTAAAAAAGAACTTAGAAATAAAAAAAAAATTACCTTTCTAATCATTGAAATTCCCTTAAAGAATCATTCATTTTTTTGAGAGATTCTGAATACTTTTTCCAAACCCCTAAAGAATTTTTATTTATAGGATTTCTGACCTGTCTCAAGCTTATTGTTCTTACGTTTCTTTCAGTTTTATAAAATTCTAAACATGCATCTTCCCATTCAAGCTCACAGTGTTTAAGTAATTTATTGGTCACTTCTTTTTGATTATCAATTAAAGATTCATTTTTAAGTAAAAGAATTTTTTCACCTAAGACACTTCTCCAATGGTTCATTAACTCTGTATGTAGATTATAATGTAGTGCGAGTTTATCCTGATCATAAGAATAACCATGACCTGATTTAGCAAATGTATTTCTATAAAGAGAAAAGCAATTGTCCATTGGGTCACGATAACAATATATTATTTTCGCATGAGGAAGCATTTTATTTATAATTCCACACATCATGAAATTATGAGGCATCTTATCTGTTATATATTTTTTATTATTTAGATTGATTTTCCCTAGATTATCTAAATATTTATTTCCTATTTTATCCCATTCATCATTATTAAGTTTCATCAGTTTTGCAATGATTTGATCTGTCTGTTTCTTTGATAAATTATAAACCCCATCAATTTCCAATGAATTCCTAACATAGTCTAATTCACCTCCACCGTGAACTTCCGAGTGACTAGCTAAAATCTGTTCTGTTAGTGTTGTTCCAGATCGTGGCATTCCCACAATAAATATGGGAGTAATTTTCTTATTTAATTTTTGAGTTTGAATAGTTATTTTTTTATTATCAAAGTTTTCTATGATTTTTCCAATAAAATATTCATCTTTTTTAATTTCATATTTTAGAACTTGATCCCGCAGCTTGTTAGACTTAACCAAATATTCACCTGCTAATTTATAATTTTTTTTTCTATTATACGATATGTACAAACATCTAGCTAAATTTGATTTCTCAACTAAAGTATCAAATTGATTTTCCTTGAAAATATCCTCTAAATTATAATTCAACTCTTTATCTGTTATCACATTATTATCCATTAACTTTACTAACATTGCGTAATTATGTTGATTCAATTTAAAGCTCTCAAGCAAATATTGATTTGATTTCTTTATGTTTCCACTTACTTCGTACATTAATGCCAATTGATTGAATAAATCATCAGTTTTATTTTCTTCTTTAAGTTTTTCTAAAATTTTAATACCAGTGTTTATTTTTCCATTTATAGATAGCGCTAATGCATGATTGAGCTTACAAATATATTCATCAGGACCCAATTCAATTGCTGCAATTGCAGATTGCATACACTTTTCATTTTCATTCAAACTAAAATATACTCTAGTTAGGTTATTTAGTGCTGGTAAATATTTATTATTTAGTAGAAAACTTTTTTCAAATGATTTTTTTGCTAATGCTAAATTGTCACTCACAAAATAGACTAAGCCTAAATTATTATGGGCATCGGGGATAGATGGAGCAATATGAATTGCATCAGTTAAATATGAGATAGCCTGTTTGTATCTTTTTGTATCATTATATAAAATACCTAAATGTCGTAATGCTTGATAATTGGTCTTATCATTTTTAATAATTTTTAAGTAAAGGTCTTCTGCAGTTTTGAAATTTTTTTGAGTGTGTAATTTTATTGCCTCAAGTAAACTATTATTGTTTTCTTGATTATGGGATGAACTTTTTTTGAGTCTTCTTCTTTCTTTTCTATTCATGAATTACAATACAATATTAAGAATTTTATTTTTAACAAAGATAACTTTTTTAATAGTTGATAAGTCTTTAGGTATCAGAATATTTTTTATCATGCTGAGTTGTTTTATAACCTCGTCTTGTGTAGCATTTCTCTCAATTTCTATAACTCCTTTTTTTTTGCCGTTAATCTGAATCACTACAGATGCGAATTCATCTTTCGTGAAATTTTTATCGTATTCTGGCCACTTTTGTCCGCTTAATAAGTTTTTTTGACCAATAATGAACCAACACTCTTCTGCAAGATGGGGTGTCATAGGTTCAAGAATACGAATTAAAATCTTAATACTTTCTTTAAATGCGTTTTTTTCAAAATTATTTTTAGGTTTAAATGCTAATAAAAAATTTGTTATTTCATAGATTTTCGCAACCGCAACATTCATTTGAAAAGATTCAATATTATTAGTTA
The DNA here is from genome assembly GCA_045567365.1 of Candidatus Pelagibacterales bacterium. Taxonomy (GTDB): domain Bacteria; phylum Pseudomonadota; class Alphaproteobacteria; order Pelagibacterales; family AG-422-B15; genus CABYIR01. The sequence continues at coordinate 9,519 of JBJLDC010000006.1, read as the reverse complement.
TATCTTTCAAATTTTTATGGGTTATTTTTTTTATTTTTAAGTATCCTTCTGTCTTTTCTTCTTTAGCAGTAATCGTCTCTTCAAAAATTGCTCTATTTTCATTTATAAGACTCCAAACTTTATTGATAAATTTCCAGGCACCTTTAATACCAGAGTCACTCCAATTAATATCTCTACCTGGAGGACTATCAGATAGCATAAACCATCTGGCAGTATCAGCTCCATACATATTGATGATTGTTTCTGGATCAATTACATTTTTTTTTGATTTTGACATGGATTCTGATGGCCCTTTTGTTAATGGTTCATCTGTGTCCAATCTAAAAAATTTATTATTCTTTTCATAAGTATCATTAGGAAAAACCCATTCTCCATTTTTTGTCTTGAATGTCTCATGACAAACCATGCCCTGTGTAAATAACCCCTCAAAAGGTTCATTAAATTTTCCTATTCCTGAATCGCTTAACGCTTTACTAAAAAACCTTGAATATAAAAGGTGAAGAATCGCATGTTCAACACCTCCCACATACTGATCAACAGGCATCCAATAATTCAAATCTTCATCATCGAAGGTGGTATTCTTAATATTTTCTGAGCAATATTTCATGAAATACCATGAAGAGTCTACAAAAGTATCAAGGGTATCAGTTTCTCTTATAGCTTTGAGTCCTGTTTCAGAGCACGTTGTATATTTCCAAGTTGGATGTTTCTCAAGAGGGTTTCCAGGCAAACTGAAATCAACGTCATTTGGTAAAGCAACTGGTAATTCATTATCTGGTACAGGGATTACTTCTCCGTCTTCTCTATAAATAATTGGAATAGGACATCCCCAGTATCTCTGACGTGAAATTCCCCAGTCTCTTAGACGATAATTAACTTGTTTACTGCCTATTTTTAAATTTTCAAATTTAGAAATGACTAATTTTTTTGCTTCTTTGACAGAAAGACCATTTAAAAATTCTGAATTAATTAATTCTCCATCATTAGTGTAGGCCTCAGTTAATTCAATATTTTCTTTCTCAGATTTATTTTTGATAACCTGAATTATTTCTAGATTATATTTTTTTGCAAATTCAAAATCTCTTTGATCATGTGCAGGCACACCATAAATAGCACCAGTTCCATAATCCATTAAGATGAAATTAGCTATATATATAGGTAAAAATCTTTCTTTCTTAAAAGGGTGCTGAACATGAAAGTTGGTTCTAATTCCTTCTTTTTCCGTTTTTGCTACAGCTTCTTCATTAACAGCAGATTGACTTTGCTCTTTGATAAAATCTTTTATAGATTTGTTTTTTTCAGCAATTCTTTTAGCAAGAGGATGCATAGGCGAGATTGCACAAAAAGATGCACCAAATATAGTATCAGGTCTTGTAGTAAAAATCTCAAGTTGATGATCAATCTTTTTATTATTTTCATCAAAAATATCAAAATTTAAATAGCAACCTTCAGATCGTCCGATCCAATTTTTTTGCATTAACTTAACTTTTTCAGGCCACTGATTTAAACTATTTAAATCATTTAGTAATTGATCGGCATAATCTTTTATTTTAAAAAACCACTGAGAAAGTTCTTTTTGTTCAACCTCAGCTCCAGATCTCCATCCTTTGCCATCAATAACTTGCTCATTTGCTAAGACTGTATCATCTACAGGATCCCAGTTAACGTATGACTTCTTTTTATAAACTAAATTATTTTTATAGAGGTATTTAAATAATTTTTGTTGGTGGTGATAATACTCTTTATCACAAGTTGCAAACTCTCTAGACCAATCAATAGAAAGTCCCATTAATTTTAATTGGGACTTCATAGTTTCAATATTGCTATAAGTCCATTTAGCAGGGTGAATATTATTCTGCATGGCAGCATTTTCTGCTGGCATCCCAAACGCATCCCATCCCATAGGATGAAGAACATTGAAACCTTTACCTCTTTTGTATCTTGCAATTACATCACCAAGCGTATAGTTACGAACATGGCCCATATGAATTTTCCCTGATGGGTAGGGAAACATTTCTAAGATATAAAATTTTTTCTTTTCTAGGTCTTTTTTTGCGACAAATGAATTTTCTTCAGACCATTTTTTTTGCCATTTTATTTCGACGACTTTAGAATTAAATTTTTCGACCACGATAAATTGTAGATGATTATAAATACAGATATTATTATCTATGACATTTCGTTAGCAATATATAATTCTTTTGCCGCATCTAATATAGATTTTTTAATTTTGTTAGCTAAATCAGGATTTGGATTTGAAGTATTCCATTTATTGCCGTCAAATGATTCTTTAAATACTTTTATATCTATAGAAGATTCTTCAATTTCATCACTTTTTATATAAACAACAAGTTTAATTCTATTATCTAAATCTTCATTTACTTGGAACCATTCAGTAGAAATGACACCTGATTGTTGATCGGATGATTGAAGAGGCATAAAAGAAATCTTTTCTAACGCAACGTTCCAAATAATGTTTTCTTTAAATTTAGATGATGAGTTATTAAATAAATTACTTAATGGTGAGTTTTCTCTACTTTTTTTTATCGCATCGTAAACCATCTCGCCGTGCCTTTCTCTTAAATCTTGATCTTCATTTAATGGATCATCAGAAGGACCAAGAACTGCACAACTGGCAAAAATCATTGAAAAAAGTATAATTTCAGAAATTTTCATTAATTTTTTAGGCATCGAATCACTTAGTATAGAAAAAACCTTATAAATTCAATAAATTTTCAATGTTGCAAAAATACCATACTTATACAAAAAATGTGGTTTTAATGTTTTTTGCGTTGTGATTCATAGATAAATAGGGAATATTGCCCTATTCGGCAAATGCTGAATAATTAACGTTAATTTATAAAAGGAAAATTTTATGAAAAAAACACTAATAACTGCAACTGCTGTTGCAACAGTTATGTCTGCCAGTGCTGCTTATGCTGACCTTTCATTAGGTGGTACATTAGCTAGACAGATTAACTCTGGTGACGCAACTACTGGTATAAGCAACACGAGTACGTCAAGTACTATCAACGTTGACTTTACTGAAACTTTAGATAATGGCATGGGAATAGCTGCTAATACAGATCTTACTCCAACTGGTGCTTTATATCTTCTAACTGTAAGTTCTGACATGGGTTCATTCTTCACTGGAAGTGATTTCGCTTCTGCAGTGGATAGCATGGATGGTGCTCAAGGTGCCGGAAGATATAGTAATGGCGGAAGAATCCTATCTCCTAACTGGAATGATGGTGATGCTGCATCTGGAAACGGATTTGGTATTAGTACATCTGTTGCCGGTGCTTCTCTTCAAGCTACAATGGGTGAAGGTGGAAACAGAGCAATTTCTATCGCTGGTAGCATGAATATTGCTGGTGCAACTGTAACTGCAGGTAACACTGACTTTGACAATGCTGCTGTTCTAGACAATGGATTTATTACTGTTGGCTATTCAGTTGGTGGTTTCAATCTTGGTTATAACTACTATGACAGTGATGCAACTAGCGCGACTCAAATTGGAGCGTCAACAACTGTTGCTGGTCTTGGAGTTGGAGTTTCTTCAGCTTCTACTGATCTAGGTGCAGGCGCTGCCGATACAGATGCTATGGGTATCCATGTAAATGGTGACCTAGGTGGTGCATTTTGGGTAGTTGACTATGTTAACACTGATAACGGTGATGGCACTGAGTCTGACGACTACACAATTACTTTTGGTACAAGCTTTTAATTATAAAACTTAATACCTTAAGAAATTTTAAACTCCCCAAGTTATAACTTGGGGAGTTTTTTTATATTATAATTTAATGTCAATAGCCGATAATTATCATTTAATTCAAGAGTCAATAAATAAAAGATTGTCTTCTTTATCAAGAAGCTATTCAGATATTGAACTAGTAGCAGTTAGTAAAAAACAATCTAAATCAAAAATTATTGAACTATTAGAATGTGGACATAGGTCTTTTGGTGAAAATCAGATCCAAGAAATCGAGTCAAAATGGCCTTCTATAAGAAAATTTTTTCCTGATGTAAGTTTAAGTTTTATAGGGTCCATACAAAGTAGGAAAATTAAAAAAATTTGTGAATTATGTGACGTCATTCATTCTGTTGATCGGGAAAAGATTGTTAAACTAATTTCTGAATTAAAGTCACAAGGTTTTAAGATTCCTAAACTGTTTCTACAGGTAAATATTGGTTTAGAAAATCAGAAAAGTGGAATTCATCCTGACGAGGTAAAAGAATTTTTGGATGTCTCACTTAAAAAATATGATATTTCTTTTAATGGCTTAATGTGTTTACCGCCTATAAGTAGAGATCCTAAAATATATTTTGATCAGTTAAATTATCTTTCACACTCTAATAAAATTGAAAAATTAAGTATGGGTATGAGTGACGATTACTTAATCGCATTGGACTCTGGGGCTACTCACATTCGTGTTGGTTCACTAATTTTTGGAGAGCGAGTTTAACCTCCAAGAATTATTTTTGTCTTATTATCGATAGAACTTAGGAGATACAATAAATCTTTCTGGTTTAGAGCAATACACCCCTCAGTTGGTTGGTAATCATTTTTTGCTATATGCATAAAAATTGCACTTCCAAGTCCAGGTGTGACTGGGTGTGTATTATAGTTTAAAACACCAACTAAATTATATAGGGAGTCATCTCGATAAAGTTTCTCTGCACTAAAATCATACGGAAATTGTACTAATTGATTATATTCTTTTTGTTTTGGATCATCACACCAACCATCAGACTCACGAATTTTAACCTTATTTATGTTCGTCTCGAAGATTTCTATTTTATCAGCTCGATAATAAATATTTTCGATATAAAAGGTGCCTACTGGCGTGAAACCATCTCCCTCCTTCTTATTTTTTATAAATCCTGATTTTCCTATCGAACATTTAAATTTACGATCTCGAAAAGTTAAATAATTTTTTTTTACTCTTATACACATTCGATATAATATAATTTGAATGCTACAAAAAAGCGAAAAAAAAATTTGTATCAAGCTTAAAGATATAACTTTAAAGAAGATTTTTACTGAATTAATTTTTTATTTAAATAAAGAGATTAAGGATGTTGAGTTCGTATTACTTAGCTCTTCTAATTTAAAGCTAGAATTTTCTAATTATTTCATCTCAGATGATGAATCAATTATTCAATTAATTAATGATGATCTAAAACAAGAAATAAAAAAAATTTACTTAATTTCTAGCAAGTCACATAATATCAAAACCAATATCGAAATAGTCAATTATAACTTGCCATTTAGGTTTTTAGATTTCATTGATTATATCATAGGTGATTTAAGGCAAAATTTTAATAAGCAAGAGAAAATAATTTTTCTTAAATCTTTAAGTTATGATGTTTCATCTAGAAGAATTTTTAATGATTCAATATCATTAATCCTGACTGAAAAAGAAAACGAGATATTCTATTTTCTTCTAGAAAGTGAAATGAGTGTGAGTAAAGGTGTGCTATTAAAAAATATATGGAAGTATAGTGAAGGCATTGATACACATACCTTAGAAACTCATATTTATTCGTTAAGGAAAAAATTAGAAAAAAAACTAAAAGTCAAAAATATTCTTGAACACATGGGAGAAGGCTACTTTCTAAATAGAGATTTACTCTAAAAAATTAATTAAACATTTAAGAGTAAGTGTTCTCTTTCCCACGCACTTATTACTTTTTGATAAGCGTCATGCTCTGTTTGTTTCAGCTCTGTATATAGAGTAATAAATTCATTGCCAAGAATATCGGATAGGGTATCGCTTATTTTTAATCTTTTAAGTGCATCGGGTAAGTATTTTGGAATATTGTGTCTTCTTTCAAACGCACTTCCCACAACTTGCTTCTCAGGATCTATTTTTTCTTTGATTCCTAAATAACCACATGCTAGCGAAGCAGCGATTGCTAGGTAGGGGTTAGTATCTGAGCCAGGAATCCTATTTTCAACTCTTCTGGAGTTACCCTTGGAGGAAGGTACTCTAAATCCCACAGTTCTATTTTCAAGTCCCCAATGAGTATTAATAGGAGCAGAAGCATCAATAACAAAACGTCTATATGAATTTACATAGGGAGCAAAAAATAACATTGCATCAGGAAGATATTGTTGAAGACCTCCTATATAATTTAAAAATAAATCTGTATTATTTCCTTCTTCATCACTGAAAAGATTCTTTTTATTTTTTTTAGAAATTAAGTTTTGGTGAATGTGCATAGAACTTCCTGGCTGACTAGAATATGGCTTAGCCATAAACGTTGCATGAACCCCATGTTTTAGTGCAACTTGTCTGACGGCTCTTTTAAACATGAAAGCTTGATCAGCCAGTTGTAATGGATCGCCATGATTTAAATTAATTTCTATTTGAGCTGGGCCACTTTCATGCACTAGAGTATCAACTCCAATTTTAAGAGACTCACAATAATCATAGATATCGTCAGTAATTTTATCAAACTCATTAACTGCATCGACCCCAAAAGCTTGACTAGACATTTGTCTTCTACCTGATTTACCAATTGGAGTTTTAAGTGGTAGGTCAGGATCTAAATTTTGTTCACATAGATAAAATTCTAATTCTGGAGCAATAATAGCTTCCATATTTTCTTTGCTTAGAGTTTGGATCATATTCTTTAAAATCTGTCTTGGAGCAATTTCAGATGGCGAAACAGAATTAGAATAAAGGTCACAAATTATTTGTGCAGTTGGCTCATTATTCCAAGGTATTTTTCTAATTGTTGATAAATCTGGTATCATGATTACATCTTCCTCTACATAATCAATAACTTCACTTTCATGAATCCAAGATCCAGATACAGTTTGGCCAAGTACAGAATCTGCTAATTTGAGACTTTGATCTTCGACAGATTTGATAAAGCGATTAACTGGCAATATCTTTCCCTTTGATGACCCAGCCATATCAGGGAAAATACACTCAACTTCAGTAATATTATGAGACTCAAGCCATTTCTTGAGTTCATTATTTGAACTAACGGACATATAATTGATTAATTTATTTAGGTTTCACCTGCCTGCTACTCATTAGTATTGTTGTAATGAATAACGAATTTATCTGAGCTTATAGATATATTTTTTATGATATTTGTAAACTCTAAAGATGTTTTTTCTCCAAATTCGTTCAATATCTCCCACTTTTTTAATTCTAATGTTTCTTTATTAAAATAAAGAGTAACTTTTTCTAAATTATTATTTCTTTTTCTGGATAAATCTATTGAAAATTGATTTATGGCTTCGTCAAATTCAAGATCAAAATATTTTTGTAGATCTAGGTTCTCAAGCAATAAGTATTTGATTGGATTGTTGCCTATAGGATAAGAGTCAATAATAAAGTGTTTCTGATTAATTATATGCAGGAAGAATTTACTAGTTAATATCTTTTCTTCTTGTCCCTTATATTCAAATAATGATTGATAAGGTTTTTGAATATAGAAATTCCCATACTGAACCTTTCCATCATTATCAGTTTGTTTGAATTGTCCAGTCATTGAATTAATATTGTTCCAACTAGTCTCTGATAAATTGAGTAATGAGTCTGCAAAAACAAAATTGAACTTAAAAAAAATTAGAGTAAATAGTAATGAAAATAATTTAGTCATTATTAATTTTATCAAAAAATACTTCTCTTTTACCAACGTGATTAGCTTGAGAGATTAACCCCTTATCTTCAAGTTGATCCATAATTCTAGCTGCTCTATTATAACCAATTTGTAATTTTCTTTGTAGCAAGCTAGTTGATGCTTTTCCTTCTCTAACAATAATATTGATAGACTCTTGGAAGAGTTCATCAGTCTCATTATCACTTAAACTAATTGATTCTTGGTCTTCATCTTCTCTTAAAATCTCATTATCAAATTCTGGAAGACCTTGCTCTTTTAGCGAATGGACAATTTTCTCTACTTCATTATCAGAAATAAAAGGACCATGAATTCTCGTTGTTTTTCCACCTGCCGTCATCAATAACATATCACCTTTGCCTAATAATTTTTCAGCACCTTCACTTCCTAGAATTGTTCGACTATCAAACTTGGAACTAACCTGAAAACTGATACGGGTAGGAAAATTTGCTTTTATGGTTCCAGTTATAACATCAACACTTGGTCTCTGAGTAGCCATGATTAGATGAATTCCTGCCGCACGAGCCATTTGAGAGAGTCTTTGAATCGTATGTTCAATTTCTTTACCGGCAACCATCATTAAATCAGCCATCTCGTCTACAACAACTACAATGAAGGGCATTTTTTTTAATTCCACTTCAACATTTTCAATTTTTGTTTCACCTGTTTCAGGATTTATTCCAATAGGAACTTTTCTATAGATCTTTTCTGATTTCTCCTGAGCTTCTAAAATTCTAGAATTATAATTACTGATATTTCTTACTCCTAGCATAGACATTTTCTGGTATCGATTTTCCATTTCTTTAACTACCCATTTAAGTGCAGTAATTGCTTTCTTAGGATTGGTTACAACTGGAGTGATTAAATGTGGGATACCTTGATAAACTGATAATTCAAGCATTTTTGGGTCTATCAATATAAACTTACAGTCTTCAGGGGATAATCTAAATAGTATAGATACAATCATTACATTAATTCCGACTGATTTACCTGATCCAGTTGTACCTGCTATTAATAGATGAGGCATATCCTCAAGGTTAGCAAAGATTGGCAATCCATTAATATCTTTTCCAATGGCCAGTATTAGATTCTTTTGGTCTGAAACAAATTTTTCTTTTTTAAATAATTCACTTAAAAAGACTGCTTCCCGTTCTTGGTTAGGTATTTCAATTCCAACAACATTTTTACCAGGAATTATTGCGACTCTCGCTGACATCGCGCTCATATTTCTTGCAATATCATCTGATAGAGAAATTATTTTTGAAGCTTTGACACCTGGAGCTGGTTGCAGTTCATACATAGTTACAACAGGTCCTGGAGAAACATTAATGATCTCACCTTCAATTTTAAAATCAGATAATACAGATTGAAGTGCATCAGCATTTGTAGCTAATTCTCCTTTTGATAAAGCATATTCATTCTTGCTATCAGGTTTAGATAAAATATCAATTAGTGGTGGTTTATATTTTTTAATATCATTTAAATCAATTTCTTCTTGTCTTATTAAATTTGGTTCAGTTCTTTCTTCATTAAAGTTTTGAACTGGTTGATTTTTTAAATTATCAAAATTAATTTTGGGTTCGACTTTTTTGAAACTACTATCACTTTCTTTAGTCTTCTTTTTATTTCTATTTTTGATTTTTGAGTAAAGATATATAATACATTTCAATATCAAACGAGAGCATAATACAATACCATCGAATATTTTTTGAGTCAGATATTTCCACTCGTCTCTACTTAATCCAGTAGAAGCGATAAAAAAGAAAAGAGTTATAAGGGAGAATAGTATTAATTGTATTAAAAATTTAAGAGTAGTATTTGAAAAACTTATGAACTGATTATTTATTTCAAGTAGTTGAGATGCAATTAAGCCCGAGA
>JBJLDC010000005.1:0-52816 GCA_045567365.1 Candidatus Pelagibacterales bacterium | reverse complement strand
ATTATAAGAATAAGAATATTGAGTCTTGAACTAAGAATAAATAGAAAGATGATCCATTAATTATGAGCGAATATTTTTTTTATATATTAGTTTCTTATATAATCACATTCTCAATTTTATTTTTATTTTTTATAATTAATTTTCAGAAGCTATCCAAAATGAAAAAAGAACAATATAAAATTTCAAAAAATGAGAGAGCCGGTTAAACAAAGAATTATAAAACTATTAATCGGGGCATCCATAATCTTTGTTTCGGTATTAATAATTATTTTTAATTTAAGAGATAATTTAATCTATTTTTATAGTCCAACTGATCTGGTTGAAATAGATTTAAATAATAATCAGGAAATTAGAGTTGGTGGGTTGGTTGCAGATAATAGTCTTAAGTATGAAGAGAACAGTTCAATTTATCGATTTATTATCACAGATGAGAAGAATATGATTAATGTTGAATATGAAGGAATTCTGCCAAATTTATTTGCAGAAAATAAGGGTGTTGTAGTTGAGGGGATCTACTCTGGTACAAATAATGTTATTGCAAGCAAGGTTTTAGCAAAGCATGATGAAAATTATATGCCTCCCGAAGTAATAGATGCACTTCAAAAAGAAGGAAAGTGGCAAGGCGAGTGAGTGAACTCTTAAGTTATTTAGGCATAGTGTCTCTCTGTATTTGCTTAATTGTTTCCTTGGCGCAAATAAAGATTTCTTATCTCAAAAGTAACGTAAGCTATATTAACTATTTTAATCTATCACTGATACAGTTTGTGAGCTGTTTAGTTTCTTTTTTAATACTTATATATATTTTTATAACTTCAGATTTTAATTTTTCACTAGTTTATCAAAATTCACATACTGAAAAACCATTGATCTATAAGCTTTCTGGTTCTTGGGGCAATCATGAAGGTAGTCTTTTAATGTGGATTTTAATATTAACTATTTTTAATTTTATGTTTGCATTAATGTCAAAAGCAAACATTCGCTTGACAGAAATCACTATTGGAGTTCAAAGCTTTTTAATTTTGGGCTTTTTACTTTTTTTACTTTTTACATCTAATCCTTTTTCTTTATTAAGTGAGTCACCAAATGAAGGGTTGGGCTTGAATCCAATTCTTCAGGATCCATTTTTAGCAATTCATCCTCCTATTTTATATTTAGGATATGTTGGTTTTTCATTAATATTTAGCTTAGCAATTGCAGGATTATTATTAAATAATATTGATAAGAACTGGGCATCAATTGCAAAAAAATGGACATTATCTGCTTGGGTACTTTTAACAGCTGGAATAGGACTTGGATCGTACTGGGCATATAATGAATTAGGATGGGGCGGCTATTGGTTTTGGGATCCCGTAGAAAATGCATCTCTCATGCCATGGTTGGCTGGAACGGCATTAATACATTGCGTTTCAATTCTAGAAAAAAGAAATACATTACAGTCTTGGACAGTATTATTATCAATTTTAACATTTGCACTTAGTTTGATTGGAACTTTTTTAGTTCGATCAGGAATTTTAAATTCAGTCCATGCTTTTGCATCGGATCCCTCAAGAGGTCTTTTCATTTTAGCATTTTTATTGATTGTTCTTATTGCCTCTTTATTTATTTTTGCCAGAAAAGGACCTTTTCTTGATAAAGAAATTAAGTATCACTTACTAAGTAGAGAAACAGGTATTTTAGTTAATAACTGGCTCTTTTTAACTGTTCTCTTTATTGTTTTCCTGGGAACTGTTTATCCAATATTCACTGATATTGTTCTGAATGAAAATATTACTGTGGGGCCTAAATATTATATTTTTTCCATAACACCAATTATATTTTTATTTATTTTTGCAATGATAATTACCCCATTCTTAAATTGGAGCACAAATAATTATAAAATATTAATACAAAAAATATATAAGCCTACTTTATTAAGTGTAATGTTAATTTTTTCAATAAGTTTATATTTTGATAAGTTATCTATTACAGAAATATCATTATTAATATTAAGTTCAATTTTAATAATGGCGAATTTGAATTCAAACATTCTGTTTAAAAATAATTCATTCTACTTAACTAGTAATATTGGAAGAGCACTTACACATGCCGGATTTGCATTGTTAATCATCTCAATAATTGCTAATGCTAGTTATGCTAAAGAGAAAATTACCCAAGCTAAAGTAGATGATAAAATTATTGTTGGAAATTATGATTTTATATTCTCAAGTATTTCACAAGAAAAAGAAAAAAATTATCATAAAATTATAGCTAACTTCGAAATGCAGCAGCATAGTGGCACTTTAAAAAAACTGAGTCCTGAAATTAGGTTTTATAACAACCCACCAACTATAACGTCTGAAACAAGTATTGCGAGAATGCTTTTTAGAGATATTTATATCGTCATGAATGTTCCAGAAAATCAGGAGTTTATTAATGTTAGAATTCACATTAAACCATTTATGAATTTCATATGGGTCAGTATCTTAATGATGATGATTGGTGGTTTATTTTCAATTTCTTATCGGATCAAAAATTCATGATAAGAAAAATATTATTTTATTCTCCATTATTAATAATAATTCTATTAGGTATTTTATTTTATTATTCACTAAATAGTGAAACAAAAAGTAATTCTCCTTTAATTGGCAAACAAATTCCTGAATTTAGTATTGAAAGACTCTTGAACGATAATGATCAATTTTCAAGTAAAGATTTAATAAGTAGTGAAACTATTAATTTTATAAATGTATGGGCATCATGGTGCATACCATGCAGAGCAGAACACAATGTTCTAGAGCTTTTGTCTAAAATTGATAATGTAGATTTATATGGCATTAACCATAAAGACACTAAAAAGAACGCGACCAACTTTATAAATACTCTTGGCAATCCCTTTAGGGAAATTGGATTTGATTCAGATGGCAGAACATCAATAGAATGGGGAGTTTTTGGTGTACCTGAGACTTTTATCGTTCATAGAGGCAAAATCATATACAAACACATTGGCCCTATTCATATATCAGAGTTGGAAGACACAATAATTCCAATCATAAAGGACCTAAATTGAAATCATCTCAATATATTTTTCATATACTGATTGCTTATTCACTTTTGTTATCAAGTGTATATGCCTTAAATGTAGATCAAGAGGAAAGAGCAAATAATTTATTTAAAGAAACAAGGTGCCTTGTTTGTGAAGGTCAAAATATTTATGAGTCTAACTCAGACTCTGCTGAAGATATGAAAAAATTAATATCAGAGATGATCATTGATGGTAACAGTGATAATGAGATTAAATCTTTTTTAGTAAGTAGGTATGGTGACTGGATAATAATGACTCCACCAATTAATCAATCAACATATTTCTTATGGTTTAGTCCAATTATTATTTTACTTATTGGAATTGTATTTATTTTGAGAAAATTTAAAAAAAATGGATAATCTTGATAAATTATTTTGTGTTCAGTGTGGTTCGCAGTCACTAATACTAAAAAAACCTGATGGAGATACTCACGTAAGAACAGTATGTCAGAATTGTAATCATATTATATATCAAAATCCAAAAATAGTTACAGGCTCAGTGTGTTCTTATAAAGATAAAATTCTTTTATGCAAAAGAGCTATCGATCCACAAAAAGGATTATGGACACTCCCTGCTGGTTATCTAGAGATTAATGAAAGTATTGAGGAAGGCGCAGTAAGAGAGGCTTATGAAGAGGCTTTTGCAAAAATACAAATTGTAAGATTATTAGCAACTTATTCACTTAAACACATCAGTCAAATACAAGTTATTTATGAAGCAAAATTGCTTAATGAAGATATAAAGGCAGGTATAGAATCTTTAGAAGTAGGCCTCTTTGGTTGGGATGAAATTCCCTGGGACCAATTGGCATTTGAAAGTGTTAGATGGGCATTGAGAAATTTTAAAGAAAGACAAAATTCGAACACTTTCGTTGTATTTAATAATCCCAATTAATTTTTATAGGAGTAATATGAAATCATTAACGTTAAATAGTTTAATTATTGTTTTATTCTTTGCTAGTTATGTATTTGCTGGTGGCTTTGAGGAAGATCCTGGGCCAGAAGAACTAGTTAGTGAAAGCAATAATTCAACCAACAATACCGACTCTCTATCCATTGAGTCAGAAACTTCATTAGAGGAAGAAGAAGTATTAGAGACCGGTACAGCATCTTTTACTGATTCTGAGGGAAATATTGTAACTTGGTCTCAAGGCTTAGTAACTACTGGTGGAGATGATAAAAAATATGTAGTATGGGGAAACTAAACGTTCCTTATTACTTATGAACATCAAAATAGTTGCTGCTTTATTATTTTTATTTCTATCTTTTAGTTCATACTTAAAAGCTGATGGCTTTTATTCTTATTCAATTGGTCAATTCGATGTAAATGATACGTTTGACTCTCTTGAAGCCCGTGTTGAATATTTATCAAATAATAACTTTAACGAGAAATATGAACTTAAGCCCTTTTTAGGATTTATGGTTAATACAGATAGCGGTAAATATTTTTATCTTGGATTGAGAAAAGACTACTCTTTATCAAATAAGTGGAATCTTACCCCAAGTTTTGCAACAGGGTACTATGATCAAGGTTCGAGTAAAGACCTTGGTAATAATCTAGAATTTCGAAGTCAACTGGAACTTTCTTATAATTTAGAAAAAAATAAAAGGGTTGGAATTAGCTTAAATCATATTTCAAATGCAAGTTTAGCTGATGAAAATCCTGGAACAGAAAGTATTGTTATTTCGTTTATCAATCCTTTTTGATCTTTAAGATAAGATTAAATATCATAAATTAAAATGAAGATAGTTGATTTTAAAACATACGTCGTCGGAAATCCTCCTCCATCTTTTGGAGGTAAGTACTGGATATTTTTAAAATTAACTACAGATTCTGGTGTCTTTGGTTTTGGAGAAGCTTATGGAATTCCATTTCATCCAAAAGTAGCAAGACAAATGATTGAAGATGTATGTGAAAGATACATATTAAATGAAAACCCTTTTAATATTGAAAAAATTTGGCGTAGGGTTTTTTCAAGTGGCTATTCACAAAGACCTGATATTTCTCTTGGAGGGGTTTTAAGTGCAATTGAAATCGCACTTTGGGATATAAATGGTAAAGAGCTGAACAAACCTATTTATGAACTTTTAGGTGGCAAGCACACTGAAAAGTTAAGAACATATACATATATTTATCCGGAACCAAATGATGCAAGCAATGTTTATACTAATGCCATCCTAGCTGGAGAAAGAGCAACAGAGTATTTAAAGCAAGGTTTTGATGCAGTAAAATTTGATCCAGTTGGACTATATAAGATTAATGATCCACGAGTATTGACTGCAAAAGAAATTTCATTTGTAGCTGATTTTGTTAAAACAATTCGAGAAGCTGTGGGAGATCAATGTGACTTACTTATTGGAACTCATGGTCAAATGACACCCGAAAGCGCTATAAGATTATCAACTAAAATTGAAAAATATGATCCTTTTTGGTTAGAGGAGCCAGTTCCACCAAA
Organism: Candidatus Pelagibacterales bacterium; assembly: GCA_045567365.1. Lineage (GTDB taxonomy): Bacteria > Pseudomonadota > Alphaproteobacteria > Pelagibacterales > AG-422-B15 > CABYIR01. The sequence continues at coordinate 47,300 of JBJLDC010000005.1, read as the reverse complement.
TAATTCAGACGCAATGGCAAAAGTTGCAAAACATATTAATTTTCCAGTTGCAGCAGGTGAAAGACTTACTACTAAATATGAATTTAATGAAATCATTAATAAGCAAGCGGCATCAATACTTCAATTGAATATGGGAAGAGTAGGAGGAATTTTAGAAGGAAAAAAAATTGCATCAATGGCAGAAGCAAATCATTTATCCATAGCTCCTCATATGTACTGTGGTCCTATAGTAGCCGCTGCAAATATTCAAGTTGCAGCATCAATATCCAATTTTCTTATTCTTGAGGGAATCAAAGATTGGAAGGGTTTTGACTGTAAAATTATGAAGAAATATTTTAAATGGGAAGCAGGAAGTGTCTTATTAAATGAAGCGCCTGGACTTGGTGTCGAAATAGATGAGGATATGATCGAGAGTTTTCCTTATGAAGGTGATAGTCTTCATTTAGAAATGAGCGAATAATTGAGTTGCAAATTTTTCTGCATTAAATAATTCTAAGTCGTCTAGTGCCTCTCCATTTCCTAATGCATAAATTGGGATATCAAACTTATTTGCTATAGAAATAAGAGTTCCTCCACTTGCGCTTCCATCATATTTAGTCATAACAATGCCAGTAATTTTTGAATATTTATTGAATTCCTCAATTTGTTTTATAGCATTCTGACCAGTTGTGGCATCTAGAACAATAATCGTTTCATTTGGATATTCTTCATTTAATTTCTTCAGTGTTCTATCAATCTTACCTAATTGATCCATGAGATCACTTTTATTTTGTAGTCTTCCCGCTGTATCAATTAATAGAATATTATTTGAATTATTTTCTGCAACTTCGATTGATTTGTAGGCAATACTTGCTGGATCAGAATTTTTCTCACCTTCAAGAATCTGAATATTTAATCTGTCTGCCCAAACACCGAGTTGTTCTGTTGCAGCAGCTCTGAATGTATCTCCGGCGACTAGAAGGATAGAATTATCATTATTTTTAAATTTTTTTGCAAATTTTGCGATGGTTGTTGTTTTTCCAGTCCCATTTACACCAATAAATAAAATAACTTTTATCTTTTCAGAAAATTTAAATTCATAGTTAGCTTCTGCATTTTTTAAAATTTTTGAAATTATTTCAATTACTCTATTTTGAATATCTCCTATTGATACTTGTTCTGAAAATCTTGATGATTTTAATTCATTTATAATTTTCTCAGATGTTTCAATATCAATATCTGCTTGAATAAGAGTATCTTCAAATAGAATTAAATTTTCATCGTCAACTTTTTGTGAAGCAAATACTCTAGAAATAGTTTCTTGTAAATTTTTAAACAATAACTTTACCTGTAAGTCCGTAATCGTTATGCCCAGTAACAATCATATTGAGTAATTCACCATTCTTGAAATTATCTGGAATTGATATTTTAGCAAAATTATCTGTCCTTCCTCTATTTTTACTTTCAACAATAACTGATACTTTTTGATCTTTTACTTTTTTATAATAATTTGTGATTTGTTTTTTTGCTAGTTGACGTAACACCTCAGCTCTTTTTTTTATTATATCGCCTTTAACTTGTGGCATCCTTGCTGCTGGCGTTCCTTTTCTCGGAGAAAAAGGAAATACATGTAAAAAAGTGATATTACATTCTTTAATAAGATTGATAGTGTTCTGAAACATTTCTTCTGTTTCTGTGGGAAAACCTGCAATAAAATCAGATCCAAATACTACATCTGGTCTAAGGTCCCTTATCTTTTTGATAAGATTAATGGAGTCATCCCTGCTATGACGCCTTTTCATTCTTTTTAAGATCATGTTATCTCCTGCTTGTAAGGATAAATGAATATGAGGAAGTAATCTTGATTCATTCTCAATAACATCAAATAAATCTGGATCTATTTCTGCTACATCAAGAGAGGATAATCTTAATCTATTTAGTTCAGGCGCATCATTAAGTATTTTTTTTATCAGTTGCCCTAAAGAAATTTTATCATCAAGATCATGGCCGTAACTTGTTAAATCAACTCCTGTTAAAACTATCTCTTTATAATTTTTATTGATCAAATTTCTTATTTGCTCAATAATTATTGAGTATTCAACACTTCGTGAATTTCCTCTTCCAAAGGGGATGATACAAAATGTACATCTATGATCACATCCATTTTGTATTTGAACGAAAGCTCTTATTTTATCTTTTACACTATCAATAACAGGCGATTGTGCTTTTTTATCCTCTAAGATATCTGAAACTGCAACAATCTTTTTATTTTCTAAATTCTCAGATAATTCTTTATATATTTTATTATCTAGTTTTTCTCGATTACCTATTAGAGTGCTAATTTCTTCAATTTCATTAAACTCTTCTTTATGTATTTGAGCAGCGCAGCCTGTTAATACAATTTTATTTTTAGGATCTTCTTTCTTAAGTTTACGTATTGTACCTTTTAAATCTCTGACAGTTTTATTAGTAACAGCACAACTATTTATAAATGTCGTATTTTCAATTTTATTTTTATCAGCAAATTTTCTAATTACTTCAGACTCATAAAAATTTAATCTACATCCAAATGTTTTAATTTTATAACTCAAAGCTTCCCTCAAAACTTATTTCTGTTTCACCTGACATGATAATATTACTATCTAACTTATAATGTATATCTAAAGTACCACCAGGCAATGATACCTTTAATTGATTTTGTAGATTAAGACCTCTTATAGCTGCAACAGCAGTTGCACAAGCACCCGTTCCGCATGCTAGAGTGTATCCTGCTCCTCTCTCCCAAACATTTAAGTTTATTTCATTTTTTGAAACAACATTGGCTATACTCACGTTTATTTTTTCAGGAAATAAATCATGATTTTCAATTTCAGGGCCAAATTTTAAAATATCGAATTTATCAATATTATTTACGAAAAAAACTATATGCGGGTTACCAACGTTAACAAAAAATGGACTATCTAGAGACACACCTCCAACAGTAAATACAATGTGCTTTTCACTCGGATCTTTCTTCAAAGGAATTTCCTCCCAATCAAACTTTGGTTTTCCCATATCAATACTTATTACATCATCTGAAACTCTGTGGCAGTTAAGAGATCTTTCTTTAGTCTTGATCGTGATTTCATTAACATTTTTTTCTTTCATGAGTAAGTTTGCTACACATCTTGAGCCATTTCCACAGGCCATGACCTCTTCCCCACTAGAATTATAAAATTCTATTAACTCACCATCATAATCTGTTAACGCCTTAATCAATATAATCTGATCACATCCTATGCCAGTATTTCGATCAGCAATTTTAACAATTTCATCTTTTGTAAAGCTATAATCATCTGATCTTTGATCAAAAATTACAAAATCATTGCCCAATCCATGCATTTTTGTGAATTTAAGTATTGTCATGATTATTGTTATAATGAGAGGCTGCTAAATATACCAGAAATATTGAAACCTAATATCACCTTGACATATCTATCACTTTTGATTAATTAACAGCTGTTTTCCGCAGAATTATTATTTTGCGGTGCCTAATATAGGTGTCGACATCAGTCAGCGAGTTTCGCCCACTGATGCAATAGCTGCTGGAAAATAGAAAGTATTATGTTTGAAAATTTGGTAAATAGATTTGAGTCAGTTTTTTCGAATCTAAAAAAAACAGGAACGATAAACGAAGAATCTCTTGATTTAGCAATGAGAGATATTAGGAGAGCTTTGCTTGAAGCCGATGTTTCTTTGCCCGTAGTAAAAAGCTTTATTGCTAACATAAAGGAAAAATCTCTTGGACAGGATGTAATCCAATCGATCACACCTTCCCAGATGATAATTAAAATTGTCAATGATGAATTGATAGAAACATTGGGTTCTAATACTGTAGACCTAAATATAAATAATTCAGATGTTAATAATTATTTATTTATTGGTCTTCAGGGTTCAGGAAAAACAACATCTGTAGGTAAAATTGCCAATCATATAAAAGAAAAATTTTCAAAAAAAATCTTATTAGTTTCTTTAGATGTCCAAAGGCCAGCGGCTTATGAACAACTTGAAACTTTAGGTAATAAAATTGATATTCCAATCTTAGAAAAAGTTGAAAAAGAAACTCCAATTGAAATTATTAAGAGATCTAGAGATTATGTATCTAAAAATAATATTGAATTTGTTTTATATGATACTGCTGGCCGCATAAACATTGATAACGAACTTCTTGAAGAGTTAAATTTAATTGAAAGTGAAATTGTACCAAATGAAACTATTTTAGTTTTAGACAGTTTAACAGGTCAGGAAGCTATGAAAGTTGCTACTGATTTTGCAACTACTGTAAAGGTAACAGGATCAATGCTTACAAGAATAGATGGTGACTCACGAGGTGGCTCTGCATTAAGTATGAAAGTCGCCACTGGATGTCCTATAAAATTTATGGGTGTAGGTGAACAGATTGTTGATTTAGAAGTTTTCCATCCTGAAAGAATTGCAAATCGTATTTTGGGAATGGGAGATATTGTATCTCTTGTTGAAAAAGCATCAGAAACTATTGACCATGAAAAAGCAGAAGAAATCGCAAATAAAATTCAAAAAGGTGAATTTGATCTTAATGATTTACTATCTCAAATTTCTCAGATGAAGAAAATGGGTGGGCTATCAAGCATAATGAAATTTATTCCTGGTTTAAAAAACCTAGGGGATATTCAAAACAATGCCAACATGAATGAAGATTCAATCAAACGTCAAGAGGCAATCATTTTATCAATGACTCCATATGAAAGAACAAAACCTAAAATAATTAATGGGTCTAGAAAGAAAAGAATTGCCAAGGGATCTGGAACTGTAGTTTCAGATATTAATAAAGTTTTAAAGCAGCATAGAAAAATGGCAGATATGATGAAAAAGCTTTCAAAAAAAGGATTACAGAATATTAACCCAATGGATATTGGCAACCAACTGGGAAACGGCATAAACAAAAATTTTTTAAAATAAATTAACAAACAAGGAGCATAAAAATGGCATTAAAAATAAGACTATCAAGAGCAGGGTCTAAAAAAAGACCTGTATACAGAGTTGTAGTTGCAGACTCTAGATTTCCTAGAGACGGTAGATTCATTGAAAAAGTTGGACTTTATAATCCACTTCTTAAGAAAGACGATCCGAATCGTGTTCAACTAGACTTTGACAAAATCAAGTCATGGATTGATAAGGGTGCAAAACCAACTGACAAGCTTGCAAGATGGTTGGGTGAAGCAAATATTATTCCAATGCCAGCTCAAAAAGATAATCCAAAAAAAGCATTGCCTAAGAAAAAAGCTCAAGAAAGGTTAGCTGCAGAAAAAGAAGCAGCAGAAGCTCCAGCAGCAGATGAAGCTCCAGCAGCAGAAGAAGCTCCAGCAGAAGCTCCAGCAGCAGAAGAAGCTCCAGCAGAAGCTCCAGCAGCAGATGAATCTCCAGCAGAAGCTCCAGCAGCAGATGAAGCTCCAGCAGAAGCTCCAGCAGCAGAAGAAGCTCCAGCAGAGGAAGATGGAGATAAAAAAGAATAATTTTATTTATTAATGAACGATAAAGTTGTCGTAGGACAAGTAATTTCAGCTCATGGTATTCAGGGTCAATTTAAGATAAAAAGTTTTACAACTGACCCTGATGACTTATTTACATACAATCAATTATTTATTGATGAAATGTATGATGGAATTTTCTTAAAAAAAGTTCGTTCATTAAAGGAGTATTTTATAGTCAGTTGTTCTGAAATTGACTCGCGAAACAAAGTCGATGATATCCTAAATAAAAATATATTAATTAACAGAAGTCAGCTTCCAGATATTGGTGATAAATATTATTTTAATGACTTAATTGGATTATCTGTAATTAGTAATGAAGAAATTATTGGCCCAGTAATTAGTGTAAATAATTTTGGCTCATCTGATTTGATAGAAGTTACAACTTTATCGAATGACAAAAAATATTTTATACCTTTTAGTGATGATACAATTGAGAAAGTAGATCAAAAGAAAAAAATAATTTATTTAAAAAATATCTCCCAATATTTAGAATGAAAAAAAATACGTTTAAAGTAAAAGTAATAACTTTATTTCCCGAGAGCTTCCCAGGAGTTTTAGGAGTTGGAGTAATTGGTAGAGCTCTTAAGAAAAAAATATGGTCTCTGAAGTTATTTAATCCACGGGATTACGCAAAAGACAATCACAAGTCAGTCGATGATACTACATCTGGAGGCGGGCCTGGAATGATTTTAAGAGCAGATATAATTGGTAAGGCTATTGATGCTTCATTACGTGGAGTTAAAGAAAAAAAGAAAATATCACTCATTAACTTAACTCCAAGAGGTAAACCAATTACACAAAAAGATATAAAAAGATTCACAAAGAAGAATGAGTTAATCATTTTATGTGGCAGGTATGAAGGTATCGATCAAAGGGTCTTAGATTTCTATAAATTTGATGAATATAGTTTGGGCGATTATATCCTTGCAGGGGGCGAAGTTGCAGCTCAAACGGTTATTGAGGCTGCTGTGCGGTTATTACCTGGAACACTGGGTGATAAGGAGTCCTTAAAAGATGAGAGTTTTAGCCAAGATCTACTTGAATTTCCTCAATATACTAGACCCAGAATATGGAAGAACTTAAAGATTCCTGAAGAGCTTCAATCTGGCAATCATAAGTTAATATCTGAATGGAGGATGAAAAACTCACTCAAATTAACTCAAAAAATAAGGCCAGATTTATTGAAAAAATACAAAAAAAACAAGACAACAAAGAAATAAAGTATTAAAACACCGATCGAGGAAACTATGAATATCATTGAACAATTTGAAACAGATCAGATTAAGACATTAATTAAGGGTAAAAAAATTCCCCAGTTTCACCCAGGTGATACTGTAAAAGTGAATGTTAAGGTTAGAGAAGGAACCCGAGAAAGAATACAGGCTTTTGAAGGTGTCTGTATTGCAAAAAAGAACAGAGGATTAAGCTCTTCTTTTACTGTTAGAAAAATCTCATTTGGTGAGGGTGTTGAGCGAGTGTTTCCTATATTCAGCCCGTCTATCGACTCAGTAGAGTTAATTAGAAGCGGACAAGTTAGAAGAGCTAAATTATACTATTTAAGAGATCTTACTGGTAAGAAAGCCAGAATCGTTGAAAGAATGAGAAGTAAACAGCCTGACCTTGCAAGTTTATTTATTTCTGAAAATGATGAAGTTCTTGAAGAAGAATATTTAACTGAGGAAGCTTCTTCTGAAGAATCAAATGATGAAAATTCTGAAGCTAATGTTGCTGAAACAGAACAATCAGACTTAGAAGAAACTACTCAAGAAGAAAAAACCGAAGATAAAGCTGAAGAACTGAAAGATTAGTCTTTCAGTTTCAAACTTAACATTTTTGATTTGCTTATGAGTACTCCAAAAACAATATATGACAAGATATGGGAAAGTCACATTGTAGATACCAATGATGATGGAACTACAATTCTTTATATAGATAGACACCTTGTTCATGAAGTAACAAGCCCACAAGCATTTGAGGGTCTTAGATTATCTGGACGTAAAGTCAGACGTCCTGAGTTTACTCTGGCAACAGCAGATCATAATGTCCCAACAGCAGATAGAGACAAAGGTATAGCCGACCCAGACTCCAAGCTTCAAGTGGAAACATTAGAAATGAATGCAAAAGAAAACAATATTACTTACTTGCCGATGACCGATAAGCGTCAAGGTATAGTTCATATTGTTGGTCCAGAGCAAGGTTTTACTCAACCAGGAATGACTATAGTTTGTGGAGATAGTCATACCTCAACTCATGGTGCATTTGGTGCATTGGCATGGGGAATAGGAACATCAGAAGTTGAACATACACTTGCAACTCAAACGCTTGTTCAAACAAAAGCAAAAAACATGTGCATTAAGATTACTGGTAAAGTTATTGAAGGAGTTACTGCAAAAGATATTGTTTTAGCAATTATAAGAAAGATAGGGACCGCTGGCGGAACAGGCTATGTCATCGAATATACTGGTGAGGCAATTAGAAATCTTTCTATGGAAGGTAGGATGACTGTTTGTAATATGTCTATTGAGGCAGGAGCAAGAGCAGGTTTAATAAGTCCAGATGAAACAACGTGTGAATATCTTAGAGGAAGACCTTTAGCACCGAAAGGTGAAGTTTTTGAAGATGCAGTTAATTACTGGAAATCATTAGCTTCTGATGAAGGCGCTCACTATGATTCAGTTGTGGAAATTAGAGCTGATGAAATAATCCCACAAATTACATGGGGCACAAGCCCTGAAGATGTTGTTTCCATAGATGGATTTGTTCCAGATCCTGAAAATGAAAAAAATGCTGACAAAAAGAAATCAATTGAGAGAGCGCTTGATTATATGGGCTTAGAACCAAACATGCCTGTTAATGAAATTAAAATAGATAAAGTTTTTATCGGCTCTTGTACGAATGGTAGAATAGAAGATCTAAGAGCTGTGTCACAAATTGCAAAAGGCCGAAAAGTTGAAAAAGGTGTTCATGCTATGATTGTTCCTGGCTCTGGGTTGGTTAAAGAGCAAGCAGAAAAAGAAGGCTTAGATAAGATTTTCATTGAAGCAGGTTTTGATTGGAGAGATCCAGGATGTTCAATGTGCTTAGCTATGAATGCAGATAAGTTACAGCCTCAAGAAAGGTGTGCTTCAACTTCTAATCGAAATTTTGAAGGCAGGCAAGGTAGAGGTGGTAGAACCCATTTAATGAGTCCTCAAATGGCAGCAGCAGCGGCAATCAGAGGTAAGCTTACTGATTTTAGAGATCTTTAATGGAAAAATTTAATAAACTCAGCGGTCATGCAATACCACTACGTATAACTAATGTGGATACTGATATGATTATTCCAAAACAGTTCTTAAAAACAATCAAGCGAACTGGACTTGGGGAATTTTTATTCTACGAGTTAAGATATGATCAAGATGGAAACAAAATTAGTTCTTTCGCCCTTAACCAAGAACAGTATAAAGACGCTAGTATACTTATAGCGGGTAAAAACTTTGGCTGTGGATCCTCTCGTGAGCATGCTCCGTGGTCTATAGCTGATTATGGCATTAAATGTATAATTGCGCCAAGTTATGCAGACATTTTTTATAACAATTGTTTCAAAAATGGAATTTTGCCTATAATCCTTGATGAAGCAACAGTTTCAAGATTGCAGGACTCATCCGACAGTATATTAAATTTCAATATAGATTTAGAAAAACAAAATATTACTTTCTTAGAAAATAATGAAAAAAAAGAAATTAGTTTTGAAATCGATCCAGCTAAAAAGAAATGTTTGCTTGAAGGACTTGATGATATTGGTCTGACTTTAAATAAGGTAGCTTCAATTGGCCACTTTGAAGAAGGTCAAGAGAACGAAATTCCCTGGTTATATGGAAATAAATTAAAATGAGTAAAAATTTTAAATTATTAATTCTTCCAGGAGATGGAATTGGTCCTGAGGTAATGATTGAGGTTGATAAAGTTATTTCTATTATCTCATCAATGTTCGATATTCAATTTGATATTGAGAAAGATGATATAGGTGGCTCAGCATATGATCGATATGGAGTTCCTCTGGCAGATGAGACTCTAGAGAAAGCTAAATCTTCTCATGCAGTTCTACTTGGAGCAGTTGGTGGAGAAAAATGGGATAACTTAGATTTTTCTTTAAAGCCCGAGCAAGGGTTACTAAAAATTAGAAAAGAGTTAGATTTATTTGCAAATCTTAGACCGGCATTGTGTTTTGAGTCTATGGTGGAAGCTTCTTCATTGAAGCCTCATCTAGTTTCAGGCCTAGATATAATGATAGTCAGAGAGCTAACAGGTGGTGTTTATTTTGGAAAACCGAGGGGCATCGAAACTAAGAGCGATGGAAATCGGGTTGGTATAAATACTCAAGTATATGAAACGCACGAAATAAGAAGAGTTGCTAGAATTGCTTTTGAGTTAGCACAAAAAAGAGATAATCGAGTTGTTTCTTGCGAAAAATCTAATGTTATGGAATCAGGAATTCTTTGGAGAGAAGAGGTTCAGTATGTTCATGACAATGAATTTAATGATGTCTCACTTTCACATATGTATGCAGATAATTGTGCAATGCAGCTTGTACGAAATCCAAAACAATTTGATGTAATTGTTACTGACAATTTATTTGGAGATATTTTATCTGATGAAGCCTCTATGCTTACTGGATCCTTAGGAATGCTTCCATCTGCATCATTGGGGGAAATAGATCAAAATAACTTTAGAAAAGCTTTGTATGAACCAGTTCATGGATCAGCTCCTGATATAGCTGGTCAAGGTATTGCAAATCCAATTGCATCGATTCTTAGTTTTGCGATGTGCTTAAAATATTCATTTAATATGGACAAAGCATCTGATTTGCTAAGTACAGCTGTTAATAAGGTTCTTGAAAATGGATTTAAAACTAAAGATTTGCTTGGTGATGAAAATAAAAATCTTACTACTCAGGAAATGGGAGATGAAATCGTTAAACAAATATCTGATTTAGGTGCAAATAATGGATCATAAGATTGCAATAGTTGGAGCGACAGGAAATGTTGGGCGTGAAATGCTTAATATACTTCATGATAAAAAATTTAAATCAAAAAATATTTTTCCAGTAGCTTCAAGTAGAAGTGCTGGTTCAAAAGTAGATTTTGGAGATGAAGAATTAGTTGTTGAGGATATAGAAAATTTTGATATTTCTAAGGTTAATATTGCACTCTTTTCTGCTGGATCAAGTACATCAGAAAAATGGGCACCAGAATTTGCAAAAAAGAACTGTATCGTTATAGATAATTCAAGCCATTTTAGAATGGATGATGATATTCCGCTTATTGTTCCTGAAGTGAATCCTGAAGATTTAAAAAATTTTAAAACTAGAAATATAATTGCCAATCCAAATTGCTCAACTATTCAATTAGTGGTTGCACTTAAACCACTTCATGAATTATCCAAAATTAAAAGTGTTATTGTTTCTACATATCAATCTGTATCTGGAGCAGGTAAGGCTGCAATGGATGAACTATTTGATCAAACTAAAAATATGTTCTCAGATGAGATAAAAGATAATGTGAACTTCACTAAGCCAATTGCTTTTAATGTAATTCCTCATATCGATAAATTTGGAGATGATGGATATACAAAAGAAGAAACTAAAATGAGAAAAGAAACAAATAAAATTCTCGATAAAGATATAAAATTCAGTGCTACATGTGTACGAGTCCCAGTTTTCATCGGACATTCAGAAGCAGTTAATATTGAATTTGAAAATAAGGTATCTGTGGAAGAAGCTCGTCAAGCTATCAAGAATGCGAATGGCTGTACTTTGCTTGATGAGAGAGACGACGGTGGGTATGTAACTCCACGAGAAAGTGCTGGAAATGATGATACCTATGTTTCTAGAATCAGAGAGGATAGTGCGATAAAAAATGGTTTATCAATATGGGTAGTATCTGATAATTTAAGAAAAGGCGCAGCTTTAAATACTATTCAAATTGCTGAAATGTTAATTGAGAGTTATCTATAAAAATGAGAAAAGATGTAAGAAAACCAAGAAGAAGTATACTTTATGTGCCTGGATCAAATGAAAAAGCTCTGAAGAAGTCGTCAACGCTTGATGTAGATGCTTTAATTTATGATCTAGAAGATTCTGTTGCTCCAAACGCAAAGGAGAGTGCGCGAGACTCTTTAATTAAGATAATTAATTCTGGAGTAAATAAAGATAAAGAGCAGGTTGTTAGAATAAATTCATTAGATTCTGATACAGGAAAAGATGATCTTAAAATTTTAGATCATTGTATTCCTGATGCTATTTTGATCCCAAAAGTTAATAGTGCAGATGATGTTATTGAATGTGAGAAATTAATAAACAATGAAGGTATCAAAATATGGGTAATGATGGAAACTGCTCTTTCAATTGTGAATGCATACGAAATTGCAAAAGTATCCAAAGCGCTTAAATGTTTTGTGATGGGGACCAATGATCTATCAGCAGAACTAGGCATTGAGGAAGATCTTAAGAGGACAGCTCTTCAAACTAGTTTTGAAAAATGCATGATGGCTTCAAAAGCTTATAAAATATCAATATTAGATGGAGTTTTTAATGACATTAAAGATAGTGAAGGATTTGAACAAGAGTGTGTTTATAGTCATGGTCTAGGATTTGATGGTAAGACTCTGATTCATCCTTCCCAAATAAATATTTGTAATAAAATTTTTACACCGACACCTGATCAATTAGAAAAGGCTCGAAGTATTGTAAGTGCTTTTGAAAAAGCCCGTAAAGAAGACCCTGAAGTTGGCGTGATTATATTTGAAGGAAGTCAAATTGAAGAACTTCATGTCGCACATGCAAGAAGAATTTTAGAAGCTGAAAAACTAATCATGGAAGTTTCAAAAGATAATGAGTCTATTCCAATAGAAGTTAAAAGTGGTTCAAAATATAAAATTGGCAATTTTTTTGAGGATTTTTCAATGGGTCAGAAAATTTCTCATGCAACGCCAAGAACTATTACATTAGGAGATTGCTCACTTTACACTGCTCTATACGGATCAAGGTATGCCCTACACTCCTCAAATGAATTTGCAAAACAGCTTTCATTAAAAGAGTCACCAGTTGATGATTTCTTATTGTTTAATATTGCTTTTGGTAAAACTGTTCCTGATATCTCTTTAAATGCAATTGCAAATTTAGGATATGCTGAATGTAAATTCTTAAAACCTGCCTATCCTGGAGATACAATTACATCTCATTCTGAAGTAATTGGATTAAAAGAAAATTCTAATGGTGACAACGGTGTCGTTTATGTTCATTCGACTGGATTGAATCAAAAAAATGAAGCTGTAATTGATTATAAGAGATGGGTTATGGTTCGTAAAAAAAATAAAAGTCTTCCTAAAATAGAATCTGTAATTCCTAAATTAAATTCAGAAGTAACAAAAGAAGAAGTTATTGCAATTTCAAAAGATTACCAGTTTGAGATGAAAAATTATGATTTTACTGCAGCTGGATCAGATCTTGTATTTGAAGATTATAAAATAGATGAAAAAATAAATCATATTGATGGTATTACTGTAGAGGAAGCGGAACATATGATGGCTACAAAACTATATCAGAATAATGCCAAGGTTCATTTCAATCATTTTGTTGAAAAGGGTGGTCGATTCGGTAAACGAATTGTCTACGGTGGTCATGTTATCAGTTTGACCAGATCAATATCTTTCAATGGACTATCAAATGCATTTAAGATAATTGCTATTAATGGAGGAACACATGCATCCCCATGCTTTGCAGGTAAAACTGTTTTTGCATGGAGTAAAATTATAGAAAAAGTTGATGTTTCAGACACTCTTGGTGCGTTACGCATTAGGACTAATGGTCTTGGAGATGCTCAGCCATATCAGTTCCAACACCAAGATCAAAATGGAAAATTTAATTCTGATGTCCTCTTAAGTCTAGACTACTGGGCGCTTGTTCCAAAAAAAATATAGATTAATTTCTTTAAATTTGAGAATTTGATATAATAGAAATCATGAATAGTCCTTTATCACCTCATCTTCAAATATATCGTTGGCAAACTACATCTTTACTATCCATTCTTCATAGAATATCAGGAGTAGTTTCATCATTAGGATCAATGATTATAATAATTTATTTATTATCAATTGGACTAGGAGAAGATACTTTTAAATTAGTTATTTCAATTTCAGACAATGTTTTCATAAGAACAGTTCTTATAGGCTTATCGTTTTGTATATTTTTTTATATATTAAGTAGTATCCGGCACTTACTTTGGGATTATGGCTATGGTCTGGATTTGAATGTTGCAAAGATAACAGGTTGGACTGCTTTATCTGTTGCTGTGATTCTTACTATATGTTTTTGGTTAATATTATACGGAGTAATTTAATTTATGGCATCAGCTCGTAATATATGGAAGTTGCATAAATACAGCTCAATTGCTCTATTACCCTTTATTGCATATTTACTAATATCCATCCTGAGGTTTTCAAGACTTTCGTATGAGCAAATTTTACTTGAAATATCGGGTACTTGGTCAATTTTCTTTATATTGATTTTTATGATTTTAGGCATATTTCATATGAATACAGGTATAAATGAAATTATGGATGATTATGTTCATGATCCTAAGGTTCATAAACTGCTAAAGATTTTGATATCATCATTCTTTACTGGTATTTCATTATTTGTCTGTCTATCGATATTAATGATACTTTTGTAACTTATTATGAAATACGAAATTGAATACCATGATTATGATGTTGTAGTTGTTGGAGCTGGAGGCTCCGGTCTTCGAGCAACTGTTGGAGCTGTTGAAAATGGGTACAAGACAGCTTGTATTTCAAAAGTATTTCCAACCAGAAGTCATACCGTCGCGGCGCAAGGTGGAATATCTGCGGCGTTAGGAAATATGGGCGATGATGATTGGCGTTGGCACATGTATGATACTGTTAAAGGATCTGATTGGCTTGGTGATCAAGATGCTATTGAGTATTTATGTAAAAATGCTCCAAAGGCTGTTTTAGAATTAGAGAACTATGGAGTGCCGTTCAGTAGAACTGAGGATGGTAAAATATATCAAAGAGCATTTGGTGGAATGACAAAAAATTATGGCGAAGGCACTGCTCAAAGAACGTGCGCTGCTGCCGACAGAACGGGTCATGCAATTATTCATACTCTATACGGTCAATCACTTAAACATGGCGTTGATTATTATATTGAATACTTTGCTCTTGATTTAATCATGGTCAATGGTGAATGTAGAGGTGTAGTTACATGGTGTCTAGAAGATGGAAAGATTCATGTTTTTAATGCGAAGTCGACAGTTCTCGCGACTGGTGGGTATGGAAGAGTATATTTCTCAGCTACTTCAGCGCATACATGTACAGGTGATGGTAATGCAATGGTATTGAGAGCAGGACTTCCTTTACAGGATATGGAGTTCGTCCAATTTCATCCTACTGGTGTTTACGGTGTAGGATGTTTGATTACTGAGGGTGCTCGAGGTGAAGGTGGTTACTTAGTAAACAGTGAAGGTGAAAGGTTTATGGAGAGGTACGCTCCCTCTGCGAAAGATTTAGCTTCTAGGGACGTAGTCTCTCGATCAATAACAAAAGAGTTAATTGAAGGTAGAGGCGTTGGTCCAAACAAAGACCATGTCTATTTACATTTAGATCATCTTGAGCCAAAAGTTTTAAATGAGAGACTGCCTGGTATTTCTGAGTCTGCAAAAGTATTTGCTGGTGTAGATGTGACTAAAGCCCCGATCCCAGTAATCCCAACAGTGCATTATAATATGGGTGGTATTCCAACGAATTTCCATGGTGAAGTGATGACCTCTGTAAATGGAGAGGAAGTTCCTGTGCCAGGCCTTATGGCAATTGGTGAAGCAGCATGCGTGTCTGTTCATGGAGCAAATCGACTTGGCTCAAATTCTCTAATTGATCTTGTCGTATTTGGTAAAGCTGCAGCAGATCGTATTAATGATACGGTATCAAAAACTGATCCAAATAAAGAAATTGATCATAGCGCGGTCGATAAAATTCTTGACCGTTTTGATAAGATTAGGAATTCAAACGGAACAACTCCTACTTCACAACTGAGAGATAAAATGCAGAAAGTTATGCAAAATCATTGTGCAGTATTTAGAGATGATGAAATTTTATCAGAAGGTAAGAAAAAAATTGAAGAAATATGGCTTGAGTCAAGCGATATCTCAGTAACTGATAAATCACTTGTATGGAACACAGACCTACTTGAAACATTAGAATATGAAAATCTTATCGCCCAGGCTGTTGTTACAATGAATTCTGCACACAATAGAAAAGAAAGCAGAGGAGCGCATGCTCGTGAAGATTATAAAGAAAGAGATGATAAAAACTGGATGGTTCATACGTTAGCATGGACTAACGATAAAGAGTGTAATTTAGATTATCGTTCAGTGCATGAATATACATTGTCAAATGAAGTTAAATATATCGAGCCTAAAGCGAGAGTTTACTAATGGTTCAGTTTAATCTCCCTGATAATTCCAAGCTTGTAAAAGGTGAAGATTATTCATTACCTGACGATATAAAAAATAAGAAAAAAATCTCAATATACAGATGGTCTCCAGAAGATGATAAAAATCCAAGAATGGATAGTTATGAAGTAGATTTGGATAATTGTGGTCCTATGGTTTTAGACGCAATCATGAAAATTAAAAATGAAATAGATCCAACATTAACTTTTAGAAGATCATGCCGAGAGGGTATTTGTGGATCCTGCGCAATGAATATTGATGGCACTAATACATTAGCATGCACAAAACCAATTGAGGATGTTAAAAAAGAAATTAAAATTTATCCTTTGCCTCACATGCCTGTTATTAAAGATTTAGTTACAAACCTAAAGACTTTATATAAGCAATTGGCTTCTATTAAGCCGTGGTTAAACATTACAAAAAAATCTGACACTGATGAGAATTTGCAATCAAGAGAAGAAAGAGCAAAGTTAGACGGTCTTTATGAATGTATTTTATGTGCCTGTTGTTCTACATCATGCCCAAGTTATTGGTGGAATAGTGATAAATATCTTGGTCCTGCAGTACTATTGCAATCATATAGGTGGCTTCAGGATAGTAGAGATGAGTCACGAAGAGAAAGATTAGAAGAGTTAGATGACGCTTTTAAGGTTTATAGATGTCATACTATTATGAATTGTACTCAAACTTGTCCAAAAGGTCTAAATCCAGCTGAGGCTATTTCAGGCATCAAAAGAATGATTGCCTCTAGATAATTTACGAATTTTTATACTACAGTTATTTGAAAACTAAGACTTATTAGCAATAAGGAAATAACTATAAAAGCAGTTGAGAAAAAATTTATCATTTTTTTTGTTCCTTTATTATTATTTGATAAAGCGGAAGAATAATTAAGGGGAGTTAAAAGTCTTCCGCTTATCTGTAAGAACATATAATTATTTATTCAAACTTTACTAAGTTAGAATCATGCCAATATGACAATTAGCGTCTATTAATATTTTTTTTCAATTTTTACGACAAAGCTTCCACCATGCCAGCTTATCTCATGGTATTTTATTTGATGAGAATTTTCTGACCAATATGGAAACTCTCTTCTAATCTGGCCACTTTTACCCGTTATTACTTCAACTTTATTAATATTATCACTGTAAGCCTTATTTATAAATTCATTAAACTCATCGTAAGCTTCTTCAAGGGTTAAATCATGTAGATCAAGTTTTCGCATTGCGCCATACCATTTCTTGTGTCATATTTTATGTATAATTTTTATAATTAATATGAGAAAAATTAACCAATTTATAGATGGCAAAGAATATTTAAGCAAGTCAGATAGACTGGGAGATATATTCAATCCAGCCCAGGGTGAAAAAATTGCTGAAGTTAGTCTAGCAAACAAAAGTGATGTAGATGCTGCCATAGAAAGTGCCTTGAATGTAAAACAAAAATGGGCTTCTACTCCACCTCTAACTCGTTCAAGAATTTTTTTTAAATTTAAAGAACTCATTTTAAGAGATATGGATAAATTGGCCCACGCTCTTACTGAAGAGCATGGCAAGATACTAAGTGACTCTCAAGGTTCGATCACTAGGGGTATGGAAGTTGTTGAGTTCGCATGTGGAATTCCTCATCTTTTAAAGGGGGAGTTTTCTGAAAATGTTGGATCTGAAATAGATAGTTGGAGCATGAGACAACCTCTGGGTATCTCGGTTGGGATTTCTCCTTTTAATTTTCCTGCAATGGTTCCAATGTGGATGTTTGTTGTGTCTATTGCATGTGGAAATTGTTTTATTTTAAAACCAAGTGAAAAAGATCCTACAGTTCCTATGATGTTGGCGGAGCTTTTAACTGAAGCTGGCCTACCAGATGGAGTTTTTAATGTTATCAATGGAGATAAAGAAGCAGTGGATTTGTTAATTACAAACCCACACGTAGACTCTGTTAGTTTTGTTGGTTCAACTCCAGTTGCAGAATATATTTATCATACTTCAACACAGCATAATAAAAGAGTTCAATCTTTAGGGGGCGCAAAAAATCATATGATTATTATGCCAGATGCTGATCTTGATCAAGTAGTTGATGGTCTGATGGGTGCTGGTTATGGTTCTGCCGGAGAGAGATGCATGGCGTTATCTGTTGCAGTTGCAGTCGGAGATGTCGGAGACAAATTAATTGAAAAACTTACACCACGAGTTCAATCACTAAAAGTTGGACCAGGAACAGATCCTGAAGTTGAAATGGGACCGGTTATTAGTAAGCAACATTTGAACAAGGTCAGATCTTATGTAGACACTGGTGTTGAAGAGGGAGCTCAACTTATTGTTGATGGTAGACCTATATCACTTCAAGGGTACGAAAATGGATATTTTATAGGTGGCTGCTTATTTGATAATGTTACAAGTGAGATGAAAATTTATAAGGAAGAGATTTTTGGCCCTGTATTATCTGTAGTTAGAAAACCAACATTTGATGATGCGCTTGAAATGCTTAATAATCATGAGTTTGGAAACGGGACTACAATTTATACTCGTGATGGAGACACAGCTCGTGCATTTACCAACAAATGTCAAATTGGAATGGTTGGAGTAAATGTTCCAATTCCAGTACCAATGGCATTTCATAGTTTTGGAGGCTGGAAAAGGTCATTATTTGGTGATCACGCTATGCATGGAATGGAGGGTGTAAGGTTCTTTACTAGGCTTAAGACTGTCACTTCAAGATGGCCTACAGGAATTCGTAAAGGTGCAGAGTTTATTATACCCACTATGAAATAATGTTTATATTTCTGACTTGATTTTAAGTTCTATCTGTTTAGTTTACGCACTAAAGATAATTCTAATATGACAAAACCAAAAATTTCTTTAATTGGAGCTGGCCAAATAGGTGGAACTTTAGCTCATTTAATTGCTCTAAAAGAGTTAGGTGATGTAGTTTTATTTGATGTAGCTGAAGGTATAGCAAAAGGTAAGGCTTTGGACTTATCCCAATCAACAGCAATTGACGGATTGAATGTAAGCATCACTGGAACAAATAATTATAACGATACAAGTAATTCAGATGTAATCATTATCACCGCAGGTGTTCCTAGAAAACCTGGAATGACAAGAGATGATTTGCTTGGCATAAACTTGAAAATTATTAAACAAGTAGCTGATGGAATTAAAGATACTTCTCCAAATGCTTTCGTAATATGTATTACAAATCCACTAGATGTCATTGTTATGGCGCTACAGAAATATTCTGGACTTCCAAAAAATAAAGTTATTGGTATGGCAGGTGTTTTAGATACATCAAGATTTAAATTTTTTCTATCACAAGAATTAAATGTTCCAATAAGTGAAGTTGACTCATTTGTTTTAGGTGGACATGGCGATACTATGGTCCCAGTACCCAATCGTACAACTGTATCTGGAAAACCTCTTCTTGATTTTGTTAAGGAGGGTAAAATTTCTGAAGAAAAATTAAATGAGATAATAGATAGAACGCGTAATGGAGGCGCAGAAGTTGTAAAACTTTTAGAGACTGGTTCTGCTTTTTATGGACCTGCAGCATCAGGCATTGAGATGGCAGAGTCTTATTTAAAAAATTTAAAAAAGACCCTTCCTTGCGCCGCTCATTTAAATGGTCAATATGGAGTGAAGGATCTTTATGTAGGAGTACCTGTTGTAATTGGTTCTAACGGAATAGAAGAGGTTGTAGAATTGGCCTTAGATGATGAAGAAAAAAGATATTTTGATATTTCAATTGATGCTGTTAAAGAACTTTTTGATGCCGCTATTAATATTGATACAAATCTAAAATAATTATGAATATTCACGAATATCAAGCAAAAGAATTATTTAAAGAATTTGAAATACCTGTATCAACAGGAACAGTTGCTTTTTCTCCAGATGAAATTGATCAGGCGGTAAAAGATGTTTCTGGACCTACATGGGTTGTAAAAGCACAAATTCATGCTGGAGGACGTGGAAAAGGTGGTGGAGTAAAAGTTGTACAATCTGCTGATGAAGCAATAGAAGAATGTAAAAAAATGTTTGGAATGAATCTGATTACTCCCCAAACAGGCCCTCAAGGAAAAATTGTTCAAAGAGTTTATATTGAAAATGGATCAGACATAAAAAAAGAACTTTACTTATCATGTCTAATTGATCGAGCTACTAGTAAAATAGCTTTTATAGCTTCAAAACATGGTGGTATGGATATTGAGGCTGTTGCAGAAGAAACACCTGAAGAAATTACTACAGTTTTTATTGAACCATCGACTGGAGTTTCAGAATCTGACATTTTAGCTATTCAAAAATGCTTAGAACTTGATGAGTCAATGCATGATCAAACTAAGCACTTAATAGAGAATCTGTATAAGTTTTTTAAAGAAAAAGACGCAAGTCTTGTTGAGATTAATCCATTAATAATTACCGATAAAGACAAGCTATTGTGTCTAGATGCTAAGGTAAATTTTGATGACAACGCTCTTTATAGGCATCCGGAGATCGAAGAACTTAGAGACCCAAATGAAGAGGATGAGTATGAGCAAGAAGCTGCAAAATTTGATTTAGCATATATCAAATTAGATGGAAATATAGGATGCATGGTAAATGGTGCTGGGTTAGCTATGGCTAGTCTCGATATTATTAAATTATACGGCGGTGAGCCTGCAAACTTTTTAGATGTTGGCGGTGGTGCTTCAAAAGAAAAAGTTTCAAATGCCTTTAAAATTATATTATCCGATAAAGGTGTAAAAGGGATATTGGTAAATATCTTTGGAGGTATTATGAGATGTGATGTGATTGCTGAAGGTATTATTGCTGCAGCAAAAGATCTTAGTATCTCGGTTCCACTAGTTGTCAGACTCGAGGGAACAAACGTAGATAAAGGAAAAGAAATTTTAGATAATTCTGGTATCGATATTATATCAGCAACTGATCTTGATGATGCAGCAAAAAAAATTGTGGAACTTGTATAATGTCAATAATTGTCAATAAAGATACTAAAGTTATTTGTCAGGGATTTACAGGATCCCAAGGCACTTTTCATTCAGAGCAAGCAATAAAATATGGAACCCAACTTGTTGGAGGTGTGACGCCAAAAAAAGGAGGAACCTCTCATCTTGGATTGCCTGTATTTGATACTGTAAGCGAAGCAAAAGAAAAAACTGATGCCAATGCTTCTGTGATTTATGTTCCACCACCATTTGCAGCCGCAGCAATTGTTGAAGCAATCGAAAGTCAGATAGAATTAATAATATGTATTACAGAAGGTATCCCAGTAATAGATATGATGATGGTTAAGGATAAATTAAAATCATCTAAGTCACGTTTAATAGGACCAAACTGTCCTGGTATAATTACACCTGATGAGTGCAAGATTGGTATTATGCCTGCTCACATTCATAAAAAAGGTAGTGTTGGAATTGTTTCTCGATCTGGGACATTAACATATGAAGCTGTTTTTCAAACAACTGTAGCTGGTATGGGCCAATCAACTTGTGTTGGAATTGGTGGTGACCCAATCAATGGTACTAATTTTATAGACTGTTTAGATTTATTCTTAAAAGATGATGAAACTCAGTCGATTATTATGATTGGCGAAATCGGGGGCTCTGCTGAGGAAGAAGCAGCAGAATTTATTAAAAAACAATCAATTAAGAAGCCTATGGTTGGCTTTATTGCTGGAACTTCAGCACCTCCTGGTCGACGAATGGGCCATGCTGGAGCGATTGTATCTGGAGGCAAGGGCGGAGCAGATGACAAAATTGAAGCTATGAAATCTGCTGGAATGCATATTTCAAACTCCCCAGCCGCATTAGGTTCAACTTTACTTGAAGTATTGAAAGGCTAATTCTATTATATAATTTAATTGAATGCCAAAATCTCCATCAAATCAAATTTTTGATAAAACTTCTTTTTTACATGGCGCAAATGCTACGTATGTAGAAGAAATGTTTAAAAAATATTCTGATGATCCATCGTCAGTTCCAAATGATTGGGGTATTTTTTTTAAAAACATTAAAGACGAAGGACTTAATTCAAGCACATACAGCGCCGCTTGGGCAAATAATGATCTCAAAGTTCAAAATGGTGATCTTATTTCTGCTATGGATGGTAACTGGTCGAGTTTGCCAGAAAAAATAATAAAAAAAAATATTTCATATTCAATTGATGAAATTCAACAAGCAACTTTAGACTCGATTAGAGCTCTTCGGTTAATACGTGCCTTTAGAGTGAATGGTCATTTGATTGCTGATCTAGACCCATTACAATTGAGTCAAAAAAATCACCATCCTGAATTAGATTATAGAAATTATGGATTTAATGAGAGTGATTTAGAAAAATCAATTTTTATAGATGGAAGTCTTGGTCTTGATAATACTAAGTTAAAAGAAATAATAAAAATTCTTCATGAGACTTATTCTAGTTCGATTGGGGTAGAATTTTTACATATTCAGGACCCAGATCAGAAACAATGGGTTCAAGAAAGAATTGAAGAGGTAAGAAATAAAACACAATTCACTGTAGCTGGTAAAAGAGCAATTTATCGAAGACTTTTAGAAGCTGAAATGTTTGAAAATTATTTAGACAAAAAATTTTTAGGAACAAAACGATTCGGCCTTGTTGGAAGTGAGTCAACAATCCCCGGCATTGAACAAATAATTAAACAGTGTTGCCTAGCAGGTATTGAAGATGTTTATATTGGTACAGCTCACAGAGGCAGACTGACACTCTTAGCATCAGTTATGGAGGTTCCATTAAGGGCAATCATGACAAAATTTCAAGCTGGATCTGATGACCCTAATGAGGTGTTAGGTTCAGGTGATGTTAAATATCATTTAGGAGTGTCAAGTGACAGAGAGTTCGATGGAAAAAAAATTCATTTATCGCTTACCCCGAATCCGTCACACCTTGAGGCTGTAGACCCAGTAGTGATTGGTAAAGTTAGAGCTAAGCAAACACTTACTAAAGATAAAAATAATGAAAAAGTAATTGGTATATTAATTCATGGAGATGCTGCAATTGCTGGGCAAGGTGTAGTAGCTGAAACATTTGCAATGTCACAGTTAAGAGGTTTTAGAACTGGAGGAACTGTACATTTTGTAATTAATAACCAAATTGGCTTTACAACGATGCCTCTTTATGGAAGATCGGCTCCGTACTGCACTGAAATTGCAAAAATTGTTCAGGCTCCAATTTTTCATGTAAATGGAGACGATCCAGAAGCTGTTGTTCATGTTTGTAGACTTGCAGCAGAGTTTAGAAACAAATTTAAAACTGATGTTATTGTTGACATGTTCTGTTATCGAAGAGCGGGTCACAATGAGATGGATTTACCTGAATTCACCCAACCATTAATGTATAAGAAAATTAAAGAGCACGATTCAACTTTAAAAATTTATGAAAAAAAATTGATAGAAGAAAATATATTATCGACAGAAGACTCAAAAAAATTTGAGAACGAATACAAGAATTTTCTAGATAGCGAGTTTTCTCTCTCAAAAACATATAAGTCAAATAAAGCGGACTGGCTTGAAGGCTCTTGGAAAGGTCTTTCAACTGCTTCATTCGATGCAAGAAGAGGAAAAACTGCTGTAGAAAAAAATGATTTGATATCTATTTCTGTTGCAATTCACAAATTGCCTGAAGAATTTACTGCTCATAAAAGAATAAAGAAAATATATAATGATAGATCTGTCTCTGTACTAAATGGCGTTGGAATTGACTGGGCTACAGCAGAAGCATTAGCATTTGCTTCTCTACTATCAGAGGGTTTTGGAGTTAGGTTATCTGGTCAAGATGTTGGAAGAGGAACTTTTAGTCAAAGACATGCTGTTCTTTATGATCAAGTGAATGAAGAAAGATTTGTACCTCTTAGACACTTTCAGGATCAACAAGGACTTTTTGAAATAGTAGATAGTTTTCTATCTGAATATGGTGTTTTAGGTTTTGAGTATGGTTATTCACAAGTTGACCCAAAAACTTTGGTTTTATGGGAGGGTCAGTTTGGAGATTTTGCTAATAACGCACAAACTATAATTGATCAATTTATTACTACTGGTGAAAGAAAATGGCTAAGAATGTCTGGGCTAACGTTATTACTCCCTCATGGCCATGAAGGACAGGGACCTGAGCACACCAGTGGAAGAGTTGAACGCTTTTTGCAAATGTGTGCAGAAGATAATATTCAAGTAATTAACTGCACTTCACCTGGAAATTATTTTCACGCACTAAGAAGACAACTTCACCGTGATTTTAGGAAACCTTTAATTATAATGACTCCTAAGTCTACATTAAGACATAAAAAAAATACTTCAAAAATTGAAGATTTTATTAATGGATCTTCATTTCATCGAGTTATGAATGACCAATTAGATCAATCTAGCAAAGGCAAAATCAATCGAGTTCTACTATGTTCAGGAAAAATTTATTTCGAGATTCATGATCAGATCGAGTCTTTAGGAATTGAGAATATTGCAATTCTTAGATTAGATCAATTATACCCATTCCCTTATGATGCACTTACAGATGAATTAGAATACTATAAAGATTGTGAAATTTATTGGGTACAAGAAGAGCCTTCTAATATGGGTGCCTATTTTTTTGTTAAAGAAAGAATTGAATCTGTAATGCATTCTCTCAATTTGAAAACAAAAGAACTAATCTTTATTGGTAGACGATCTTCGGCTTCTCCTGCAACTGGAGTACAAGCTAGACATACTCAAAACCAAAAAAATATTATTGATTTAGCACTTAATGCTGAAAAAAAAGAAATTTATGACAATAGAGATGGTGTTTCCTTATTAAAATATGAACTCCCAATTGAATAATAATTTTAAAGTGTTAAATAAGTTCTATGGCTACTGAAATAAAAGTTCCCTCTTTAGGTGAAAGCGTTGTAGAAGCAACAGTAGCCAAGTGGTATAAAAATCAAGGAGATCATGTTGCCGTAGATGAGCCTTTAGTTGAACTTGAAACAGATAAGGTTACCCTTGAAGTTCCTTCACCATGTGGGGGACAATTAAAAATTATTTCAGCTAAAGAAGGTGAAACCGTAGAGGTTGGAGCTTTATTGGGTCAAATCACTGAAGGAGAAGAAGATAATAAGGTAAGCGAAAAAGCTATTGAAAGTGAAAATAAAATTCCTGAAAATAAACCACAAGAAATACAACAGCCTGAGACACAAGATAATAACTCAGAAACTGATAAAGTAGATGTAGATAATAAAAAAGTTGTTACTAATATTGAGAAACTTTCTCCAGCTGTTAGAAAAATTGTTGATGAACAGAAAATAGATCTTTCGAATATAGAGCCAAAAAGAAGTGATGGTAGAATTACAAAGGGTGATCTAATTAATAATGTTAATACTTCAGAAACGCAAACTGAAAACAATGAACCAATCTTAAGTAATGCTGACTTAAGTAATACTGAGCTTCGAAAAGAAGTGCCAATGTCTCGTTTAAGACAAACTATAGCAAAGAGATTAAAGGATGCACAAAATAATGCTGCTATTTTAACCACATTTAACGAAGTTGATATGTTTCAATTGATTGAAACAAGGAATGAATACAAAGAAAGTTTTGAATCAAAATATGGTGTAAAACTTGGTTTTATGTCTTTTTTTGTTAAAGCATGTATTACTGCATTAAAAGAAATACCAGATGTAAATGCCGAAATTCAAGATAATAAAATTATATACAAAAATTTTTATAATATTGGAGTTGCCGTTGGAACTGATCAAGGATTAGTGGTGCCTGTTTTAAGAGATGCTGATAAAAAGTCTATAATTGAAATTGAAAAAGAAATCTTTGAGCTTGGTAATAAAGCCAGGTCAGGAAAATTAAGTATAACTGATATGCAAGAAGGTACTTTTACAGTGTCTAATGGAGGAGTATATGGTTCACTTATGTCTACCCCAATTTTAAATCCACCTCAATCAGGTGTACTTGGTATGCATAAGATTGAAAAAAGACCAATAGTGATTGATGATGAAATTTCAATCAGACCGATGATGTATTTAGCTTTATCATATGATCATCGAATTATTGATGGTAAGGCTGCAGTAACCTTTCTTGTAAGAGTGAAAGAAGGTCTAGAAGATCCAAGAAGATTATTATTAGGTGTTTAATTTTGTCAGATTTTGATATTGCAATTATAGGAAGTGGCCCCGGTGGATATGTGTGTGCTATACGCGCTGCTCAACTAGGACTTAGTGTTTGTTGTGTTGAAAAAAGTGAGACTCTTGGGGGCACTTGTTTAAATGTAGGTTGTATACCCTCAAAATCCTTACTCCATACCTCTTATCTTTTTAAGCAAACAAAAGATCTGAATAAAATCGGAATTACGGTTTCAGATGTTCAGATTGATATCAAAAAAATGATAAACTCAAAAAACGAGAGTGTTGTAGGGCTTACAGATGGAATTAAATTTTTATTTAAAAAAAATAAAATAATTCATAAAAAAGGTTTTGGAAGAATTGTTAATTCGAATGAGATTGAGATTTTGTCAGATAACAATTCTGAAATTATTAAAGCTAAAAATATAGTAATTGCAACAGGATCAGAAGTTTCAACACCTAAAGATATTCTTTTAGATGAAATAGATATCTTATCATCAACGGGAGCATTGAACTTAAGCGAAGTACCAGGTGAATTAATTATAATTGGTGCAGGTTATATAGGTTTAGAATTAGGCTCTGTCTGGTCTCGACTAGGGTCAAAAGTCACAGTCATTGAATTTGCAGATAGAATCTTACCGGGAATGGATAGCGAAGTTTCTAAAAATTTCCAAAAGATACTGATTAAGCAGGGGTTTGACTTTAAATTATCAACTGCTCTTCGATCTATTACAAAAAAAAGTGGAAAAACTTATGTTACAGTTGAAACAAAAGGACAATCAATAGAATTAGTTTGTGACAAAGTTCTTATTTCTACTGGAAGAAAAGCATATACCTATGGTCTTAATTTAGATCAAATTAATATTGAAACTGATAGTCATGGGAAAATTGAAACCAATGATCTGTTTCAGACTAAAATTAAAAATATTTATGCTATTGGAGACTGTAGACAAGGTCCTATGCTAGCTCATAAAGCTTCTGAGGAGGGAGTTGCTGTAGCAGAAATTATTGCAGGCCAAGCTGGTCAAGTTAACTATAACACAATACCATCAGTTATATATACTGCCCCTGAAGTTGCATCAGTAGGAAAGACTGAAGAAGAAATTAAAAAGCAAGGCATAAAATATAAGGTCGGTAAATTTCCTTTTACTGCAAATCCAAGAGCAAAAATTATGCATGATACAGAAGGGTTTGTTAAAATTTTATCTAAAGCAGATACAGATGAAGTACTTGGTGTTCATATAATCGGACCAGACGCAGGAAATTTAATTGCTGAATTAGCTATAGCAATGGAGTTTGGAGCTTCCGCAGAGGATATAGCAAGAACATGCCATGCTCATCCAACACTAAATGAGTCGATAAAAGAAGCCGCTCTCAATGTTGAAGGTGATGCAATTCACATATAATCAACAAAATTTAAGAAAATTAACTAAAAAAAGAATAATTTAAAATCAGATAATTACTTGCAGAATTCATTTTTCTACATTAATAAACCACTATATATCCACGTTATCATTTAAAAGGCCTTAAGCAATTAAGGCCTTTTTTATTGTAACAGAGTGATTATTAGATAATAATATAAGGATGATAACGTGGAGGTTAAAAAGTTGAATCCACCAGAAAATTCTGGGTGGTGTCCAAAACTATCTCAAATAATTTTCAATTAAAAAATTTTTAATAAATTTTGGTGAAATATCCATATAAACCCCATATTTAAATTTGGGGTTTTTTTATGAGCGTTGTAATAGCAAAGATCCATACTGCTATTACTACATGATATAGATGAAAACTCATGGATGGATTTATAAAATCAGCAAGTAGTCCATTTTTTCTTATGGTTAAAAATCCTATAAGTAAAATTGACATAATCATTCCTCTTAAAATTTTTTGCAGAGTATTATGATTTGGATAATCCATTACTATAAGAATTGATATTAGTGACCAGGTTAATATTAAATAAAAGATAAATTGTTTTGGCCATACAATGCTAACAATTAAACTAATTACAAGTATTGCTAATAATAGTTTATAAATGTACTTCCATTGTAAGTTGAATGCCATCTGAACACAGACAAGCCCAATACAAGTTAGACCTGAGTAAATGCCCGAAATCATATTAAGTTTAATAATAGTTTCACTAGAATTAAATCCATATCTAATAGCTCCCAACGTAGCAGCAATTCCGATGAGCATAACTCCAATAAGTGCAAAAAATTCTTTTCGACCTTTTAATAAATAAATTGAGTATATTGATGAAGCTACAATTAATACTTCTGTAATTGCATAATGAGCAGGAAGCATTAATTATTTTTTAGTGCCCTGTAATAATCTGCTTTTATATCTGTTGATGTTTTTCTTGATCCATCATGAGACCATCCTGGAGGGCCAAACAAATACATGAATCTAGCTTTTAGACTTATTCCTTTTTGAGAAACATCTTTTACAATATTCCAATATTCGCCAAAAAGAATGCGAACAGGGTTGTAAGTATCTAATGGATCAACCAATCCATAATCTGGAAGGTCTTTTTCATCCTCGGCAACAAAAGTGCCAAGCATTCTATCCCATATAATAAGTGTTCCAGCATAATTTGCGTCTAAATATTTTGGATTTTTTCCATGATGAACTCGATGATGTGAAGGAGTATTAAATATGTACTCATACCATGAAGGTAGTTTTTTTATTGTCTGCGTATGTAGCAAAAATTGATAGTAAGCATTCATAAATCCACAAAAAAGAACCATGATTGGATCAAAACCTATTAACACTAATGGAACCTTTAACATCATTGTCCCAGTAAAATGTTTTGTCCATGGTTGTCTTGCTCCTACATCAAGTGCAAATCTCTCTGATGTGTGGTGAGCCCTATGCAAGCCCCATCCCCATCTCCATCTATGAACAATACGATGATGCAGATAAAATCTAAAATCATCTAAAATAAAGCAAACAACTAAAACAGGCAGGGTAAATGGCAAAGTATATATTTGGTAACTTTTTGCCCAGAAAAGTGCAGCAATTGTTATAAATCCAAATGAGGCATTGATCGGAAAACTAGAAACTCCTAAGAAAACATTAAGAAACCATTCTTTAGAGTCGTTTTTTTGCTTAAATTTAAAAATATAAACGACCAGCATTTCAATTGCAGCTAGAAATACAAAAAGTGGTATTAAGACAAATACTAGGTCAATCAGATTATAATCTAATAATTTATCAACTGACATTTTTAAAACTTTCCATCATTCCCTGCATTAATTTATGGATCATATTTACGCCCTGTAAGGGTCTTATAAATACCTTAAATTCATTAATTTTTCCAGTTTTATCCCATGATATAAGATCAATTCCATTTATGTCTGTACTATCTAAAGTCAAGGAAAACTCTAGAGAAGCACTAGATTCCCCAATCATCTCTTTATTATATTGAAAGCTAGTAGAATTAAATACTTCTGAAGCTGCCATTAAATATTGAAGTGCTAATTGTTTACCTTTTTGAGGAGTATAAACTACCGGTGAATAAAAAATAATATCATCAGATAAAATAGACTCTAAAAGATTATAATCTCTATTCTTAACAACCTCATGCCATTTTATAATCGGATTTTCCATAATCACTAAACTACAATAAAAATTTTTAAATTTCTATTTTTTTGCAAGGGGATGTGATTTTTTATAGATATCAAGAAGCTTTGAAGTTTCAACTTTAGTATATTTTTGAGTAGTTGATAAGCTACTATGCCCTAATAGCTCCTGAATGGTTCTAAGGTCACCACCTGAATCTAACAAATGAGTAGCAAAGCTGTGTCTTAGGGCATGAGGGGTTGCAGTTTCAGGTAAAGACAATGCAGTTCTAATTTTTTCCAATGCATACTGAATAATTCTTGGGCTAAGCCTCGAAAATCTTTTTCCAATGAATAGTGCTTCACCAGAAATAATTTCTTTTGGGCATGCCTCTAAGTAATTTTCAATACCTTTTTTAATATATGGCATCATTGGAACAATTCTCTCTTTTTCACCTTTTCCTTTTATAAGAATATGATCTTCATTTTGAACATCATCATAATTTAACGAAAGTGCTTCAGAAATTCTCAGGCCACATCCATAAAGAAGAATTAAAATCGCTTTATTTCTTAGTCCAATCCACTTTTCATCCTCTATCTCTTCAGCTTGCTTTATTACCTGAATAGCAAGATCTACATTAATTGGTCTAGGTAAACTTTTTTTTAGTTTTGGAGATTTTAAATTAAATACTGAACTCTCTTTTATTTTATTATTTTTAATCAAAAATCTAAAAAATGACTTGAGAGCAGAAATATTTCTTGCAATAGAATTAGAAGAGATTTCAGAATTTCTTCTGTAAGTTAAGAAACTCCTAAATTCAGAAATTTTGATACTCTCTATCTCTTTCAGTCCTATATTTTTTTCAATGTAATCTTGAAAAAATATAAAAAATTTAGAGAGATCATTTTTATAACTTACAACAGAATTTTGACTAAGTTTTTTTATATTTGATAAGTAGTTTAACCAATTATTGTATTCATACTCTAGATCTGGTTTCACTTACAATATTATAGGATTGACTGATTAGTTGATTTCCAATCATTCAAAAATGCATCTAAACCTTTTTTTGTTAACGGGTGATCATAGAGCATTTCTAATACATTAGGAGGTATGGTAACTACGTCTGCTCCAATAATAGCTGATTCTATTACATGATCTAAGCTTCGAATTGATGCTACTAATATTTTTGTCTGAAGTTCAGGATAGTTATTATAGATAGCTTTAATTTTTTTAATCAAATCCATACCATTTTCGCCTATATCATCTAATCTTCCGACGAATGGAGAGATATAGCTTGCATGTGATTTAGCTGCAATCAATGCTTGTGCAGGACTAAAGCAAAGAGTTACATTTGTGCTAATTTTTTTTGTATAGAAAAAATTTGAAGCTTTAAGGCCATCCTTGGTTAATGGAAGTTTTATTACTATATTTTTTGCAATTTTAGATAGCTTTTCACCTTCCTTAATCATTCCATCTAATGAAGTAGATGTTACTTCAGCACTGATTGGTCCAGCAACAAATGAAGAAATTTCTCTTAGTGTTTCAAAAAAATCCTTCCCCGATTTTGCTATTAATGACGGGTTTGTTGTTACTCCATCAACAAGGCCTGTTGAGTATAGATCTCTAATTTTATCTGTGTCAGCAGTATCTAAAAAAAATTTCATATAAATTTCATTATTGAAGAATATAACTATATCATAGAATATTATTTGTTCCAATTAATGACTAAAAAACAATATTTTGTAAATGTCTTACTCGCTTACAACTTAAGCAAAGAATTTACCTATAAAATCGATGAGCAAGTTGAAATTGGAACAATAGTCAGGGTTCCATTCAGGTCAAAGACCTATGTAGGTATTGTTACAGAGCATTTGAAGAAGCTGCATTTTGAAAAATCAAGAGTTAAAGAAATTGACTTAGTATCCGATAAATTTCTTTTTAAATCAAAACATCTAAAATTTTTAGATTGGGTTTCAAAGTATAATCTAATTGATCGTGGTAATATTTTAAAGATGATGCTTCCAAATAGTGAAGTTTTTTTTAAAGAATCAAAAAAAAAATATGAAGCCAATGATAATTTAAATATTAGATCGGTAAATTTAAATAAAGAGCAATTAAAAGCAAGTAATTACATTTCAGAACAATTAAAAGAAAAAAAATATCAAACGATAGTTATCGATGGCGTTCCCGGTTCTGGCAAAACAGAGGTATATTTTAGAGTTATAGAAGAAAATTTAAGATTGAATACTCAGACTCTAATTCTATTTCCTGAAGTTTCCCTCACTTCCGAATTTGTAAAAAGAGTAAAAAATCATTTTGGTTTAGATCCGGATGTTTGGCACTCAAGAATAAGTGCCTCTCAAAAGAAAATATCGTTAGATAGAATAATTAAGGGTCAGGCAAAAATTATTGTTGGAGCACGTTCTGCTTTATTTTTACCATTCAAGAAACTTGGATTGATAATTATTGATGAAGAACATGATGGATCGTACAAGCAAGAAGAAAAAGGAATTTATCAAGCAAGAGATATGTCGGTAGTAAGAGCATCTATAGAAAAAATTCCTCTCTTACTTGTTAGCGCAACCCCATCACTTGAAACAAGTTATAATATTTTAAAAAAAAAATACGACAAAGTATCATTAACTCACAAATATCAACATATCCCTTTTCCTAAAGTAGAAATAGTTGATATGAAAAAAGAAAAATTAAAGAAAGATGAGTGGATATCAAAAACTTTAAGAGTTCAAATTGAAAAAAATTTAAGTGAAAATAAGCAAGTATTATTATTTATAAATAAAAGAGGATATGCCCCTGTAATTGTATGTAAAGCATGTGGTCATAAAATAACTTGTAAGAATTGCTCTAGTTATTTAGTAGAGCATTTACATTCAAGAAACCTATTATGTCATCATTGTGGATTTAAATTGAATTCTTTTAAATTAGAGTGTTCAGAGTGTAAGAATGAAGATGCAAATTTTATTGATTATGGAGTTGGAATAGAAAAAGTTTTTACAGAGGTATCAAGATTATTTCCAAGAGCAAGAACTTGTATGTTCTCAAGTGATCATGTGAAATCTGGGGATGATATTACAAAAAAAGTTAATCAAATACTTAACCATGAGTATGACATTATAATAGGTACTCAATTAATCACCAAAGGATATCACTTTCCTCTTTTAACATGCGTAGGAATTATTGATGCTGATATGACATTAAGAGGTGGAGACATGCGGGCTGCAGAAAAAACGTACCAATTACTATATCAAGTAGCTGGTAGAGCAGGTAGAGAAGATGCAAATGGCACAGTTTATATTCAATCTTATTATCCCAATAATGAAACTATCTTGAGCTTGAAAGAAATGGATAGAAATAAATTTTATAAAAAAGAATTAAATTATAGAAAAATATCTCAATTACCACCTATTGGTAAAATGGCAGCAATTATTTTAAGTGGTCACAAGAAAAATGAAGTTGACCAGATATGCATGCAATTATTAAAGTCTACTCCAAACATTCCAGATATTGAAATCTATGGGCCTGCTCCTGCTCCATTATCTAGGTTGAAAGGTAATTTTAGGCAGAGATTTCTGGTACATGATAAAAAATCAAGAAATATCCAGAAATTTATAACGAATTGGATTAAAGAATATCCCCAAAATTCAAAAGTAAATATAACTGTAGATATAGATCCATATAACTTCATATAAAAGTTTAAAATGTGACATCGTGGGACTTGAAGATTCATCAACTTAATGGTACGCAGTGTAACAAATTTTATAAAAAATCTATGACAAACGCCCAAAATCGTCAAATTGTCTCAGTGAGCAGATATGCAAATGCTTTATTTCAATTAGCAAAAGAGGCCAAGGTTTTAGATACAGTTTCAAACGATTTAACAAGTCTAGAGGTAAGTATCAATTCTGACGTTGAAATTTTAAAATTTATTAAAAATCCATCAATCAAAAAAAATATGAAGATTAATTTTTTCAACACTGTTTCACAGAAACTTGAGCTATCAAAACTAACTGAGAATTTTATCGGTCTAATAATTACTAAAAATAGAGTTCATTATATTTTAGAAATGATTAGTGCCTTTAATGCTTTATCATCAGAATTAAAAGGAATTAAATCTGCAACAATAACGTCTGCAAAGGAATTATCTGATGACGAAATTTCAAAAATTAAGATGAAACTAAAAGATAAATTTAATTCAGAGTTTAATATTAATCTTCTAACTGACACATCTTTAATAGGTGGATTAAAAATTCAAGTTGGAAGTCAAATGATTGACTCCAGCATTAAAAATCAACTCAATTTACTAAAAGCAAAAATGAAAGAGGTCGCTTAATGGATATACAACCATCTGAAATATCAAAAATTCTAAAAGAAGAAATCAAAAACTTTGGTACTGAATCAGAAATTACAGAAGTTGGACAAGTTTTATCAATTGGTGATGGTATCGCTCGAATACATGGGCTGGATAATGTGCAAGCAGGTGAGATGGTTGCATTCGCTGATGGGACTAAAGGAATGGCACTAAACTTGGAAAATGACAATGTAGGTGTTGTTTTATTTGGAGGTGACTCTGCAATTAAAGAAGGGGATACAGTTAAAAGAACCAAAACTATTGTAGATGTACCTGTTGGCAAGAGTCTTCTAGGCCGAGTTGTAGATGCGCTAGGTAATCCAATCGATGGAAAGGGTAATATTGAGTCTGAAACGAGAAGTAGGATTGAGGTAAAAGCACCTGGGATTATTCCCAGAAAGTCTGTTTCTGAACCAATGCAAACTGGATTAAAAGCAATAGATAGTCTTATTCCAGTTGGTCGAGGTCAAAGAGAGTTGATAATTGGGGATAGGCAAACAGGTA
The DNA here is from genome assembly GCA_045567365.1 of Candidatus Pelagibacterales bacterium. GTDB lineage: Bacteria > Pseudomonadota > Alphaproteobacteria > Pelagibacterales > AG-422-B15 > CABYIR01. The sequence goes on along the minus strand of JBJLDC010000005.1, from coordinate 12,732 downwards.
AAACCGCAATAGCAATTGATGCTATTATAAATCAAAAATCAATAAATGAAGGCAGCGATGAGTCAAAAAAATTATATTGTGTTTACGTAGGTATAGGTCAAAAAAGATCTTCAATTGCACAAATTGTAAAAACTTTAGAGGAAGCTGGTGCAATGGAGTACACAACAGTAGTTTCAGCCTCAGCGAGTGATGCGGCTCCCCTTCAATTTTTAGCACCATATACAGGATGTTCAATTGCTGAGTATTTTAGAGATAATGGAATGCACGCTTTAATTATTTACGATGATTTATCAAAACAAGCTGTTGCATATAGACAAATGTCTTTACTCTTAAGAAGGCCACCAGGACGTGAAGCTTTCCCAGGTGATGTATTTTACCTTCATAGTAGATTGTTAGAACGAGCAGCTAAGTTAAACGATGATCAAGGTGGAGGCTCTTTAACAGCTTTACCTATTATCGAAACACAAGCTAATGACGTTAGTGCATTTATTCCGACAAACGTTATATCAATTACTGATGGACAAATTTTCTTAGAAACAGAGCTATTCAATCAAGGAATAAGACCAGCAGTGAACGTTGGACTTAGTGTTTCGAGGGTTGGATCAGCAGCTCAAACAAAAGCGATGAAGAAAGTTGCTGGCTCTATTAAACTTGAGCTAGCTCAATATAGAGAAATGGCTGCTTTTGCTCAGTTTGGTTCTGATCTTGATGCTTCAACTCAAAGGTTATTAAATCGAGGATCAAAGCTAACTGAACTACTGAAGCAAAACCAGTATTCTCCACTCAGTGTAGCTGAACAAGTTATATCGGTTTTTTCAGGTGTTAATGGATACCTTGATGATATAGATCTAGGTCAAATTAAATCATTTGAATCAGATTTAATTGATCTTATGAGATCAACTCATCAAGATATAATTAACTCTATTAATGAGTCTGGAAACTTAGATGATGATGTTAAGGATAGGCTTGTTGGTATAATCGAAGACTTTAAGAAAGGCAGATAATAATCGATGCCAAGTCTTGATGATCTGAAAAAACGTATTGGAAGTGTAAAGTCTACACAGAAGATCACTAAAGCAATGAAAATGGTTGCAGCTGCAAAGTTGAGAAGGGCTCAAGAATCGGCTGAATCAAGTAGACCTTACTCAGATACTATGAATGATGTCATAGGATCAATTTCAAAAAAAGTTGTATCGACATCATCAGGCAGAAATTTACTAACTGGAACTGGCGATGATCAAGTCCAGCTTCTTATTTTATTCACCTCTGAAAGAGGACTCTGTGGTGGTTTTAACTCTTCAATTACAAAAAAGATGCGTGAGAAAATTGAAGATCTTAAAAAATTAAGCAAGACTGTAAAAATAATATGTATTGGAAAAAAGGGATATGACATTCTTAAAAGAAAGTATAGTGATCTAATAGTCGATGTAATTGACATGAAAGCAATCAAGTCAGTTTCATATCAAGATGCAAAAGATATTTCTCAAAAAATTATAAAAATGTATTTTGATAATGAGTTCGATACTTGCTCTATATTTTACAATAAATTTAAATCAGTAATTGATCAAATACCAACTGATCAAAAAATACTTCCTATTGAAACTGAAGAAAATAATGATATTGATCTAAAGTCATCAACTTCGATGTTAGACTTTGAACCTGGTGAGACTGAAATTCTTGAAGAATTACTACCTCTAAATTTTGCAGTTCAAATTTTTAAAGCATTATTAGAAAGCGCTGCAAGTGAACAAGGTGCAAGAATGAGTGCAATGGATAATGCCTCAAGAAATGCATCTGACATGATTGACAAGTTGACTTTATTTTATAACCGTTCTAGACAAGCAGTTATCACTAAGGAATTAATTGAAATTATATCTGGAGCAGAAGCAGTTTAAAAAGGAGCTAAATATGACTACTAATAATAAAGGAAAAATTTCACAGGTAATTGGCGCAGTTGTTGATGTGACATTTGAGGATAATATTCCTCCAATATTAGGTGCGCTTGAATGTAAGGTTGGTGATAAAACAATTACCCTTGAGGTTGCTCAACACCTTGGAGAGTCGTCAGTGCGAACAATTGCAATGGATTCTACTGATGGCATGACTAGAGGAGATGAGGTTATCGATACTGGAAACCAAATTCAAGTTCCAGTTGGACCTAAAACTTTAGGACGAATTATGAATGTAATTGGTGACCCTGTTGATGAAAGAGGGCCTATAGAAACTTCAGAAAAATGGTCAATACATAGAGATGCTCCTGATTTTGTTGATCAATCTACAGAAACAGAAGTTCTTGTTACTGGTATTAAAGTGGTCGACTTACTTGCCCCATATTCGAGAGGTGGAAAAATTGGATTATTTGGTGGTGCTGGTGTTGGTAAAACTGTTTTAATTATGGAACTGATAAATAATATTGCGAAGGCACATGGTGGATATTCTGTTTTCTCAGGTGTCGGTGAAAGAACTCGAGAAGGCAATGACCTGTACCATGAAATGATTGAGTCAGGAGTTATTGACCTTGAAGGAGATAAATCAAAATGTGCTCTTGTTTATGGACAAATGAATGAGCCTCCAGGAGCTAGAGCAAGAGTCGCTCTTACTGGACTTACATGTGCTGAGTATTTTAGGGATGTCGAAGGGCAAGATGTTTTGTTTTTTGTTGATAATATATTTCGCTTTACGCAAGCAGGATCAGAGGTTTCAGCATTACTTGGTAGAATCCCATCTGCAGTTGGATACCAACCAACGCTAGCAACTGATATGGGTTCCCTTCAGGAGAGAATTACAAGTACAAATAAAGGCTCTATTACTTCAGTGCAGGCAATATATGTTCCTGCAGATGACTTAACTGATCCAGCACCGGCTACATCTTTTGCTCACTTAGATGCAACAACAGTACTATCCCGACAAATTGCTGAGTTAGGTATATATCCAGCAGTGGATCCACTAGACAGTACCTCTAGAATTTTAGATCCAAGAATTGTTGGAGATGAACATTATAGAGTAGCAAGAAATGTACAATCAGTTCTTCAAACTTATAAATCTCTTCAAGATATTATTGCTATCTTAGGAATGGATGAATTATCAGAAGAAGATAAACTTACAGTGAGCAGAGCTAGAAAAATTCAAAGATTTATGTCCCAACCTTTCTTTGTTGCTGAGGTATTCACTGGTACACCAGGAACATATGTAAATCTTGAGGATACGATCAAGGGTTTTGACGCGATCTGTAATGGCGAATATGATCATCTTCCAGAAGCAGCTTTCTATATGGTTGGTACTATGGAAGAAGCTGTGAAAAAAGCAGAAAAAATGGCAGAAGAAGCTGCTGCATAAAACTAATGTCAGAGTATTTTTCTTTTAAACTTGTAACGCCTGAAAAGATTTATCTTGAGGGGCAAGCAGAGTTAATTACTGTTCCTGGAGTTGAAGGAGATATAGGGTTTCTTGCCCAACATACAAATTTCATTACTTCAATAAGGCCTGGTATAATTAAAGTTATTAGAGATGATAATACTAACGTTCAATTTTATGTTGATGGCGGATTTGTAAAGTTTTCTGATAATGAATTACTTCTTGTTGCAGAAGAGGTGGCCGATGAAGATGATATTAATACTGAATTTATTAGTAAAAAAATAGAAGCATATAATGAATTGATGTCTAATGCTTCAGATTCTGAGAAGAATAAGATAATGTCAAAAATAGATAGTTTGAAATCGCTTCTAAACTAATTCATCTTTAAACTCATTTAATACATTTATATAAAGTTCCTTTTTGAATGGCACAATAATCTCTATTAACTCTTTCTTAGAGACCCATTTCCATTTTTTAAATTCTGGTTTTTCTGTTTGTATATTAATTTCGCTATCAATACCAATAAATTGAAGTAAGAACCATCTCTGTTCTTGACCTTTGAATCTTCCCCGCCATAATTTCTTTTGTAAATAGGAAGGTAATTCATATTTATATTTTTTTTTACTTTCTCTTATAATTTTATAATTATTTTTGATACCTGTTTCTTCTTCTAATTCTCTTTTGAGTGCTTCGATTGACTTCTCACCTTTATCAATACCACCCTGTGGCATCTGCCAAGCAGATTTATCCTTATCAAATCTCTGCCCTACAAAGATTTTTCTTTCTTTATTTAGGAGCATTATGCCAACTCCTTTTCTATATATTTTTGATGTAGGCTGACTAGTTGATAGTTGTTTTTTCATCCAGTAAATCCAGTGCATATTCTAATTGCTTATCTATTTCATTTTCATTACTGAAATCACTCTTTACTTCAATATCTGGAGTTACTCCGACTTTATGAATTGAGTCACCTGATGGAGTATAATAGAGAGCAGTAGTCATTCGAATTGCACTCCTATCATTTAGAGGAAAAATCGTTTGAACAGAGCCTTTTCCATAGGATTGTGCTCCAAGTATTATGGCTCTTTTATGATCTTGTAGAGCGCCTGCAACAATTTCTGATGCCGACGCGGAACCTTCATTTATTAATATAACAAGAGGTTTGCCATTAGTTAAATCGCCTTTTGATGCATCAAAGCGTGCAATGTTTCTTTTATCTCTTCCTTTTGTAGAAACTATCTCACCTGAACTTAAAAAGTGGTTTGTTACATCAATTGACTGACCTAATAAACCACCTGGATTATTTCTAAGGTCTAAAATAAATCCAGAAATATTTTTTTCACCAATCTCTTTTTGTAAATCTTTGATAGCTTTTTTTATACCTTTGCCAGCCTGCTCACTAAAAGAAATTAATCTTATGTATCCAACATTATCTTCACGTCTAAATTTGACTGCCTGAACTGTTATTATGGCTCGTTTAATTGATTTGATCAAAACTTCATCTTCACCAGCACGTGCAATTGATATTTCGACACTTGTTCCTACTAGCCCTCTTAATTTTTCAACACTTTCTTGCAATGATTGACCTTGAATACTTTCACCGTTTATGTGAGTAATATAATCTCCAGGCATCACACCAGCTTTTGCAGCAGGCGTATCATCTATAGGAGTTATGATTTTAATAAATCCGTTTTCCATTGATACTTCGATTCCTAAACCACCAAACTCTCCCTCAGTTTCTTCTTGCATTTCAATATACTGATCAGTGTTCATATATCCTGAATGTGGATCTAATGCTTGAAGCATTCCGTTAATTGCAAATTCAATTACTTTTTCATCCTCGACATCTTCAACATAGTTTTTTTGTATTAAGTCAAATACATCGCCAAATGAGTCTAACTTTTCATATAAATCTTTGTTATTTTCTGCGTGGCTAGAATTCACAATTAATATTAGAAATATTAATAAATTAGCAAAAAATGATTTCATATTACTCTCTATGATATGGGTGATTCATTTTAATAGTAGCAGATCTATATATTTGTTCTAATAAAATAATTAATGCAAATGAATGCGTAAAAGTCATTTTTCCAAGTGATAATGTGAGATCAGCATATTTTAATATTTCATGATTAAATCCATCAGTGCCACCAATGAAAAAAATTAAATTTTTATCTACTTTTGAAAAGATAAGTTCAGATAATTGTATAGAAGATAAGTTTTTACCTTTTTCATCTAAAAAAATAAAAAAGGATTTCTGATGATATTCAGTAACTATTTTTGTTAGTTCTTTGGTATTTATTTTTTTACAATTGATTGATGAGATAATGCTTTTTGGAATACTTTTGATTCGATCTAAATAAATTTCTGATAAATCTCTCTCAAAACTAAATTTAAATTTATCATGATAAAAAATATCAATCTTCATATAATTTATTCAATCTCAGCTGACCACATCTTTTCTAAATTATAAAATTCTCTGGACTCTTTTTTGAATATATGAACGATTACATCTCCCGTATCAATCACTATCCATCCTGTTGAGTTATCTCCTTCAACAACAGAATTTTTAAATCCATTTTTTTTAAGACTCTCATAAATAGATCGCGACAAAGAATGAACATGCCTATTAGAGGTTCCAGTTGCAAAGACCATATAATCAGTAATTGATGTTTTTTCTTTTACATCTATGCTCACTATATTAATAGCTTTGTTATCCTCTAGCTCATTAATAATATTTTTTAAAATATTCACTATATAATTTTACTTTCTGATATCACTGGATGAGATATTAATATTAAAATCAGAGATGAATGTCCAGCTAGGTAGGTTATTTTCAAAAAAACTTTCTCCAGGATTTTCAATTTTAAAATTACTATATTCAATTCCTGCATTACAATTATTTATTTGGTTGCTATTAGAGCCACGATTGAACACCGCAATATGAATTTGCTTAAAAATATTTTCATAATCTTTCCATTTATCTATTTCCATAAATGAGTCACTTCCCATTAAAAAGACATAACGATTATTCTTAAAATTATTTTTTATATATAAAAGATTATCAATTAAATAATTAGACTTTGTTTCATCTTCAAAATATTTTAATTTAATGATTTCTTGATCAATTATTGACTTAATTTTATTTTCTCGTTCTTTAAAATCTAAATAGATATCTTTATCTTTAAATGGGTTTTTTTTTGTTATTAGCCACCATATTTGATCAAGTTCAAAAATATTAATTGCTTCTTTACTGATTTTTAAATGGCCCTCATGAGGTGGATTAAAGGAGCTGCCGAGAATACCAATTTTCATTATTACTAGGGCCTTATTTGACCGTCGCCCCTCACTTTATACTTATAAGTTGTTAACCCCTCTAGTCCTACAGGACCTCTTGCATGCAGTTTGCCTGTTGCAATTCCAATTTCAGCCCCTAAGCCAAACTCACCACCATCGGCAAACTGAGTAGATGTGTTATGCATTACAATTGCACTACCAACATGATTTAAAAATAATTCAGCATTTTCTTTATTTTCAGTAATTATACTTTCAGTATGGTTGGATCCATACTTTGTAATATGTTTTATTGCATCATTTACATCTGCCACAATTTTTATTGATATTATAGAGTCTAGATATTCAGTCTTCCAATCATCTTCATTAGCTTTAATTAAGTCTGGATAATTTTTTGTTATCATTTCATCTCCTCTGATTTCACATCCACCACTTTCAAGAATATTTATGATGCTTGGTAAATGACTATCAATACAATCCTTATGTACAAGCAAGGTTTCAGCAGCTCCACATATGCCAGTTCTTCTAAGCTTTGAATTATTGACAACTTGTTCAGCTTTATCTTTATCAGCAAACTCATCGACATAAACATGACAGATGCCATCTAAGTGTCCAATTACAGGAATTTTCGCTTTATCTTGAACTTTTTTTACAAGGCCTTTTCCTCCTCTAGGAATTATTACATCAATGTATTGGCTCATTTCAGAGAGCATATAATCTACAGCATCTCTATCAGTAGTTTCTATAAATTGAATTATATTTTTATCATAATTAGATTCTTCAAGTGCATTACGAGCTGAAGTTACCAATTGTAGGTTTGAATAATACGATTCCTTTCCACCTCTAAGAATAACTGAATTTCCAGCTTTTAAGCATAAAACACTTGCATCTATTGTTACATTTGGTCGACTTTCATAGATTATGCCTATTACACCCAATGGGACAGAAACTCTCTCAACAAGCATTCCATTAGGTCTTTCATTTTTGTTAATTACTTTATTTATTGGATCTTCAAGTAAAACAATATCGTTGATTGAATTAATTATTGAGTCAACTCTATCAGAGTTTAGAGCCAATCTATCAAGCATTGCCTTATCTATTGTTTCAGATGCTATTGAAATATCTTTTTGATTAGCATTAAGTATTAATTCTTTATCCGAATTTATTTTCTCAGCAATCTTTATTAGTAGATTATTCTTTTCTTCAGATGTAAAATTTTTCACCTGATTTGAAGCAACCAAGCTCTTTCTGCCAATATCATTTAAACTATCGATTATATTCATATCAAAACAAGATCATCTTTATGAATGAATTCTTCTCTATAAGAATAATTCAGTATCTCAGCAATTTCATTACTTTTGTGACCCATTATTTTATTTGTATCATTTGAGGAATATCCCGCTAGTCCTAAGCCAATTTTTTTGTTTTCCTGAGATAAAACTGATACTACATCTCCCCGCAAAAACTCCCCACTCACTTTAATTATTCCAGCAGGCAATAAGCTGCTTCCTTTCTTTAGAGCGATTAAAGCTCCTTCATCAATGATAACTGTTCCGATAGGTTTCATTGTCCCTACAATCCATTGTTTTCTTGATGCCAGCGGAGTTCTTGAAGGCTTAAACCATGTACAAGGCCTCTTTTTAAATAGTGCTTTTATTGGATTATTAATTGTACCATTTGTAATTGCCATGTGACATCCTGCGGACATAGCAGTTTTTGCAGCTGAAATTTTTGTTTTCATTCCACCTTTTCCAAGTTCTGATACTGAGTCACCAACCATTTTTTCTATTTCTTCATTAATTTCAGTAATTTCAGAAATTAATTTAATCTTGTCATTATTTTTTGGATCTGATGAATACAATCCATTTATATTTGATAGTAAAATCAAACAATCAGAGCTTGTAATTTGGGCAACTCTTGATGCAAGTCTGTCATTATCTCCATATTTAATTTCACTTGTAGCAATAGTATCATTCTCATTCACAATTGGTATAATTCCCATCTTGAGTAGAGTATCTATTGTTCTCCTTGCATTAATAGACCTTCTTCTTTGTTCAGTATCATCCAAAGTAAGGAGGATTTGAGCAATTTTAATTTCATTTTTTTCAAAAGCATTTTTATATGAACTCATCAAGTGTATTTGTCCAACAGACGAAATTGCCTGATTTGTATCTAGTTTCATTTCATTACTATCTAAGTCTAAATCTTTTGTTCCTAAAGCAATTGCACCTGAAGTAACTATAATTACTTCTTTGTGATTTTCATTTAAATATCGAATATCCTCAGCAAGGCTTAACAGCCATTTTTCATTTAATTTGTTGCTATCTTCATGAAAAAGCAAAGATGAACCAACTTTAATTACTATTCTTTTTGTATCTTCAAGATTCATCAATTTTTCCTATTCGAACTATTTTATTTTTCAAATTATCAATACCATATTTTGTAATCGTTGATATTACATATAATGGACAATTAACTAAATCATTAAATTTTAAACTTATGTTTTTAATCTCATCTTCATCAATTAAATCTGATTTATTTAGAATAATAATTTTTTCTTTTTTATTAATATTTTGATCAAATCCATCCAATTCATTAATAATTGTTTTGTAATCAGATATTGGATCTTGTGATGAAATATCAATCATATGAATGATTGATTTACATCTTTCAATATGCTTTAAGAATTGAATTCCTAGCCCTGATCCACTATTTGCTCCAGATATTAAACCTGGTATATCAGCTACAACAGACTCATCATCTCCAATTCTGATAACTCCCAATTTTGGTTCAAGTGTTGTAAATGGATAATCAGCAACTTTAGGTTTAGCTGCTGAAATTGATCTTAATAAGCTGGATTTACCAGCATTTGGCAATCCAACAAGCCCGATATCTGCCAGTAATTTTAATTTAAAAAAAACTTCTGCTTCTTGTCCCTTTCCTCCAGGAGTTGTTTTTCTAGGAGCCCTATTCGTTGAAGATTTAAAATTAATATTTCCTAAACCACCTTTGCCCCCAGGAAATAATAAAAACTTATCGGTAGAAATTACATCAGCAATAAGTTCATCCTCAATAAAAATTTCTGTACCAAGAGGAAGTTTAAGCATTACATCTTGACCAGCAGCACCCGTTCTATTTCTACCAGATCCATGACGCCCCTTTTTTGCCTTAAAATGTTTTTGAAATCGATAGTCAACTAGAGTATTTAGAGACTTAGTGCCTTTAATAAAGACATCACCTCCCTTTCCTCCATTTCCTCCATCAGGACCACCAAATTCAATAAATTTTTCTCTCCGAAAGCTCAAGCAGCCATCACCACCATCACCGCTTTTGATAAAAAACCTTGGCTTCATCTATGAATTTCATTTGAGGTAAAAAATTAAGTCTGTAAATAGAATAAAGTAAAAAGTTAATTAGTTTTTTGGAATAACTGAAATAGTCGTTTTACCATCTCTTTTTTTTCCAAATTTAACTTCTCCATTGACCAGTGCGAAAATAGTATGATCTTTCCCAAGTCCAACATTAGTCCCTGGGTGCCATTTAGTGCCACGTTGCCTAGCAATAATATTACCAGGTATTACTGCTTCACCACCAAATTTTTTAATACCTAGTCTGCGTCCGGCGGAATCTCTTCCGTTCTTCGATGATCCCCCAGCTTTTTTTGTTGCCATATCTATTTATCCTTTGAGGTAGCTGTTTTCTTTTTAACAACAGATTTCTTAACTGTTTTCTCTTTAGAGGCTTTATCAACCTCGACACTTTTTGCTTTAGTCTTTGGTTTAAAACCAGGAATATTTAATGACTTAACTTGAAGAAAGGTCATATCTTGTCTATGTCCATTTTTTCTTCTGAAGTTTTTTCTTCTTTTTTTCTTAAAAATAAGAATTTTTCGATCTCTATCTTGTTTGATAATTTCAAGATTAACTTTAGCACCATCTATTAGTGGTTCGCCAACAGAAAATTCTTTTCCATCACTAGCAAATAAAACATCACTAATTTCGACATGATCACCAGCAGTGCCAGATAATTTGTTTACGGTTAGTATTGTATTCTCAGATACTTTATATTGTTTTCCACCGCTTGATATAATTGCAAACATACTTGAAATATTAAAAGATTGTTAAAACGGGCTGAATATAGACTGCGACTAATTTATGTCAATAGTCTAAATTTTTCTTTAATTTGCAACAATTTTAGGACATATTAATGCTTACTTATGTCCAATCTAAATAATCAAAAGGTTCAGAAATATGTCATTAAATATTAGACCTTTCAGAGCTTTAAGGGCTAAAAATCATTTAGTAAAAAAAGTAATAATGCCTGCTTTTGATAATCTGAATGCTGACGATATATCAAAAATAATGAAAAATTCTAAATGGAATTTTTTAAATGTGATTAGTCCAGAAGCATTCTATCCAGGAATTTCTAAAAAATTATCAAAAAAACATTCACTAGATCATCTATCAGCAATGATTAATGAAAACATCATTTCGCAGGATGAAAAAGATTCTTTTTATATTTATAGATTAGAAAAGTACAATAAATCTCAATTTGGAATTGTAGCGAGTATAGATATTAATGAGAAAAACCCAAAAATACTTAAACATGAAAATACTTTAGAGGCTCGTTGTGATAGAATATTAAGAACAACAAAAAATACTAATATTCAAGTTGGTCCAGTATATTTCTCACATAAATCTAAAACAAATTTAAATAGCATTTACAATCGATATAAAAAAATAAAACCACTTTATAATTTTCAAACTTCAGGAGGCACAATCCATTCTTTATGGAAAGTTGATAATGATAAAGATATAAAACTGATAGAAAAAAATCTAAAAAAAATTGATAAACTATATATTGCCGATGGTCATCATAGATTTTCCTCAATGGAGAAGTTATATTCTAATTATGGAAATAAAAATAAAACTAAGAAAAGCATTCCTTTGCTATCAGTTATTTTTGATAAAAATAATATAAACATACTTAGTTATAATAAAGTAATTAAATTCAAAAAGTGGAACTACGATCAATTTATTCTTCTTCTTAAAAAACAGTTTAATAAATTAGAAATAAGCACTTTCAAACAGCCATCAAAAAGAGGAGAAGTTTCAATTTATTGTAATAATAAATGGCATAATCTGAATATAAGAAAAAATAATACTATTAAGAAATCAAAAAAAACTGACTCAGAGATAATAGAAAATTTAGTACTAAAAAATATACTATTAAAAAAGATGGAATTAAAAATCATAGAAAAAACTCATGTTCCGGGTAAATTTGGTGCTCAATTTTTAGAAGAGAAAGTTGATTTAACTATTGCTGATGTTGCTTTTTTTATTTGCCCAATGACAATGCATGAGATAATGTCCGTTGCTGATGCTGGAAAAATTGTGCCCCCAAAATCTACTTTTTTCGATCCAAAACCAATTGATGGACTCGTTACTCTTTTAATGAAAGAATAAAAATATGGAAAAACCCTCACAAAAACCTCACTATCCTTTTTTTTCTTCAGGCCCATGCGCAAAGCCCCCGGGTTGGTCTTTTGATAAATTAAAGGGCGCAGAATTATCTAGATCTCATAGATCAAAACCTGCAGTAGCAAAATTACAAGAGGTAATTGATAAATCTAGAAGTGTGTTACAAATACCAGATGATTATTTGATTGGTATTGTTCCTGCTTCTGACACTGGCGCTCTTGAAATGGCAATGTGGTGCCTGCTAGGTCAAAGAGGAGTAGAAGTTTATTCTTGGGAAAATTTTGGCCATGATTGGAATATTGATGTTGGTGAGCAATTGCCCCTAGAAGATAAAATACTCGTAAAAGCTGATTATGGGGATATCCCAGATTTTTCAAATAGTAATCCGGACAATGATATTGTGTTTACGTGGAATGGAACAACTGCTGGCGTTAGAATAAAAAATTCTGATTGGATTAGTAGTGAGAGAAAAGGTCTAACAATATGTGATGCAACTTCTGCGGTTTTTTCTATGGAAATGGATTGGCCAAAATTAGATGTTGTAACTTATTCGTGGCAAAAAGTTCTTGGTAGTGAAGCTGCTCATGGAATGTTAATTTTGTCT
>JBJLDC010000004.1:0-53791 GCA_045567365.1 Candidatus Pelagibacterales bacterium | reverse complement strand
ACTCGGTGATTTATGAAATGCCTTAAGAAATCTTTTATATTCATCAACTCTGGCTTTTGATCGTTGAGAGCTAAAGCGTTAACACCATATGAACTTTGCAAAGGCGTAAACTTGTATAATTTATTTAAAATTACTTGTGCGATGACTCCTTTTTTAAGTTCAACAACTACTCTGACACCTTGTCGGTCAGACTCATCTCTCAAATCACTGATCCCTTCAATTTTTTTATCTCTTACAAGCTCTGCTATCTTTTCAATTAAAGTTGATTTATTTACTTGATAAGGCAACTCTGTAAAAATAATTGCTTCACGATCACTTTTAAATTCTTCAAACGTTGACTTAGCTTGAACAATAATCGATCCTCTTCCACTTTTTTGTGAGTCTTTAATTCCTTTTGTGCCAACTATTTTTCCTCCTGTAGGAAAGTCTGGTCCTTTTATTATTTCATTTATCTTTTCAAAAGAAATTTCTTGATCATCTATATAAGCAACACAAGCATCGATAACTTCACCTAGATTATGAGGCAATATATTAGTAGCCATTCCAACTGCAATTCCACCTGCCCCATTAACAAGTAGATTTGGATATTTTGCTGGAAGTACTATTGGCTCATTTTCACTTTCATCATAATTAGGTCTGTATTCAACAGTATCTTTTTCAATATCCTCTAGTAGAAATTTAGATATTTTTGCCATGCGGACTTCTGTATACCTCATTGCCGCCGCTCGATCCCCGTCCATCGAACCAAAGTTACCCTGACCATCAAGCAGAGGTACTCTCATAGAAAAATCTTGTGCCAATCTAACTAGCGCATCATATACCGCTTGATCACCATGGGGGTGATACTTACCAATTACATCACCAACTACCCTAGCACTCTTTCTATGCTGCTTATTCCATTCATACCCAGCCTCATGCATTGCATACAAAATTCTTCTATGAACAGGCTTTAGTCCGTCTCTTACATCAGGCAATGCTCTACTCACGATTACACTCATTGCGTAATCTAAGTAAGATTTTTGCATCTCGTCATCGATTGGAATCGGTGAAATAGATGTGATTTCTTCAGTTACACTTTTACTATTTTGATCGTTTGAATCAGTCAATTTAAAGCCCTAAATAGTGGTTAATAATTAGCCAAAAACAGCCAAATATGAAGCATTTTTTATGATTAACATTATAGAGAATTATAACAGAAAAATGGCAATTAAGCCATTTTAAAAGGGAATTTCATCATCAATATCCAGGTCATCAGAAGAAGAAAAATTGCTATCCTGAGACATGTCTTGATCAATTTGAGGCGAAGATTCACCACCAAAGTCACTGGATCCTCCTCCTCTGCTATCAAGCATTGTCAAAGTTCCATTATAATTTGCAAGAACAACCTCAGTTGTATATTTTTCAACTCCATTATTATCAGTGAACTTTCTTGTTTGAAGTTGTCCTTCAATATATATTTTGGATCCTTTTTTAAGGTAATTCTCAACAACACCCGCTAAACCATCGTTAAATATAACTATTCTGTGCCATTGAGTTTTATCTCTTCTCTCTCCTGTATTTTTATCTTTCCAGGATTCTGAAGTAGCAAGACTTAACTGGGCCAATTTTTTTCCATCTTGCGTTTGTCTTATAATAGGGTCAGCCCCTAAATTGCCAATAAGCATTACTTTATTTAAACTTGACGCCATGTGTATAAATTAACTATTTAATATCTTGGTGTATACAAAAAAACAAAGATAATTATTTTATTCACAACTATCTTTAAGTCTTAATAAATCAAACTAATTATAATGTTGAGATGAACAAAAATATTTCAATTCAAGGAGCAAGAGAACATAATCTAAAAAACATTAATGTTAAGATTCCAAGAGATAAACTGACAATAATAACTGGCCTTTCAGGCTCTGGAAAATCGTCTCTAGCATTTGATACTATCTACGCAGAAGGCCAAAGAAGATATGTCGAAAGTCTATCAGCGTATGCAAGACAATTTCTTCAGATGATGCAAAAACCTGATGTTGATTTGATTGAGGGATTAAGCCCAGCAATATCGATTGAGCAAAAAACAACTTCTAAAAATCCAAGATCAACTGTAGGAACTGTTACAGAGATATATGATTACTTGCGCTTGCTCTATGCTCGAATTGGTATTCCTTATTCTCCTACAACCGGTTTGCCAATAAAAAGTCAAACTGTTACTCAAATGGTAGATAGAATTAGATCAAGGCCTGAAGGTTCAAAATTCCTAATATTAGCTCCGATAGTAAGAGGAAGAAAAGGTGAGTATAAAAAAGAGTTATCAGAGCTTCAGAAAAAAGGATTTCAAAGAGTAAAAATTGATGGAGAGCAATACGAATTTGACTCACTTCCTGATTTAGATAAAAAAAAGAAACACGATATATCAGTGGTAGTTGATAGAATCTCTCTATCTAAAGATTTGGGTAATCGGCTGGCAGACAGCATAGAAACGGCACTTAATATTGCAGATGGAATAGTAATAATTGAAGATTATGAAAAAAATGGAAAAGCTCCAAAAGAGGAAATTTTTTCCTCTAAATTTGCTTGTCCCGTCTCAGGCTTCACAATTGAAGAAATTGAGCCAAGATTATTTTCTTTTAATAATCCATACGGTGCCTGTCCTGAATGTGATGGAATAGGTACAGATCTATCAATTGATGTAAAGCTAGTAATTCCAGATAAAAATTTATCAATTAACGAAGGTGCTATAGCTCCATGGCCAATCGTTACGTCTAGTTACTATAAGCAAGTTTGTGAGAGTATATCAAAGCATTTTAAGTTTTCACTTGATACACCATGGAAAAAACTTAGTAAAAATATTAAAGAAATTATTCTTTTTGGTTCTGATGATGAAGTGAAATTTAAATATGACGATGGTTATACATATTATAAAGAATTTGAGGGAGTTGTTAATAATCTTGAAAGAAGATATTTAGAAACTGACAGTGATTGGATGAGATCAAATATTGAAAAGTATCAAACTGAAAGTAATTGTCATGCATGTGATGGCCTAAGACTCAAAAAAGAGGCTTTAGCTGTTAAGATTAATGGTCTTAATATTGGACAATTATGTCAAAAATCAATTAAGGAATCTTTATCTTGGTTTCAAAAACTTGAGAAAAATCTATCAAAAAAAGAAATTGAAATCTCATATAGAATTTTAAAAGAATTGAATGAAAGAGTAAATTTCTTAGATAATGTTGGTCTTGAATATCTTACTTTATCGAGGAACTCAGGAACTTTATCTGGCGGGGAGTCTCAACGCATCAGATTAGCTTCTCAAATTGGCTCAGGTCTTACTGGTGTGCTCTATGTTTTAGATGAGCCTTCAATAGGATTGCACCAAAGAGACAATGCAAGATTACTTGAAACTCTAAAACGACTTCGAAATCTTGGTAACACTGTCATTGTCGTAGAGCATGACGAAGAAGCTATGATCAACTCTGATCATATTATTGATTTAGGTCCAGAAGCTGGAGTTAAAGGGGGTTTTGTAACTGCAACTGGAACTGCAAAAGAAATTATGAAAAATAAAAAAAGTTTAACTGGTCAATATTTATCAAAAAAAATGATTATTGATGTGCCGGCTAAAAGACGTGAGGCAAAAGATAATAAAAAAATAAATATAAAAGGTGCTTCTGGGAATAACCTTAAAAATGTTGATTGTGAAATCCCATTGGGGACACTTACATGCATTACAGGAGTTTCAGGAAGTGGCAAATCCACTCTTACTATAAATACACTCTATAAGGCCATTGCAAAAGAATTAAATGGCTCCAATACTAATCCATCATCTTTTAAAACTATTGAAGGCATAAACAATCTAGATAAAGTAATTGATATAGATCAATCCCCCATTGGAAGAACACCACGGTCAAATCCAGCAACTTACACAGGTGCTTTTACTTTTATTAGAGATTGGTTTGCAGGATTACCAGAGTCAAAAGCTAGAGGATATAAAGCCGGTAGATTTTCATTTAATGTTAGGGGAGGCAGATGTGAGGCATGTGAAGGCGATGGTGTAATTAAAATAGAAATGCACTTTCTTCCAGATGTATATGTAACTTGCGATGAATGTGAGGGAAAGAGGTATAATCGTGAGACACTTGAGATAAAATATAAAGATAAAAATATTTCTGATATTTTAAACATGACAGTTGATGAAGGATTAAAGTTCTTTGATCCTATTCCCTTAATTAAAAATAAATTGAGCACCTTAAATAGTGTTGGGCTTGGATATATTAAAATTGGGCAACAAGCCACAACTCTCTCAGGTGGAGAGGCACAAAGAATTAAGTTATCGAAAGAATTATCAAAAAGAGCAACTGGTAAAACATTATATATCTTAGATGAACCTACAACCGGTCTACACATTCATGATATTAAAAAGTTATTAGAAGTGCTTCAAATATTAGTTGAGCAAGGTAATACCATAGTTGTTATTGAACACAACTTAGATGTTATTAAGACTGCTGATTGGTTAATTGATTTAGGGCCAGAAGGTGGCGATAATGGTGGGGAAATCATTGGCTGTGGAACCCCTGAGGCACTAAAAAAGAATAAAAAAAGCTATACAGGTAAATATTTAAAAAATTTAGTTTAATTTTTTTAATTTTTTTTGATACAAATAGAATCATAATTATTTATTAAGGATAAAAAATGGCAAACATTCTCCAATCATTGAATAAAACAATAATAGCTGGAACGGTATTATTATTAATTTTACTTATTATAATGTTTAAAGCTTATGATCTGTCTTTTGATCTAATTTTCTGGCAGACAATATTTAGATATTTACATGTTGTTGTTGGAGTAATGTGGATTGGACTCCTTTGGTATTTTAACTTTGTTCAAATACCTAATATGCCTAATATTCCTGATGAACAAAAACCTGCAATTGGAAAAGTCATTGCGCCTGCAGCGCTCTTCTGGTTTAGATGGGCTGCCTTAGCAACAGTAATAACTGGATTAATTACTCTTGCTCTTTATTATGGTCACTCAGGAGCTATTAACGCTCTTATTCTAACGATACCAAATTTTAATGATCCAAGAGCCCTTACAATTGGAATTGGGATGTGGCTAGCTCTAATTATGGCTTATAATGTATGGATGGTTATTTGGCCTAATCAGAAAAGAGCACTTGGTATAGTTGAGGCTGATGCGGATACTAAGGCGAAATCTGCTAGAACAGCTATGCTATTTTCAAGAACAAATACAATGCTGTCAATTCCGATGTTATTGGCAATGGTGGCTGCTCAAAATTTAGCCTAAATTATTTTCTAGTAGAGTCTACGGCTGAAGTACTAGTCCAGTCTCTTTTAACGTCTAAATATTTAAGCAATGGCGCAGCTACAAATATTGAAGAATATGTTCCAACTAAAACTCCCCATATCATAGCAAAGGTAAATCCCTTGATAACGGACCCACCAAAAATATAAAGTGATAAAAGAGCTAATAAAGTTGTAATAGATGTAATTATCGTTCGAGATAAAGTTTCATTAATTGATAAGTCTAATAATTGATCGATTACAAGTGATCTATGTTTTCTCAGGTTTTCTCTTACTCTATCGTATACAACAACAGTATCATTCATTGAGTAACCAACTATGGTCAGTATTGCTGCTATAATTGGAAGATTAAATTCCAACTGAGTGATACAAAATATCCCTATCGTAAGAATTATGTCATGAACAAGCGCTAATACAGCGCCAAGTGAAAACTGCCATTCAAATCTAAACCAGATATATAAAAGCATTGCAAATACAGCAAGAGCAATTGCAAACGTTCCAGCTTGTATCAATTCACCACTTACTTTGGGGCCAACTACTTCAGTTCTCCGATAATTTACAGAAGAACTAAGGTCATTATCTAGTTTATTTTTTACAATCTCTACAACATTCTGCTGAATTTTATCGCCCCCAGATTGTTGCTCAATACGGATTAAAATATCATTCTTAGATCCAAATTCTTGTATTTGAATATCTCCAAGAGAAAGGTCATTTAGTGCTGATCTAATTTGTGATATATCAACATCTTCTTTTGTTTCAATTTCAATAAGCGTTCCACCTTTGAAATCTATTCCAAAGTTTAGGCCAAATGAGAAAAAAGATATTATAGATCCAATAATTAATAATGAGGATAATACAAAACCGATAATATGAATTTTTAAAAATGATATATTTTTTGAACTAAAGTCTAAATTCATATCTTAAGCCCTACACTTTCTGATTTCATTTTTCTTACTCTCAGTGAAATAAAAAATCTTGTAACTGTAAATGCTGTAAAGACAGATGTAAAAATACCAATAGCAAGAGTAATAGAAAATCCTCTTACAGGGCCAGAAGCCATAAAAAATAATATTATTGCGGCTATTAAAGTGGTGATATTTGCATCTAATATTGTTGATAATGCTCTTTTATATCCATTATCTATGGAGTTTATCATTGAACTTCCATTTCTTAACTCTTCTTTGACCCTTTCAAAGATAAGAACATTGGCATCGACAGCCATTCCAATAGTAAGAATTATACCAGCTATTCCTGGTAGAGTTAGAGTTGCTTGAAACATTGAAAGGACACCAAGAACTAATAATAAGTTAATGATAAGAGCGATGTCTGCAAATAGTCCAAACGTTCGATATATAAATAACATAAATAAAATGACAGCGGCAAAACCAATTATCGCAGCTATTTTTCCAGCATTAATAGAGTCCGCTCCTAAATCAGGGCCAACTGACCGTTCTTCTAATATAATTAACGGCGCAGGAAGTGCACCGGCCCTAAGAAGTATTGCCAATTCATTTGCTTCTTCCGATGTAAAGCCACCTGATATTTGGCCCGAGCCTCCAAGAATAGCATCTCTGATCACTGGAGCGCTTACTACTCTATCGTCAAGTATAATTGCAAAAGGTTTCCCAACATTTTGTTGTGTTACTCTTCCAAATTTTTTAGCTCCTATACCATCAAAGCGAAAAGTTACAATCGGTTCATTTGTTTGTGGGTCAAACCCTGGTTGTGCATCTACTAAATTTTCACCACCCACCATGACTCTTTTTTTAACAATATATTTATAATTTGGATCATCATCTGAAGGTAAAACTTCAGAGCCGATTGGAGCTTTATCTGGTTTCTGAGGATCATATACAACCGATTGATCAACTAATTGAAAAGTAAGCTTAGCAGTTTGTCCAAGCAAAGATTTAATTTGATCTGGATCCTCAAGTCCAGGAACTTGTATAATAATCCTTGATGTGCCTTGCCTTTGAATTGCTGGTTCTCTAGTTCCAAGCTCATCTATTCTTCTTCTAACAATTTCTAATGATTGATTTACAGCATTAATTGTTAAAAGCTTTTTATATTCTTCAGTAAATAGTATTTCTAAATATTCATCGCTATTAATATTTACTATCAAATTTGATGAGGAGCCAACTTGAAGCAAATTTTGAGAGTCTGTAACTGATAAATCTTTTATTTTATTTATCACAGATTGGGCTGTAGAAGAGGATTTAAACTTGAGAGACCCATCTGTCGTTTTTATACTTGATATTTTAAGATCTTCTTCGCGATATAGTTTCCTTAAATCAGAAGTTAAATTATCAATCCGCTCATTTATTATAACATCTGTATCAACCTCTAAAAGCAGATGTGATCCTCCTTGTAAATCTAAACCAAGATTAACCTGTTGATTGGGAAAAAAATTTGGAAAACTATTTAGAGAATCTTTGGTAAAAAAATTAGGTAAGGCAAATAATAAACCTATTCCAATTGTCAAAAAGATTAATAGCTTTTTTGATCTAGAAAAATAAAGCATTTATGATTTTATTTTACTGGCTGTGTAGCTTCTACCTCAGAAACAGTAGATTTAACAATTACTACATTTACTCCCTGAGAAATTTCAACTTCAATATCAAAGTCATTTATTACTCTAACAACTTTTCCCTTCATGCCTCCAGAAGTTAATATCTTATCTCCACGTTGTATTGCAGACACCATAGCCTTGTGCTCTTTAACTCTTCTTTGTTGAGGTCTTATGAGAAGAAAATAGAAAACACCAAAAATTAAAAATAATGGCATTAATTGAACAAATAACTGGTCCATGTAATAACTCCTTTTTTTAAGCAATATACATACTTAGAACAATTTTTTGAACTAAATAATTATATTTAATTTAACCCTTCTTTAAGTCTAATTAATGAATTTTCGTGCGTTAAATCAATATGCATTGGGGTGATTGATATATAATGATTTGCTATTGCTTCAACATCTGTCATAAACCCCGGAACTCTTTTATTTTGTGTCACACCTAATTTATTTCCATGTTCTTCAGCTCTTCTTCTTAATCCAAATCTGAAGATGTTCCTTTCCTTTTCATAAATTATTAAATCATCGGAGTCCCTATTGCCCTGAGTAGTAATTTCAATACCTTTAACATTACTTGGTTCGCAGTGTGGAAAATTGATATTAATAAAAGTATCTTCTTGCCAACCAATTCTAGATAATTTCTCAAATATCTCTGGAAAAAAATGATTTGTAGCATCCCATTTAATCTGATCTTTTTTACCAGACTCATAATTTTGACTTATTGATATTGATGGAACTTTTCTCATAATACCTTCCATGGCACCAGCAATTGTTCCAGAATATGTTGTATCCTCACCAATATTACAGCCACTATTTACACCAGATAATAATATGTCTGGACGTTTATCTTTTAAGACTCGATCAAGAGCAATTGCTACGCAATCTCCTGGAGTTCCATTTACTGAAAAAATTTTTTCTCCCTGTTCTTTCAATTTTAGATCAGATGTAAATGATAAGGCATGAGATGCACCACTTTTTTCAAACTCAGGAGCAATAATCCAAACATCATTGGAAAAAGTTTCTACGATTGATTTTAGAAGATTTATACCAGGTGAAAAATAGCCATCATCGTTAGTAATGAGTATACGAGAATTTTTTAAATCGATAGCTGACATAACTTAGAAACTAGGAAATGGTTTTTTGATTATTCATATACGGTTGAAGTACATCTGGAACTTCTATTGAGCCATCAGAATTTTGATAATTTTCCATAATAGCTATTAAAGTTCTTCCAACTGCAAGGCCGGAACCATTTAAAGTATGAAGAAATTTTATATCTTTTCCATCCTTATAGCGCGAATCCATTCTCCTTGCTTGAAAATCTCCACAATTCGAACAACTAGATATTTCTCTGTAGGCTTTTTGGCCTGGAAGCCAAACTTCAATATCATACGTTTTTTGTGCAGAAAAACCCATATCTTCTGAAGACAAGATGACAACTCTATAGTGAAGATCTAATTTTTTTAGAACTTCTTCAGCACAACTAAGCATTCTTTCATGTTCATCTTCTGACTTTTGTTCAGAAGTCATGCTTACAAGTTCAACCTTATAAAATTGATGTTGTCTCATGATTCCCCGAGTATCTTTACCAGCCGCACCGGCCTCTGATCTAAAACAAGGAGTGTGAGATACAAATCGTTTCGGTAGATCTGCTATATCCAATATTTTTCCTCTGGTTAAATTTGATAGAGGCACCTCTGCAGTTGGAATTAAAAAATAATCATTCGTTGTTTTAAACAAATCTTCTTCAAATTTAGGTAAATTGCCTGTTCCATAAAGCGCATCACCTCGAACAAGAATGGGGACATTAACTTCTTCATATCCAAACTCCGAAGTATGAAGGTCCAACATAAAATTTGATATTGATCTTTCTAGCCTAGAAAGCATACCCTTTTGAATAACAAATCTTGCACCAGATATATTTGCTGCATCTTCAAAACTCATTATTCCAAGATCTTCACCAATATCAAAGTGTTCTTTCAGCTCAAATGAAAAATCTTTTTTCTCACCAATCAATTTTATCTCTTTATTTTTTGTCTCATCTCCCACTGGGACACTTTCATGAGGCAAGTTCGGAATCCTAGACAAAACATCATTCAAAGCATTTTGTGAATTCTTTTGCGCCTCATCAAGCTCTTGAAGTTTAGATTTTAAAGCTGAAACTTCTTGTTTTAAATTTGAGGCCTCTTCGCTATTTCCTTGAGAAGAAAGTTCTCCAATTTTTTTTGATTTAGAGTTTCGTTCTTCTTGAAGAGATTGAAGCTGAGCTATCAGATCTTTGTTTTTCTTATCTAAATCTAATATTTCTTCAGAAATCGGATTATGATTTCTTTTTGATAAAATTTTATCAAAATCCTCAGGATTTTCTCTGATTTTTTTTATATCAAACATTGATTACTTATTTTCCACTCTCTTATTCTCAATAAATTGAACTGCGAATATTGATAGTTCATAAAGCAAAAGAATTGGAATTCCTAGTCCAATTTGTGAAATTGGATCTGGAGGAGTTAAAATTGCCGCTGCAGCAAAAACACCTACAATCACAAACTTTCTATTTTTTTTAAGACCTTTACTTGATACAAACCCCACCCTTGCTAATAATGTTAATAAAATTGGAAGTTGGAAACTGAGACCAAAAGCAAAAATGAGTCTCATAATTAGACTTAAATATTCATTCACTTTCGCTTCTAACTGTATTGGCAAAGCTCCATTCCCACCAATTGATTCGAATGACAAAAAGAACTTAATTGCTAAAGGCATAATAAGATAATAGACAAGAGCTGAGCCAAGCAGGAAAAGCAATGGTGTTGCAATTAAATAAGGTATAACAACCATTTTCTCATTCTTGTATAAACCTGGAGCCATAAATATCCAAATCTGCGTTAAAACGTATGGCAAAGATAAAAATAATGAAGCAAAAAGAGCGACTTTAAGGTAGGTAAAAAAAGTTTCGTGAAGAGCAGTAAAAATTAACCGTCTTCCCTGTTCACCTTCGACAGCATCTGCATAAGGTTGAACTAAAAAGTTATATATTGTGTCAGCAAATATATAAGAGATTACAAATAGAACAGATATTAAAATTAAAGATTTTACAAGACGTTTACGAAGTTCAATTAAATGCTGAAGTAACGGTTGCTTACTATCATTTATATCTTTGGACTCAGGACTCATTTATTAATCTTTCTTTTCATCCTTCTTTTCATCATCAATAATTGATTGATTAATGCTGTCTCGCATTTCATCTGTGAAACTTTTAGTACTTGAGTCTTCAATATTCTTTTTGATTTCATCAATTCCGGTCTCATTTGCAATTGAATTGATGCTTGTTTTAAATTCTCTAGATATATTTCTTATTTTGCCCCACCAACGGCCAAGGGTTCTCAATACAGCGGGCAAATCCTTAGGGCCCACAAAAATAATTATTAATGCAGCAATAACTAAGTATTCAACTCCACCGATTCCAGGTAACATGATTTTAGCTGAATTTACTCTTTGTTAGAGTTATCTTCAGATTTATTGATTGAATTAGACTCATCATCGTCGTTGATGCCTTTTTTAAAGCTTTTAACTCCTTTGGCAACATCACCCATCAATTCAGAAATTTTCCCTCTTCCAAAAAGAATAACAAGAAGTGCAACAACGATTAAAATTTGCCAAAAACTAATTCCCATATGGTTTTCTCCAAGATATCTATTATTACTATATATTAAAAAAATTATTTAAAGAATATAATTAAGATTTCTCACTTATACTACTGAAATCTATAGATTTTTCTCTAACTATATTAGTTATATCTTTTGCGGTACCTTGCTGCTTAATGGCCCCTTCCTCAATAACAATTACTCTGTCAGACATAGAAATAGCATCATCAAAATCATGTGAAACTATAATTGCTGTAATTTTATTATCTTTTAGAACTTTTTTAGTTTCTATTCTTAATTGATGCGTGAGAGAGTGATCAAGTGTTCCAAAAGGTTCGTCCATTAATAAAATTTTTGGATTGGGAGCCATTGCTCTTGCAATTGCAACTCTTTGCTGTTCTCCACTAGAAATTTCATTTGGAAAATTATGGGCATATTTATCAACTTCAAATAGTCTTAATAAGTTCATCGCAATTTCTTGTTTTTTTGCTTTATTAAATTTAATCCCAAACATCACATTTTTTATAATAGACATGTGAGGAAATAATGCCCGTTCTTGAACAACTAATCCAACATCTCTCTTCTCAGTGGGCAAAGTGTGAAAATGATCTGAAACAATTCTATTATTTATTTGTATGCTACCATTCTTTTCTTTTTCAAGCCCAGCAATTATTCTTAATAAGGTTGTTTTACCACATCCTGAAGGACCCAAGATTGATAAAATTTCTCCCTCTTCAAGATCAATGTCAATGTTGTTGAGAACTGGTTTGCCCTTGATATAGTAATGATTCAGATTTTTAATTTCAAGTGTTGTCATTTTAATCTCTTCTTGCTGGTCTAGATGTTCTTATCATTCTAGTCAATATAATTATAGGCAGCAAACCTATCATAACAATAGAAATTGAAGGAGCCGCAGCATCATACATTCGTTCTTCAGCTGCAAAGATATAAGTATAAACAGCTAATGTATCAAAATTAAAAGGTCTTAGAATAAGTGTTGCAGGAAGCTCTTTAATTACCTCAGAAACAACTAACAGAACACTTGTAAGAAAACTTGTCTTTAATAGCGGTAAATGAACTGATGATAAAAGTGACCATCCTGAACTTTTAAGCGATTTTGCAACATCGTCGAGTCTAATGTTAACTCTTTGGTAGCCTGATTCAATTGTTGAACTCGCTAGAGCATAAGATTTAATAACATATGCCAAAATCAAACCAATTAAACTTCCAGTTAATAAGAATTTAAAATACTTACCAACAAAACTTGCATCTATAAATGTAAGCAGCTGCATGACACCTATTGCCAATATAATTCCAGGAACTGCATAACCTACTGTTAAAAAAGAGCTCAGAAATTTTAAAACTTCATTACTTTTGTATCTAACCGAGAAATTTATAATGATTGCAAGGCATGTGCACAGAAATGCAGAAATAATTGCTAGATAAAAACTGTTCCATGCAGTTGTAATAAATCTTTCATTAAAAAAATCTAGTTTGTAGTTAAATGCCCAGTAAGATAATTCTAAAATAGGTAAAATAAATCCTATAAATATTGGAATGAAACAAAATAAAAACGCTAAAAAGTTTTTAAATCCACTTAGTTTTAATGGATTAAATTGTCTAAAGACTGATCCCGCAAAAGAATAGTCTGCATTTTTTCTAGAGTATTTCTCAGCAATGATAAACATAATCGCAATTATCAAAAGTAAAGATGCCAATTGTTTCGCTGTATGAATATCATACATGCCATACCATGTTCTAAAAATACCAGTGGTAAAAGTTGAAATAGCAAAATGATCAACCGCACCAAAATCGGATAAGGTTTCCATTGCAACGAGCATTAGACCAGCGATTATAGCAGGTCTTATCATTGGAACTGCCAATCTATAGAAAACTTCTAATCTATTAAGGCCAAGTGTTCTTCCAGATTCTAAAATTGATCTAGACTGATTTATGAATGCCATTCTAGATACCAGATACACATATGGATAGAGCGTAAAAGAAAAAACTATTATTGCGCCTGGTACATTTCTAACTTTTGGAAATAATGTAAATTCGTTACTTAAATTAAATATGTCTCTGACTAAATTATTGGCAGTACCATATGTGTCAAATAATCCAGTAAATGTGTACGCAAGAATATAAGGTGGAACTGCGAGAGGTAGAATAAGGGCCCACTCTAAAATATTTTTACAAAAGAAATCATAATTGGTTACAAGCCATGCTGTAGAAACACCAATAATCGTAACTAAAATTAAAACACCTGAAACAAGATATATAGAATTTTTAATGTATGATCCTAAAACATAATTATAAAGATGAGACCAATTATCTGAATAATCTCCGAATAAGCTTGATATGACAATCACAACCGGAGTAATAAAAAAAATGAAGCATATTACCGGTAACAAAGACCATGAATTTAGATATTTTTGGAACATACAAATAAATATGCTTTTAATATTATTTAATCAAGAGCAACAATACTGCTATTGCCAACCTACTCGATCCATTAACTTAACAGCTTCTGGATTGAATTTTCCATAATCTGCAACAGAAGTCTGGTCTTCTTTGAAACCAGTGCCAAACTGTGCGATTAAATCACTTGGAGCTACACTTACACTTAGTGGATATTCATAAGTGTTATTAACAATGTGCTCTTGAGCTTTGTCAGATAATAAAAACTCAATAAATTTTACAGCGTTAGCCTTATTAGGTGAATTTTTCATTAATCCAGCTCCACTTACGTTTATGTGAGCGCCTCTACCTGCTTGACTTGGAAAATGTAAATTCACTTTCCTAGCCGCAGCTCTTTGTTCATCACCTTTTTTTCCAGATAACATAAGGCCAATATAATAACTATTAGCGATAGCAATATCCGCTTCACCATTAGCAACGGCCATGATCTGAGCTCTATCGTTACCTTCAGGTTTTCTTGCAAAGTTACCTACAAAACGGTGTCCCCATTTTTCAATAGTTGCAACACCATGGTTAGAGATTAATGATGATACTAGAGACTGATTATACATGTTTCCAGAACTCCTGATTGCAATTCTTCCAATCCATTTAGGATCAGAAAGATCTTCATAAGCCAGATTTTCCATTTCCTCAGCTGAAACATTTAGAGGGTTGTAATACATAACTCTTGAACGTTTTGCTATTGCAACCCATTCATTATTAGGACCTCTTAAGTTTTCTGGAACAACAGAGTCAACAACAGATGATAAAATACTTTGGAACATGCCATCTTTTTGAACCTTCCATAAATTTCCTGCATCAACTGTAATGAAAACATCCGCAGGTGAATTTGCACCTTCAGAGTTTAAACGCTCCATTAAAGCCTTACCTTTACCAGAAATAATATTTACTTTAATTCCTGTATCGGCTGTAAAACTTGAATACAACTCAGCATCTGAGTCATAATGTCTTGATGTGTACACATTTACTTCATTTGCAAACACCATGCTTGAAATGAAACTAAATATAAGTGCAATTGATATTGATTTTATATTCACTGTAATATTCCTTATAATAATTCTAATTTGCAAGATTATATATACTATTGAGAATGATTATCAATAACATTAAAGAAATTAGATAATTTTTATCTAATTGATTTAATTCAATTTTTTCTTATGAGATATAATTAGGAAATTAATTATTCAGATTCATTGCCACTTTGGATCAAATCATCAATATTTTCATCTTCACCAAAAGGCTCTACTTCAGATAAATCTACTTCTTTAGGCTCTGCAATATCTAAGTTTCCAGGCAGTCTGCTTTCTAAAAGTCCAGAAGCTTTAAGCTCTTCCAAACCTGGAAGATCTGAAACTTGTTCCAATCCAAAGTACTCAAGAAAAAAATCAGTAGTACCGTATATGATTGGGCTACCTGGTACTTTTTTTCGACCAATTGGCCTAACCCAATTCAATTCCATCAAAATATCAAGTGTTCCAGGACTAAATTGTACTCCTCTTATATCTTCAACTTCAGCTCTTGTAACAGGTTGATGATAGGCAATAATAGATAAGGTCTCTGTTGCAGCTTTTGATAATTTCCTCTGAACAATTTTTTCTTTCTTCATCATTGGCGCTAAGTCTTGAGCTGTTTTTAAACTCCATCTTTTACCAGTTTTAATAAGGTTTACTCCACGGTTCTCATACTGTGCCTTTAGTAAGTTTAATAATTTGTTTAAGTTTGCTCCTTTAGGCAATCTTGCTTTTAAGCTTTCAGCGTCCAATGGTTCATTTGCAGCAAATAATAAGGCCTCCAATATTCTTAGGCTATCTCTATGTTCTGAAGGAAAATCAGCAATATTATTTATAGAAGCTTCTTTACTCATTTATCAACCTATGATTTCTTCGTTATTATTTTTATTCTTAATAAATACTGGTCCAAATGGAGCAAGTTGTTGTACTTCAAGAACGCCCTCTCTCACCAATTCCATTGCTGCAGCAAGAGTACCAGCAACACCTGACCTTGCATTTTTACCTTTCGAAAATTCAGGTGGTAAGAAACTTTCTAACTTTGTCCATTCAAAAGCTGTTCCCACCATTCTTTGAAGTCTAACCAATGCCTCTTCCATCGCATATACAGCGGGTCTTTCAATTACCATTGATGAATAAGCAGATTTATATCTTTGATTAGCATATGATTTTAGTAAATCATATAAACTCAGATAATACTCAGGTGTTCTAATTAATCTAATTCCTTCAGGCATTCCACGATTAAAAAAATTAGTTCCTAATACCGGCAAGTTCATAAGTTTTTCAGAAACTTGTCTGATTGCTTCTAATTTTTTTAATTGAAACTTTAACCTTTCAGCCATTTGTTCAGCTGTTAGTTCTTCACCTGTTTCTTCTCTAGGCAGCAATAAGTTTGATTTTAGATAAGCTAACCATGCTGCCATGACAAGATAATCAGCAGCTAATTCTAAGTTCTTTTTTCTAACTTCAGCAATAAATACTAAATATTGCTCTGTTAGTTGTAAAATTGAGATCTTCATAAGATCTACTTTTTGTGATTTTGCCATAATAAGCAAAACATCGAGAGGGCCTTCATACCCAGATAAGTTTACAATTAGATCGTCATTATTAATGGACTCATAGGGCTGACTGTTGCTGTATGTATCTGATATTTCACTCATTTTTACGTATAATTTCGACTCATTGATTATACATTAATAGCTCTGAATCGACGAATCTATTTAATTAACAAACTTACTTACTATATTTTGTAATCTTGCCTTAGATTCTTGAAGATCAAATTCAATATTTTTGTCACGCTCTAGTATTATATGACTAGGCAACTCGATTTCACGCATATTGCTTTTTAAAGTCTCAGCTATTGTATTCATTTCTGATAAGTCGCCATTACAATGCAAAATTAAATCACACCCAGCATCTAATGCAGCTAAAGAAAGTTTGTCGATATCTCCTTTTAAGGCTTTCATTGATATATCATCTGTCATCAGTAAGCCTTCAAACTTAATTAATTTTCTAATTATACTACTTATAATTTTATTCGAAATTGTTACAGGATGTTCAGGATCAATATTACTAAAAATAATATGAGCCGTCATAGCCAGATTAGAAAAATTACATGCCTGAAATGGATAAAAATCTATCTCAACTAACTCATCATATTTTGTATCCACAACAGGCAATTCAAAATGGCTATCAACTTGGGCACGTCCATGACCGGGTATATGTTTTATTACTGGATTAATGCCCATAGAAATAAATGAGTTGATGGCTTCTTTGCCAAGAATAGTTGCAATCTCTCTATTATTTGAAAATGATCTATCTCCAATTACACCACTTTCTTCACCACTTGGTATATCAAGAACTGGTGATGTGTTTACGTTAACGCCAAGCTCATTAAGTTCGTTAGCGATTATCTTGCATTGTAGACCAAGAGCTTCTAAGGCATCAGTCTTATTAGTTTCATATATTCTTCCAAACAAGCTAGCAGGATAAAGAATGTGCTCATCTGAATATTTTAATCGATGTATTCTTCCACCCTCTTGATCAATCATTATGGGAATATCCTTGTGTGTTAAAATTTTTAAATGTTCAATTAATTCTTTTAATTGACTTCTAGACGTACAATTTCTTGCAAATAAGATAATTCCCCATGGATTATAATTTTTAATAAAATCAGCTTCTTCTTTTAAAAGCTCATTTCCACTAACTCCACATATTAGAGGTAAATATTTAATCACTTTTCGCATTCAAGAATCTCTAGGCAAGGAGATTTGATTCCTCCTTTGTCTACAGGAATAATTTTGTAATTTTCAAGATTTGTTTTTATTTCAACTATCCCAGAATTTTTTAAATCTTTATCACCACTGTTAATATAAAAATAGAATAGACATAATGAAATTATTGAAATCAGAAATACAAATACACTGATATATTTGATATTCATTAATGCATTTCTTCGGGAGCTGATACTCCTAGTATATCTAAGCCAGACTTGATTGTTTTTTGTACTGATAAAATCAAAGCTACTCTTGCATAGCTAAGTTTGTCATTTTCAATTTCTATAAACCTTAAGTTGGGGTCAACTTTTCCCTGATTCCAAAGTGAATGAAAAACAGCTGATAATTCATATAAATAGTATGCGATACGATGAGGCTCGTAGAGAATCACTGATGTTTCTATTATACTATCCCAATCTAGCATTTTTCTAATTAGATCTATTTCGTGATTATTGGTTAAAAGTTCTAAATCACAGTTATTAAAATTTTTGAGATTAAAATCTTTTTTATCTTTCGGGATCTTTCTTATTACAGATGAAATTCTTGCATAAGCATACTGAACATAAAAAACAGGATTATCTTTTGATTGTTCTGTTACTTTATCAAAGTCAAATTCTAATGGAGCCTCATTTTTTCTATACATCATCATGAAACGAATTGAATCTGACCCAACTTCATTCACCATTTCCTCCAAAGTAATAAAATCACCAGAACGCTTAGACATCTTCAGCTGATTTCCATTTTTAATTAACTTTACCATTTGACATAATTTTGCAGTAAATTTAGCTTTGTTAGATGTAAGTGCTTTTACCGAGGCGTTCATCCTTTTTACATAACCTCCATGATCAGCGCCTAGAATATCAATTAAATGGTCTGATCCTCTTTTATATTTATCAAAATGATATGCAATATCGTTTGCAAAATAAGTCCATTCACCATTTGACTTTTGCAACGGTCTATCAACTTCATCGCCGTATGAGCTTGATTTGAACAACATCTGTTCACGTGGTTCCCAATCCTCTATGACTTTTCCTTTTGGTTGTTCTAGGGTGCCGTAATAAATTAGATCTTGATCCTTAAGGGCATTTATTGCTTCATCAATTTTTCCTTTATTAACCAAATCATGTTCAGAAACAAATAGATCTTGATTAATGTTTAACTTCTTTAAATCAAGCTTAATCATATCAAGCATCATTGATACTGTTTTTTCTTTAACCTGATTAAAATATAAGCTTTCATCATCAGAAATTAATTTATCTCCATATTCTTTTTTAATTTCTTCGGCTACTGGAATCAGATAATCGCCCGGGTAAAAGTCATCTGGATATTCTTTTAACTGTCCATTAAATAATTCTTTGTAACGAATTAAAACTGATTTAGCTAATAGATCTATTTGCGAACCTGCATCATTTACGTAATATTCTTTTGTTACATTGTGTCCAGTTGCTATTAATAATGAAGAAAGAACATCTCCATAGACTGCTCCTCTACAATGACCTACGTGCAATGGTCCGGTAGGATTAGCGGAGACATATTCTACATTTATAGATTTACCTCTGCCTATATTTTCTGATATCAAATTTTCCTTTTCAACAACTCCTCTCAGGAATCCAATTAAAATTTTATGTTTTAATCTAAAATTAATGAAACCAGGCTTAACAATATTTATCTCTTCAAAGTCATCTAACTTTTCTAATTCTTTTTTTAGATATTCAGCAATTTCTATTGGGTTTTTTGAAAAAATTTTACTTGAGATTAATGCTATATTCGAACTCAAGTCACCAAAAGCTTCGTTATTAGGCTTTTCAACTATAAAAGACGAAGAGAGTAAATCTGATTTTTTAACTTCTTCATGATCAACTATCTTAAGCTCATCGATCCTTAGACAAGCATCAGCAACAATGTTTCTATAATGATTATAAATATTTTCCATAATTATGAATATTTTTCATAGATTGTTCTGGCATAATTATCTGTCATACCTGCTATAAAATCACAGACAATTCTATTTTTACTATCATCTCTATTTAAATCAATTTTTAATTCATTAAGTGTACGATGATCTGCGTTTATCAAAAAATTATACAAAAAAGTAACAATCTGGTGAGCATTTTTTGACATATCAATTATTGACTCATGGCTGTACATTCTTTCTGAGAGAAAATTTCTAACAGACTCGACATTAGATTTCATTTCATTAGAAAAATTTACTATTGGCTTTTTAAGACTTCTTATCTGTCTTAGATTTGTAACCTGCTCCAATTCAATATTTTTTTTAATATTTATTATAATATCAGATATCATTAAGTTTGTTGATCTTCGTGTAATCTCATTATTTATTCTTTGAATATCTCTTGTCTCAAAATTTCTAGGAAGTCTTTCAACTATATTTCCAATTAAAGGCAACTCTCTTAATTCATTAAAAGTGAAAAAACCTGCCCTAAGCCCATCATCAATGTCATGATTGTTATAAGCTATGTCATCTGAAATTGAAGCGATTTGCGCTTCAAGAGATGAATATTCACCAAGCTCTAAATCAAATTCATTACTTAATTTTAAAATAGTTGGTGGAGCATTGCCTTCGATTGGACCATTATGTTTCACTAACCCTTCTAAGGTTTCCCATGTGAGATTTAATCCGTCAAAATCAAAATATTTTTTTTCTAATAAATGAACAATTCTTATTGCCTGATCATTATGGTCAAACCCCTCGTGTTCATTCATTAGGCTTCTTAATGCATCTTCGCCAGCATGTCCAAATGGTGGGTGTCCAATATCATGTGCGATAGATAACGTTTCGGCAAGGTCTTCATTTAAACCAAATACGCGACATATGGATCGTGCAATTTGAGAAACTTCCAAAGAGTGTGTTAATCTTGTGCGATAATGATCACCTTCGTGAGAGACAAAAACTTGAGTCTTATGTTTTAATCTTCTGAATGCCGCAGAATGTAAAATTCTATCCCTATCTCTTTGATATTCTGATCTTGTATCGCTAAAATTTTCTTTAAAAATTCGACCTTTTGACTCGCCTTGTTTTACTGCTATCGCTGATAAATTAAGGGGGTTTTTCATTCAACTTGATTATTCTAAAAAAAGTAACTACATATTATAATATATATTTATTCGTTTAAATATCACAAACTATGGAAAATAATCAAATTAACATAACTGATAGCGCGGTTAAAAAAATTCTTTCTCTTACAGCTAATGAAAATGATGGTGTTAAGCTAAGGCTATCAGTCTCTGGTGGTGGCTGCTCTGGTTTTCAATACGGATTCTCACTTGATTCTGAAACAACTCCTGATGACATTATTTTCAGTAAAGATGGTGCTGACTTAATAGTTGATCAAATTTCTCTTGAATATTTGAATGGTTCTGAGATTGATTTTGAAAATAAACTTATTGAATCTTCATTTAAGATTAATAATCCAAATGCAGCAGCATCTTGTGGTTGCGGAACCTCTTTCTCACCAAAAGCGTGACTAAAATAGTTAGCTGGAATGTTAACTCCATTCGAGTAAGACTTGATCATCTAAATGCTCTTATAAAGGACTCCAATCCTGACATAATAATGCTGCAGGAAACTAAATCTACAAATGATGATTTTCCATACGATATAATTAAAGAACAAGGTTATGATATAAATAATGTTGGTCAAAAATCGTATAACGGTGTAGCAATTTTATCAAAGGTTCCTGTAGAAATTAAAAATACTGCTCTTCCAAAGAATGATAAAGATCCACAAGCAAGATTTTTAGAAGTAAAAGTTTTAGATAAAAATCCATTTGATATTGCATCCATTTATTTGCCTAACGGCAATCCTATAGATACGGAAAAATTTTCTTACAAACTAGATTGGATGAAAAAGTTAAAATCATACATTGAAAAAAAAATGGAAAACTATGAAACATTTATATTTGGAGGAGACTTTAATATTATTCCTAATAATCACGATGCAGTAAGTATTGAAAAGTGGAGAAATGATGCTTTGCACCATCCAAAATCAATTGAAATATTCCGATCAATTCTTAATTTGGGTATGACGGATGTCTTTAGAGTATTCAATCCTAAGCCATATGAATTCACTTATTGGGACTACTCAAGAGGAGCATGGGAAAAAGATAATGGTCTTCGAATAGATCATTTTCTCGCTTCACCAAAAGCTGTTGACCGATTACATGATTGCCAAATTGAAAAAAAATATCGTGGACTAGAAAGGCCCTCAGACCATGTTCCAATTTGGTTTGAAATTAACTAATTATTTTTTGGATTAGTCGCGATTACGTTAATTAATTCATAGACAATAGTTGCAGCCGCTGTCGATGTTAATTCTGCGTGATCATATGCTGGGGCAACCTCTACAACATCAGCAGATACTAAGTTCATACCTGCGAGGCCACGTATAACATTTAAAATCTCTCGACTAGTCATTCCTGCTATTTCAGGCGTACCAGTTCCTGGTGCATGCGCTGGATCAAGAACATCAATATCTATTGATAAATAAAGGGGATTATCTCCTACTCTATCTCTTATTCTTTTAACAATTTGTTCGATGGTGCTGGTTTGAAATTCATCACAATGAATTATCTTAAAGCCGAGCTCAGCATCACTTTTAAAATCATCAGGGCTGTAAAGTGGTCCTCTAATTCCTACATGCATAGATGCATCATCTAAAAACAACTCCTCTTCTCTTGCTCTTCTAAACGGCGTGCCATGAGTATAAGGAGCACCAAAATATGTATCCCAGGTATCTAAATGCGCATCAAAGTGAACTAA
Organism: Candidatus Pelagibacterales bacterium; assembly: GCA_045567365.1. Lineage (GTDB taxonomy): Bacteria > Pseudomonadota > Alphaproteobacteria > Pelagibacterales > AG-422-B15 > CABYIR01. The sequence goes on along the minus strand of JBJLDC010000004.1, from coordinate 31,232 downwards.
TGCCACAGGCTGTCCACATTTTTTATTTACAGCTCTTAATAATGGCAAAGCAATTGTATGATCACCTCCAATAGTTACGATACTTCCTACTTTTTCTAAGAGAGAGGTTGCTCCATCTTCTATTTGCTGTATTGCTTCCTCAATATTAAATGGGTTACAAGCAATATCTCCTGCATCTGCAACTTGCTGCACAACAAAAGGTTCAACATCATAATTAGGGTGATAATTCGTCCTCAATTGTCTTGCTGCTTGTCGAACTGCCTGGGGACCAAATCTTGCTCCAGGCCTATAACTTGTTCCAGCATCAAAAGGAACCCCAACAATAGCCACATCACAATTTTCAACATCTCTTAGCTCAGGCAGCCTAGCAAAAGTAGAAGGTCCAGCATATCGTGGAACTACTTTTCCGCTAACAGGTTGTATTGTTTTTTTCTTATCGGTCATAATTTTACTATATCAATCAAAGCCACCAAAGTCTTGGAATAAAGTTGGATCCCCAAAAATATCACCATAGTCTTGTGTTCCACCTAATGATCCTCCTTGTAGATCTTCATCGGTTAGCTGATTGGACTCAAGTGTTTGAAGCTGGTCAAGAAACTTTGATTTTTTCAAAGTATCTGCTGCCTCGATACAAGAACTTCCATATAGATCATTTTTTACAATCTGAGTTGCAACATATGATCCAATAATTACTAATAATATTAAAGCAACAATTCCTTTAGGAATTTTGAATCCTGCTTTATATTCTTTATTTACTCTTGATGAAGCGGCTTTTTCTTTTACAAAATCCTCTTGAGATTCAGCGTATTTTTTTTCCTGTCTTCTTCTTAAAATTTCATAAGTTACTGCTGCGATTACTGTCAATGCAATAATAGTCAAAGCTAAAGCACTTAACGCTGGGCTTATGCCAAGTCTTACTTTTGACGCGATAACAGTTGTCAAAGTTTGATCAGAAAGAATACTAAAAACAGTTGTGTTATAATTTTCAAACGATGCAAGAAAAGCAATGACCGCAGCTGATGCTATCGCTGGAGCTAAATAAGGAATAAGAATTTTAAAGAAAACTTGTGTTTGTGTCGCTCCAAGATCTAAAGCTGCTTCCTCTTGAGTTTGATCAAATCTTTGAAGTCTTGCGACAAAAATTAAAAAACAGTAGGTTGAAATAAAGCAGGTTTGTGCCAAAATTGTCAGAAAAATACCATTTCTCCCAATATCTGATATAAATCCTCCTCCACCTAATCCTGCTATTCGATCCCATAAAACAACAGTTGAAATACCAATTATTACTCCTGGAAAAAGAACTGGCATTATTGAGATTGAATAATATACATCTCTAAGTTGAGATTTGACTTGAGTTAACACTATTGCTGCCGCCATGCCAATGGGTACAGAGAGGCATACAACTCCTGCACCAATTATAAGACTTGATATTAAACCATCATGAAGTCTCCAGTCAGTTAAAAGTCCTGCTAGATGCTGTCCGTCGTAAGCAATCTTTCCTTCATTAAACCATCTAAAACTAAAACATTCCCAGGGTGTAATTGCTGGAAATTCTGCAGAATTAAAAGCTGTAAAACTCATAATAATGAGAGGTCCAAAGAGGTATGTAAAAAAAACTAAAATATAGATGCCCATTAGAAAGTTCATAGCATGACTGGATCTCATCTTATGATTTCTCCAATTCTCACTTTAAATATTCTCATCATTGTGAGAACAAAAACGACAGATACAATTAATAGAATAATTGAATACGCTGACCCTCTTGACCAGTTATCATTTAAATTAAACCATTGATATATTAGTTGTGGAAACCATAAGGTATTAGGACTGCTTAAAACCACTGGAGTAGCTAATGCACCTACCGTCAACATAAATACCATAGTGCATCCAGATACTATACCAGGCTTTGCATGAGGTATCACAACTCTCCAATGAGTTCTAAACGTAGATGAGCCTAAATCTTTAGCAGCTTCAATTTGATTTATATCTAGGCTTTCAATCGCATTGTATAATGGAAACATCATTAATAAAATATACGCATAGATTAAACCAGTATATAAACCAACATCATATGTAATAAAAAGAATACCTTGATCTAAAATTCCGATTCCAGTTAAGACATTGTTTATAACACCTTCATTTGCAAATAAAATTCTTAGTGCAAAAGAGCGAAGTAATTCATTTATCCAAAACGGAATAATTAGCGATACGATCAATAATCTTGCAGTACTTGGAGTAGCAATTTTTGCAATATAAAATGCAATAGGATAACAAAAAGCAAGGTTGGCAATGGTTACAAATATAGAAACCATAATTGTTCTTCCAAAAACACCAAGATCTACAAAATTATAAGCATCTGCCGATGTTTTAGAGCCCAATACAAAATGACGATAATGCTCAAGAGTGTAAAAATCTTTTGGTCCACCTCTTTCCAATGGAGGGATATTGGCTCTAAATGATAGATCCAACATATAAAGTTGTGGGATTATTACTAAAAAAATAAACCAGAACACTATTGCTATTAAAAAAAATAACGCGACACTTTTTCCATTTTTTTGAAAAAAGGGCTGAGTAAAAAATAAGCTTTTCATACTACTCTGTTGCTAGCGCACCTTTTGGCAAGATGATAGATTTACTAGCGTCAAAACCTAGCTCTATTTGACTGTTTGCTTCTATCTCACTTGTATCAATAGCGTTGGCTACAGAAAATTTTATTTTAGAACCTGAGTTTAAAGAGGCGTAGAAGTTTTTTACATTTCCCTCAAACTCAATATTTTCAACTCTTGCCGTAAATTTATTTTCATATTTGTCTCCATTTTTTATAATAAATAAAGACTCAGGCCTTACAAATGAAATAGCCTCGTCACCTATATTTAATTTAGTCAATTTATCAATAGATGAAATAAAATCTCCGTCTGATGTTTCTATCTTTACTTGGCCTCCACTTATCTCTTTAACTTTTCCAAGTAATGGATTATTTTCACCAACAAAAGTTGCAACAAATGGTGTTAAAGGATTATTATAAACCTCATCACATGGACCAATCTGTTCAATTTCACCTTCATTCATTACGGCGATACGATCTGACATAGTTAGAGCTTCTCCCTGATCATGGGTGATATATATAAAAGTAATATTTACTCTCTTCTGAATTTCTCTTAACTCAGTTCTCATTCGTTGCCTTAATTTTAGATCTAGCGCAGATAGAGGCTCATCAAGTAAAAGAACTTTAGGTTCAACAGCTAAGGCTCTTGCAATTGCCACCCTTTGCTTTTGGCCTCCAGATAGCTGATGAACTTTCTTATCTCCTTGGCCTTCAAGAGCAATAAGCTCCAAAAGTTCTTCCGCTCTTTTCATTCTTTCTGACTTTGAGACCCCTCTTACTTCAAGTGAAAAAGCAATATTCTCGGCTACAGTCATTAGAGGGAATAAAGCAAGATTCTGAAATATTAGTGAAGTTGGCCTCTTATTTGGTCCGATACCAAGCATGTCTTTATTATCTATTAAAACATGACCTTCAGAGGGCTCTTGAAATCCTGAAATTGCCCTTAGTAACGTTGTCTTACCACAACCCGATGGACCTAAGAAACTAAAAAATTCTCCACCTTCAATTTTAACATTCACATTTTTCGCAGCAAAGAAACTACCAAAGGTAACAGATACATCTTTTAATTCTACGCCAGCGCTCATATGAAAATTATAAATATTTATTAACTAAAGACGACAGAAAAAAGCGCCTAAGTAAATATACTTAAGCGCTCTTTTGAACTTATTAGAACTGATTATGCAGTTTCAAATTTGTTAGCATATTCAGCTCTCGCATCAGCGTACCAAGGTGGCTCAGGCGGCCAAGGGTTTAACTTGGTCGATGTATCACCAGGATAAATCGCTTTTGCTAAAGCTTTAGTTTCCGCAGAGTAATGATCAGATGCACCATTAACAGCTGAATTGTATCCAATTGCGTTAATCGTTGCTCCTCCAACTTCTGGCGTAAAGCTATAGTTAATTAGCTCATAAGCTTCATCGATGTTCTCTGCTTTTGCGGATAGAGTGATTCCATCAATCCATGCAAGAGCTCCTTCATCAGTAGTCTGATAAGCAACAGGTTCTCCAGCTTTCATCATTGCTGCAATTGGTCCATCCCATGTTTGACCAACAATCACACCATCAGATGTAAAGCCTTGCTTTTGAGGATCTGCACCAGACCAAAACTTAACAAGGTTAGATTTCTTTGAAATACAATAAGCAGTAATTGTTTCCCAATTCTTTCTCATTGTTTCTTCATCTTTGTATGAAGACCAGAAATCCATCTTGCCTTGATGATGCATCCAAATTCCACAACCAGTCATCATAGAATAAGTTCTACCCATCATATAAGCTCCACTAATTTCAGGATCTGCTTCCCATATATCACCAAAACTTGGAAGTCCATTAGGTGACCATTTATCTGTTCTCCATGCAATCGACTCGGTTCCCCATAATTGAGGTACCCAATGCGAGCCATTTCCACCAAAGTTCCAGTCACGCTCACCAACAGCAAGCATTCCAGGGTTAACATTTCCAGTATTAATTCTATTCATATCAAAAGGAGCTAGCACACCAAGATTTTCCCATTGGAGGGCTCTCATGTTGGTTGGACTTGCAAGGTCAAAACCTGCGCCGCCGCCAGCTTTCATTTTTGATATAATTTCTCCGTTATCTCCAATTTTAGTATGGTTTACAGTTATTCCTGTTTTTGCTTTAAAATCAGCAACAACTGAGTCAGGTAAATACTCACCCCACATTAAAACATTTACAACGGGAGCAGCAAAAGCATTAGGAACATAGTAAGGACCTATAGCAGCAGCAGCACCTGTTGCTGCAGCTCCTTTAAGAACCGATCTTCTTGATACTTTCGCAGCTTGAAGTGTTTTGTTTATTTTTTTCACAGCTACTCCTATTATTAATTAATTAATGCAAAAATTTTCATCTATAAAATGATGACTGTAAAGATAAAGTTTTGCAAAATTAAAAATAAATTCTCATTTATTCTTTATTTTTCATCATAAATTAAATGAACGTGCGCCTATATATAGATAAAAACTATACATAAATTAAAATCTTATGATATGTTATTAAACTATTGAAATATATTTATATTTAATTTTATGATCTTAACAACAACAATAGGGTCTTACCCTAAACCAGAATTTTTGAAACTGCCTGATTGGTTTCAAGGCGATAAAGGCACAGACACAGAAAGACCAACAGCTGATTGGAAAAATGCGATGGATGCTTTGGGTAAAAATAGAGAAGAATTGATTGAAAAGGCAGTTCAAGAAGTCATTAATGATCAAATTAATTGTGGCATTGATATAGTTACAGATGGAGAAGTTAGAAGAGAAAATTATATTCATCATCATTGCAGGTACATAAATGGAATAGATTTTGATTATCTCACGAAGAAAACTGCTCGTACTGGTAATTATGATTGTTATCTTCCCACAGTCATATCAAAAGTAAAATTTACTGAACCTTTTCTTGATAAAGAGTTTCAAATTAATCAAAAAAATTCAACAAAGCCTGTAAAAATTACTTTACCAGGGCCTTTAACAATAACAGACACAATTGCGGATAACTTTTATTTTAATAACAAAAATCTTGGGATAGATCTTAGTAACGTTATCAACGAAGAGGTGAAGGCACTAGCCGATGCTGGATGTAAATACATTCAGATTGATGAACCATTGTTTGCAAGAAAACCAACCGAAGCTAATGATTTTGGAATTGAAAACCTTGAACGATGTTTTCATGGTGTTTCAAACGATGTTGAAAAAATTGTTCATATTTGTTGTGGATACCCAGATAAAATAGATTCAGATGATTACCCAAAGGCACCTCTTCATTCATATAACAACATAGCAATAAATTTAGAAGACTCGACAGTTGATACAATATCAATTGAAGATGCTCACAGGCATAATGACTTGAAGCTACTAGAGTTTTTTAAAACAAAAAAAATCATTTTTGGTCTTATCAAAATAGCCTCTAGCGAAATCGAGAATATTGATGAAATTAGATCAAGGGCCTTTGCTTGTCTTAATCATATAGATAAAGAGCGACTGATTGCTGCTCCTGACTGTGGAATGGGATATCTTTCAAGAGAGATGGCTATACAAAAGTTAGAAAATCTTAATAAGGCCGTAAAAAGTATTTAGGCGATTAATTTATCTGGCTCGTAAAATTTTAGGTCAAGATCTTTTGCAACATCTTTTTGTGTACATCTTCCTGACATAACATTTAAACCATTTAAGAAGTTTTTGTCAGAACTGAGGGTATTATTTAGGCCATCTCTAGCTAGATTAGATATAAAAGGTAATGTTGCCTTATTAAGACTAATTGTTGACGTTCTTGGAACACATCCAGGCATATTTGTAACACAGTAATGAACCACATTATGTTGAAGATACACAGGATCAGCATGAGTAGTAGGTCGACTAGTTTCAATACATCCACCTTGATCAATTGCTACATCAACAAGAGCTGCGCCAACTTTCATTTTTGAGACTAATTCTTCTGATACCAATTTAGGAGCTGATGCTCCTGGAACCAACACTCCACCAATTAAAAGATCACAATCTTTAACATTCTCCTCAATAGATTCAGTATTAGAAATAACAGTTGTTACTTCGCTATTGAAATAATCCTTTAATTCATCGAGTCTTTTTTGAGATTGATCAATCAAAATTACATTTGCTTTCATTCCATGCGCTATTAAAGCTGCATTAAACCCCACTACACCACATCCAATGATTACAACATTCGCTGGAGGTGCTCCTGTTGCTCCTGACAGAAGAACGCCCCTGCCATTATTCGTCATTTCTAAAGATCGGGCGCCAGCTTGAATAGAAATTCTTCCTGCAACCTCACTCATTGGAGCTAGTAAAGGCAATCGATTATTTTCATCCGTTACAGTTTCGTATGCAATACAAGTTGAGCCAGAATTCATAAGTCCAAGAGTTAGCTCTTTATTTGCAGCTAAATGGAGGTAAGTGAATAACAATTGATCTTTTTTAAGGAGTGCCACTTCTTCTTTTTGAGGCTCCTTGACTTTAATAATCATTTCACTGTTATCAAATATTTCCTTAGCTGACTTATATATGCCTGCGCCAGCACTTATATAATCTTCATCGGTAAAACCAGACCCATTACCAGCACCAGTTTCTACAACTACTTTATTTCCCTCAGAAACAAGTCTCTTTACACTATCTGCAGTTAGACCTACTCTATTCTCTTGAGGTTTAATCTCTTTTGGAACACCTATTAACATAAATATAACTAATTTTTATACTATTCGTTATATTTTACAAATAAAAGGATATCACATATGGGGAAAGAATGGCTGGACATTGTTTATAATGAGAAAAGCTCTGTTAAATTAAAACATCATTACAAATTATGGGCTAATAAATATGATCAGGACCTAATTAATTGGGGATATGCATATCCATCTCAATTAAAGAAAATCATGTCAAAAGATATAAAGATAAAAAAGAATTCTAAAATATTAGATGCAGGTTGTGGAACGGGTCTTGTTGCCGAAGTCTTGGGCGATATGAATTTTAAAAATATAGTTGGATTAGACTATTCAATGGACATGCTTAAGATTGCTAAAGATAAAAAAATTTATACAAGACTAATTCAAGAATCTCTTAACAAAAAGACTTCACTTAGAAGCAATCAATTTGATGTTGTTTTATGCACTGGGGTTCTAACATCAGGGCATGTGGGTTCAAAAGCAATTAATGAGTTAATTAGAGTTACAAAAAATAAAGGCTATTTGATATTGTCAATTGCAGAGTCTATTTATGAAAAGCTTGGATTTAAAGATGAAATTGAGAAAAACAAAAAACAATTGTCAAAAATAAAAATATCCAAGCCTTTTATAGCATTACCTAACCATAAAAGTAGCGCAACATCTAAAATGTATTTGTTTCAAAGAATTTAAGCTTTTTCAGTCATGAGTAAGAAAAATAAAGTTTTGGTAATTGGCGCTGGAATATCTGGCCTAGCAGCTGCAAAAAATCTCAATGACTCAGGTTATGATGTAACCGTTCTTGAGGCAAAAGATAGAATTGGAGGTAGATTGTATACTGATAGATCTTTGGGTGTCCCACTTGAAGTTGGAGCAAATTGGATCCATGACAACAACCCAAAAACAAATCCAATTATGAAAATCAAAGAAGAATTAGGTTTAAAATCGTACAAATGTTCTATAGCAGGTTCTGTTGCAAGTTTTGAGGTTTTAGATAAAGAAGGCAACAAAATTGAAATATCTAATAAAGATTTAGAAAAAATTGAATTTCGAATTGGTGTTTTTGCTTACTTAGCAAAATATTTACGCCCTTCAACAAATCTCAGAGAAATATTCACATTTGTAAAAAAACTTGGCTTACTATCATTTGTAAAAGAAGAGGCCTTATTTGTTCTTATTCAAAAAATTGCACTTGAACAAGCGGAAGACCCAGAGAAAGTATCAATAGAAGCTTTATTTGAACAAGAAGGGTTTGAAAATGATGAGGCTGTTATTGGAGGCTATGACCAAATTGCATATTATTTTGAAAAAGAACTTCATAATAAGATTATTTTAAATACTCCAATTGAGCATATTAATTATGAGCAAGATACAATTAAAGTTATCAGTAGCAGTGAAAAATATGAAGCCGATTCTATTATTGTTACAGCTTCCTTAGGGGCACTAAAAAAAGAAGTCATTAAATTTACTCCTGAGTTGCCAATCGAAAAAAGGGAATCAATTAAAAAACTAGGCTGGGGCACGCTAAATAAAGTTATGTTAAAATTTGTGCATAAATTTTGGAGCGATAAAGATTTTATTGTTGTTGCAAATAAAGAAAGTAATTTTCACGCCTGGATCAATGAAGAACCTATCTGCAAAGAACCTGTCATTGTTGCAACAGTTGCTGGCAAAAATGCAAAAAGATTAGAAAATAAAACCGATGAAGAAGTTGTGCAAATTGCTCTTAATGAATTAAAAGCTGTTTATGGCAATAAAGTTTCAGAGCTCAATTCATTTTATATTTCAAAATGGAGCATGGACCCCTACATTTATGGATCATACAGCACAAATAAAGCAGGAGAGAATAGTCAATTATTAAGAAAGCAACTTTCTACTCCCGTTAATTCTAAATTGTTTTTTGCTGGTGAAGCAACGAGTGTAAAGGTTGCTGGGTATCTGCAAATGGCACTTCAATCAGGGATAAGAGAAGCAGAAAATATTAAGAAGCTCTATCCTAATTGATCCTGGCTCATATCTTCAGGATTAATACCAGCAACTTCAACAGGTTTTTTCATAGCATCTCTTCTGAATGGCTCTCCTAACTCCTGATTTAAGATAACTTCTATAAAAGTTGTAACGCCATTTGCTTGCTCATCGCATGCAGTCCTCAAAGAGTTGGTGAGTTCATCCATAGATTTGACTGTAACGCCTTTAAGGCCACAACCTTCAGCAACTTTTGCATAGCTTAGATCTGGATCTAATTCAGTGCCAACAAAATTGTCATCATACCAAAGTATAGAATTTCTTTTTTCCGCACCCCATTGGTAGTTTCTAAAAATTACCATAGTAATAGCTGGCCATTCATCTCTCGCACACGATGTCATTTCATTCATGCTGATACCGAATGCACCGTCACCCGCAAAGCCAACAACTGGTATATTAGGGCAACCAATTTTAGCGCCCAATACTGAAGGGAACCCATAACCGCAAGGGCCAAAAAGCCCAGGTGCTAGATATTTTCTTCCTTCTTCAAATGTTGGGTAAGCATTTCCAATAGCACAATTATTTCCTATGTCTGATGATATAATTGCCTCTTTAGGGAGTCCATCCTGAATAGCTCTCCATGCCATCCGAGGCGACATACGATCAGAGTCTCTTTCTCTAGCATCATTATTCCAAGTTGTTCCAGGATCGTCATCTTCATGGTCCATACTGCTTAACGTCTGTAACCATGCTGATTTTGTTTGATGAATAAGAGCTTTGCGCTCTTCTCTATTTTTATTTCCTGCATCTGAAGATAAATTTTCAAGAATTTGCTGTGCAACAAGTTTAGCGTCACCACAAATACCAACTGATACTTTTTTTGTTAATCCAATTCGATCAGAATTGATATCAACTTGAATTATTGATGCATCTTTAGGCCAGTAATCAATTCCATAGCCTGGTAAAGTCGAAAAAGGATTTAATCGCGTACCAAGTGCCAGAACTACATCAGCTTTAGCAATAAGTTCCATCGCAGCTTTTGATCCATTATAGCCTAAAGGTCCCACAGCAAGAGGATGACTACCCGGAAAACTATCATTATGCTGATAACCGGACGCAACGGGAGAGTCTAATCTTTCAGCAAGTAATTTACAGTCTTCAATAGCGTCTGCTAAAACTACTCCCGCACCTGATAAAATAACTGGAAAGCTAGCATTTGATAATAACTCAGATGCATTCTTAATGGCTTCTACTCCTCCAGAGGGTCTTTCAAATTTTATAATTGGAGGAATTTCAATATCGACAACTTGTGTCCACATATCTCTTGGAATATTTATTTGAGCAGGTGCTGATCCTCTGAAAGCTTTTGATATTACACGATTTAGTACTTCTGCAACTCTTGTTGGATCTCTAACTTCTTCTTGATAACAAACCATATCTTTGAATAAAGCCATTTGTTCAACTTCCTGAAATCCTCCTTGACCAATAGTTTTGTTAGCTGCCTGCGGAGTTACCAAAAGCATTGGAGTATGATTCCAATACGCGGTTTTAATAGGTGTAACAAAATTTGTAATCCCTGGTCCATTTTGAGCAATGCACATCGACATCTTACCTGTCGCTCGTGTATATCCGTCAGCTATAATCCCACCATTAGTTTCATGGGCAACATCCCAAAAAGTTATTCCTGCTTTTGGGAACAAGTCAGATATAGGCATAAAAGCAGATCCAATAATACCAAAAGCATGTTGTATACCATGTTTTTGAAGAACTTTTACAAATGCTTCTTCCGTTGTCATTTTTGTCATAAATCTGAACCCCTTATCTTAATATCTTTTCTCTACCAGGATCATAAAAGCATTTTATAGATCCATCAGCTTTATATTTAGTTTCCGCAACTTCAATTTCAAACTTCTGAAGATTTATCATATCTTCAATCGAATAGCTGTCGTTAGCTGAAATGTATCCCATACCTAAGGATTTGTCTAAGTAGAAACCATACATACCAGAAGTAATCTCACCAACGATTTTACCATCAAAAAAAATTGGCTCATTGTGATACATCAATAAGTCATTGTTAGATATAGCAAAATTTACTTTTCTTTTTTTCATGGCAGAGTCCTTTTTTTCTTCCAATGCAGCCTGTCCCAAAAAAGGAGATTCTTTTTTGAAATTTACACAGAAACCAACACCTGCTTCAAAAGGATTCTCTTCAATACCAATATCATGTCCCCAATGAAGATATCCTTTTTCCATCCTTAGTGAATTTAAAGCATGGTACCCAGCTAGTTTTATTGGAGTACTTCCGTTTTTAACATATAGTTTTTGAAAAATTTCAGACAGCTTATTGTATGGAATATATATTTCAAAACCAAGTTCACCAACATAAGTAATTCTATTAATTATGCATTCAACACCACTTAAATTTAACATTTTAGAAAAACCAAACTTAAGAGACTCATTTGAAATATCTTCATTGCATACTCTTTGAAGACACTCTCTCGAGTTGGGACCCATGATTGAAAGGCATCCATATTCTTTTGTAACGTCTTTAATTTGAATATCATAATTTTTAGAATGCGATAAAAGCCAATAATAATCTTTATTGTGTGATGTTGGGCCCGTTACAAACATAAATTGTTCTTCATTTAATCTTGTAAAAGTTATATCAGCTTCGGTTCCTGCATCAGCATTTAACATTTGTGTGTACACAATTTTTCCAACTGGAATATTCATTTCACTAACACATAAATAATTTAGAAATTTTACAACATCTCTACCCTGAATAATAAATTTTGAAAACGAAGTTAGCTCAAATAAACCAACATCATTCCTAACTGCATTACATTCCTGTTTTACATTTTCAAACCAATTTTGCTTACCATATGAATATTCATACTCAGGTTTCTGATTATGACTTGCAAACCAATTAGCTCTTTCCCATCCAGCAGCTTCACCGAAACACGCTCCTTCTTCTTTAAGTAGATCATATATTGGAGACTGAATTTTATTTCTTGAAGTTTCAAATTGATAAAATGGCCAATGAACTGCATACAATAAGCCGAGAGACTCCGAACTTCTTTCTCTTAAATACTCAGTATCGTCTTGGAAATCTAAAACTCTGGAAACATCAACATCCCATAAATCTATTTTGCTTCTATCATTTGAAATCCATTCAGCCATAACCTTTCCTACTCCTCCAGCTGATTGAATTCCGATTGAATTAAATCCTGTCGATACAAAAACATTATCTTTGTAAGGAATTTTTCCTAAGTAATAGCGATCATCAGGAGTAAAACTTTCAGGTCCATTAAAATAAGTTTTTATGCCTATATCATTTAATATCGGCAATCGATCCATTGCCTCTAAAAGAATAGGACCAAAGTGATCCATATCATTTGGTAAACTATCAAATTCAAAATCTTCTGGAATACCATCCATTCCCCATGGCTTTGCTTTTTTTTCAAATGCTCCAATAAGCAGTTTGCCGGCATCTTCTTTAACATATATGTGAGCATCAGGATTTCTTAATATTGGCAAATTTTTTGGTATATCTTTAGAATATTCAGTTACTGCATAAAAATGTTCGCAAGCATGCAGAGGAATACTAACTCCGCACATCTTTCCCACTTCTCTACTCCACATTCCAGCTGATATAACAATCTTATCACAAGTAATATCTCCCAACTCCGTGACTACTTTAGTAACTTTATCTCCGACTTGGTCTATAGCCATTACTCTATTTTTCTCAATTATACTGGCACCCATTCGTTTTGCCTCTTTTGCCAAGCACATAGTAATATCTACAGGATTGATTTGGCCGTCTTGCGGCAAAAACCAAGCAGCCTTAGCATGCTTAGTATCTAGTAAAGGGTATTTATCTCTAGCTTGATCAATTGAGATTTCGTCAATCTCTAAACCAAAACTTCTACCCATAGAAGCACCTCTACTCATTTCTTGAAGTCGTCCCTCATTTTCAGCAATAGAAATAGATCCATTTATTAAAAAACCAGCAGAGAGATCTTCTTTTTCATTTAGTTTTCGATAAAGTTCAGTCGAATATTTTGCCATCTTAGTGAGATTTTTTGTTGCTCTTAATTGACCAACTAGTCCCGCGGCATGCCAAGTGGTTCCACATGTCAGGGATTTTCTCTCAACAAGAGTTACTTGGATATTTTTTTCAGCAAGATGATATGCAATGCTGCAACCAGCAATTCCACCACCAATGATTACAACTTCTGAATGCGATGGTACAGAGGCCATGAAGTCTTAGTATTTGACAACTACTTCTTTGATTTTTTGAATCATCTCGTCAATATGCTTTTCTTCAGCTATCAAAGCAGGAGCTATAATCCCACAATCACCAGTAAACTTTATATGGACTCCATTTGCAAAAGTTTTTTTCTGCGCATCGTATCCTCTAACACCTGGAGTTTTATCTATAGCCAAATCAATTGCAGCCATCATACCATCTCCACGAATATCAGTTACAGCTGGAACATCTTTAAATGCATCAAAAACAGCATCTAAAAAATACGGAGACATTTTTTCAGCTCTTGCAAAAATATCTTCTTTTTCATAGATGTCTAATGTTGCTAATGAAGCCGCAACACAAGCTGGGTGACCTGAATAGGTATATCCATGGAAAAACTCAACACCATGCTCGGGGCCATTATCAACTATCGCATTGTAAATTTTATCTGAAACTCCAACTGCACCCATTGGCTGTGAGCCGTTAGTGATTGCTTTTGCTAATGTAACCATATCTGGTTGAACATTATATTTAACAGCACCAAATGATTTTCCTGTTCTTCCAAAGCCAGTAATGACTTCATCAAATATAAGAACAATTCCATATTTATCACATGTTGCTCTAATTTTTTCTAAGTATCCTTTTGGTGGAACTAATGTTCCTGTAGAGCCGGCAATAGGTTCAACAAAGCATGCTGCAATTGACTCTGGACCATACATATCAACAAATCTCTGTAGATCATCTGCTAAATGGGCGCCATGTTCAGGCTGACCTTTTGTAAATTTATTTTCTTCCATCCAAGTATGTCTTAAATGAATTACTCCTGGCATTGCTGCGGTAAAAATTTCTCTATTTTTGATCATTCCACTGAGTGAAGTTCCACCTATGTTAACCCCATGATAAGCTCTTTCACGAGAAACAAATTTCATTCGGTGTGATTGTCCAATTGCATGCTGGTAGGCTTGAACAATCTTAATTGCCGAATCTATTGCAGTTGAACCGCAAATCGTAAAAAACACATTATTGAGATCTCCTGGTAACATGTTTGCAACTTTTTCTGCACAGGCAAAAGCAGGTAAATGAGAAACTTGGAAGCTTGGTGAATAATCTAATTTTAATAATTGATTGTGTACTGCTTCAGCAATTTCTTTTCTTCCGTGACCCAATGGAACACAAAACAAGCCTGAAGAAGCATCAATGACTGTGTCCCCCTTATGATTCCAATAGTATACACCTTCTCCTCTATCCAATAACCTTGGATCTTTTTTAAAATCCTTATTAGCAGTAAAGGGGAGGAAATAATTCTCTAATGAATTAGTCGTAGGTGTAGTGTTTGCCATATAGATCCTTTCAAATCTTGAAGAAATAAATTCTATCTTAGTCTTATTTATGCAGCTTGACTAGAATTACCACTTTTATGAAAACTTTCATTTTTAGCCGCCATATCACGAAGAAGCTTACAAGGAGTAAATCTTTCACCATATTTTTGAGCCAATTTATCTGCTTCAGCTACAAAATCTTTGACGCCAACCATGTCGATAAAAGATAATGGTCCACCGGTCCATGGTGCCATCCCCCATCCAAGTATTGCTCCGATATCTGCATCCCTGACATCTGTGAGAACATTTTCTTCAAAACATTTTGCGGTTTCTACAGCTTGAATATATAAAAATCTTTTTTTCAATTCTTCGACATCTGGCTGATCATCACTTTCCTTACAAAGATTGGATAGTTCAGGCCAGAGATATTTTTTTCCATTTTCAGGATATTCATAGAAACCTTTATTATTTTTCTTTCCAAATCGTCCCTGCTTGTCAACCATCTCTTCCATAATTGAGTACATCGGTGTAATTGGAAAATCTTTGCCTTCAGCTTCAAAGTCCTTTTTAGTTTGCGTTGTAACTTTCCAAGCTAAATCTAAAGCCACAGCATCAGCCAATGCAAGGGGTGCCATTGGCATTCCTGTCATCTTACCAGCATTTTCTATTAGAGCTGGTTTTATCCCTTCAGCTAACATTGCCACT
Organism: Candidatus Pelagibacterales bacterium; assembly: GCA_045567365.1. Lineage (GTDB taxonomy): Bacteria > Pseudomonadota > Alphaproteobacteria > Pelagibacterales > AG-422-B15 > CABYIR01. The sequence continues at coordinate 15,700 of JBJLDC010000004.1, read as the reverse complement.
CCTTCACCGGTATAAGTTCCAAATACTCGGCTTGTATAAAAACCCCTACTATCATTTACAACTATTGGTGTTTTTTTAATTTTTTGAACGTAGTCCATAGTCTTAGCTAAAGTTTCTTGAGAAGTTTTTTCTCCCATAATGATCTCAACTAACGGCATTTTTTCTACAGGAGAAAAATAATGAATGCCTATAAAATTATCAGGTCTTGAAGAATTTTGAGCAAGTCCTGATATAGGTAAAGTTGAAGTATTTGAACCAAAAACTGCATTTTCAGTAATTTGCTCTTCTGCTTTTGCAGTTACTTCAGCTTTAATATCTCTATTTTCGAAAACTGCTTCTACAATTAAATCTGCGCCTTTAAGTAGGCCATAGTCAGTTGTAGGAGTAATCAAACTTAGTAATTTCTCTTTTTTTTCTTCAGTAGTTTTTTTTCTACTTAGAGCTTTATCAAGAAGTTTAACAGAATAGTCTTTTCCTTTTTCAGCATTCTCCTGATCTTGATCAATTAATACGACTTCAATCCCAGCTTTAGCCGTTACGTAAGCTATGCCTGCCCCCATCAATCCAGCCCCTAAGATACCAATCTTTTTGACATCATATTTATCAAATTCTTTTGGTCGTCTTGCTCCTTTATTGAGTGCTTGCATATTTACAAAAAGACTTCGAACCATATTTTGAGATACTGGATCCATTACAACTTTTGTAAAATATCTTGCTTCAATTCTTAAACCTGCATCAATTGGTACCTGAACCCCTTCATATAGAGCTGATAGAATTGCTGATTGTGCCGGATAATTATCGTAAGACATTTTTCTTAAACTTGAAGATGCAGCAGCCCAAATCATCATCCCTTTTGGAGTATAGGGAAGACCGCCAGGGAACTTATAGCTTTTTTCGTCCCATGGTTGAACTGCTTTACCTCCATCACGAATGTATTTTTTTGCAGCTTCAATTAAATTATCTTTATCTGTTACTTCATGAATTAGTCCTGCACTTAATGCTTTTTTTGGAGTAAAGGGAGTGCCAGCCATTAGGAAGCCCATAATTTCTTGCGTAATCCCCGCAAGTCTTGGAACTCTCTGTGTACCACCTGCTCCAGGTATAAGTCCTACTTTAGCTTCTGGCTGTCCAATCTGAATTTTATCATTATCAATGGCAACTCTATAGTGACAAGCAAGACAAATCTCAAATCCACCACCAAGCGCGTGACCATTGATGGCAGCGACAAAAGGTTTTCCGCATGTTTCCATACTTCTAAACAAATTTTGCATTTCCATATTTCCATTATAAATTTTCTCTGCAGCTTTTGTTTTATCTGAATCTTTTTTATCAAAGCCAAATACATCTGAAGATGTAAGATCTGCTCCAGCAATAAATGCATCTTTCGCACTGGCTAGAACAATACCTTTAACTTTTTCATCAGCAATTAACTTCTTTATTGTCTCTCCATACTCACCAAGAGAATTAAAATTCAATACATTCATTGTACGATCTTTAAGATCCCACGTAACGACAGCTACACCATCATTATCGACTTCATAACTAATATCAGACATAATTTTCCTTTGAATTATACGCGTTCGATTACAGTTGCAGTACCCATACCGCCACCAACACATAATGTTGCAAGTGCTGTAGATTTATTTGTTCTCTCCAACTCATCCATGACTGTGCCTAAAATCATTGCGCCAGTAGCACCAAGTGGGTGTCCCATAGCAATTGCTCCACCATTAACATTGATATCAGAATGATCCACACCCATGTGTTCCATAAATCTTAAAACCACAGCCGCGAAAGCTTCATTTAGTTCCCAGATATCAATATCACTTTTATTCATTCCTAAATTCTTTAGAAGTTTATCTGTTACAAATCCAGGACCAGTCAACATAATGCTAGGTTCTGAGCCAATAGAAGCAAAACCTTTTATTTTAGCTCTTGGCTTTAAACCGTATTTTTCGCCTATTTCTTTATTGCCGAGCAATATTCCTGCTGCTCCATCAACAATACCCGAGGAATTTCCAGCTGTATGAACGTGGTTTACTGACTCTACTTCGGGATACCTCTGGTTTATTGTTGCATCAAAACCAGCCATTTCACCCATCATTGCAAAAGAGGGGTCTAATGACCCTAAGCTTTGCATAGTTGTTTCAGGTCTCATAAATTCATCGTGATCTAAAATTGTTAGGCCATTAATATCCTTTACAGGAGTAATTGATTTATCAAATCTATTTTCGTCCCAAGCTGCCTTTGCTCTATTTTGGCTTTCGACAGAATAAGCATCGACATCATCCCTAGAGTATCCATATTTTGATGCAATCATGTCTGCACTTACACCTTGCGGGACAAAATAGTTTTGAATTGCAACAGATGGATCTGCAACCATTGCTCCCCCATCAGACCCCATTGGCACTCTTGACAAAGACTCAACTCCACCACCAATTGTCATCTGTGACTGACCTGACATAATTTGACCAGCGGCCATATTTGTTGCTTCTAAGCCTGATGCACAAAAACGATTAATTTGCACACCTGCTACGGACTGATCATAATCTGCTTTTAAAACTGCCGTTCGTGCAATATCAGCCCCTTGTTCACCAACTGGTGTCACACATCCTAAAACAACATCGTCTATGTCACTTGTATCAAGATCATTTCTATCTTTAATGTTATTTAGAACTTGTGTAGCAAGCTCAACAGATGTCACTTCGTGAAGCGATCCATTCTTTTTGCCCTTTCCTCTCGGGGTTCTAATTGCGTCATAAATAAAACAGTCAGTCATTAATGGCTCCAAATATAATAAAAAAGGAGATTATAGGTATGGCTGGGTATTCAATCAACCTTAAATTAATTACATTCTATTTATTTAAATCCATATTTAATCATTAATTTCAATGATTTGGAGGAATACATAAATTTTATCTAAATATCAACATCCTCAAATTTGGCATTATCGGGTGAACCATTCGCAAATTTAAACTTTGGTTTTTTTATAACTGGATTTGGCTGAAGTCCAGGCAATGCAATTAGGCATGAAGACACTGTATTAAAACCCATTTCAGTTCTTACACACATTGCACTTAAAGGATCATTATCATCACTATATGTACTTCCTAAAAGCATTTCCCAGTCCATCCAATTATCTGATGAAGGATCTGGAGTTTCAGCTATTGAAAATTTTGATAAATAATTTTTAATTCTTTTTGAGTTAATATCATTTCTATCGTATGCAGTGATCATTGAAAGACCGTCCGGTATATTAAAATACTCAATGACTTCTGAATCTTCAGATGATTTTATCCAATATGCGTTTGTATTATCGGCAATCAACATATTAAATCCTCTATAGGAATTTTTTTCAATTTCGACTATTGCATTTAAAGATTCATTTGCATCCGCATGGTCAAGTGCATCTAAAACTAGTTCTCCTCTAGATCGTTTATTAGGATCAGTTCCTAATGTATTTATTCGATTCATTATTCCACAAACTACTCCATAGTCATTAATTCCTAACCAAGTACCACCTGCCTCTAAATCTTTTCCAGCAAAAATATAAGGTCTATCATCCCAATGTCTGGAAGGGGGTAATGACTTTCTATTGGACATTTCATCTCTATTGGCACCAATTATAACTGGCCATTCATTGTCACTTTGTCTTAATAAAATTATTGAACACATGAAGTCATTTTTTTACAATAATTATAATGAAAAGTAATAAAAAAGCATTAATTGTCGAAGGTGGTGGACAAAGAGGTGTCTTTTCTTTTGGCATAACCGACACCTTTATCAAAAGAAACTTTGATCCATTTGATCTCTATATAGGCGTATCAAATGGGGTCGCAGTATTGTGTTGGTATCTCATCAGAGAAACAGATAATAATATTGAAAAATTATTATATGCATCAAGAGGAAATTATATTGATTACAAAAATATCTTAACTGGCAAAGATATTATTAAATTTCACAAGATGTATAAAGATGGTGAAACAATGTTCGACCCAAGTATGGAAAAAATAAAAAATAATCTTCAAAACAAAGATTATATTGCTGTTGTTACAGATGCTGTTAATGCAAATGCTGAATATTTTTCTTTCGGCAATGGTGACGAATGGATGTCAAAGATGATAGCGTCTGGTACTCTCCCTGTTTTGGTAAAGACTCCAAGTATACTTGATGGTCGAAGAAAGTTTGACGGAGGAGTTGCAGATCCTCTTCCAGTTCAAAAAGCATATGAAATGGGAGCAAAACAAATTACTATTATTCGTACGTATGAAAAAAGTTTCAGGAGAAGCTTAAAGATTGAAAATTATATAGGAGCATTTTTTTCATATCAGTATCCAAAACTCAGGAAGGCCTTACTTAATCATGACAAAACTTATAATCGTGCACTTGATTTTATTAAAAATCCTCCATCAGATTGTGAGATAACCCAACTCTGTCCACCTCAAAGATTAAAAACAAAAAGAGACTCGAAAAATATCCCTTTATTAAAAGCTGACTATGAATTAGGAAAAAAAGTTGCTGAGAAATATTTAAATAGTTTAGACAACTGATTTAATAAATTTACTTATTTTGTCTTCCACAGATTTTGTTGTTGCAGATGGAAATGCATTAAAAGCATGGTCTGCGCCAGTTACAATAATAATGTTAGCTTTTGAACCGTAACTTAACCATCTACCATACATAAATAATGAGTCATCAAGCAGCAAATCTCTTGTTCCAACAGTAAATAAAGCTGGAGGCATACCTGTGAGATCACCTTGTATTGGAGACACATCAGGTGAACTTAAATCTATATTGCCTTGAAAATAAGAGTCTCTAAATTTTTTTATCATTTCAAAAGATAATAAAAATACTTCGTTAGAACCTTTTTTTCGAATTGTGCTCGGAGTAAGTCTTGCATCATAAGATCCATATATTAAATTCGCTCCTTTAAATGGTCCTAACATATCTTTCTCTTTAAGCCTTTGAAGAGTAACAGCGGATAGATTTGCTCCTGCTGACTCTCCTCCAATTATAATTTTTTCAGTATTAAATTCCTTCTTCGAATTCTCAACCAACCAAAGAGCCGCAGTCTCGCAATCATCTGGTGCAGCCGGATAAGGATTCTTTGGAGCTAATCGGTACTCAACACTAATGACGACACAATTCAAATCTTTTGAAACTTTCTCTAGACTTTGATCTTGCATATCCGCTGCTCCGATACAATGTCCACCTCCGTGTATATGAAGATAGATAAATTGAGGATCTTCGATGTTGAATATTCTTACTGATACTTTTTTTGAAGCATACTCAATAATTCTATTTTCAGCATGTTTTGAAATAGGCTGAGATGGAAGCAGACCACCGCCATTTCTCCTTATATCTTGTAAAACATCAAAAGGGATGTCATGCGATGGCGGCACATTACTTAATAATGAAGCAATATTTTTATTCATTTCATGTATGTCTTTAGATACATTTTTTATGTCAAATGCATCTGGAGATATAGATGTAAATATCATTATAATGTTTTACTTTTTAAATATAAAAATGATCTATTTAAGATCAAAACATAAATGGGTAAAAATGCCAAATAACAAACTATAAGTTTTAAAATTAAATCGTTATTTGCAATTGTTAACCAATTTTCTCTCATAAATTCGTCTGCTGAGTTGTTGAATGCTATTCCATAAAATAAATAAGTATCAATAAGCTGCGCAAAAAAGGTACTGACTACTGGAGCTAAATACCATTTTGAATTTAAGCTTAAACCATTGTCACCTATTCTTTCTCTTACTTTAGAGAATACATATACATCCAAAAATTGTCCGATTGCATAAGCAGCAACAGAAGCTATTGCAATTCTAAAATCTGCAAAATAGTAAGATATTGCAAATGCTGGAATAAATGCCATGGCTATAACTTTTCTTGCATTACTAGAGCTAGATAAACGTACAGTAAGATCAGTTGCCAAAACAATAATTGGAAATGTAAAAGTTCCAATAGTATAGTCTAATCCAAAAACAACGATTGGGAATTGCACAAGATAGTTTGAAACTGCAATTATTAAACAATGCAGTAGGACTAAATAAATAAGAAAAGTTCGATTAAGTTGCATAAAACTCATAATTAATCCAAACAACAGTTAATACAAGTAAGATTGCCATAAATCCATTAAATATTTTTATTGATCTTTCTGACTTAATGAAGTTGTTCAAAAAAACTCCCACTGATGTCCATGTTAATACCGCAAATACATTTGAAATTGTAAAAGCAATTAGAATGAATATCATTCCCTCGATAAAAGTATTGATGAAGGTAAAACTTTTAAAATCAGTATAAATCGAAATTGTAGTTATAGCCATCATAACACCTTTAGGATTCACATATTGAAATAAAGATGACTCTAAAAATGTTATAGGCTTTGAGCGTGAATTATTTTCGGAATTATAAGAATTATAAATTCGATATGATAAATACAATAAATATATAGAACCTGCTATTTGTAATATTGTTTGAATAAATGGGTAAGTTATAAAAATTGATATTAAACCTAAACTCAATACAATTAGTAAGGACAAAAATCCTATAACTACTCCTGCCATATGAGGGATTGTTTTTAAATAACCAAAATTCTTACCTGAGGCTGTCAACATAATATTGTTAGGTCCTGGAGTCCCTGACTGAATTACGCATAAAAGCAATAATGGCAAAAAATACTCGATCATTTATGGAATATATTGTTTACAAGAAAATTATTCACAGATGAAAGCTTTTATATTGTTTTTAGGGGCACCACAATCTAACAAATAGATTATAAATGATAGGAATTATGATAGTTTTTAGATATATTAAGAGCTTATGCTGCTAACAAATCCATTTTCTGAGATAGCCACTTCTATACCACCTGTGTTTATGCAGGCATTTGTAATAATCATGATCTTATCTGTCATCATTAGCACGTTATTGGATATGGCTCATAAAAAAAATGCTAAATATTTTTTTATAAATTTGAAAAAATCAAAAGAAGCAGCTAAACGAAAAGTCAGCACCTCAAAAAAAACTTCTATTATCGTGAAAACAGTTGCTAGTGACATAATGACAACTTCTGAATTAGGAGTTGGACAAAGAAGAGTTGCTCACCTTTTAGGAATGTATGGCTCTATTATGTTCTGGATAACTTCCTTTATAATGATATTTTTTTATTCAAGTCCATCAATTATTACTCCAGATTTTCTTCCAATCTTATGGCACCTTGGCGCACTAATGACTTGTTTAGGTGGCTATTGGTTCTGGCTCTTTTTGAGAGTTGATGTATCAGCTGAAGGTCATTCATGGAGTCGAATAATTAGGGCAGATTTATTTGTTTTATCTCTCGTAACCGCGTCAACTTTTGCGCTTATTTGGTCATATTTGCAATACTCTGGCTTAGGTATTCTTAGTAGCTTGTTTTTAATTCTATTTGTTTTATCTAATATTATATTATTCGGTGGAGTTTATTGGTCAAAGTTTGCTCACATGTTTTATAAACCTGGGGCTGCATTACAAAAAAACTTATCTGAAGAAGACGGCTCTAGAGATTGGTTGCCAGAGCCTTCTAGCAAGCCAAAGAAATTTGGTCTAGGCATTAAACGTGAATCAGCAAGACATTATTAATTTATGTGTCTTAAAAAATAGAGAAAGGAATAAAATATAATGTCAACTTTTGTATATATGACTAGATGTGATGGGTGTGGGCATTGTGTTGATATTTGTCCATCTGATATCATGCACATTGACAAAGAAACAAGAAGAGCTGTTAACATTGAACCTAATATGTGCTGGGAATGTTATTCTTGCGTTAAGGCATGTCCTCAGAATGCAATTGACGCCCGCGGATACGCAGATTTTGCTCCAATGGGTCACAAAGTAAGAGTTTTAAGAGAAGAAGAAAAAGGAACGATTTCATGGAGAATAAAATTCAGAAATGGAACTGAAAAAAACTTTGAGTCTCCTATTACTACAAAACCCTGGGGTGAGTATATTCCAAAACTTGCTGAAAAAGAGATTCCATCTAATGATGATTTGGACTCAGAACTTCTTTATTCTGAACCAAATGGTCTAAATATTGATACTGGTCTGCCAAAAATAGATAAAAATAGTTTCAAACAAGGTGTTTATTATTAGTGGCTAAAACTAAAACAATTTATGAAGATTGCGACATATTAGTTGTCGGTGGTGGTATGGCTGGAACTGGCGCTACCTTCGAGTCTCGATATTGGGGACGTGACTTAAAAATTGTTTGTGTTGAGAAGGCTAACATTGATCGAAGTGGTGCAGTTGCTCAAGGACTTTATGCCATAAACTGCTACATGGGCATGCAGTGGAATGAGAACCAACCAGAAGACCATGTAAGATACGCAAGAAATGACTTAATGGGACTAGTCAGAGAAGACTTAGGATATGATATGGCCCGTCATGTAGATTCAACGGTACATATGTTTGATGACTGGGGTTTGCCAATGATGCGTAACGAAGAAACTGGTCGTTACCTGCGTGAAGGTAAATGGCAAATAATGATACATGGAGAAAGTTATAAGCCTATTGTTGCTGAAGCTGCAAAAAAATCTGCAGATAAAATATATAACAGAATAATGGTTACCCATCTTCTTATGGATGAAAGTAAAGATAACAGAGTTGGTGGAGCTGTTGGCTTTAATATGCGTACTGGTGATTTTCATGTCTTCCGTGCAAAAGCAGTGATAGTTGCTGCAGGAGGAGCTTCTCACATATTTAAACCAAGAGCTGTAGGTGAAGGAATGGGCCGTACATGGTATGCTCCTTGGAGTAATGGATCCGCATATGCTTTACCAATTGCAGTTGGTGCAAAAATGACTCAAATGGAAAATAGAATTGTATTAACTCGTTTCAAAGATGGTTATGGCCCCGTAGGAGCATACTTTCTTCATTTAAAAACGTATACGCAGAATGGGAACGGTGAAAACTATGAAGAAAAATGGTATGAGCAAACTAAAGAGTTGGTTGGTGAATATATTGACCATACTCCAGTTCCAACATGCTTAAGAAATCATGCGTTTATAGAAGAAGTTAAAGCTGGTAGAGGACCCATTCATATGGTGACTACTGAAGCATTCCAAGATCCTCACTTAGAAACTATTGGGTGGGAAAATTTTTTAGGTATGACCGTTGGTCAAGCGGTTGTTTGGGCTTCTCAGGATATTGATCCGAAGTACACAAATCCAGAACTAACAACTTCTGAGCCCTATGTTATGGGATCACATGCTACATGCTCTGGTGCATGGGTTAGTGGGCCAGAAGATTTATCTCCTCCAGAATACTTCTGGGGATACAATCGCATGTTAACTGTCGATGGTTTGTTTGGGGCTGGTGATACTGTAGGTGGAAGTGCACATAAATTTTCATCAGGATCTTTTACCGAAGGCCGACTAGCGGCAAAAGCCGCTGTAAAGTATATACGTGATCTTGAGGGCCAAGAAATTAAAATTAGTGATGAGCAATGTAATAATTTCAAAGATGAAATATATAAGCCTTTAGAAAACTATAAGGTTGGCCGTAATGAAATTACTGCTGGCACTGTTTCACCAAGTTATCTACTTCCAATACAAGGTTTACAACGTCTTCAGAAAATAATGGATGAATATGTTGGTGGCGTTGGAGCTAACTATATGACTAATGAGAATTTATTAAAAAAAGGATTAGAAAATCTAAAAATACTTCAAGAAGATTTAGAGCATATTGGAGCTGAGGATCTTCATCAACTGATGAGGGCTTGGGAACTCAAACATCGTACACTAACATCCCAATGTGTTGCTGAGCATACATTGTTTAGAGAAGAAACTAGATGGCCTGGATATTATTATAGAGGTGATCACATGAAACTAAATGACGATGATTGGCATTGCCTCACTGTTTCTAGAAGAGATCCTGAGACAGGAGAATTCACGCTGGAAAAAGCGCCACTTTATCATATCGTAGATTAACTTAATGAATCTAAAAGAGAAATCGGATCAAGAGATCCTTGAGATTGCAGACCCACTTTGGGATGATCTCGTTAAACATTCAAATGCTAAAGATTATTGGAATTTTATCAAAGACTTTTCAGCTAACATGCTCATGGGTGCTAATGAAATAGAGATTGGTAAGCAATGGAATAATAATAAAATGTTAACAAGTCTGTCACCTAAAAGAGAATTTTTAGGGTGCTTGAGGCGTAATGAACATGTCACAGTGCTTTATAAACAAGGAAGTGATGAAGTTGACGGAGATTTCTTAGGACGACTTGTACTTGGAATTGAAGATGAAGAAGTAAAGATTTTTGGAGCTACAATTTTTTAGATTATTCTAATTCTTTCTTTTTTCTCATTTCTTCTCTAATTTTTGTTGCTGAGATTTTATGTATTTCTTCCCCTAGATCGTGCTCTGTAAAAGTATAGCCGACACCACGTCCATAAGAAATATCAACAATATTTGGAACTTTTATAACAATATATTCTATGCCCTCTTCATAACCATGCTCGCCTAATCCAGCTATTATTCTCTTCTTTACATCCTCAAACTCAAAAGGATTATCGGCTTGTCCATCAACTCCCGCATCAACGCCTGCAACATCTCTATACATAATACAAACTTGTCCAGATAAATTCAGAGCTTTTTGAAACAGAGCTGTATGTCCATCATGCCATGGTTGCCACCTTCCTAACATTTGCGATGTTGGCTTTTTCCAATCAAACATTTTTTTTCAACTCCTCAGCAATTTCTCTAATCTCGTCATCACTTAAAAATCTCGTTACATGTTGATCAATCTTTTGAGGAGGGTCAAATACTTTATTTGTATTTTCAAATTCTTGACTTTTTTCTAAAGTCGCAACATCAAATGGTAAATCTTTGGCCCCTTTTAATTCTTCTTCTTTTTCTGCAACAACTCTTCCTTCTTTCACGGTATCAAGCCAAATCACATAATCTGGATCAAATGTCTTTCTTGAATTTTTTGTTGGAGCCACAAAATCACAAATAACCCATCGTCCATGTGATATTTCAAAATCAGCAAAAGTCTTCATTCGGTTTGCTTGTCTGGTCCTTCCTTCCATAGAGAAATCCCAATCATTAGCCGAACGTCTAACAGTATCAGCATTATACCACGCACAATTATCTAAATGATCAGCCAACCTCTCAGAAAGCCAAGTTTTTCCAGAACCAGGTAATCCACAAACTAAAATTTTCATAATTTTTATAGATTATCTTATATGTTAATCATTCCAATTCATATATTTTTCACATTCAATTGGAGTATTTTTTGAAAACGCAAAGCCCTCTTTCCAAACATAATTAGCGTCCAGACAACATCTAAGTTTTTCACTCGACGAGTCATGTGATGAATAACAAATTTCATGCAAAGCTTGTAAGTTTATAAAATTAAATATTTCAATGCCTGCAATTAACAGGATGGTTATAATTAAACTTATCAATCCAAATATTTTAAAAACTCTATTAAAAAAACTTTGAATATAAATTTTCTTAATCTGAATTATAAAAAAACTGATTGGTAAAACAGAATAAAAGATAATAAATCCAACTAGGCCATAAAATGGAAGAAAGGTCTGAATATTTACTTCATTCTCAAAATAGTAAAATGTAAATGGAATATAAGTTAAGAAAGCGAAGTAAATTACAAATAATAAAAAAATAGTATTAATGTATAACTTGGAGAATGATACATTATTCTGCACTATCCGATTAAGATAAAGTGGTAAAAATAGTAAAATAAGAAGTTTAATGATTAGAATTAAATAAAACATCAGTTAGGATTTTTGAAGCTGCCATAGACTACCCTTGCTATCATCAACAATATAAAATATTTCACCTAGATTATTAACTTCAACATCTCTCAAACGACCTTTTCGTTCAAATATGATCGATACATCTCTGACCTTTCCATCTTCATAATCAAGTTTAAATAATTTTTGAACTTTTAAACTAGATAACAAAACATCTCCTTGCCATTCACTAAATTCATCTCCTTCATAAAAAAATATATCACTAACAGCAATTGATGGAATCCATCGATAAATTGGCTTTACCAGTCCAGGCAGCCATGCGCTTCCATCACCGATTATTGTACCGTCATAATCTGTTCCACCCCATGCAACATCGTCCCATCCGTAATTGCCTTTTTCAATGACTTTACCAAAGAAATCTCCTCCTTTAGGGCCGTGATTGGTAATATATAACTCGTTATCTATTGGTGATACAGCCATTCCTTGAGGATTTCTAAGACCAATCATATAAATTTCATTTAATCCATTTTCTTGATCAACATAAGGATTGTCTAAAGGGATGGATCCATCTAAATGAAGTCTAATAATTTTTCCAAAATGGTTATCTATTTCTTGTGTCAATTTTCCAGTTTGTCTCTCACCGACTGTTATAAATAGGTGATCATTCTTAATCTCAAGGCGAGAACCAAAATGTATTTTTGATTTTATTGGAGGCTCTGATTGAAAAATATTTTTGAAACTAATTGAATTGTCCTTGATCTCTCCTATCGCAACAGAAGTACTATATTTTTCATCGCCTCTTTCTTCTGCATAAGAAACGTAGACTTTTTCATTATAATATAAAACATCTAATAGTCCTCCTTGACCATACTCACTTACTATTAAGTTATGGTCAATTTCAGTTTTTGTTTTATTTCTAATATTGATTTTAAATAGTTCTCCAGACTTTTGAGTTATCAAAAGATGATCATCATCAAGAACTGCTATCCCCCAAGGTTTATAGAGCTTATCGGCCAATTTCGCATGAACAAAATTAGAGTCGGCGTAGATATACGAACTGTAAAATAATAGAATGCTGAAAAATAAAATCTTTATATATTTCATAAATAATTAATAATTATGCATATTAAAATTATCATGTTGATATATCATAAAAATTAAACTTATGAAGGAGAATATCAATGGAATTTATGAATATTGTAAGAGTAAAAGTGAAAACAGATCATATGGATGAATATATGCAGCTCAATGAAGAGTTTCCGATATATGAAGGACAAATAATGAGCAGACTTGTTAAAACAGGTGACAATACATTTTGTTATGTTGGCGTATGGGAGTCTGAAGATGCAATCGCAGCTCAACGCGACGCAATGATTGAAGGTCTTGATAAAATGAGACATACACTTGAAGAAATTTCACCTGATTTAGGTGTAACAGATCCCGTTTCTGGTCCAGTCGTAATAGCTAAATAATAATTAAAGCGACTTCTTAGTAATTTCTTTTTTGGGATCGAAAAAAGGTTTTTGAACCACTGTGCCTTTTATAAGCATATCATCGATTTCAATATCGAGATCATTTGCTAATTGAGAGTGATTGATATCGACCATTGCTAAAGCAATATTCTTTTCTAACCGCGGAGAATAGACAGCTGACGTAATTTTTCCGATTACGTGACCATCAACTTTAACAGGCCAATGCAGAGTATTAGGCCCTTTAAGAGGATTGCAATCAAGTTCAAGGCCAATTTGAATACGATCAACACCTTTTTGTTGAATTGCTTTTAAAGACTCTTTACCAATAAAATTTATATCTGAATCTAGATTTACTAGTCGATCAAGTCCCAATTCAAATGGATTTGTTTTAATGTCTGCATCTGCATGGTAAGAGAGCATAGCGCCTTCAATTCTCCGAATTGACGAAGTGTGCCCTGGTTTTAGATTAAATTCCTTACCAGCTTCCATTATTTTTTCCCATAGTTCAGCACCTTTTGATCCATCTCGAAGATATATTTCATAACCCAATTCACTAGACCAGCCAGTTCTTGAGACAACAAGTGGAATTCCATCTAAATCTAACTCCCTTAACCAATAGTATTTAAGATCTTGAATAGTCTCCCCAAATAACTTTGTCATGATCATTCCTGATTTTGGACCTTGAAGTTGTAAAGGTGATACATCTGGTTCATTAATTTGAACATCAAGTCCTGAATTCACGGCAACACCTTGAGCCCACAATAGTACATCACTATCTGCTAACGATAGCCAAAAATGATTTTCATCAAGCCTTAATAAAACTGGATCATTAATAATTCCACCTTCATGATTGACAATTAATACATATTTACATTGCCCAACAGCAAGTTTGGATAAATCTCGAGGTGTTAATAATTGAATAAATTGAAAAGCATCTGGACCTGTGATCTCAACCTGACGCTCTACTGCAACATCACACAAAATGGCATCATTAATTAAATTCCAAAAGTTTTGCTCGGGACTACCAAAATCGCGAGGGATATACATATGATTATAAACAGAAAAGCCTGTCGCTCCCCAACGAACTGTTGCATCAAAATATGGAGATTTTCTTATTTGTGTCCCAAATCCAAAGTCTTTATCGCTCATATGAAATAAATATTAGAAGCTGGACTATATGGATTTTCGAAAAGTTTTAAAGAAAATAATATTTAGTATTTAAAGAATTAAAACTTCAAAGAACCAGTGACAGTGACTGTATTATTTAAGTCAGCTCCTGAAATATGATTAAAGTCTTTTGAAACTGTACTCTTAATACCAACAACAATATCTTCATTAAACTGTTTAATATAATCAACACCAAAATCTATTTGTCTTCCTGATGGGCTTAAATCAGCTTTGACATTATCATAAGGAATAACACCAGTTGAGCTTGCAAGCCCTGGCACTCTGATGACCATTGAACCAGATTCAACTTTGTTTGGCTGACCAATTGAAACTGATAAACGGTCATTTTCGCTTAAAAAGTTGTACTTATTTAAGATCAAATTAAAACTTGAGCTCTGGATATCTGAAACTGAGCTAATTAAACTGTTACGTGGATTATCCAGAGTAGAGTGTCCTAACGTTGCAACAAATTTAAGTGTAACATCATCACCAAATGTTTTTTTCAAAATTAACTCCCATAAATACTGACTCAGGGTTCGAGCCATAGAATCCTAATGCACCGCTACCAACAGAGTCTAACAGAGTGTCTTCCTCTATCATCAGACCAGCAAGAACTGTTATATTATCAAAGTATCCACCCGATTGACTAACTGATGCTGCAAATGTTTTGGATGTATATTCATTTTCTCCAAACAAGCCTGATCGAGAGCCTGAGTCATGGAAACCTAATAATAATTGTTTATCACCAATTTGTTCTTGATAACTAATACCCATTCCACCCTTTTTATTATCTGTAAATGGATTGTTAAATGATGCGAGGTGCAACTCAGAACCATTATTTAAACTATTAAAGAATTGTATAGGAGCACTTGGAGTATCAATATTAAAGCTCAATAATCCTGAATTTTTTATCTCCAATAGAGCCCATCATATTACTGAAAGAAAATTCAAAGTTTTTTCTAGTTTTTGTTCTAAAGTTTTTGATATTATTTAAGTCATCTTTAATGACCTCATTTAAAGAACTATGTTCTGATTTACTTCCAAACATATTAACAAAATTAAATTTAAATCCACCATCAAGCCCGTCATAAAAATAAGCTTCTTTTCCAGCTAAAGCGCTTACAATTGCGTTTCCAAGGGATTGAGAAGATACAAATTGTGTCTGATTGATTGCATAAGAGCCTCCTTCTTGTGTTCGTGATCTTAAGATTGATCCACCAGTTAACATTTGAGAAACAGAGTATGTCCCAGTATTAATAGGTTTTAGAGCTCCATGCATATCTGGCA
>JBJLDC010000003.1:0-63235 GCA_045567365.1 Candidatus Pelagibacterales bacterium | reverse complement strand
ATAGATAATATTCTCTATTCCAATTCGTTTTACAGTAAAGTTATAAGAATAATCTTTTGCAATTTCATTATTTAATATTAAATATAAATTAACGGCATAAACACCTACGGGAACAGTATTCGGTATTGGTATGTTTGTCTTAAATAAATTTCCATCGAGTATTTCTATTTCATCAGCAGTTTTTCTAAAGACATTTTCATATGATTTATTACGAACAAGTGCATCATAAAATTCTTCTTTTTCCTTATCTGAATTGACTAAGCCCCAATTAGTAGTTATCAGACTCCAATTAACACCAGGTGAATCAGTTGACTCAAGTAATCCGATATTATTTTCTTCAAAAAAACTATCCTTAAGTTCACTTGTGCTTGAAAGGTAATAAAAGCTTGGCACATCTTTGAATGTAACACTTTTAGCATTGAGCCAAAATCCAAAAAACGATTCTTTTTTTCTCAAAACAATATCTTCTTGAGGACCAACAACTTCAATCAAAATATCCCCCTTTTTTTCTCTGGGTTGAGAGGGATCAGCATAAAATGCTCCAAATACTAGTAAATCTTTTCCTGAAAAATTAGCATCAATTAAAATTTCATTTTCATCTGATCCAATAACTAATGCATTTGAAATCGATATTAAATTTAAGTAAGTCAGAACAATAATTGATAAAATTTTTATATTCATTTGTAATTTGCCATATGAGAAAAATTAAATACATCATCAGGTTGAATAAATAGTTCAGTAGCAATTTGAACAGCAACAACTAGAACAATTATTGCTAATAACGCTCTTAGATCTTCTCCCCTTAATTTGTTTGCTGTTATGACACCAATTTGAGCACCAACAACTGAAGAAATTATTAGGATAACAGCAAGAACAGCATCTAATGCAAAAGTTGTTGTAGCATGAAGTAAGGTAACTAATGCAGTTATAAAGATAATTTGAAAAAGTGAGGTTCCTATTACTCTAGATGTAGGCATTCCTAGAAAGTAAATCATGGCTGGAATAAGTATGAATGATCCTCCAATACCCATAGTTCCAGATAATATTCCTACAACAAAGCCAATGATCACTGGAGGGATGATACTGATATAAAGTTTTGAGGTATAAAACTTGGTTTTAAAGGGAAGTCGATGTGCCCAATTATGATAATGAAGTTTTTTCTTTACGGTCTTTTTTCTTATTCTATCTCGTATTACTTGAGAACTCTCAACTAGCATTAAAGTTCCTATAGAAAATAATAGCACAAAGTATAAAACAGAAATTACAGCATCAATCTGACCAATTTTTGATAAGTAGTCAAAAATGCTAACCCCAACTATCGAACCTAGTATTCCACCAGAAACCAGTACCACACCCATCTTTACATCAACTAATCCTTGCCGCCAGTGTCCTAATGCCCCTGAAACTGAAGCTGCTACAATTTGATTAGCAGAAGTAGCCACAGCTACATTTGTTGGAATTCCAATAAAAATTAATAATGGAGTCATTAAGAAGCCTCCACCAAGTCCAAACATACCAGATAAGAAACCAATGACTCCACCCAGTGAAATTAAAAGAAATATATTTATTGAGATTTCAGCGATCGGTAAATAAATGCTCATCAGAATTTGATGAACACTTTTCTACTCGCAGTAAAATTGATAATTAATGGTCGATTTAGATAAGATTTCAAGAAAACCAGCTGTGTAAAATATTATTTATAATAATATTTATACATATTTATTAATATAAATAAACAAGTATCGGATTAATAGATTAAAAACCTAATTGACGAGATGCAAGATCAAGCATGATTTCTTCTGAGCCGCCACCAATCGCATTTACTCTGACCTCTCTATAGATTCGTTCGACTTTACCTGGGCCACTGTTGGCTTTTAAATAACCTGCGCCACCAAGAATTTGCATCGCTTCCCGAGCACAATACTCCATAGTTTTACTGGCTTGAACTTTTAGAAGTGCTAGGTCAGCTATAGGTTGCTCACCATTCATTACTTTCCATGTCAGAAGTTCCATATAAGCTTTTGTGGCATTTACCATTCTACTCATTTCAGCAAGCTTATGCTTAATAACTTGGTTTTCTATTAGAGATTTACCAAACGTTTTCCTATCTTTCGCCCACGCGACAGCTTCATCAATACATATCTGAGAGTAGGCATTCATACCAGCTGCTAAACCAAGTCGTTCCTGACTGAAGTTGGACATTATTCCCATCCATCCAGAATTCTCGCCACCAATCAGATTTTCTACTGGTACACGAACGTCATCAAAATACAGGGCTGCTGTATCAGAAGATAGCCATCCCATTTTTTTTAATGGTGTTTGAGAAAAACCTGGAGTTCCCTTTTCAACCACGATTGCAGATATGCCAGATGTTCCTGGCCCACCTGTTCTGCAAGCAATAACATAATAATCAGCCCTCATTCCACTCGTAATAAACATTTTTGAACCATTAATTACAAAGTGGTCACCGTCTCGTACAGCCTTTGTTTTAATTCCAGCAACATCTGATCCTCCAGATGGTTCAGTTACGCCTAAGCATGCAATTTTATCTCCAGCGATTACTGGAGGAATATATTTTTGTTTTTGTTCTTCAGTTCCTAGTGCCATAATTAATGGTAAAGAAATATTTAAAGATAATAAGCTAGCGGCAACGCCACCACAGCCTTGAGCAAGTTCTTCAGAAGTCACTATTCCATGAAAGATATCAATTCCCTCGCTCGTTCCACCATATTTTTCAGGATACCCCATACCAAGTAAGCCAAATTCACCAGCTTTTTTATAAAGTTCTCTTGAAAACTCTCCAGCCTCTTCCCACTCTTCGACAAAAGGAACAATTTCTTTAGAAACGAATTTTCTTAACTCTTGTCTCCAAGCATCATGAGACTCATTATAAAATAAATCATTTTTTCCAGGTTCAATTCCAGCAGGCGGTATCATACAACTTCACTTTCTCCATTTTTAATAACTATCTTATCTCTTTCTTTAACTTTTGATTGGAAATGAATAACATTTTCATTTTTCCACATTTCAGTAATTATAGTTTCTCCAGGATACACGGGAGAAGAAAATCGACAATCAAATCTTTTTAGTCGTTTCACATCTTTCTCACATATACTTTCAATTATTGAGCGACATGCAATACCGTATGTACACATTCCGTGTAAGATTGGTTTTTCAAATCCTGCGGCTTTTGCAAAACTTGGATCAGAGTGTAATGGATTGTAGTCACCAGATAATCTAAATATTAATGCCTGATCAGGTTTTGTTTTAATTTCATGAACAAAATCTGGACTTCCCTCTGTTTTAACTAATTCTTTTTTAGGAGACTCTGGACCACCAAAACCACCATCTCCTCTTGCAAATGTAGTGCTGACTAGTTTACAGATTTCAGTATTGTCTTTTTTTAAATTGATTGTTGTTTCAACGTCAATAATCGCTCCTTTTCCAGGCCCTTTATCATAACAGCCAATGACTTTTGCATTTGATATAAATTCTCCTGACACTGGCAAAGGATTAGTGATTGAGAGTTTTTGCTCACCATGAACAACCATTATGAAATTAATGTTAGCTTTTAAGAGTAATGGAGAGTGATATTGAAAATTCGTTGCCATTGAAGGCAAAGCAATTTGAGAATTTTCATAAACATATTTTAATTCATCAGTATTCATGGGATCATTTCCAAAACCCACTCCAAGACTATAGAGAATTGAGTCCTTATCAGTGTAGGAGATCTCCACGTTTTCTGAAGTCATTGACATTATTTCATCATAATTAATGGCCATTTTTTATGTATTTCTCAAAGTTTAAAATATATGTATAGTTTATATAGATCACTTATCCAAAGCGAGGAAAAAATATGTCAAAACCATTTGATGTTGAAATAAATAATTCAATAGCACACATCAGATTCAATAGACCTGAAAAAAGAAATTCAATGAATGAAGATTTCTGGACAATGTTTCCAAAGGAAGTTGAAGAGCTGGATGACAGCGGTGAAATCAGGGCTTTAATTGTTTCTTCAACAGGCCCACATTTTTCTGCTGGCATAGATCTAAGTATGTTTAAGGATGATATTGTTGAAAATGAAACTGATAATGAGATGGGAAGAAGCCGTGGCTACTTCTTACAACAGCTGAGATTTCTTCAAAATGCTGTTTCTTGTCTAGAAGCAGCACGTTTCCCTGTTGTTACTGCTGTGCAAGGAGGTTGCATTGGGGGAGGCATAGATCTTATTACTGCTGCTGATATTCGAATTTGTACTAAAGATGCCTTCTTTTTGATTGAGGAAATTAATGTTGGACTTGCCGCGGACATTGGAACAATACAAAGATTGCCAAAAATAATCCCAGCTGGGATCGCAAGAGAATGGACAATGCTTGGAGAAAAAGTTTCAGCTGATAGAGCAAAAGAAGTTGGTCTTGTAAGTTCTCTTCATGATAATCATGAAGAAATGATGAAAAATGCTTTTGAAATTGCTGAAAAACTTGCATCGAAGACACCTTTAGCCATGTGGGTAACAAAAGAAACCTTAAACTATTCTCGAGATCATACTGTTAAAGAGAGCCTTGAAAATGTAGCATTGTGGAATGCTGCTACACTTCATAAAGAGGATGTGATGTCGACAATGATGTCTAAAATGCAAAAGAAAAAACCAGAGTATAGAAATTTAAGAGACAAAAATTTTTTGAAACATAAAGCTAATAAAAACTAATTTAAATATCCAATTTAGATGAGATTTAAAAAAGGAATCATTCTTGCTGCCGGCAAAGGAACCCGTCTATCTCCCGCAACAAAAATTACTGTAAAGCCCCTTTTGCCACTTTATGATAAGCCACTTCTTTATTATGCTTTATCAAATTTAATAAATGCTGGTGTACGTGAAGTGTTATTCATCTCACAAAAACAGGATATGCCACAATTTAAAAGACTATTTGGTACTGGCAAACAACTAGGAATGAAATTTAGCTATTCATTTCAAAAGGAACAAATAGGAATTCCTGATGCAATTAATGTGGGTAAAAAATTTATCGCCAATAAGCCATTCATTCTTGTACTCGCTGACAATTTATTTATTGGTAAAAGTTTTAAATCAATTCTTAACCAAGTTCAGTCTGTTAGGTCAGGGGCAGCTGTACTTGCTGTAAAAACAAAATATCCTTCAAAGTCAGCTGTAATAGAGTTTGATAAAAAAAATAAGATAAAATCAATAATTGAGAAACCAAAAAAACCAAAAAGTAATTTAACAATCCCTGGACTTTATTTTTATGATCAAAAATCAATTTCCGTTGTTAAAAAGTTAAATCCATCAAAACGAGGTGAACTAGAAATAGTAGATGTTCACCTATCTTATTTGCTTGAAGAAAATCTAAGCGTATTTCCAATTAAAAATAATATTAAATGGTTTGATACTGGAGATGCGGTTGAGATGCTAGAAGCCTCTAATTATGTACATAAATACCAAAAAAAAGAAAAAACATTAGTTGGCTCAATTGAGTTAGACGCTTACATAAATGGTTGGATATCGAAAAAGCAGTTTAAACTACTTATCAATCAACTTCCAAATTCTAATTATAAATTAAGCCTAAAACGATATATATAAATGATCTTCAAAGATGATTTAATCAGAATACTCAATGATAATGGTTTTGAGTATTTTGTAGAAGAACACGCACCTTTGTTTACTGTTGAAGATTCTAAGTCACTTCGTGGACAAATTGAGGGAGCTCATTCAAAAAATCTTTTTCTAAAAGACGCAAAGGCCAATTTTTTTTTAATAAGTATTGAAGAAAGTGCATCTATAGATTTAAAAAAAACAATGCAACAAATACAGTCAAAGAAACTATCTTTTGCTAAGCCAGAATATCTTCAAGACATATTGGGTATTGAGCCAGGATCTGTTAGCCCTTTTGCCCTTTTAAATGATACTAAAAAACAAGTTAAATTTTATTTAGATCGATCTTTCTTAGACTCTGAAACAGTTAATTTTCATCCATTAATTAATACAGCAACTGTAAATATTTCTCCTCAAAATTTAATTGAATTGATTGAGAAATATCATAATCCAGTGAATTATATAGATTTAGAAAACCTAAAAAGATGAAGTTAAAAAAAGCAAAATTTATTAAAACGAAAAAAAGTATTAAAGCGAATGTTTTTGATTTTAGAAAAGATGAAGTTGTTTGGGTAAATAATAAGAAGCTTGTTAGAGATTATATCAAACATAATGGCGTTACATCAATTGTCCCCATTTTTGAAAAGAAAAATATAATTTTATTGAGACAATATAGATATGGCTCTGATGAAATTATGTATGAAGTTCCTGCTGGAACAATAGATACAGGAGAAAAGCCTCTAAGTTGTGCTAAAAGAGAACTTAGAGAAGAGACTGGATATACAGGTAAAAATTGGAAATCACTTGGAAGTTATTATCCATCACCAGCATATAATTCGTGCCAAATATTTTGTTATCAGGCTGAATGTATAGAGTTTAGTGAGCAAAACTTAGATGAAGATGAAGTATTGGAGGTAAAAATTAAATCTTTTAATGAAGTTAAAAAGATGTTGGACAAGAATTTTTTTAAAGATATGAAAACATATATATCTTTAAATGAATTTTTTAAAAACTACTGATTTAAAATTTTCCAAATACCAGAAGCTGAAACTATAACTTTATCATTACTCATTAGGTTTCCATCAATAAATACCATTGATCTAGTAGTTCGAGTGACCTTTGCTTCACACTCTACTATCTCACCTTCAAGCCCAGGACTTACAAAATTGCAATTCAACGATACGGTACTAGTAAGTTTTTTACCACTTGCTACAAAAGCCAATGTGCCAAAAAAAATATCAGTTAATGTCATTGAAAAACCGCCATGTGCGACACCATTCGCATTTAAATGTTTATCTAGGATTTTAGTAATGAATTTAAAATTACCTTCATCATCTCTTGAGAAATACATAGGACCAATAAGAACATCGAACCCAGCATGCCAACCTAGCTTGCGGTAGCCTTCTGGAACCCAATCAGGAGTAGAAGATTCTGTTTTAAGCATTACCATAGCAATTCTCTAAAGTTTTAATCGCCATTTTCTACCCTTCTAAAGATATACGGTCAAGAATAAATAAATTAAATTACTGCCAATTTTTGTGATATTTTTTTAAATAAAAATCTAATTATTCATTGATATTTTGACTTTTTTTTTATCTTAAAATAGCTATGTTACTGACATAACATTTAAAAATTAAAAGGATTTCATATGAGAGAAGCTGCAATAATATCGACTGCTAGAACGGGCCTTGCAAAAGCAATGAGAGGTGGTTTCAACAAGACTCACGGTATTACTATGGGTGGTCATACTGTTAAACATGCTATTGAAAGATCTGGAGTAGATGCAGGTGAAGTAGAAGATGTAATATTTGGCTGTGGTCAACCTGAGGGAGCAACAGGCCATAACATTGGTAGAAATGTTGCTATTGCAGGTGGATGTCCAGTAACAGTTCCAGGTACAACTATTAATAGATTTTGTTCTTCTGGATTACAATCAATTGCTGTTGCTGCTCAAAGAATTATAGTTGATGGAATTAAAGTTGCAATCGGTGGTGGCGTAGAGTCAATATCGATGACACAACAAAATATGAATATGAAACATCTAATCGAACCAGAGCTTCAAAAAGTATGTCCTGCATTATGGATGCCCATGATCAATACAGCAGATGTTGTTGCTGATCGTTATAAAGTAAGCAGAGAATATCAAGATGAATATTCATTACAAAGTCAGCAAAGAACTGCAGCAGCTCAAACTGAAGGAAAGTTTAGTGATGAAATTGTTCCATTAAAAACAATGATGGATGTAATGAATAAAGAAACTAAAGAAGTTTCAGAGCAAGAGGTTACAGTTGATAAGGATGAATGCAATAGACCTCAAACTACGATGGAAAGTTTAGCTGGACTAAATCCAGTGATGGGACCTGACAAATATGTTACTGCCGGAAATGCGAGTCAACTTTCTGATGGTGCATCTTCTTGTTTACTCATGGATTTAAAAGAGGCAGAAAAAAGAAACATTGAGCCAATGGGGATCTTCAGAGGCTTATCAGTTGCCGCTTGTGAACCTGATGAAATGGGAATAGGACCTGTATTTGCTGTGCCAAAACTTTTGGAGCAACACAATCTAACAGTTGATGATATTGATTTATGGGAACTTAATGAAGCTTTTGCTGTTCAAGTTCTTTACTGTCGTGACAAGTTAGGAATTGATAATGAAAAGCTAAATGTTAATGGTGGTTCAATTTCAATTGGACATCCATATGGAATGACAGGCTCTAGAATGACAGGACACCTTTTAATTGAAGGTAAAAGACGTAAGGCAAAATATGGAGTTGTTACGATGTGTGTTGGCGGCGGTATGGGAGCTGCTGGTTTATTTGAAATTCTATAAATGAGCTCATTAAGAATATACTCTGCTGTACTATTCTTAATATTTACAATATTCCAAAGTCAGGCTTCATCAGCTGATTTGTCTGACTTCGATGTTGAAGCAATTAAAGCCACTGTTAAAAGTCAACTTCAGGCATTTGCAGAAGATGATTTCGATGAAGCATTTAAATATGCAGCCCCCTCAATAAAGAAGATTTTTTCCTCATCTGAGAATTTTAGAACAATGGTAATTAATCAGTATCCTGCGGTTTATAGGCCAAAAAAAACAACTTTTGGCGATATCATAACTTATCGGAATGGCCCTGCGCTCAATGTATTTCTCGTAGACCCAGATGGCAATTTTGTAACAGCAACATATATGATGGAAAAACAAGATAATAATGATTGGTTAATCGCAGGATGTATTTTATCAATGTCAGCCTATGAGCAAATTTAATTAAGTAGACTGATCAATTACATCTTTAAAAAATTTAAAACTTTCTTTAGCTGTTCTGTCTAATGTTTCTCTATTGACTTCTACTAATCCAAATCTTGGTTTATAGCCAAAAAGCCATTCAAAGTTATCTAGTAATGACCAGCAAAAATATCCTCTAACATCTATACCGTCATCAAGACAATTTTGCAGTCCTTGTAAAGCGGTAGTGAGATACTCTATTCTCTGATTATCATCATCAGTTCCAATACCATTTTCAGTAATCATAATTGGTGTCTTAATTTTTGATGAAACATATCGAACTACGTTTTCTAAGGACTCTGGATAATATTCATATCCCATGACAAGCATATTTGGATCATCTGCCTTTGGCTTAATAATGCCATCAGGTCCATATGTATGCCGCGTGTACATTTGAACTCCTACAAAATCATCATTAACAATTTGATCAAGACAACAATCAACTGATTCAGCGTATGCTTTGTCTCGCATTTCTTCTCCATCTTCAGCTGCTTGATAATCCATGATAGATAAAGTAACACCTACCGGTTGATTATTTTTCAAAATACTTTTTATAATAGGTACAGATTTTACATGAGCTTCCATCATGCAGTCACGAATTTTAAATGGATGACCAAATAGAAAGGGTCCAAAGTTTTCAAGCGTTGATCCACATTCTTCAGCAGCTTCTTTAATAAATGGCATAATAGCTTTCATTCCATGTTCAGGATAACTTTGAAAACTATGCGCAAAGCAAGCAGTAAGGTTTGCCTCATTTATTGTGCACACAATATCAATTAGATCACCAAGTTCATTTGTAACTTTTTCTGCATAACTTAAAAAATGTTTTACATTTTCATTTTTTTCCCATCCACCTTTAGCAGTAAACCAAAGTGGTGAAGTAAAGTGCTGATAAGTAACACAAGTTTTTAAATTATTTTTTCTACAACACTCAAGAACTTTTCGATAATGATCAATTGCTTCATTTGAGTAAATTCCCTCTTCAGGTTCTATTTTTGCCCACTCTAATGACATTCGATATGATTGAATCGAGTGGTCCGCCATCATCTTTATGTCTTCTTCATAGCGATTCCATTGATCACATGCTATCCCTGAGGGCTCAGCAAAGGTAGTATTTTTAAAGTTTTCTAAAAACCAAAAATCTGAGTTTTTATTATCCCCTTCAACTTGGTGAGCCGCAGTAGCAGTGCCCCATATAAAATTATTTGGTAAATTTAATTTCATTTATAAGAATTTAGCATTTGGATAATTTTCTATAATAAACATTTTTAAATCTTCTACCAATTCTTTTTTGATTAAGGTTACTATAGCACCACCGAATCCAGCCCCAGTTAACTTTGATCCTAGAGAGCCAAATGTATTACAAAGTTCAACTAATAAATCTAATTCACTAGTTGAAACTTTATATAAATCTCTCAGAGAATTATGACTTTGTGTCATCAGACTACCAAATTTTTTTAAATCATTTTCTACAAGTGCTATCTTACCCAATTTAGATCTTTGATTTTCATAAACAACATGTTTTGCTATATCAAGCTCTTCATTAGTTAATATTTTTTTATGATGATCATCTAATTCATCTAATATACAGAGGTTCTCAATATTTAATTTGCTAGAAATTTTTTTACAGTATTGTCTCTTTTGATTTAAGCTGCCATCAGTAAGTATCCTTTGTTTTCCACTGTCAATTATGAAAAATATATAATCTCCAGATAGCTTAATAAGATCATAATTGTTGGACTTTGTATCAAGAAATAGAGCTTGATTTTGTGAACCATATATTGAGGCAAATTGGTCCATGACTCCTCCAGCAACTCCAACGAAATCTTGTTCGACTGAATGAGCTAGCTCAACTAATTCACTATTTTTTATTTCTTTATTATAAAGACTGCATAAAGCTTTTAACGTAGAAACAGTTACAGCTGCCGAAGAAGAGACACCAATACCAATTGGAAGATTACTTTTGACTTCGATACAAAGCTGTTTAATGTTTAAGTTATATTTTTTACCAAATAAATATAATGAACCTTTTATAAAATCTGCCCAATCATTCATTTTTTTATTTGATACAGATGTAAAAACTTCTTGATCAAAGTTTTCAGATTTAATTTTAATACCTTCAATTGTAGTATCTTTTTTTAAGTACACATTTACTGATTTATTGATCTGAAGAGGAATTACGCATCCCTGATTATAATCAAGGTGCTCACCCATAAGATTTACTCTACCAAATGCTTCACCATCAGAAAAGTTATTCATATAAAAAGATTATCTTTGCTTGAGTTCTGTAAATATTTTTTCATAGAAATTGCTATCATACTTATTAAAGTAAGTGATGGTTATAGCTATTGTTCCTGCTATAGCAGGGAAAATAAAACCCATTATAGTAAGTCCTTCAAGAGTTTCTTGACTTTGTGATGGGGCATTTGCAACATAATTTGTAGTTTCTAATATAAAACCTGCAAGCCAAGCGCTAACACCTACGCTTAATTTAAATACAAATACATGTGCTGCATTAAGTAATCCCTCTGCCCGAAATCCTGATTTCCACTCTCCATATTCAATTGTATCAGCTATCATTGACCAGGCCATCACTCCTGCCATTCCAAATCCAATAAAACCAAAACTCGCTATAAATGCGAATAGCCAAAAATTTTCATAACCAGTTATAAAATAAATGATCAAATCTGTAGATACATAAAGAAAAGTTCCTATCATAAATAATGTTTTCTTTTCAAATCGATGTTTTATTAAATTAACTAAATATGCTCCAAACATAATCTGAAGAATTACTCCAAGTAAAATTGGACTAAAATATGCTTCTAGATTTAAATTATATTTTACAAAGTAAATAGTTGTTAGCTGTTTAGTATTATTTGCTACCCAAGTCGTTAGAAGAGCCAATATGACAAAATGTAATGGAAAGTTTGTAAAAATCATTCTAATGATCTGATGTAAACCAATTCTTTTTTCGTAAGGCTTAGAGTAAATCTCTCTTGTATTATAAAAACAAAGGAATGCGAAAATTGCCCCAAAAAAAGCAAGAATAGCAACAACAATTGGAAACCCAAATTGTGGGCTGCTAAATAATCCTACAAGTGGTAATGTTAAAACAGCTACAGCAATAGACCCCGAACTTGCACCTAAGAATCGAAAAGAGGCCAGTGAAGTCCTTTCATCTCGATCTTGGGTCATCGCAGGAATTAAAGAACCAACTGGAATTGCAATTACTGTATATAAGGTTGTAAATGTAATATATGTGAACAGAGCCCAGTAAAATTTTCCTGATTGAGATAAGTCAGGTGATGTAAAACATAAGATAATCATAATTAGAGCAGGCACTGATCCAAATAAAATATATGGCCGAAACTTACCCCACTTTGTAGAAGTATTATCAGCAATATAGCCCATGATTGGATCAGTTATTGCATCCCAAATTTTTGCAATAAAAAACACTAAGCCAGCACTTGATGGAGATAGTCCAAAAATATCTGTATAGAAAAATAGCAAATAAAAAACTGTCAATTGCCACATGATATTGATAGCAAAATCACCGCCACCATAAAAAAATTTAGATTTAAAACTAAGTTTCATAAATTCTTATAAGTTGTTTCAACCAAACTCAATGCTCTTTGATCGCCAAGCATAGATCCTGTAAGCATATTCATTGTGTAAGATATACTTAGATTATTTTCAGGATCAGCAAATGCCATTGAACCTCCCCATCCAGTATGTCCAAATGAAAGATTACTTTTGCCAAATAATTTGCCCCCTCCAATACTAAAACCAATGGGACTCCATTGCATAGGTCGTTTCATTACCTGATCTTCTCCTTTGACTTCGATTGAGGTAACCTGGTCAAACGTCTCCCTGCTAATAAAGTCACTATTAAGGAAATAATCATAAATTTGAGCCAAAGATTTTGAGTTACTATGACAATTAAGCGCAGGAATCTCTGCGAGACGATATTCTTTTGTGTTCGCAGTCTTTGTTCTATTTCCAGGGTTAAGGAATGAAACCAAAGTATACTCATCAATATTCTTAGGATCACTGAAAGCTTTTCTTAAACTTGGAGCGCTAATCAATGTAGCTATATTGTCATGGTAAACTTCAGGAGTTCCAATAAAGCATTCAACATTTAACGGGATAGAAATTTGTTCTTTTAGGAATTCTCCTATCGTTTTTTTAGTAATTCTTCTAATAAGCTCACCAACAAGAAATCCAATTGTTTTTGGATGATAGCAAATAAGTTCATTAGGTTTATGAAGTGGACTTTGTTTTTCAAGAAGTTCAACAACATATGCCCAATTGTGAAAATCATCTTCATGAACTTTTTCTCTCCATGCATACATTCCACCTTGATGAGATAATAATGTTCTAACTTTTATTTCCTCTTTACCATCTCCTTTAAATTCAGGCCAATAAGACGATACAAATTCGTCAAGATCTAATTTTTTTTGATCAATAAGAAGAGCAATTAACATTGATATAATGCCTTTACCAGTAGAGTGAACACCTACTAAGGTGTCAGCATTCCATAAGTCAGTTTGCTCTTTATCTTTAAACCCACCATGAATATCAATGATTAACTTTCCATTTTGAATGACTGTAAATGAAGCACCTATTTCTTCTTCACTATTTAAGTTTTCTAAAAATTTATCAGCAACTTCTTGATAGTTACTGGGGCAAAAACCTTTGATTTCTCCTTTAATCATCACCATCATTTATAGTGTAATAAGTTGCTTTTTTATATATTCTTTTTCTTATCAAATGAGTTCAGATTATAACAAGAAATATTTTTTAGGGTTTATTCTCGCCCTCTCAGCTGGATTAATTTGGAGCTTTGGCGCTCCAACAGTAAGATACATGGTGGATGCGCAAATCTATCAATGGCACTATTTATTTTGTAGAGGATTAACTGTAGCAACAATTTTATTAATTTTTTTATTATATAAAGAAGGCTTAGCGTTTCGACATAATTTTAAAAGAGTAGGGATCTCAGGTCTTTTTGGTGGAGTAGCCTTGGCTTTTGCCTTTATCTTTTTCATTTTTGGGATGACTTATACCTCTGCAGCCACAACATTATTTATGATTGGTACTCAGCCATTATTTGCAGGACTTTTTGCATATGTTTTTCTAAGAGAGTATATACGTGCAGCAACTTTGATAGCCTGCTTAATTTCTTTAGGTGGTATGTTCATAATGGCTTACAACGATTGGCAATCAGGAACACTACTAGGTTGGACGTTTGGATTATTATGTTCAATTTCATTTGCAACTTTTGCTGTGACACTTAGATGGCAACCTGATACTCCAAAATTTACAACAATTATGATTTCAGGAGTTGCTTGTGCATTATTTTCGGTATTAATGATTTATTTTTTTGTAGGTGAATTTTCTATGCCAGTTAGAAATATTCTTTTAAGTATTTTACATGGTTCTTTTGTAGCATCGGGATTAATTCTTTTAAGTATTGGTTCAAAGTACTTACCTGCTGCAGAGTTTATGTTACTCTCATTAACTGAAGTTGTAGGAGGAGTGATATGGTGCTGGATCCCACTTTTTGGTGTTAATGAAGTACCAGCAATCTACACAATGTTTGGAGGTTTAGTGATTATTTTTTCCATTGCTTTTCATGCAATTGGAACAAGGCAAAAACCAGTTCCACCCACTTTATAAGTATTGAAAGGAAAGACGTTTATGAGAATAGGCTTCATAGGATTAGGAAATGTTGGCTATAAATTAGCTAATAGTCTTATATCAGCTGGACATAATATCTATGTCCATGATCTTGAAAAAAATAACGCTAACGATTTAATAAAGTCTGGTGCAGATTGGGTTGAAACCCCAAAAGAGCTTGCTGCTGCATCTGATATTGCAATTACTTGTTTACCAAGTCCAACAGCTGTTGCAGATGTGGTTGAAGGACCTAATGGCTTAGTTCATGGAATGTCAGAGGGAAAAGTTTGGATTGAGATGAGTACCACTGATAGTAAAGAGATGCTGCGTCTTGGAACGATAATGGAAAAAATTGGTGTTCATTGCTGTGAAGCACCTGTTTCAGGTGGGTGCCATAGAGCTGCTACAGGAAATATTGCAATATTAGTTGGGGGATCAAGAACCGCTTTTGATCTAGCATTTCCAGCTTTGAAAGCAATGGGATATCAAATTTTACATGTTGGAGAATTAGGAAAAGCTTCAGTTTTAAAAGTTGTTACAAATTATTTAGCGTCAACACACCTCGCTGCGTTAGGAGAAGGCCTGATGGTTTGTAAAAAGGCAGGCATTGATTTACAAAAAGCTTATGAAGGAATTAAAGTAAGTTCTGGAAATTCATTCGTCCATGAAACTGAAAGTCAGGTTATTATGAATGGGAGTTATAATATTAATTTTACTATGGATTTAGTTTGTAAAGATGTTGGTTTATTTGATCAGTTGGCATCGTCAATGAATATT
Organism: Candidatus Pelagibacterales bacterium; assembly: GCA_045567365.1. GTDB lineage: Bacteria > Pseudomonadota > Alphaproteobacteria > Pelagibacterales > AG-422-B15 > CABYIR01. Next base: position 47,885 of record JBJLDC010000003.1, on the reverse strand, counting down.
CCAACTGAGATTTCACCTTTAATTACGGAAATCTTCCAAAAAGGTCGTGATAAATATGGAGACAGAGCTTGGTCATCAATGATTGTAAAAAGATTAGAAGATGCTTGTGAAACAGATTTACGTGCCGATGGTTTTCCTGAAGAATTAGTAGATGATACGCCTAGAAGAGAGGGCTATGAGGTAACAATTGAAAATTAATCTTGAAAATACGAATTGGAATTATCCAACGCCAATCAGGTTTGGGATTGATAGAGTTAAAGAGCTTTCATTATTTATCGATGAATTAAAAATTAGTAATCCTCTAATTGTAACTGATCCACAATTTAGAGAAGTTGATCAATTTAAAGGAATTATTGATAGCCTTAATAATTCTAATAAGAATTATAGTATTTTTTCTGAAATCAAAGGTAATCCAACAGGAACAAATATTAGAGATGGTGTAAATGTTTTTTTAAAGAATAAAAATGATGGAGTAATAGCCATCGGTGGTGGAAGTTCTCTTGATGCGGGAAAGGCTGTTGCCTTCATGTCTAAGCAAAAAGAGAACATCTGGTATTTTGAAGATATTGGAGATAACTGGACTAAAGCTATTATTGATAATTTACCAAAAGTTATTGCTATACCAACAACTGCGGGAACTGGCTCAGAAACAGGAAGAGCTTCACTTATCGTTGATGAAGAAACCTACACCAAAAAAATTATTTTTCATCCAACCATGCTTCCTGATCTAGTGATTTTAGATCCATCTTTAACAATCTCCCTACCAAAACATCTTACAGCTGCCACAGGCATGGACGCGTTAGCTCACTGTTTAGAGGCATATTGCTCAAATAATTTTCATCCAATGGCCCATGGTATTGCATTAGAAGGAATCAAAATTATTAAAGAAAATTTAGTAACTGCTTATAATGATCCAGGAAATATTGAAGCTAGAGCAAAGATGCTGGTTAGTTCGATGATGGGTTCGACCGCATTTCAGAAGGGTTTGGGAGCAATACATTCTTTAAGTCATCCCATTAATGCAGTAAATGATGTTCACCATGGATTATCAAATGCTATTTTTATGCCATATGTAGTAAAGTTTAATCAATCTCAAATAGAAGAAAGAATTTTTTTTCTCTCTAAATATATAGATCTAGAAAATCAGTCATTTGATGGATTTTTACAGTGGATTTTAGACTTAAGAAAGCAACTTGCTATTCCACATACTCTTAAAGACCTTAATATCAATTTTGATTTTGATAAGTTATCTAAGATGGCATTAGTTGATCCCTCAACTTCAACAAATCCTCTAGATTTAAATGAAGATGACATGAAAGCTTTATACATTAGCTCTTACGAGGGAAATTTATAACTTAGAGATTTGAAGTTAGTCTGCTCTTAGAGTATTTCCATCTACAGCAATTGATTGTCCAGAGATTTTATGGCTATCATCTGAAGCAAGAAAAGAGCATAATTTTCCAATATCTTCTTCTTCAATCCAGCTATTCATTGATGCCATAGATACAAAATCTTTCTCAATACTTTTTTTAGATACTTTTAGATATTTTGCTTTTGCATCAATAACCCTATTCATTCTTGATCCTTTGGTAACGCCAGGAAGAATAGCATTCACTCTTATCTTATATTTGCCAAGCTCCATTGCTGCAGTTTTTGTAAAACTCATGGTAGCGGCTTTACTTACTGCGTATGGAGATCGCCAAGGAAAACCAAAAACACCAGCTGTTGAAGAAATATTAATGATTGAACCACCTTTATTTTTTTTAAGCATAGGTATTGCATTTTTAGTAAATAAGAAATGACTAACCACATTAGTTTTAAGAGTTTGATTCCAATCTTCTATATTTAATTTTTCAATTGCTCCTGTAGGACCAGCAATACCCACATTATTGATGAGACAGTCTATTGTCTTTGTTATTTTTTTTATCTGTTTAAAAAGATTATCAACGTCTTTTTCATTATCAGCATTGCACAAGAAAGCTCTAATCTTATTTTTTTTATTCTTATTAATTTTTTGAATTCGTTTCTCATTAATATCACACAAAAAGACTTGAGCGCCTCTCTGATCAAGTACTTTCGCAGTTGCCCAACCAATACCACTAGCACCAGCAGAAATAATGATCTTCTTATTTAGAAGGAGCATAATTGTTAGCAATCAATAGAATTATTTCTTTGCCAATCATATGAATGAGCCTCAGTTTGCTTAGAATAAGTATTGAGTTCTCTTTTTTTAAGTTTAACAAAATTTGAGACAACTTTAGCTGTAAAGGCTTTTTTAGCGATGTCATTGTTTTGAAAAAGTTTGATAGCTGAATTTAAATTAGTAGGTAATTTCTTTACTCTTTTTAACTTATGGCCTTCAGTATACATATTGATGTCTAATCTTTTGCCTGGCTTTCTTTTGTTATTTATTCCATCTAGTCCCAAGGCTAACAATCCAGCTTGTAATAAGTAAGGGTTGACTGACCCATCTGCGTGTCTAACTTCAAATCTTCCTACATCAGGAATTCTAATCATATGAGTACGATTATTTCCTGTATAAGTTACGGTACTTGGGGACCATGTTGCTCCTGACAATGTATTAGAAGCACCAATTCGACTATAGCTATTTATTGATGGATTAAATATCGCAGAAAAACTATCTGCAGACTTCATTAAGCCACCGATAAACGAATATCCTAATTTGGACAATCCCATTTCATCTTGATTATCTATGAATAGATTCTTTTTTTGTTTTTTATCCCAAACTGATACATGGGCATGACAGCCGTTTCCAGTAAGCTCAGGAAATGGTTTGGCCATAAATGTAGCTCTAAAACCATGTTTCTCAGCTATAGACTTTACCATAAATTTAAAAAATACATGCCTGTCAGCAGTTGTCAGACAGTCAGAGTAATGCCAATTCATTTCAAATTGACCATTAGCATCTTCATGATCATTTTGATATGGTTTCCAGCCCAGCTTAAGCATGCAATCACATATTTCTTTGATTACATCATATCTTCTCATAAGCATTGATTGGTCATAGCAAGGTTTTGCGGCCAAGTCCCTGCTATCACTTATTTCTGATCCGTCTTCATTAAGAAGAAAAAATTCACATTCAACCCCAGATTGCATAACCATGCTGTGTTTATCTAGTTTTTCTATCTGTCTTTTTAATATTACTCTTGGGCACTGCTCCACTGTTTTTCCATCCATGACTAAGTCACTTGCAAGCCATGCTACTTCAGGATTCCATGGAAGTTGGATAAGGCTATCTGGATCAGGGATAGCTAACATGTCTGAATCTGCAGGAGTCATGTCAAGATAAGTTGCAAAGCCACCAAATCCAGCTCCATTTTTTGCCATTTCATTTATAGCCTGGGCAGGAACAAGCTTTGCCCTTAAGACACCAAATAAATCTACAAAACTAATTAAGAAGTATTTAATTTTTTTTTGTGAGGCGATTTTAGATAGATTTTTATTCATAATACGAGTTTATTATGCGACTTCATAATAGAAAAAACAATAAATAAATTCATGCCTAGATCAGTTTTTCTAGCACTGGACGTCCCGATCCTTTTCCGATAACATTTTGATCGAAATCTTTATTTAAAATTTCTAAAATTTTAAGGAAATTATGTACCCAGATCAAAGCTATGCGCCTGTATCTTTTTTATAAAAATTAATTTATGTCTTTATGTGTGGAATAGTAGGAATTTATCTCAAAAATAGTAAATATGAACTTTCATTAGGTTCGTTTCTTGCTGATATGCTAAATAACATGGAAGGTCGAGGACCTGATAGTGCTGGATTTGCTATCTACTCCAAAGAAAATAAAAATTATTATAAGTATTCAATTTGTCTTAATAGATTAAGTGAGAATGATTTTAAATTAAGAGCAAAAAAATATTTTGATAATCATAAAATCCATAAACATTCTGATCATGTAGTTCTTGAGACAACTGAAGAGCCAGAAAAGGTTTTAACAATTCTAGAGGAACATTTTGCTGAATTCTCAATTGTTGGTTACGGCAAAAGTATCAATATATTCAAGCAAACAGGTAATCCAAAAGATGTAGTAAAGAATTTTCAATTAAGTTCTTTCTCCGGGTCTCATGGGATTGGTCATACAAGAATGGCCACAGAGAGTTTGGTAACTACTGAAGGATCCCACCCATATTCTACGGCTGAAGATGAATGCTTAGTTCATAACGGCTCTTTATCAAATCATAATAATATACGAAGAATATTAATTAAAGAGGGTGGGAAATTTAAATCTGATAATGATACTGAAGTCGCAGCTGGATATATTTCTAATAAAATTTTTAAAGGAAATGACTTAGAAACCACTCTTAAAGATAGTCTAAAATATTTAGATGGATTTTATACTTTCATTGCCGGTAACAAGGATGGCATAGCACTATTGAGAGATGAGATCGCCTGTAAGCCAGCTGTCGTTGCTGAGAATGAAGACTATGTTGCAATAGCGTCAGAGTTTCAAGCGATGGCTCATTTACCGGATATAAATGAAGCTAAGATTTTTGAGCCTGAGCCAGGAATAGTTTATTCATGGGGCAATTAATGGAATTAGATTTAAAAAAAATTAGTTTAAGAGAAATAAATAATACTTTGCAGTCTTTGGATATATCTCAGGAAGATCAGAATTTCACTATTACTAACCCAGAAGGTTGTCATGCACTATGTGTTGGAATTAAACAAGAGATAAATATAAATATCGAAGGTCATGTCGGCTATTATTGCGCTGGTATGAATAAAGAAGCAAATATTAAAATAAACGGAAGCGCAGGAACGGGTGTTGCTGAGAATATGATGTCAGGCACTGTAAGCATTTCTGGAAATGTTTCTCAGTCGGCAGGTGCATCTGCTCATGGAGGTTTATTATATGTAAATGGTGACGCTAGCTCTAGATGTGGCATTTCTCTAAAGGGAGCAGATATTGTCGTAGGTGGTTCAGTAGGTCATATGTCTGCTTTCATGGCACAATCAGGTTCATTATTAGTATGTGGTGATGCCGGCGATGCATTAGGAGATAGTTTATATGAAGCAGATATTTACGTTAGGGGTAAAGTGAAATCATTAGGGGTCGATTGTATAGAGAAAGAGATACGAAAGAAGGATACTGATAAAATTATGGACTTATTATCTAAATGTAAGATAGAGGATATCAATCCAGATGAGTTTAAAAGGTTTGGTTCTGAGAGAAAATTGTATAATTTTGACATAGATAATATATCAAATTACTAAACATGACAGATAAGACTAAAACATATCCAAGAATACCACATCTCTTTGATGAATATACTAATTCAGAAATTAGACGAGCTGCAGAAACTGGAATTTATGATATTAGAGGCGGTGGATCAAAAAGAAAACTCCCTCATTTTGATGATCTGCTTTTTCTAGGCGCTTCCATTTCTAGATATCCCCTAGAAGGTTATAGGGAGTCTTGTGATACAAAAGTTATATTGGGAACACGGCATGCAAAAAATCCTTTAGAGCTTGATATACCAATTACAATTGCTGGTATGAGTTTCGGTGCACTATCTGGCCCAGCAAAAGAAGCTTTAGGTCGAGGTGCTAGTATAAGTGGAACATCAACAACTACAGGAGATGGAGGCATGACTCCTGAAGAGAGAAATCAGTCTAAAAAATTAATATATCAATTATTGCCATCAAGATATGGAATGAACCCAGACGATCTAAGAAAAGCTGATGCAATTGAGGTTGTTGTCGGACAAGGTGCTAAGCCCGGTGGAGGTGGCATGCTCTTAGGACAGAAGATTGATGATCGAGTTGCTGAAATGAGAACACTTCCTAAAGGTGTAGATCAAAGATCTGCGTCACGACATCCAGACTGGACAGGCCCTGATGATTTAAAGATAAAAATTTTGGAATTACGAGAGATTACCGGTTGGAAGGTTCCTATATTTATAAAAATTGCAGGCTCAAGACCTTATTACGATACTGCTCTGGCTGTTAAATCAGGAGCGGACGTTGTTGTTATCGATGGGATGCAAGGAGGTACAGCTGCAACTCAAGAAGTATTCATTGAAAATGTTGGCCAGCCCACACTAGCATGTATCAGACCAGCAGTTGATGCATTACAAGATCTTAATATGCATAGACAAGTTCAATTAATAATATCAGGTGGCATTAGAAATGGAGCAGATGTCGCTAAGGCTCTTGCATTAGGAGCTGATGCTGTATCTATTGGGTCAGCCGCAATGATTGCAATAGGTGATAATGATCCTCAACATGAAAAAGAGTATAGTAAATTGGGAACTACGGCAGGTGCTTATGATGATTGGCACGAAGGAAGAGATCCTGCTGGTATATTTACTCAAGATCCAGAATTAACTAAAAAATTAGATCCTGTAAAAGCAGGAAAGAAGTTGTCAAATTTTTTAAAGGTTATGACTCTTGAGGCGCAAACAATTGCTAGAGCATGTGGCAAAAACAATTTGCATAATCTTGAACCTGAAGACTTAGTCGCATTAAGTGTAGAATCTGCAGCCATGGCGCGCGTACCATTGGCTGGTACAAATTGGATTCCTGGTGGTGGAAATAAAGATTAGCTATTTAAAATAGTCTGCTAAATCTTCGGCGAGTATTTTACAAGCGTTTCTTGCACTACGACTTATCCGTCCTAAAATTAAAAAACTATGAGGTAAGTCACTGAAATAATATTGTTTTACATCATTTCCTGCTGCTATTAATTTTTTTGCATAAATTTTTCCTTGATCTCTAATTGGATCGAACCCCGCAATAGCAATTAATGTTGGTGGTAAATTTGAGAGGTCTTTTTCATTTAGTGGATTAGCCCAAGGGTGGTCTAAGTTCTTACCATCTGGAAAAACTGTTCTATTAAAAAATTTTACTGTCTCAGTAGTCATTGGAAATGTATCAGCGCAACTCTCAATTGAGGGCTGATCTTCTAGACTTGTAGTTACCCATGGATAGGCAATGCATAATGCTAAAGGTTGAACTCCACCTTGATTTCTTAAAATTATGGACATTGTTGTAGAGATCAATCCTCCCGCACTATCTCCTGCCAATGCAATTTTTTTAGGATCAATACCAAGTTGAGATGAATTATTTTGAACATATTCCCATAAAAATAGACAGTCTTCAATTGGAGATGGAAAATCATTTTCAGGGCAAAGTCTGTAATCTAGAGATATCACTTTGGCATCGCATGTATCTGCTAGAAGTGAACAGAAGTGGTCATCAGTCAAGTGATTCATTATTACAAATCCACCTTGATGAAAAAATAATATAGCGCCATCTCTATTTGTTTTCTTCTTCGGATAATAGACTCTCGCATCTAAAGTTTGAGTTGGTCCTTCGAATTTGATGTCCTTGATAGTGATATTTTTAACTCGAGGTAGACCTGTTAGATCAAATAACTCAGCTGCTTCTCGATATTCAGAAGGGCTATTGCGTGGTTTTTTAATATCTTTTTGTGATAACTTCTCTACTACCTGAATATTTAAATCTAATTTATTGTCATCAATGATTTTAGGAGGTCCAGCTATCATTCGAAGTAATGATTTTGGTAAAACTCTTAATATGTTCAAAATGATATTTTCAAATCTCATGGATTGATTTTAAATGGCTTTAAACCCAAATTCTAGGGAAGCATCAGTGATAGCATGATGAAATGAACCAGCGAAACTCCTTAGTGCCATTATATTTAGTGTTAGAGGATTATCATTAACCATATCTAAAGATATTGTGATGCCATGATAAACTGAATTTGCACAATTATTTTTTCCAAAATTATTTAGATTAAGGGGAGATCCTTTTTTTATAACATTAAGAGCATCGTTTCCTTTGATTTCAATTATTGCTCTGGAATGTGAAAGATCAGTAATCGCAAAATCAAATTCTGAGCATTGTTTTTGAATTTCTTGAAAAATATTCTCATCATTAGATAGCACCATCCATACATTAGGTGCATGCCATTGAATTCTTATATTTTCATCACCTGATGACAATCCAGCATTAGTTGGAAAATTATATCCATTTAGTGAAATGTTTTTTGTATCTACATCTCCATTTTTATATTTAGATATCTGGTAAATTTTTATATTTTTAATTTCTCTAATGATTAATAAATCAGCTTTATCTTTATTTTTATGATTACCGTGCAATCCTAATTCGTGTGAATTTGATAATGGTGAAACTCTAGTCATGAGCGCACTCTTTTTCCTTCAGGGTCTACATAATGTTGAGATACAATTTCTACAGGAATTATCATATTGTTTAGAGGTGACACTGCAAAAAGTTTCTCACCTTTCTTATTCGTACCATCTTTAATAATCGCTAATGAAAAAGGATTATCATATTCTACGCTCCAACAAGAAGCAGATACATGACCCAGTTTTGGATTTGGAAATTTAGCTTTCTCATTTTCTACTAAATAAGAACCTTCAGGAATTGATGTTTTTTTGTCAATTGGAACCACTCCAACTATTTTCTCTCTATCATTCTCTGTAAATGCTTTTCTAGTTAAAGATCTCTTCCCAATAAAATCTTTTTTCTGACTAAGCATTCCTTCAAGAGAAAGATCATATGCAATTGTTCGTCCATCGATTTCAGAACCGGCTACATGGCCCATTTCAATTCTCAATGTAGAAAGCGCTTCTGTACCGTAAGGTTGGATGTCAAAATCTTTACCCAAAGATATAATTTCTTCCCACATTTCCTGACCGTAATCAGACATTACATTTACTTCGAAAGCCAATTCACCTGAAAAAGAGATTCTAAAAACCCGAGCAGTTGTATCTTTAAATTTTAATTCTTTAAAACCCATAAATGGAAAGCCTTCATTACTTATATCATCATGAGGAAATAGTCTTTGTAACAAATCTCTAGACTTTGGACCTGCAATTGCTGCACCGGCCCATTGTTCAGTGGTTGATAAAACATTGACATCTAGCTCTGGCCAGACAACTTGAAGGTAATATTCAAGATGTGACAGAACATTTGCAGCTTGTGCTGTTGTGGTCGTCATATGAAAATGATTTTCAGCTATTCGTGTTGTAGTTCCATCATCAAAAACCATTCCATCTTCTCTTAACATTACGCCATATCGTGCTTTGCCAATAGGTAATTTTAGAAAGGCGTTTGTGTATACTCGATTGAGGAATTCAGCAGAGTCTTTTCCTTTAATATCAATCTTTCCAAGCGAGGTAACATCACAGATGCCAACATTTTGTCTTACATTAAGGGCTTCTCTCTTCGCAGCTTCTTGGAGAGTTTCATTTCCTCGTTTATAATATCTTGGACGTAGCCAAAGTCCTGCGTCAACAAACACAGCTTTATTCTTTTCATGCCATTCATGGATTGGAGATTTTCTTGTTGCACGATAATTTTTCCCAACTTCACGACCAATAATAGTTCCAATAGTTACAGATGTATAAGGTGGTCTAAAAGTTGTGTGGCCAACTTCTGGGACAATTTTCTTTTCTAGGTCTGATACAAGTTGCAAGCCATTTAAATTGCTTGTCTTTCCTTGGTCTGTAGCCATTCCAAGGGTAGTGTATCTTTTCACATGCTCAATCGACCTAAAGCCTTCTCTTACTGCTAATTGAATATCTGAAACAGCAACATCATTTTGAAAATCAACAAACCTTTTGTAGTGTTTGTTATCTGGGATTGGCATACACCAGAATTTATCGTGAGAACCAAAATCTTTTTCATCTGATATTGGTACAGAAGTTTCTCTTCCATTTTTTGTGATTTCATCTGAAATCTGATATCCCTTATTAAAACCATCAGCTAGACTTTCTTTTAAAGTAAATAAACCATTAGCTGAGCCAGTTACGGTTTCTTTCTGTCTTGACTGGTCTGGTAAAAATGTATCTGTTTCACTTTCGTATTTGAGCTTATTTCCTGATTGAGATGCAAGATGAACAGTAGGTGTCCAATTGCCGGATACAAAAATAGAGTCACACGGTATTGTCGTAAAGTTTTTATAGCCATCTCTAGACTCAGTAAGTTCACCGATAGTAGCTGATTTAACTTTTTTATACCCAGCGGTGTTTGCAATCCCATGATTAAATTTTATTTCTATTCCTAAATTTTTAGCTTCTTGGACGACTCCAGCATCAGACGATTTCCTAGTATCTAAAATAATTGTATCTATTCCATAAGCTTTAAACTCAATAGCTGTTTCATAGGCTGTATCATTATTTGTAAAAATAATCGGATTTTTTCCTGGTAGAACTCCATACACCTTTAAATACTCTCGAGCAGAAGTTGCTAACATGATGCCGGGTCTGTCATTATTAGCGAATATAAGAGGTCTTTCAATTGAGCCAGTAGATATCAAAACATGTTTAGCTCTTATGTACCAAAGTCTTTGACGAGGAGTATAAGCTTCAGGGTCATTTAGATGATCTTTACATCTCTCAAACATAACGAGCATATTATGATCGTAGTAGCCAAAAACTTGAGAACGTTTTTTAACAATTACGTTTGGCATTGATTTTAACTCAGTAATAGAGTCTTCAACCCACTCATCTCCATTCTTATTACCAATGGTTACATTATCAGTCAGTAAAGATCCACCAAACCTAGCTTTATCTTCAGCAAGAATGACGCTTGCTCCATTTTTTGCAGCAGATAGAGCGCTTGCAATACCAGAAGGCCCTGATCCAACCACTAGAATATCACAATGTTCGTACTGATGTTCGTATCGATCAGGGTCAGGATCCAAAGATGCCTTTCCCATTCCTGCAGCTTTTCTTATAAAGGGTTCGTACACATGGTACCAAAAACTTTTTGGCCACATAAATGTCTTATAATAAAAACCAGCAGGGAAAAAACGGTTTAAGAAATTATTTATCCCTCCAACATCAAAGTTTACTGACGGCCAACAATTTTGGCTTTCAATTCTTAAGCCTTCTACTAATTCTACTTCAGTAACATTAACATTTGGTTCTGTAATATTGTCTTTATATAACTGAACTTTTCCATTTGCATCTTCAACGCCTGCAGCAATAATACCTCTTGGTCTGTGATATTTAAAACTTCTCCCAATGAGATGAACACCATTTGCCAGTAAAGCTGAAGCTAAAGTGTCGCCTTTATAGCCGTTATATTTTTTTCCATTAAATATAAAGCTGATTTCTTTACTTCTATCAATAAGACCGCCGGATGTTATTCTAAATTCTTGAGACACTTTAGGGGTTTTCTTCCATTTCCATCGTTTGAATAATATCGTGAGTAGCTGTGTTTCGCAGGACTTTAAACCATTGACGGCATCCTGAGATATGATGCCATAGTTCTAAATGATTGCCTCTTGGGTTCTTACGATAATAAACGAAATTGTCCCAATCTTGATCGGAAACTTCAGTGTTTAATTCTGGTCTTTTTACCGTTGCGTCACCACCGTAGGCAAATTCATTTTGGGATCTATTTCCACAATATGGACATTTTATTTCAAGCATAATTAACTAATCCAGGTTTTTGTTCCGAGTCCTTTTTCGTCAATTAAGTGTCCTGTATGGAATCTATCTAATTTAAATGGAATATTTAATTCATGAGGTTCATTGCAAGCAATCGTATGAGCAAAAGTTAATCCTGATACAGGAGTTGCTTTGAAGCCACCATAGCACCAACCACAATTTAAGTAGACACCCTCAATATGAGTTTTGTCAATTATAGGAGAACCGTCCATCGACATATCCATAATCCCACCCCATGTTCGTAGTATTTTCAATCGACTCAAATTAGGAAAAAGTGCAACACCTTCAGTTAGTACATGTTGAATCGTAGGCAAATTTCCTCTTTGGGCGTAACTATTATATCCATCTAAATCTCCACCCATAACCATTTCACCTTTATCAGATTGACTGCAATAAAAATGACCAGCGCCAAATGTTACTACTCCATCAAGCAAAGGTTTCACTGGTTCTGAAACACAGGCCTGTAAAACATGAGCTTCAATTGGAAGAGTTATATTTAATTTTTCAGCTAGTATGGAAGTACTCCCTGCAACACAAAGTCCAACTTTATTTGTTTTGATATTACCTTTTGATGTTTGCACTCCAACGACTTTACCATTCTCGATATCAAAGCCGTTTACTTCACAATGTTGTATTATGTCTACTCCCATGTCATCAGCTGCTCTTGCGTATCCCCATGCAACTGCATCATGCCTTGCCGTTCCACCAATTGGTTGAAGGAGTCCGCCAAAAATTGGAAATCGAGCATTCTCAGTAAAATCTGCAAATGGAATCATCTTTCTTACCTCTTCTCTTCCAAGAAGCGCTGCATCAATTCCATTCAACCTCATTGAATTTCCTCTTCTGGCGTAAGCGTTTAATTGAGCATCTGAGTGAGCAAGATTTAGTATTCCTCTAGGCGAGTACATTACATTATAATTTAATTCCTGACTTAGGTTTTTCCACATCTGCATTCCTTGTTCATAGAACAAATTATTTGCATCATGCATATAATTGGATCTTAAAATCGTGGTATTTCTGCCAACGTTTCCTCCTCCAATCCAACCTTTTTCAAGGATAGCGATATTTTTTAGATCATAGTATTTTGCTAAATAATAAGCAGTTGCTAATCCATGACCACCACCACCAATGATAACTGCTTCATATTCTTTTTTTGGTTCAGGATCTCTCCAAGCAACATCCCATTCTTGATGGTTGCTTAAGGCATTTCTGATGAGACTGAAAACTGAGTATTTTTTCAAAATGTTTTATCCTAAACTTTCTAAATTAATTATGGCTCATTTCTAGTCAGAGTAAAAGAAATGATTATTTTTTAAATACTTGTTTATTTGAATTTAGAAAATCAATCTAGTTAATTCATTTCTTATTGACATGATGATTTTTTAGGGAATTAATTAAACTATTCAATTAGTAAAATTATGAAGAAAGATTTAATTGAAAGGCTGAATGAAGGCCCCGTTATATGTGCTGAAGGCTACCTTTTTGCAATGGAAAGGAGAGGTTATCTATCTGCTGGAGGGTTTGTTCCTGAAGTTGTTTTAGAACACCCAGAAGTTGTAACTCAATTACATAGAGAATTTATTAGAGCAGGATCAGATGTTGTTCAGGCGTTTACATATTATGGTCATAGAGAGAAATTAAGAATTATAGGAAAAGAGCATTTGCTCGAGTCTCTGCAAAAAAATGCTCTTCAAATAGCAAAAGATGCAGCAAACGAATACAAAGATTTAGATCTAATGGTTTGTGGAGATGTTGCAAATACAAATATTTATGATCCAAATGATAAACAATCTCTTATTCAATGTCAGAAAATGTATGAAGAACAAGTGGCGTGGGCAAAGGAGGCGGGGGTTGATTTCATTGTCGCTGAGACAATTAACTGGACTGAGGAAATGAAAATTGCACTAAAAGCAATTAAAGATGAAGGTATGATTGCAGTTGCAAATTTTGCGATCCCAAGGGGAGATAAAACAAGAGAAGGACATACCCCTGAAGATGCCTGTAAGATGATGGAAGACTTAGGGGCAGATGTGGTTGGCTTAAACTGTTATAGGGGACCCGACATGACCATGAAACTTCTAGAAAAAATAAGAGATAAAGTTTCTTGCCATGTTGCTGGATTGCCAGTGCCTTATCGAACTACAGAAAAGGAACCTGGTTTTTTAAATATCTCAGATGATGGGTGTGATTGTATTCCTGGAGATAATGCATTTCCTGTAGCCTTGGATAATCTTTTTTGTAATCGTTTTGAAATGGCTAAATTTGCAACAGACTGTATGGAAAAAAATATTAACTTCATTGGAATTTGTTGTGGCGCCGAAGCACATCACGTGAGAGAGATGTCAGTTGCAATTGGTAAGAAGCCAATTTCGATGAAATATATGCCAGATATGAGAAAACATTTTCACCATGGAACAGATGAAACTCTTAAGCAGGTAAATAAAGAATTTACACCTTAAGAATGCAAACTCACGCTAAAGTTGTTGTTATTGGTGGGGGAGTTGTAGGATGCTCTATTCTTTTTCATTTAGCAAAGTTTGGGATGAAGGACTGCGTTCTTCTAGAACGAAAAGAATTAACAGCAGGATCTTCTTGGCATGCCGCAGGAAACGTTCATGTCATTTCTTCAGATCCGAACATATCCAGACTGATGGCCTATACAATAAACTTGTATAAAGAAATTGAAGAAACATCAGGTCATTCAGTTGGCTTTAAACCAAGTGGAGGATTTTATTTGGCTTCAAATGAAGTTTGGTCTGATTATCTGAAAAGAGAAAGAACCAAAGCTAGATATATGGGCCTTGATCAAGAGTTTATTTCATTAGAAGAGGTTGCAAAAAAAAATCCTCTTATTGATCCAAAGAAATATATATCAGCTTTATGGGACCCAATCGATGGAGAAGTAGATCCATCGGGTGTTACATATGCATTTGCAAAATCTGCAAAAGTTCACGGTGCCAGTTACCATACAAATACTGAGGTCAAGGATACCAAGCAAAGAGAGGACGGGACCTGGGATGTATTCACTGATAAGGGAAATATTCATGCAGAAATTGTAATTAATGCTGGAGGGCTATGGGCAAGAGAAGTTGGAAAACTTGCAGGATTAAATTTGCCTGTACAACCAATGGAACATCACTATTTAATTACTGATACAATTCCAGAAATAGCTGCAATGCCCAAGGGATCAAGACTGCCAATTGGAACTGATTTTGATGGCAATATTTATTTTAGGCAAGAAGGCCAAGGCATGTTGCTTGGAACATATGAACCTAAGTCAACACCGTGGAAAGTAGAGGGGACACCCCTAGATTTTGGACATGAGTTGTTAGAACCGAAGCTAGAAAATATTCAAGATCGATTGGCCATTGGTTTTGAGAGGATGCCAGCTTTGGAAAAAGCAGGAATTAAAAACATTATTAATGGTCCTTTTACATTTGGCCCTGATGGGAGCCCTCTGATTGGGCCAGTTCCAGGTATGAAAAATTATTGGGTAGCAGTTGGTGTTATGGCTGGATTCTGTCAAGGAGGAGGTGTGGGTAAATGTATTGCAGAATGGATTATTGATGGCGAGCCTTCTATAGATGTTTGGGCAATGGATGTTGCACGGTTTGGTGATTATGCCTCTCCACACTATGGAACAGTTAAATCATCTGAAAATTATGAACGAAGATTCATTATGACATTTCCAAATGAAACGTTGCCAAAAGGGAGAAAACAAAAGACGACAGCTTTATATGATCGTTTCATTAACATGGGAGCAGTTATGGGTGACAGCTTTGGACTCGAAAATGTTCTTTGGTTTGCCGATAATCCTGAAGATGCATATGAGGATCCAACCATTAAACGTTCTCGTTCCCATAATTATGTTTCAAATGAAGTTAAGAATGTAAGAGAAAATGTTGGAGTAACAGAAATAGCTAATTTTTCTAAACATGAATTTAAGGGTAAAGATTCAAGAAAATTTTTAGACTATATTTTGGCAGGCAGAATACCAAAAGTAGGGCGTATAGCTTTAAGTCCAATGCTATCTAAAAAAGGTAAATTATATGGAGACCTTACTGTTTCATGCCTCAGTGAAGATCATTTTATGGTTTATGGCTCTGGTGCTGCACAGGAAGCACATCGACGATGGTTTGAACAACACTTAGATCAATATGAAGTTGATTATACAAATAGATCTGACGATTATCATGGCCTTGCTATTTCAGGTCCAAAATCAAGAGATTTACTGCAATTATTAGTTAGAGAAGATGTTTCAAATGAGTCATTTAAATTTAGAGACTCGAGACAAATGTTTGTTGCTGGTGTTCCCGCGTTAGTCAATCGATTGTCATTTTCTGGAGAACTGGGATATGAAATGTATGTAGCACCACACTATCAGCTCAAGTTGTACGAGGCCATTGAAGAAGCAGGGCAACAATTCAACATAAAACCTTTTGGAGGAAGAGCTTTAATGTCAATGAGGCTTGAAAAAAACTGGGGCGCATGGACACTTGATTTTAGATCTGATTTTACTCCAAAAGAGACAGGCCTTTCTTCATTCATAAATTGGGATAAAGATTTTATTGGCAAGGATGCTGCAGATAAAGATGACAGTAATCACAGGTTATTTTCTTTAGTAATTGAAACTGATGACATTGATGTGACTAACAATGAAGCTGTTATGCAGAATGATATTTGTATTGGATATGTAACATCTGGAGGCTTCGGTCACTATGTACAAAAAAGTATTGCTTTTGCATATTTGAATAATGATTTGTTGAAAACTGAAGAAGTCTTACAAGTAGAAATTAATGGAGATTTTTATAACGCTTCAATTATTGATAAACCTTGTTATGATAAGTCAGGCAAAAATTTAAGACAATAAAAAATTGAAAAGTAAAATTTGTATTTTTATAACATTATTTCTATTTTTAACATTGGGTATAAATGTGCATTCAACTGAAACTAATAATTCTTTGAAGCGCGTTCCAGCTGAGTGGGAGCCACAAGAAGCAATTTGGATTCAATGGCCTGGTCATTGGGAAAAGGCTTATGAACCTACTTTTGCAAAGATGTCTGAAATTATTTCTCGCTATGAAAAACTTCATATTCTATATGGCACAGAAAAAATTTATGACGATGCACGCAAAGCAATAAGCGATATTGGCGCAGACCCTAATAATAATATTAATTGGCATGAAGTACCTAATGATAACGCATGGATGAGGGACAATGGACCTGTTTACATTTTAGAGAATAATGAGTTAAGAATTCAGAATTGGAATTTCGATGCATGGGGTGGAGCTTTTGGATCGGATGTTCCTTTTAATTTAGATAATTTAGTTCCTGATGAAGTAGGAAGAATTCTTGATATGCCTGTAGATTATGTGGATATAGTACATGAACGAGGCAACTTAGAATTTAATGGATTAGACACAGTCATACTAAATTGGAGCACACTAGGAGATCCAAGCCGAAATATAAATTATGATAAAATGCAAGCTGAGCACGATTTGAAGAAATATTTTGGCATTTCAAACGTAATTTTCATAGAGGGAATTCCAGATGGTGATCTAACCAAAGGTCATATAGATGGTATTGCTCGATTTATTGAAACAAGAACTGTTGTTGTAGTTCAATGTACATCTAATTCATTATGCCAACCCAATAGTAAAGATGCCAAGATTTATGATAATGCAGCAAAAATAATAGAGGAAGCAGGGTTCAATGTCATAAGAGAACCTATTGAAGGCTTTGTTCAATATAATAATCAAAAATTTGATACAAATTATATGAATTGGTTGGTGGGAAATGGGTTTGTAATTGCCCCAGGCTTTGGGAACCCTATAACAGATGCTAAAGCGAAATCTCGTATTGAGAGTTATTTTCCTAATCGTGACGTGCACATAATAGAAATGTTAAGTTCCTGGGCTGCCGGTGGTGGTGTACATTGTCATACAAATGATCAGCCCGCCTTTTCACTTCAACAAGGGTAATTCATTAAATCAATTATCCCAAAACGTATATTCATCATCTTCTGTCCATTCCTCTCCATCATGTTTGTCTAAACGAACAGGAGTTGCAATAACACTCATAAAATTTGGTTCAACTTGTTGACTGTTATGCTCTTCAAGTATTTTTTCTAATAATTCTCCTTTTTCTGACATCTGATCTACTAAATTATTCCTCTCGGTTGGGTCATTGCTCAAATCAAAAAGCCATTTTTTATTTTGGTTTTTATCGACAATCATTTTCCATTCATTGTGCAAAACAGTTTGAAGTCTTCCTGATCTCCAAAAGAGAGTTTCGTGAGGAGGTTTATTTTCCTTTATAAAGGGTATGATATTTTTACCATCTATAATTCTATCATTAGGAATAGATGCATCAGCTGCTGCTGCGAATGTGCTAAAAATATCATTTTGATGTATTGGATGATCAAAAATAGTTCCTGGTTTTATTTCAGTAGGCCATTTTGCCATGAATGGTATGTGCAATCCTCCCTCAAAATGGTTTAACTTCCAACCTCGATAAGGCTTATTAATATCAGAGAGATGAATATAATTTGCACCTCCGTTATCGCTTGAAAATATAATTAGGGTATTTTCAGAAAGATCATATTCGTCAAGAGCATCAAGTACTTTTCCTACACTACGATCTAATGATCTAATCATTGCAGAATAAACTCTAAGTCCATGATCATCTTCTTTTGTTAGATGATGAAAATGATCGTAATCTTCTTTTAATGCTTGAAGAGGATTATGAGGAGCAAAGTGGCCTAAATAGAGAAAGAAAGGTCTGTTTTTATTCTTTTCAATAACTTTAAGAGCTTCATCAGTATAAAAATCAGTTATATAACCTCCAGGCTCATATGACTCACCTCCATTAAACCTTACTGAAAACTGAGAGGCGGCCCAAATCATTCGATCAACTCCTGCATCCGTATATGCGTTTATAACATTTGGATCATCTTTAGGAAGATAGAGAGGACTTAATAACTGCAGGCTATCATCAAAGCCCTGGTCAGTTGGAAGTTGTCCTTTTGTATCACCTAAATGCCATTTACCGATGTGAGCATTATAATAACCTTGTTGTTTTAAAACTTCAGCAATTGTAATTTCACTAGATGGCATTCCTGCATATCCTTCATCCCCAATAAAATTTTCTTCAGAAACCTCAGCGAATTGAGTCCTTATGAGAGGATTTTCAATTTGATCTATCCATTTAAAAATTGTACGGCCAATAGAATAAAATGGTGTAAATTCGTAACCAAATCTTGTTGCATATCGCCCTGTCATTAGAGATGCCCGTGATGGCGAACAGCTTGCACTAGCTGCATAACCATTATTGAAACGAACACCTTCTTTGCCAATTCTGTCAATGTTCGGAGTCATTAGAGTCCCATCTCCAGCCCCTCCATTGTATAGAGAAACATCATTGAATCCCAGATCATCAGCTAGAATGAGAATAATGTTTGGTTTTCTATCTTTCAGCGGTAATTCAGGGTCTGATGGACCTTCAGGCCATACTACTTCTTTATATTCTGCTACTGGTTGTGTGAATTTTATAATCTTTGGAATTGCCCATACCACAACTTCAACTCGATTAATCCATAGTGTAATTGCAAGAAGAATTAATAATACAAAGCCAAAAAAGATTTTTTTTAACATTAATCTATATAGGTTATTTTAACTTTGTCTGAATTTAAGGGAAGAATACCCATTACTCCATCTCGACCAATAGTCCAATTTTTATAAATATCATTTACACCATCAAAGAATAACATTTTAGCAACTAATCCTTCTGGATATGGGATGAGATGATAAAAAATGAGATGTTTTGCTTTCGCTAATTGAGCAGCCTTAGCTGCTTGCGTTGGAGATGTATGATAATCAAGTACATCAATGAGTACGGTGGATATGTTACCTGTTTCATCGACTTTATACGCGGCGGTAGCGCCGGCTTTATTAAGTCTGTAAGAGAGTGCCTCATGAAACAATAGATCAGTTTTATCTGCATGTTTAATTACATTTTCACTATAAGATGTATCACCACTTATTGTGATGGATCGACCTTTATAATCAAATCTGTATCCTATAGATGGTTTAACAGGGTCATGATCAACTAAAAAAGCTGTTACTCTTAAATCATCATCCTCAATGACAATTGAACTTTCTATATCAATTATGTGAGTGTCAAAGCCAGCAAATTCTATTGGGGCAACATCATTACCATGATGTTCATATCTCCATTTGTAATCAAGGGCGTAAGTTGCTTCAAATCCATCAGTAACACTTTGCGTTCCTTCTGGTCCATAAACCTTAAGTTTATCTGTTCGATTTTGAGTTACCCATGCATTCAAGTGTAAGTCAGCTAAATCAGAAAAATGGTCCGAGTGAGTGTGCGTTAATAAAAATGCCTCAATCTTACCTAAATCAATTCCCCAATCTCTTAAGTTTGTTATGCTTCCATCTCCCGCATCAACAATAAAAATTCTCTCACCAGCTTTTATGAGAATACATGTTTCAGCAGTGCCAGCTGAGGGTAATGGCCCTCTCGATCCACAGAGTAGTCCAGATAAAGAATCTTCTTCTGGAAGTGGGCTCGGTCTTTCAAGCATCCGTTCAGCCTGCATCTCTACAAGAGTCATTTGAACAATTTCTGTTCTTAATGCAAAGAATCCAGCAATAATTAAAAATAATAAAACAAAAATAATGTATTTTAATATTCTCATTTAATCTTTAGAAATCCTCTTAGAAGTATAAACAAGTAGAAGAACAATAAATATTTCAGCAGCTATGAATTGAGTTGCAAATGCAGCATCATGAAGGAGCCAAGATAGTATTCTATAAACTGCAGTTATAGATAACATGATTGATGGTGCATAAAACCATATTGATTTCTGTGTATATACTGCAGCAATCATCATAATGCCTAAACTTAGGAAGTATGATCCTGTATCACCTAATTGAGAACTCAAACCAATGCCTTCAGAAAGTGAAAAAATCCCAAATGTTGCAGCAGCATTGTAAGGTGACACAATCCACATGAGACCTATGATTAAAAATTGAAAACCAAAGATCGTAATTAAAACTACTAAAAATTTATTCATTTAGATCTCCCCGACTAATATTGACATCATCATTTGAGCAGTTTCATGTCCTGCATTCTGATTTTGACCAGTTACAAAACGTCTTTCATCATCAACAGCAACATGATTTGCAAAAAGATCATTAAATTTTGACTTACTCTCAAATATAACCCCTGCTTTCCTTAACTCAGTTTCTGGATGCTGAGGAGTCATTTCAATTCCAAGTTCTTTAACTTGTTTATCAGTTACTCCTGTCATCTTTCTTCCTGAAATAAGTAAGTTTCCATTCTTGTCTTTAGCATTAATCAGTCCAAGTGGACCATGACATACCGCACCAATAATCTTATTTGCGTAGTAAGCTTCAGATATTTTTGAGCCCAGAATTTCAGAATAGCCTAAATCGTAAGCAGCTCCCCAACCACCCGCTATATAGATCAAATCGTATTTAGTGAAGTCTACATTATCAATGAGCATTGAGTTTTTAAGCTTTTTCATTGCCTCGATATCATTTTGAAATTTTTTATCTGATTGTGTTCTTATCAAATAAATTAATGTTTCAGGATCAATTGGTATTTCACCACCTTTAATACTTGCAAGGTCTACATCCATACCACTATTCATGAACTCATAATAAGGAATGGTAAGTTCTGAACTCGCTACTCCAGTTGGTTTTCCTCTAACTTCCCCTGGAAGATTTAATACATCATGGCTTGAAGCAATTATTAATGCTTTCTTTCCATTAAGTTCAAATGTTTTGCTATCAAAATCAGGATGAAGTCCAAGAGACTTCAATAATATTGGTAGAGATAATGCAAGAATAATCAAAAAACTCAAAAGAATTATTATTGTTTTAGAAACTAATGATTTATACATTTATTTATCCTTCTAGGTTTAAGAGTTTGTTTGTTTCAGATGAAAATTTATCAATTACCATTTGATCTGAAAATTGATAAAAAATTGAGAGTCTGTACCAAGACGCAAATGAAATAGATGTATCTAAATAAGCTTGATCTAGTAAAGATAGCTCAAGAACTTCCGGTATTATATCTTCAAATCTTTTTTTGAGTCTTAAATTTCCTTCAATAAATCCATCACGAACACTTTTGAACTTTTGCATATTCATAATTGAGGATGCAAATACATTCTTGTATTTTGAGTAAATCTCTATTCTTTCATTAATCAAAAATGTAATACGATTTCCTAAAGCCTTCTCTTTTGACGGTCTGATTGATAAAAAATTTTCAAATTCGGTCATAATTTTTTCATGGCAAGAGCTTATAAGGCCATCCATATCATCAAATTGTCTAAAAACAGTTCTCAAACCAATATTTGAATGCTTTGCCACCTGTTCTGCGGTAGGCCATTGAACCGAAGGAGATTCCATTAATAGTTCAATCGTAGAATTAACAATCGACTCTTGTGTTTTTACACTTCTTAGATGACGGCCATCTTTTTTTGTCGACAGTGATTTTTGCTCTGATTTAATGGTCATAATTAAAAAATTTAGTAAAGGATATATATTGACATTAATAGTGTCAATACATTAGCATTGAAACGTGAATAGAATTACTGAAATATTAGGTTCAAAATATCCAATCATACAAGCACCAATGGGCTGGATTGCTAGAAGTCAATTAGCTTCAGCTGTTTCAAATGCTGGGGGATTTGGAATCATTGAGACGTCATCAGGTGAAACAGAAAACTGTAAGAATGAAATCAGAGCAATGAGCGACCTAACTGATAAACCTTTTGGTGTTAATCTTCCAATCTTATTTCTTCAAGATGAAAGTATGATTAATTTAGTTATTGATGAGAATATAAAATTTGTAACAACTTCAGCTGGTGATCCAGCAAAGTTTATTCATGTTCTTAAAGACGCTGGGATAAAAGTATTTCACGCTGTTCCCAGTCTTGCTGGCGCTCTTAAAGCTGTAAGAGCTGGAGTTGATGGATTGGTGGTTGAGGGAACAGAAGGTGGTGGGTTTAAAAACCCAGAGGAGGTTGGTCTATATGTTTTACTGCAATCAATTCGTAAACATACAGATTTACCGATGATAGCTGCAGGCGGAATTGTTGATGGAGTGGGAATGGCTGCGGCTTTTGCAGCTGGAGCTGAGGGCATTCAAATGGGAACAAGATTTGTTTCTTCAAAGGAAAGCCCAGTACATGAAAATTTCAAACAAACAATCCTAAATTCAGATGAGCAAGGAACATATATATTAAATAAAAAATCAAAACCATGTGTCAGAGCATTAAAAACTGATTTTACAAAAAAAATTTATGATGAAGGACATATGGATATGTCATCAATGATGGGTATTAAAAATTTATATTTTAATGGCGATATGAATGCGGCACCCGCACTTGCAGGACAATCTATTGGTTTAATTGATGAGATTAAGAGTGTTGATACGATAATTAACGGAACAATTACTCAATTTAATGAAATATGCAAAAACATGGGAAATCATAATTTTAGGATTTAAATGAAGTTTCAACCTATTTTTCCAGATGAAGCGAACAATAATTATCGGGGGATAGGTTTAGCATTATGGTTTTTTTATCTATATTTAGCTTTAATAGCCTTTAGATCTTTTACACATATGTTTGCTCAAGATGCAGGCCTAAATTCAATAGCTTCAATTATAATTTTTCCTGCCATTAATAAGTTAGATCCCAATAGCGTAATTTATGCAATAGGTTCATTGTGGGGTGGATCTCAAATAGTAGTATTTGTATTTCTTGTCATCATTCTTTTGAAATATAAAAGTCTTCTTTCAATAGCTTGGTTAATTTTAGTAGCAGATAATATACTTAGAATCGTTACAATGATGATTCATAATTTGGAGCCAGAATATTTTACCTCAACTGCACCTGGAGGTTTCGTTGGGACAAGCATTATGTTATTTGTTACACTCATAATGTTTTTTATCTCATTAATTGAAAGGAAACAAAAATGAAAGTAGAAAATCGCGTTTATCCAAACCGAGAGCAGATGAAAGGATTTTTTGAAGAAGGTAATGATGATCAACCTATTTATATGATCAACCTCCTAAAGTTTAAAGAAAAAGCTGAATATAAAGATGGAAGAGAAACTTCACTCAGTGGACGTGAAGCTTATGCACTATATGGTGAAATTATAGAAAAACATCTCATAGAAATTGGTGGAGAGTTAATATTTAAATCTAAAGTAACAAGAATTACAGTTGGTAAAGTTGATGAATTATGGGACGCTATTGCAATTGCAAAGTGGCCATCAAAAAAAGTTATGGGTGAAAACATGATGCCGACAGATCCTGAATTATTAGAAGGTTATCAACATAGAGAAGCAGGACTTGCAGGACAGTTGAACATTGAGTCAATAGACGGATTATTTGATGATTGAGTTATATACATCACCTACGCCAAATGGTTACAAAATATCTGTTGCTCTGGAAGAATTAGACATTCCGTATAATGTTCATGTCGTGAACTTACAATCTGGTGATCAAAAGAAACCAGAATTTTTAGAGTTAAATCCTAATGGTAGAATACCCGTAATAGTCGATACAGATAATGATAATTTATCGATTATGGAAAGTGGTGCTCAGTTGATTTATTTAGCTGAAAAAGCAGGAAAGTTGTTGCCAACTGAGACAAAAGCTAGGTCAAAAGTCATGCAGTGGCTCATGTTTCAGATGGGAGGAATTGGCCCCATGATGGGACAAGCCAATGTATTTTATAGGTATTGGCCTGGTGAGAAAATTCAACCTGCAATTGATCGTTATCAGAACGAAGGAAGACGATTGTTTGAAGTTATGGAAACTCGTTTAAAAGATAACGAATATCTAGCAGATGATTTTAGTATTGCTGATATTGCCAACTGGTGCTGGGTTAGAATTTATAAATGGTCCGGTATTAATATTGATGGTCTCGATGGACTTCAAAGATGGATGAATACGATGGAGGAGCGTCCAGCTTGTAAAAAAGGTGTTTCAGTTCCAATCGATATCGTAGCCATGATGAAAAATATGAAAAAATCTGATGAGCTTCAGAATACAGGTTCAAAAATTATTCAGAAGTAAATAAGAGAAATTATTTATGAGTTTACCAAATCCAATAAAATTAATAGGTGCAAACGGATCACCGTATACTCGTAAGATGTTGTCTTTTTTGAGGTATAAGAGAATACCTTACACAATGATTTGGAGTGATGTTGATACTTATTTCAGTAAAGCAAAAATAGAAATAGAAAAACCAAAACCAGTTTTATTTCCAACTTTCCTTTTGCCAGATGAAAATGGTGATTTAAAAGCTGAAACTGATTCAACTCCACTTATTCGAAGAATTGAAAGTGAAGCGGGTGAACGTAGTACAATTCCAACAGATCCAGTTCTAGCTTTTTTAAATTATCTATTAGAGGATTTTGCTGATGAATGGTGTACAAAATTTATGTTTCACTACAGGTGGAATGACAAGAAAGATGCTGAAAACGCTGGAACAATTTTGCCGCTTCAGATTATGGGGTCAATACCAGATGAAGTGTTAGATAACTTTAATAAAATGTTCAGTAAAAGACAAATTGATAGATTATGGGTTGTCGGTTCAAATAAAGATACGGCGCCAATTATTGATGCAAGCTTAAGGCGACTTCTTGTAATTCTTCAAAAGCATTTTACATCTTTTCCATATTTAATTGGTAAAAGGCCATCATCAAGTGACTTCGCCCTATTTGGACAATTTAGTCAGCTAGTGAATTTTGATCCAACACCACGAGAAATAGTACATGAGGTTTCAATGAGAACTGTAGCGTGGGTTGGTGTTATTGAGGATCTCTCAGGCTTAGAAGTTTCAGATGATGACTGGTTTAAATATGAAGATATCCCATCTACGATTAAAGAACTATTGACTGAGATTGGAAAAGGCTATGTTCCCGCATTGCTTGCAAATGCAAAAGCAATTGAAAATGAAGAAAAAGAATGGGAAACAGAGATTGATGGATGTATTTGGAGACAAAAATCATTCCCTTACCAGGCAAAATGTTTGAAATGGATCAATGAGGAATATAATATGTTATCCAAGATAGATATGGAAAAAGTAGATAATTTATTAGATGGCACGGGTTGTGAGAAAATTTTGAATATAATATGAAAGTAGATTTATATTTTTCATTTCGGAGTCCTTATTCATATTTAATTTTACCTCGAATAGTAAAATTAAGAGACAAATATGGAATCGATATCAATTTTAAACAAGTTTATCCCTTAGCTATAAGAGAGCCAGAATTTTTTAAGGGTAAAAATATTTTTACATATTTTTTAATTAGAAGAATTGATTATGTTAAACAGGCTAAAAAAAATAATATGATATTTGTTAAGCCAAACCCTGATCCAATCAATCAAAATCTGCTTACAGGTAAAATATCTGATCACCAGCCATATATTTTTAAATTATGTCATTTTTGCCAAGCAATTGATAAAGATAAGCAGCTTGACTTCGCAGTAGAAGTTTCACATAAAATTTGGAGTGGATTTAAAAATTGGAATTCTGATGAGTCAATTTCAGAATCATCTCTAAAAGTAGGGTTAAATTTTGCACAAATTGAAGAGAAGCGAATTGCAAACGAAGAAAATTTGATAAATGAGATAAAAATTAATCAAAAAGAACAGTTAGAAGCAGGTCATCACGGTGTCCCTTTATCAGTCTACAAAGATAAATTCTTTTTTGGGCAAGATCGATTTGATGATCTAGTTGAAATGCTCAAAAAAGATGGTCTAAACTATCCATAAATAGTCTACACTAACCAGTAATGAGTAAAAAGAATTTGATCATTATAGGATTGCTCACTTTTAGTGCGATTTTACTTGGTGGATATTTTTATCTGCAATCATACTTAAATGCCCCTTTATTAACTAAAGAAGATATTGAAAAGTATAAAGCGATAGCTGCACAACAGAATGAAGATGCCTTTCTGCAATGGGAATTTCAAGAAAATAGATTTAAAGAAAAAAATGAACTAAAGAATGTTTATTTTGGAGACCTACATGTTCACTCCAGTTTTTCCTTTGATGCCTATATTTTCAATACTCGATTTGATCCAGACGAGTCTTATGCTTTTGCTCGAGGCAAACCATTGTTAAACATGTACGGAGAAACAATGCAAATTTCAAGACCTCTAGACTTTGCTGCCATTACGGATCATGCAGAAACTTTTGGACTACATGAAGCTTGCGCTGATCCAGAAATTTCTGATGATCAAGCATACACTTGTGAAAGATTAGAGTCGCCGAGCTTTAAATATTTTATGGAACTTCGTGAATCATCTGTTGCTCGACCACCTGTAAGCATTATGTCAGAAGCAATTGGCGATAAAGAAAAAGAAGAACGATTTATTAAATCTACATGGAATAAAATTATCGATGCAGCTGAAAAACACAATGATCCTGGAAAATTTACAACGTTTATTGCTTATGAATATTCACCTACCTTGCCTGACGGTGGCTACAATCATCGAAATGTTATTTTTAAAAATAATACAGTACCTGAAAAAGCATTTTCACTTTTTGATGCACATACAGCCTTAGATTTGTGGAAGAAGCTATTATCAAGTTGTAATTATCCATGTGAGTTTATGACAATACCTCACAATAGTAATAGATCATGGGGTGTTGCTTTTGCAAACCAAACTATTGATGGAGATGATTATACTGAAGCTGATTGGGCATTAAGAGATAAGAATGAACCAATTGTTGAAATGTTTCAGATTAAAGGAAACTCAGAGTGTAGTACTTTTTTTGGAAGCACGGATGAAGAATGCAATGTAGAGCAAATTTATCCAAAATGTGAAAAAGAGGGCGATACATTATGTATTCAGCCTACCTCTATGGTAAGAGATGCTTTGAAGCGCGGTATGGAATTAGAACAGGAGTTAGGTTTTAATCCAATGGATTTGGGGATGATTGGTAGCTCAGATACTCATAATTCAAATCCTGGAGATACAGAAGAATGGGATTACAGGGGAGTAAGTAATGTTGTAGCTCCTGCAATGGTCAGAATCAATGAAAATACACATATACCGCAGTATATAAATAATCCTGGTGGACTTGCCGCAATTTGGGCTAGAGAAAATACCCGTGATGATCTTTTTGAGTCAATGGAAAATAAAGAAGTGTATGCAACAAGTGGTACTCGAATTGAATTAAGGTTTTTTGGCGGATTCAATTATAGTGAAAGTTTACTGTCATCGAATGAACAGATTAATTTTGCTTATGAAAATGGAAGTCCGATGGGAAGTACAATCGAACATAATCAGGATAAAGCACCGTCATTTTTTATCAGCGCCAAGAAGGATCCAATTGATGCTCCTCTAGATAAGATACAGATAATTAAAGGTTGGATGGAGAACGGAAAAGCGAAGGAAGAAGTTATGGATGTTGTCTGTAGTGAAAGTAGGAAAATAAATGATAATTCTAAGCGATGTAAATCATTAAATATAGAAATTAATTTAAAAACGTGTGCTATTGATCAAGATCGAGGAGCAGATGAGCTAAAAGTTTTATGGACTGATGAAGACTATAGTCCTGATCAAAATGCATTCTATTATGCTCGAGTCATTCAAAACCCAACATGTCGATGGACTACTTATGATAGCCTGAGAACAGGACAAAAAATATCAAAAGCATATAGCGCAACAATGGCGGAGATGGCTTGGTCATCTCCTATATGGATAAAATAATGAACGATTATTCTGCTCAACAATTAACGCCTTCACTTGGTGCTGAAATTACAGGAATAGATCTTTCAAACGATTTATCCAATGAACAACTCAATCAAATCTATGATGATTTAATAAAGTACAATGTAATTTTTTTTCGTGATCAGAAAATCTCCCCTGAGAAACATATTGAGATTGCAAAAAGCTTTGGAACAATTGAAGAGCCACATCCTATATATCCTCATGTAGAAGGGTTTCCTGAAATTGTTTTACTCAAAAACGATAAAGATAACCCACCTGATACAGATGAATGGCATACTGATGTAACTTTTAAAAGTGACCCCCCATTTGCTTCAATTTTATACAGTAAGGTGATCCCACCAGTTGGTGGCGATACACTATGGTGCTCATTGTCAAAAATTTATGATGCACTTCCTGATGATATGAAAAAATATCTTGAAACGCTCAGAGCTATTCATGATATGGGAGATTTTCGAAACAATTATATGCAGGAAGATAATATTGAGTCTGCAAAAAAATTAAATAAAGGTTTTGAAGAATTTGGTCATGCTGTTCATCCAGTAATAAAAATCCATCCCATTTCCAAAAAAAAATTTTTATATGTGAATCCAGGATTCACTTCTCAAATTGTTGGCATGTCAACACCAGACTCCAATAGTTTACTTACATATTTATTTAATATGATGAGTAAACCTGAATTCCAAGTCAGATTTCATTGGACACCTGATACTTTGGCTATCTGGGACAATAGATGTACAATGCACTATGCCATTGGTGATTATATGCCTCATCAGCGGATTATGAATCGGATCACAGTTTTAAGCGACAAAAGGGCTTAATTTCGCAAAAATAAATATATTTTTTATCTAATTTTCTTCTCGAACTATATCAAAGATCATATAGAATTTTTTTTATGGATATACATGAGTATCAAGCAAAGAAAATCCTATCTGATTTTGGTATTGGTATTCCAAAAGGTGGAATTGCATACAGCCCAGAAAATGCAGAATATAAAGCAAAAGAAATAGGTGGATCAAAATGGGTTGTAAAAGCTCAGGTCCATTCGGGCGCTCGAGGAAAAGCTGGTGGTATCATTATTTGCAACGATGCATTAGAAGTTGCTCAAGCTACAGACAAATTATTAGGAAAAAAATTAGTAACCAACCAAACAGGTCCAGCCGGTAAAATTATTAACCGAGTATATATTGAAGAAGCGTCAGACATAGAGAAAGAACTATATCTAGGACTTGTTTTTGATCGTGGATCAGAATGTATAATGGTTGTTGCTTCTACTGAAGGTGGCATGAGCGTTGAAGAAATTTCAAGCGAAAAACCTGAAACGATTATACGATCAAAAATAGAAGTTGCAGTTGGAATGCAGGAGTTTCAAGCAAGAGAAATTGCTTTCAGTCTTGGCATTGAGCCTGAATTAGTATCAAGAACAGCCGATGTAATCAGAAATTGTTACCGTGTGTTTAGTGAACTTGATGCAACTATGGTTGAAATTAATCCTCTTGTGATAACTAAAGACAAGCACGTGTTTGCACTAGATTGTAAAATGAGTTTTGATAACAATGCATTGTTTAGAAGAAATGAAGTATCAGAATTAAGAGATAAATCTCAAGAAAATCCAAGTGAAGTGTATGCATCAGATCGAGGATTAAACTATGTTGGTCTTGATGGAAATATTGGAAATATAATAAATGGTGCAGGGTTGGCTATGGCCTCAATGGACATGATTAAACTGGCAGGCGGTGAACCAGCAAACTTCTTAGACGTTGGTGGGGGAGCTACTCCTGAAAAAATTGTGAAAGCATTCAAGCTTGTATCATCTGATGAAAAGGTCAAAGTAATACTTGTTAACATTTTTGCTGGGATAAACCGCTGTGATTGGATAGCTGAAGGAATTGTTCAAGCTTTAGATCAAATTAAAATTGATATGCCATTGGTCATTCGTCTTGCGGGTACAAATGTAGAAAAAGGTAATCAAATATTAAGAGATAGTAAGATTAATTATATTGAGGCTTTGTCACTTGAAGACGCTGCAAATAAAGCTGTTGCAGCATTAAAGGACGTTGAGAGTAATTAGTATGTCCATTCTTATTGATGAAAATACAAAAATGATTGTCCAGGGATTTACTGGAAAAATTGGAAGCTTTCATGCTCAAGAAATGTTGGAATATGGCTCTAACTTAGTAGGAGGAGTAACCCCAGGAAAAGGAGGTTCTACCCATTTAGGGTTACCAGTTTTCAACACCGTAAAAGATGCAGTGAGAGAAACTGGTGCAGAAGCCAGTATATTATTCGTCCCACCTAGTTTTGCAGCAGACTCTGCAATGGAAGCTGCTGATGCAGGCATTAAAGTTTGTGTGGCAATTACTGACGGAATTCCTGCTCATGACATGATAAGAGTAAAACGCTACATGCGTAGATATACAAAGTCTGAAAAAATGACAATGATCGGTCCAAATTGTGCTGGGATCATTAGTCCTGGAAAAGCAATGATGGGAATTATGCCTGGTCATATTTACAAAAAAGGTAATGTGGGAATAGTTGGCCGATCAGGAACATTAGGGTATGAAGCTGCCTCTCAAATGAAAGCTCTCGACATAGGTGTTTCAACGAGTGTAGGAATTGGAGGCGATCCAATTAATGGTAGTTCGTTTCGAGATATATTATCTCGTTTTGAAGAAGATCCAGATACCGATGTTATTCTCATGATCGGTGAAATAGGGGGTCCACAAGAAGTTGATGCCGGCCAATTCGCAAAAGAGAATATGAAGAAACCTGTTGTAGCTTATATTGCAGGACTTACTGCACCAAAAGGACGTGTCATGGGCCACGCTGGTGCAATCGTTTCTGCTTATGGTGAAAGTGCCGTAGAAAAAGTTGAACTACTTAAAGAATGTGGAGTTACAATTTCAAAAAACCCTTCAGTAATTGGTGATACAATTAAGTCAGTATTAAGTTAGATTTTAATAGTCTTCAAATATTTCAATACCAGGAATTATATTTTTCAAAAATGAAGGATGATCAAGTTTCATAAGTATTGATGGACCATTTAAAGCGGCATCAGGTGTTCTGTGTAACACTCCTTCAGGGCCACCTCGAAATACAGCAACATCCCACTGATTTATAAATTGAAGTGCTGAGGGGTCTTTAATAATTTTCTCATTTGGTTCTCCACTTAAGAAAGCTTCACGGTCGGCGGCTTCATCAGGTAGCCATTCTGTCCCTTTTCCAGCATATGTAACAAGCATGCGTTTTGGAACATTATCTATATGGTACCTTCGACAAGCACGTTGTGTACCCAATTGAAAGCTTACAGCTTCCATTTTTTCTAATTCACAAAATGTTTTACAAACATCTGCCATATCTTCTAGCCATTGATCGTATAAAGGCTCAGCTTTTATTTCTTGAGAAAATTCTTTATTTAAAATACTTCTTATATCCAAGAATGCCGTGTCTTTGGAAACTTCACCTAAGAATTTAAAATGTGATCTCATTAACTTTTGAAAGAATAAATCTGCACCAGCTGGCATACTCCGCTCAATAATTCCAAGTTGAGCAGAGTATTTGTCAAAATTTGCTAGATCTTGAAGTTTATTACTTTGATAAATATTCATCAGAATTACTTCTATTTCTTATTTAAACTGATGAACTAAGTTTATTAGCAACTCTCAAATGATGAAGCAATATCTCCAATAAGATCAAAGTATAAATCTTTGCCAGGTTCCAATTCAGCTCCAAGCGGATCTAGAACAGCTGCTTTAACACCTGTATCCTTGGCAATTGTTTCTGCAATACTTGGATTAAACTGAGGTTCAGAGAATAAACAGTTTACGTTTTCATGCTCTATAACTTCTCTTATTTCAGCTAATTGCTTTGCTCCAGGTAAAACTTCAGGATTAACTGTTAATGCTCCAATAACTTCAACGCCAAATCTTTTTTCAAAATATTGATACGCATCATGAAACACAACGTATTTTGCATCTTTATTAATTTTACTCTTTGCATCGCTTATCAATTGATTAATTTCATTTAAAGCTTTTGTAGAATTTGATTTGTAGGTTGATGCATTAGTAGGATCAAGTTCAGATAACTCTCTAGTTACAATCTTGACGATAGTTTTTGCAATCTCTGGATCAAGCCAAAAATGAATATCGTGTTCGCCATGTGCATGTCCATCGTGGTGATCATCATGCTCATCACCGTGTTCATCAGCATGTTCGTCATGTTCATCATGCTCATCACCGTGTTCATCAGCATGTTCGTCATGTTCATCATGCTCATCACCATGGTCATCATGATCATCATGGCCACCAAAAATATGTTTCTCTCTGAATTTTAATAGTTCAATCTCATCAGATTCCATCAATGTAATATGTCTTGAGTTTGCAGCTATGGATTCAAGAGGAGTTTCTAAAAAAGACTCTAAATCTTCCCCAATCCAAAAAACAATATCGGCTTCTTGCAGCATAGTTGCGTGAGAAGGCTTAAGCTGAAAAGTATGAGGCGAAGAACTTCCATCTACAAGTATGTCTGGAGTGCCGACACCATCCATTACGTAACTAACCAATGAATGCAGTGGTTTAATTGAAGCTATGACTTTTGTCTCTGCGTTAGCATAAGATATAAATGATAATAATGAGATAGTTGATAATATCAGTCCAAATTTTTGTTGTAATTTCATAGATTTATTGCTTTCATTGTTTAATTAGCATAGTGTTATATTATAACAAAAAAATTTAGCAAGTTTTATTTATGAGTAAAAATAATATTTTGGTGAAATTATCTAACGCCGGTATTTTAAAAAATAATAAATGGCTCGTTCGAGATGTTGATTTAGAAATTAATAAAGGTCAGATTGTGACACTCATTGGCCCAAATGGTTCCGGCAAGACGACAACCGCTAAAATAGCTCTTGGTTTATATAAGAATATAGAAGGAAAAGTTGAGCGATTTACTAAACATATTTCATATGTACCGCAAAAAGTATCCATAGACTGGACGTTACCTCTTAGAGTCGTTGACTTTATGGTTTTAACTCAAGATTTAAAATCAGAAGATATAACATACGCTCTAAATCTTACTGGTGTGGAGCATTTAACGAATAGTAATCTTAGAGATTTGTCGGGCGGTGAATTTCAGAGAGTTTTACTGGCAAGAGCTATAGCAAAAAAACCTGAACTTTTGGTGCTTGACGAGCCAGTTCAAGGAGTTGATTTTAATGGAGAGGTTGCTTTGTATTCTCTAATAAAAACAATTTCTGAAACGATAAAATGTGGAATTCTTCTCATTTCACATGACCTTCATGTTGTTATGTCTGCTACTGACTATGTCGTATGTCTAAATGGTCATGTTTGTTGCAGTGGTACTCCTATAGATGTTGCCAAAAGTGATCACTACAGAGAATTATTCGGAGATAAATCTTCTCAACTATTATCGATCTACGAACATAATCATGATCATGTTCATTCTACAGATGGTAATATTATGAAAGAAGTAAAATAAATATGCTCGATGATTTCTTAATTAGAGCATTGATTGCGGGTATTGGAATTGCTTTAGTGGCAGGACCACTTGGATGCTTTGTAGTTTGGAGACGATTATCATTTTTTGGTGATACATTGGCTCACTCAGCATTATTAGGTGTGCTGCTTTCAATATCATTTAATATAAATGTTTCTTTCACTATTTTTGCTGTCTCATCTTTAGTAGCACTGCTTTTATTAAGACTTGAGAAGACGACCAATCTGGCTGGTGATGCCTTACTTGGCTTAATATCTCACTCATCTCTAGCAATTGGATTACTGATATTGGGTTTCTTATCATTCATTAGGTTTGACATAATGGGAATTTTATTTGGAGATATTCTCTCAGTAAATACAAATGACTTACTGGCTATTTGGATTGGGGGAGCGCTGATACTTATTGTGTTGTCATATATTTGGAAACCTTTATTTGCTTCAACAGTAAATTTTGACCTTGCAGAAGCTGAAGGTATGAAACCTGAAAGAGTGAATGCGATATTTACTATCTTACTTGCGGCCCTTATTGCTATCTCTATTAAGATGGTGGGAGTATTACTTATTACAGGATTATTAATAATTCCAACAGCAATGGCCCGAAATCTCTCAAATAATCCCAAACAGATGGTCATATTATCTATTGTTGGTGGATTATTATCGGTGTTCATTGGATTATATGCATCTTTTGAAATAAACACCGCATCTGGTCCAAGTATTGTATCGGCTGCATTAATATTATTTATTTTGTCATTAATAAAACTTCAGAAGAAAAACTAATATGAATAAAAAAAATAGATCTTTATCAAAAAATCAAAAATTAGTTTTAGATTTCATCCAAAGAAATAAAAAACCAGTTAAAGCTTATTCGATATTATCGAATGTTCAGAAAAAAGGGATCAAAGCTCCCCCACAAGTTTATAGAGCCTTGGATAAATTAATTGAGATGGGTAAAATTCACAAGATTGAAAGTCAGAACTCATTTGTTGCATGTAATACATCTGACTGCGAAACTCCTCATGCTACTGCTTTTTCTATTTGTAATAATTGCGATGAAGTTTCAGAAATTAATGATTCAAAGCTTTTTAAATATTTATTAGATTTTAAAGATAATAATGGAGTGAAATTTGTTGGCTATAATCTTGAGTTTTTTGGGGTCTGTAAATCTTGTGAACAAATTCAGAAAGTATGAATATAAATATTAATTTTTAATGGGAGAACATTATGAAATTTATTTTATCAATATTAATTTTTTTCAACTTTTCGATTGCTAAAATTTATGCCGAGGAGACTCGTCAAGTAGATAAGCATGAACATGGAGTAGGTGAGCTTAATATTGCAACAGAAGGAGATGTGATTGAGTTTGAATTTATGATCCCTGGAGCAGATATCGTAGGATTTGAATATGTTGCCAAGAGTGATGCTGATATTGCCAGCATCAAAAAAGCCCTTCAGACTTTTGAAAACTATGAAAATATTTTTACACTTCCAAAAAATAGTCGTTGTCAACTTACAGAAAAGCAAGTTGCCCTGAAAGAGGATGAAGACGACCATGACGATCATGAAGGACATGATGACCATGAAGGGCATGATGACCATGAAGGGCATGATGAGCATGCTGAAGAAAATCATAATGAGTTTTATGCTAAGTATTCGTTTGAATGTGGTGACACTAAAGCCATCAATAAAGTAGAATTTCCCTATTTTTCAACATTTCCAAATTCTGGAGAGTTGGAAGTTCAGTTTATTTCTAGTATAGGATCTGTTAGCTTTGAAGTTGAAGCAGAAGAACCTTCTATAAATATTGATGGAAAAATCTAATTTGAATGCAGATACAATACGAATTAATTCAGTAAAGTTTCATTGGTCTAATAAAAATGACTTTAAGATCTATGTTCCTGAATTTAATGTAGCAAGAGGTGAAAAAGTATTACTTCTAGGTGAAAGTGGGTCAGGTAAAACAACTTTACTCTCACTTATATGTGGTTTTTTAAATCCAATTTCTGGCGATATATTTTTAAACGATGAGCCTATTAATAATTTATCAGCTAGAAAAAAAGATCAGTATAGGTGTGACAACATCGGGATCATATTCCAACAATTTAATCTTCTACCGTATGCCAAAGTAATTGATAATATCTTGCTGCCTCTTTACTTTTCAAAGACAAGAGTTGAAAATATAAAAGATCAAAAAGAAACAGCTGCAAATATATGTAAATCTCTTCGCCTTCCTGATGAAGTGCTAAACATGCAAGCAAGTAAACTAAGTGTCGGTCAGCAACAAAGAGTTGCCGTTGCAAGAGCATTAATTGGTAACCCCCCATTAATCATAGCTGATGAACCAACATCAGCCTTGGATAAGAACGCACAAAGTATATTTCTTGATTTAATGTTTTCTCAAATCTCAGAGAGTCGCTCAACGTTATTAATGGTTTCTCATGATGAGTCTCTTTCCCAACGCTTTGATCGTGTAATTAACTTAGATGATATATTAAAGGAAGGAGATTAAAAATGCTTCTCAAGTTAACTTTTGCTTCTTTATACGCCAGGTTATTAACCGTAAGTATGACTGTATTTGCTATATCTCTGTCACTCATGTTGTACCTGAGTGTGGAAAAATTAAGGACTTCTGCTTATACAAGTTTTACAGACACAATTTCTCAAACTGACTTAATTTTAGGTTCAAGGACAAGTTCGATACAGCTCTTATTGTATTCTGTTTTTAGAGTTGGAAATGCCACTAATAATATTACTTGGGAGAGCTATGAAGAAATTATGAAGCAAGATGAAGTGGAATGGTCTGTGCCAATTTCGCTGGGAGATAGCCATAAAGGCTTCAGAGTTATGGGGACAAATTTGGACTTTTTTAAGAGATACAAATATAGAGGAGGTCAATCAATAAAGATAAGTGAAGGAAATTATTTTGATGATTTATATGATGTAGTTCTCGGAGCTGCAGTCGCAGAAAAGTTAAGATATAATATAGGCAAGTCAATTATTGTCTCACATGGAATAAAATCTTTTACTGATCATGACGATCAACCTTTTAAAGTATCAGGCATATTAGAGAAAACTGGAACTCCAATTGATAATACAGTTATTGTGAGTTTAGAAGCAATAGAGGCTATTCATGTTGATTGGTCGAGTGGGGCTAAAATACCTGGTCAAGAAACTCCTATTGAAGAAATTCGAAAAATGGATTTATCAGCTAAAAATATTACCGCTGCTTTTATTGGAGTAAAATCAAAATTAACTATCTTTAAATTGCAGAGATGGATTAATGAATATCCTGAAGAAGCTTTGACTTCAATATTGCCAGGTGTTGCACTTCATGAACTTTGGAGAATTATTGGTATAGTAGAAAATCTTCTATTAGGGATTTCGATTATTGTAATTTTTACGACATTAATAGGGATGGCTGCAATAATATTTTCTAGTTTAAATGAAAGAAGGCGTGAAATGGCAATTTGGAGGGCAATGGGAGCTTCACCAAATGTTGTTATTGGAATACTTATGTTAGAAGCATTTATTATTTCTTTTTTAAGTACTTTGGTCAGTAGTATCTTGCTGTATATATTGCTAAATGTATTACAGCCCTGGATTGATGATACTTATGGAATTTTAATAAATATTGAATTGTTGTCTTTAAAAGATTTATTAATCTTCATACTGTTTATTATTTCTGCAATGCTTGTAAGTTTAATACCAGCTATAAGGGCATATTGGTTTTCAATTAATGATGGAATGACAATAAAAATATAATGAGTCTAAATAAATTTTTATCAATTTTAGTTATTCTATTTCTATTATCTTCTTGTTCACAGACTGATGATTCAAAAGAAATTGGTTGGAGTGATTTAATACCGTTCACATCGATTTTTAATCCTGATGATGTTAAATTTAATAAAAGTCTCAACGGAAAAGTAGTTAAGATACCTGGGTATCTAATTCCATTACACTATGAAGCTCGAGAAATTAAAGAATTTATGTTAGTGCCTTATATTGGCGCATGTATCCATGTACCTCCTCCTCCTGCAAACCAGTTGGTATATGTCATTAGTGATTTGCCTTGGGAAAATGATTTTATTTGGGATCCAATTTGGATTACAGGAGAGATATCAATAGGGGGTCAAAACACTATAATCTCTTTGAACCCTCATGAAACATACCAAGCTAATGCTGGATATGAAATGGTTGCTCACGAAATCATTGATTATGAATACTAATTATTAATGGATAATTTCTTTTCTTTAAAACTTCATATGGATATGAGATAAACTCATTATGGAAAATACTCAGGTATCAGAAATAATTGCAAACCTCAAAGGTAGGCGCAAATATGAAGAAAAAAAAGCCAAGAAATTGGGCTATGATTGTTTATATAAATACTTTGAGGATAAACTAGATCAGGCAGCAAAATTAGAAGCAGAGAAAGAAAATCTTGCAGAGATTGAAGCTCAAAAAATGCTTCTTAAAAAACAAAAATCAAAAGAAAAAGACACTTGCAGCTGCTGTTAGCCGAAAAAGAAACGGGGCTGCAAACATCGCTCCTAGAAGCTCTCTCTACAACCCCGAAACACGTCACGCTTCCGACCAAACTCCCCGAAAGGCTTTCGACTTCTGCGCTCCGATAAAAAAATTCTAATTGATTAAAAAAAAATTTTAAAGAAGAAAAAAAATTTTCATATTTGTTAAGTTGTGGATATGTGGATAATTAGATTCACTTAAATATATTATAAGTTTACTCGTATCTGCTATTATATACATCTTGAATTTTTGAAGGCCATTCCTGTTTTATATAAGTTATTAAATCCCAAACTTCGGTATCACTTAGGCTACTATTGCCAACCATTTTTCCCTCGTAATTAGGATCATAGTTTTGAAATCCATATTTAATCACATGAAATAAATAATCAGGAGAATGATGCCATGTATGACCTGTTCCATTTAGTGGGGGAGCAAGTCGATGACCATCTTCATCAAGTTTATTCTGCCAGCCTTCTTGACCTTTTAATTTTACACCATGACATGATGCACAATAATCTTGATAAAGCGCTATAGTTTTAGGTTGAATTGATTGTTGTACTTTTGCAACTTCTTCTTCAATTCTATTATTTGAGTTATACTGATATATAAAGAAGGTAATAACTAATATAGCTAAGGTAATTATTGCAGCTTTCATGATTACTTTTAATGTAGTGTAACTTTTAACAATTTCAATTTTTTTGCTATCATATGATGTGCCATCTATAGTTTAAATTAATGCCCCTATCGCTTAATAGTAAAGCAGGTCATTGGTAATGATCAGCCGCTGGAGCGTAACCAGCTAGGGGCACCAGACTATTAAGAATTTTTAGATTATTAATAAAAAACTGATTAAATATCTTTATTGTATATAGAAATTTTACTTTCTTTATGATGATTAAATAGTATTTTCCAACTCATGAACATCGATTCATATATAGAAAAATATACAACTCTTTTGATATCTCACAGATTCAAATCGATATTACTATTATCTATATTAATTCTTTTTATTTCTTCTGGTATGCGTTTTTTAGAGACTCCTTCTGGTTACAGGGGTTTTGTCGAAAATGAGTTTACGCACTACAAAAACATTACAAATCTAGAGGAAAAGTATGGAAAGATAGATGTATTAACATATGCAATTAAAGCTGATGAAGGTGATATATTCCAGAAGGATGTATTACTATTAATTGATGAACTTACTAATAATTCTTGGCAAACACCTTATTCATCGAGAGTAGAGTCCATAACAAATCACCAATACACAAAAGTAAATGGCGATGATATAGATATTGGAGATTTCATAACTAATATTGATAGTCTCACTGAAGATGACCTGAGTAATCTAAAGAGCTTAGCATTAAAGGAAGATAATGTTGTTCATTTTATCCTCTCTGAAAATTCGAAAGCTAGTCTTGTTAACATTTATCTAGAAATGCCAGAAGATGTTACTTTTACTGAACCGATGGAGTTTGCTAAAGAGCAGAAAGAATATTTTGAAGAAAAGTATCCTGACATTTTCGTTGGTATCGCAGGAACTGTTCAGTATGCACATAATTTCCAGACTACTGCAGAACGAGATGCTCAAACAATGTATCCAATTTTTGTAATCCTAATATTTATACTAAGTTATATTTTATTAAGATCTATTCTTGCCTCTTTAATTACGATCTTTGTTATTATTCTTTCTATTTTGCCGTCAATGGGGTCAGCAGGTTGGTTTGGATTTGATGTTAATCCTCCACTAATTATTGCTCCAATTATTATCTTAACTATTGCTCTGGCTCATTCGATACACATAATTTCAATCGCTATGACAAACATGTCAGAAGGCATGAGTCGAAATCAAGCTGTTGTTGAAAGTATGAAGATTAATTTTGTTCCTGTTTTCTTGACGAGCTTAACAACTGCTATTGGAATGGGAGGAGTTAACTTAGGTAAAATTCCTGCTTTTTCAGAAATGGCGAATACTGTTGTAGTAGGTTCTGCTTATAGCTTC
This sequence comes from Candidatus Pelagibacterales bacterium, assembly GCA_045567365.1. Taxonomy (GTDB): domain Bacteria; phylum Pseudomonadota; class Alphaproteobacteria; order Pelagibacterales; family AG-422-B15; genus CABYIR01. Next base: position 7,567 of record JBJLDC010000003.1, on the reverse strand, counting down.
ATTCTTTCTGTAACATTGCTGCCTATTTTATTTTCACTCTTACCAATTAAATCTAAAGTAAAGTCAGTTATAATTCTTGGTGCTTTAGAACGCCTGGGAACATTTATATTTAATTTTAAATATACTCTCTTAATAACTATGGGAACAATATCAATAGTTCTATTTAGTTTTTTAGCGAATCTATACTTTGATGAAAAGTGGGATAATTATTTTGATCGAGTACCCTCATGGCTAGAAGTAAAAGATGTAGTCGATAAAGAATTTGGAAGCTCTTTTTTTCTTTTTGCAGATATAAAAACAGATCAATCAGACGGTATTACTGATCCAGCGTATTTAAAGAAACTAGAAGATTTTAGTAATTACTTAGAGGAGCAATATACATTTATTAATGTAACGACAGTCTCAAATGTTATTAAAACTTTAAATAAGAATATGAATGGAGGGCAAGAAAAGTATTATAGTGTCCCTGATAACAAGGCATTAATCGCGCAGTATCTTCTACTATATGAGTTTTCTGTACCTTTTGGCATGGACCTTAAAAATCAAATGACAGCTGACAAATCTGACTCAAGATTATTAGTAAGAATCAACTATGCAACAGCATCAGAAGTTGTGAAAATTAATGATGAAATTATTAAGTGGATAAACTCAAATATGGGACCATACAAAACTGACGGTTTAGCAGGCATACCTGTTATGTTTTCATATTTAAACCAACAAAACTCTATGGGTCTTATGACAGGATTAGTCTTCTCATTTACTTTCATAGTAATTCTTATTGGATTTGCGCTGAGAAGTTTCAAGTACGGTCTTATAAGCATCATTCCAAATATTGTTCCATTTATTTTAGGATTTGGAGTTATTGGAGCATTAACCTCAGGAATGATTCAAGGCCCACATCAAACATCAGTATTAATATCTATAGGACTAGTCGTTGACGCAACAATTCATTTTTTAACAAAATATAAAAAAGCGATAGCATTAGGCTTATCTCCTCAAGATTCAATTCAATATTGTTTCAAATACGTTGGTTATCCAATAATTATTGCCTCCATATGTTTATTTATTGGCTTTTTATTCTTAACTCAGTCGATCTTCATATCTAATTATATTATAGGAGGAATGTGCGCTTTAATTATTGCTATTGCACTTTTGGTAGACTTACTTTTATTACCAGCACTGCTATTAATCTCATCCAGAAAGGCTTAATATACCCTATGTTAAAAAAATTATTCACTTTCATTTTTATTTTAATGCTACCTTCTTTTTCGATTGCTGAAACTCTTGAGGAAAAGGGTAAAAATATCGCAAAAAAATCTTATGAAAATTCGAGAGGTTTCGTGGATAGTGAGTCAGATCAAATTATGATACTTATTGATCCTCAAGGAAACAAAGTTGAAAGAGAAATTTCAGGTAAAACATTAGAAAACCTTGATCCAGATGATGGAGATAGGTCAATAACATATTTTAATAAACCAAAAGATGTTGAGGGAACCGTTATGCTCTCTCATACGCATGTAAATGATGATGATGACCAATGGCTATACCTCCCCGCACTTGGAAGAGTAAAAAGAATTTCTTCAAGTAATAAATCTGGTTCATTTATGGGAAGTGAAATAGCTTTTGAAGATTTTTCTGGATTAGATTATCGGAAGTATAATTGGAAATATATTGGTGAAGAAAATTATCAGGGAGAACTTCAGTCTAAGATAGAGTCTTATCCCAAAGATAAGAATTCAGGATATTCAAAAAGAGTAGGACTTACTGATAGTCTCTTTAGAGCTAGTAAAATTGATTACTATGATCGTAAAGGACAGCTGTTAAAGACAATTTTTTTTGAAGATTATAAACTATACAATGATAAAATTTGGAATGCAGATACATTTAGAGTTGTAAATCATCAAAATAAAAATACGACTATACTTAGGTGGAAAAATCGAAATCTTGATGTAGGCTTAAACAAAAAAGATTTTGAAAAATCAAGTCTTCAAAAATTATCTAACTAATAATTATAAGTGATTAGAGTAATACAGCTTTATTTAATTTATACATTCATTATCTTGACATTGTTATCTTCAAGTAGAGCTTTATCTTTTGAATATAATCTATATGGAAGTATTCAACCTGAATACTCTCTATTCACAAATGGTGATGGTAGACATAATCAATCACGAGAAAAACCATCCATATTAGGAACAGCAAATTTCACAACATTTATTCAAGATGATAATGCTAAAATATCAATAAGTGCTTTAGGTAGATATGATCGAGAAGATAATAATAGATCATACTTTGATTTCCAAAAACTCAAGTATGAATATTACTTTGATGATGCAACAATTAAACTAGGAAATGAGATTGTTTTCTGGGGAGTTAATGAAAGTTTTCATTTGGTTGATATTATTAACCAATCAAATTTAGCTGAGAACTTGTCAGGAACAAAAAAGCTAGGTCAGCCTATGATAGCAGTATCTCTTTATAGAGATTTTGGTGATGTTGATTTTTATATATTACCTTATTTTAGGGAACAAATATTCCCAGGTGCTAACGGTCGACCAAGGTTAAAGCTAGAAATTGATGAGAATTCAATTTCATATGAGTCTTCAAAAGCAGAAAAACATACAGATTTTGCAATAAGATATTCAACAATGATTGATGATTTTGATATTGGATTTTATCATTTCTATGGAAATTCACGCAATCCAAAATTAAGTATTAATCAATCGAGTTTAAAATTAGATCAATATTATCCTTTATTATCTCAAACTGGTATTGATATTCAAGCAACCAAAGATGCATGGTTATATAAACTTGAGGTAATATCTGCTGAATTAATGTCAGAACAATATTTTAGTGCAGCAGGTGGTTTCGAGTACACGTATTATGGATTCAATAATTCATCACAAGATTTAGGATTAATAATTGAATATTTGTTTGATGATAGGAATGATCAACCCTTCAATAATGAGAGCTCTATTGGAATACGGTGGACTAAAAATGATATTAACTCAACTGCCTTGCTAGCTGGATCAATTGTTGATTTAGATGGTAATTCGAATCAGTTTTTTATTGAGTATGAGCAGCGATTAAAGAATGATTTCAAAATTTTTGTAGAAGCTGTTATTAGTGGTAGTATTGATAGTAGCGATTATAACTATGCATTTAAAGATGACTCAAACTTCAAGATTAAAATTGCTAAATATTTCTAATAGAAATTTATTCTAAAATTAATATCAATCAATTATATGAAGCCTCCTCAGCCAAAAAAAATTAAAAAAATTCATACTGCTCATGGAGATAAACGTGTTGACAATTATTACTGGCTTAGAGATGACACTCGTAAAAATCCAGAGGTCATTTCGTATTTAGAATCTGAAAATAAATACCTAGAGACCTGGTTTGAAAGCAAGAACGATTGCAGAAAAGAAATTTATGATGAATTAGTAAGCTTCATTCCACCTCATGAAGTTTCCATGAAGGTTAAGTACGGTGATTATTTATATTTTTCAGAGATCAGTTCAGATCAACAATACAAAATATATTATCGTGAAATAGATGGAAAAAAAGAATTAGTCCTTGATGTAAACAAATTAGCAAAAGATTTAGATTATTTTAGTGTGGCCTCTATTATTCCTTCACCTAATAATCAGTATATAGCTTATGCAGAAGATTTATCTGGACGTAGGGAATACAATATAAAGATAAAGAATTTAAAAACAGGCAAAATAATTGACGAGAGTATACATAGATCATCAGGAACTGTGGTGTGGAACAAAAATAATGACACTATTTATTATGCTCTCAAAGACCCTGTTACCTTAATTGAAAATAAAGTGTTTAAACATAAAGTAGGCACTGACACAAATGAAGATATTCTAATATACGAAGAAAAGGATACAGAATTTCATTTACATATTTTTGAATCTAGAACAAAAAAATATCTCAACATTTATAGTAGTAAAACTGAAGCATCTGAAACATGGCTACTTGATTTAGATGATGAAAATAGTAAGCCCTTCTGTGTTTTAGATAGATCTGAAAAGCATCTTTATTCTATTGAAGATACGCCAGAATGTTTTTACGCCAGCAGTAACGCAAATGATAAAAAAAACTTTGAAATCCTAAAATTCAATCTCGACCAAATTAATAATTACGATAGCTGGGAAACAGTTATTGAGCATGATAGTAAGATTTTAATTGAAGATTTTATTACCTTTCCTCAATATTTATATTTGGAAATAAGAGAAGATGGGCTGCCAAAGATTCTGAAAGTAAACAGAAACTCACTTGAAAGAGAATACATAGAATTTAGTGAACCTGCTTTTTCGTGTTATTTAGCAACCAATAACGATTATCTTGATACAGAATTTTACTATGGTTATTCAAGTCCAAAAAAACCTAGTTCGATTTTTAAAGAAGATATTCAATCTGGTAAAAATGATTTGGTATGGCAACAATTGGTTAGTAATTATGATGAAAGTTTATACAAAGTGGAGAGACTGAAAATCAGCGCAAGAGATAATACAAAGGTACCAATATCACTAGTTTATAAGGAAGGTATTGATTTAAAAAAAGCCCCAATTCTTGTTTATGGTTATGGATCTTATGGCATCATTATTGATGCTGCATTCAGAACTTCAATTCTTCCCTTATTGAACAGGGGTTTCATTTTTGCTGTTGCAAACATTAGAGGTGGATCTGAAATGGGTCGTCAGTGGTATGATGATGGTAAGATTTTAAATAAGAAAAATACCTTTTATGACTTTATTGATGCAACTAAATCGTTAATTGAGAACGGATATGGTGACAGTAAAAATGTATTTGCAATGGGTGGTAGTGCAGGAGGTCTTTTGATGGGAGCAGTGATCAACATGGAGCCAGAGTTGTATACGGGAATTATATCTGCCGTTCCATTTGTAGATGTTGTAACCACCATGTCTGATGAATCGATACCTTTAACAACCTTTGAGTACAAAGAATGGGGAAATCCAGCCAATAAAGAAGAATATGATTACATCAAAAGTTATTCGCCATACGACAACATTAAGCCGTCTAATTATCCTGCTGTTCTTGTGACATCAAGCCTTTATGATTCACAAGTTCAATACTATGAACCTGCAAAATATGTTCCAAAGCTTAGAGAAAACTCTACTTCAGATAATCCAATATTAATGAAGATGAACTTAGTTGGGGGACATGCTGGTAAAAGTGGAAGATTGAATGCACTTGAAGAGAGTGCATTAGATAATACTTTTCTGATAAATCTTGTATCTAATGATTAGCTTGACTGAAGAAAGTCAAAATACGATTTAAAAATTAATTTTCTTGTTTTGAATGCGTGACATGTCTTGTTTGCTTATTAGCATAAGAATTACCTTGGAGTAATTCCACGTATTCTCTCTGTTCTACGCCTTAATAGCTCAGTAACTATGAGTAAAAAAGTTGACATAACAATCAGGCATGTTGCAACAGCCATGATTGTAGGACTCAATTGCTCCCTTAAACCAGTCCACATTTGAAGAGGAATAGTTGTTAATGATCTCTCACCACCCGCTACAAATAAAATAACAACAATTTCATCAAAAGATGTTACGAATGCAAATAAAGCTCCAGAAATAATTCCAGGAAGAATAAGAGGTAAAGTAATTTTAAAAAAAGTATTTGTTGGAGGGCTTCCTAAACTCGACGCAGCACGCGTGATGCTATCATCAAATCCACTAAGGGTGGCTGTGACTGTTATAACTACAAAAGGTGTTCCTAGAATAATGTGGGCAATGATTATGCCTGGAAATGTTGCAGCTAATCCAACTTTAGCAAGTGAAAAGAATATTGCTGATCCTGAAATAATTAAAGGAATTATCATTGGAGAAATTAAAACACTCATAATCAACTGTTTATATGGCATGTATCTGCTGCTTAATCCAAGAGCAGCAATTGTTCCAAGTGTTGTAGCTCCAATAGTTGAAAAGAATGCATAATAGAAACTATTTCGGACCGCTATTCCCCAAGGGTTTTTAGTTCCATAGATCATATCTTCATACCAGCGCAATGAAAATGCATCAGGGTCGAGTGCAATCATTCCTTTTGAGAAATGAATATACTGCTCAGCATTGAATGAAAGTGGGATAATTACAAATAGTGGAGCTATTAAAAAAATAAATATTGAAGTGCAAATAATGAGATAGCTATAATGCCACAAGCGATATCGCATTTCCGTATATTTTGGTAAAGCCATTATCCTAACCTCATATTATCAATGCCGACAATTCTATTGTAGAGCCAATAGACAACTAGAACTGCAATTAAAAGTACGGCTGCCATTGCAGTGGCTAGGCCCCAATCTAAAGATTTTTGCATATGGTAAGCTATACGGTTACTGATAAGAACACCTTTAGATCCTCCAACGAGAGCTGGTGTAATATAATATCCAATTGCTAATACAAATACTAAAATTGAACCAGCACTGATTCCTGGATAAGTAAGAGGGAAATATATTTTTCGAAACGCATTAAATGGAGTAGAACCCATTGAAACCGCAGCGCGCATTAAACTTGGCTGAATTGTTTTCATTACACTATAAAGGGGGAGAACCATAAACGGTAACAAGATTTGCGTCATCGCAATAAAAGTACCAGTCATATTATACATTAGTTCCAATCGATTATCATCGGCAACGATTCCAATAGAAACAAGAATGTCGTTTAGAACTCCTTGTGTTTGAAGTAAAACCATCCAACTCGACGTCCGTACGAGTAAAGATGTCCAAAACGGAAGTAAGACACATATCATTAATAAATTTGCATAACGTGTTGGCAAGGCAGCTAGCAAATGAGCTATTGGATAAGCCAATACAAAGCAGCAAAGAGTAACTCCAACCGCTACAAAAATTGTTCTAAGCCACAAGGTAACATTAATCCTTTTCTTTTCTGGTATCCGTTCAATTGATCCATCAAATTTTTGTTCATAATCAAAAGTCGTTAAATATTTTCTTCCATGATAAGCCTGTGTGCCTCTTTTAAGAGCAAGCCAATACTCAATATCCGCCCATCTTTTATGAACGTCCATAAATTGCTCAAGAAAATTTCCATTTTCATCAAATTTATCTAATTTTCTTGCAGTCTTTTTTATTAAACTAGTAAAGCCGCCTTTTTCATAGTTAAGACGAGTAGCTATTTTACCATGTTTTTTATTAGCGATGAGATCTTTTAATTCATAATAGAAAGTTGACGTCACTTCTTCAGGTGGAAGTTCTTTTCCATCCCATTTTTCAATTACAATCGCAGTTTTTGATAACAGCACATTCATTTCTGTATTATCAACACTTCTAATTAACATTTGAAAGATTGGAAAAATATAAGCGATTAAAATAAATAGTAATAATGGAGAAACAAGAAGGAAGGCGGTGGCTCTTCTTCTGGACTCTACTTTTTTTAATTTAACGGATAAAAGTTCACCGTCTGATGTTCTAATCGCTTCTGACACAACAATAGACTAAGAAATTTGAGAAAAAATAAAAGAAAAAAATTTGGATTTCCTAGGCAGCCTCTAAGAGGCTGCCCAAGAAAGG
>JBJLDC010000002.1:0-65748 GCA_045567365.1 Candidatus Pelagibacterales bacterium | reverse complement strand
TACTTGTGGTGAATAACTCAAAAGTAATTCCAGCTTATTTCTCTCTAAAACACAAGTCAAATGAGATCAGAATTACTTTTCATAAAAAAATAAAAGAGTCACTTTGGAAAGCATTTATAAAGCCCGGAAAGAAAATAAATGTAGGTGATAAAATTTCTTTAGACGACTCATATTTCCTTGATGTTATAGAAAAGACTTATGAAGGAGACTTTATAATAAAAATTAATGGAGAAGAAGATATAGTATTTAGAAAATTTGGTAAAATGCCTCTTCCTCCTTACATTCTAAAATCAAGAAATAGCGATAAAAATGATTTTAATGATTATCAAACAGTTTACGCAAGTAATGATGGATCAATCGCAGCTCCCACTGCCGGCCTTCATTTTAATAATGAAATATTTAATAAAATAAAAGACAGAGATCAGTTAGCAGAAATTACACTTCATGTTGGGGCAGGAACATTTATGCCAATTAGGGATAATATTGAAAACCATAAAATGCATAGTGAAGTAGGGTTTATTTCAAATGAAGTTATTGAATTGATAAAAGAAAAAAAATCAAAAAAAGGAAGAATAATTTCTGTTGGCACAACATCGTTAAGACTGTTAGAGTCCGCGGCACTGAGTGGTGAGCTTTCTCCATTTAGTGGAAAAACAGATATTTTTATTAAGCCTGGATTTAAATTTAAAGTAGTTGATATGCTTTTAACAAATTTTCATTTACCAAAGTCAACTTTGATGCTTTTAGTTTCTGCATTTTCTGGCATAGATAAAATTCAATCTATATACCGAGCGGCTATAGAAAATGATTATCGTTTCTTTTCATATGGAGATGTAAGCCTGTTATATCGTAATGAGTAATTTTGAATTATTAAATAGAGACCACCTTGCTAGAAGAGGTGTCGTGAAAACAGTTCACGGAAACATTAACACTCCAGCATTTATGCCTGTTGGTACCGCTGCAACAGTGAAAGCTGTAACAACACCCGATCTTTTAAAAACCGGTTCAGAGATTTTATTAGGAAATACATATCATTTAATGCTTCGGCCTGGAGATGATTTAATCAGTAAATTTGGGGGATTACACAACTTTATGAATTGGCATTTACCTATATTAACTGACTCAGGTGGTTATCAAGTATTCTCATTATCAAAATTAAGAAAATTAACTGATGACGGAGTAGAGTTTAAATCACATATTGATGGTAAAAAATTCTTTGTTACTCCTGAGAAATCAATTGAAATTCAAAAAAATCTAAATTCAGATATTGTTATGTGCTTTGATGAGTGTACCCCTTTCCCAGCAACTCATGAACAAGCAAGTGACTCAATGAGATTATCAATGAAATGGGCGGAAAGATGTAAGTATGCATTTACTGGATCTCAGAATCAATTATTTGGCATCGTTCAGGGAAGTACTTACTCAGACTTAAGAGATGAATCAGTAAGATCTCTAATTAATTTAGATTTTGATGGTTATGCTGTTGGGGGATTAGCTGTAGGTGAACCTCAAGATGAAATGTTTAAAGTTCTAGACTACACTTGTCTACTTCTTCCACAAAATAGGCCAAGGTATTTAATGGGAGTTGGCAAACCTGATGATATTATCGGTGCAGTTGCTAGAGGAATCGATATGTTTGATTGCGTTCTTCCTACCAGAAGTGGGAGAAATGGCCAGGCTTTTACAAAAAATGGAACAGTAAATATTCGAAATTCAAAATTTAAACAATTAAACTCCTCAATTGATCCTGAAAGTGACAACCCTGTTTGCAATACATACTCAGCCGCATATCTTCATCACTTATTTAATGCAAAAGAAATGTTAGGCGGCATGCTTTTATCCTTACATAATATTTATTTTTATCAAAATCTGATGAAAGAGATTAGGGCATCAATTGAAGAAAAAAGGTTTAAGCGTTTTTCTGAAGAGTTTCTAAGTAATTATAATTAAACTTATTTTCCTTTGAAGTTAGGTTTCTTTTTTTGTAGAAAAGACATAACACCATTAAAGCAGTCTTCAGTCTTCCCTGCTATTGTTTGAGCTTTACTTTCAGCGTTTAGTTGTGTTTCAAAGTCATTGCTTAAACTTTCCCAGTACAGTTTTCTCATTAATTTATAAGCAATAGTTGGCCCATTTGCGATCTCAGTAGCGGTTTTAATCGTTTCATTCATCAAATTTTCTTGATCATAAACAAAATTTATTAATCCCCATGAAAGAGCCTTTTCAGCTGTTATTTTTTCACCCAACATTGATAATTCTATAGCTCTTGCCATGCCAATTTTTCGAGGAAGTATATACGTCGATCCAGCATCTGGAACTAATCCAATAAATTTAAAAGCCTGATAGAAATATGATTTATCTGAGGCAAATATTAGATCACCAATGATGCCTAGTGAACATCCTGCGCCAGCTGCAACACCATTAATTGCAGTAATAACAGGTATTTCTAAATTTTTTAAATCTATAAGCATTGGATGATAATGGGTTAACAATCCTTTTCCTAAATCTCTATCCATTGGATTACCACTTTCTGATGGAGCGGCATTTGTATCGATTAAATTAGCCCCAGCACAAAACCCTCGTCCTTCTCCCGTAATTACAAGACACCTCGCACTTGTTTTACCGGTATTGATAAGTTTAATTTGTTCATGTATCTCAGTTAACATTTCCAAAGAAAGAGCATTTAGTCTTTCAGGGTCATTCAATGTTAAAACAGCTACATTATTTTCATCAATATGAAATTTTATTTTATTTGGCATAAATAAAAAAATTATAATAAAAGATTAGTAAGATCATAATGTCGACATATTAAGTGTCAATATATTCTAATTGAATTATACTTATAATTTCTATACGATCTAAATAATTTAAAGAGGTAAACATATGGGTTTAGGTGGAGTAAGTGTAGCATCAGATTATCCTGAAGTTTCTAAGGACGAATTAGAGAAAATTCTCAATAGTCTCAAAAACAGATTCCAAAATGGTGACTATCCTGATTATAAAGAGAGAATAGATAGGATAAATAGATTAAAACTTCTCGTTGAGGAAAACTCAGAAGACTTCCACAAAGCTTTACAGAATGATTTTGGAACAAGGCATGAGCAATTAAGCTTACTGTCAGATACTTTGCCTATCATTGCTAGTGCAAAACATGTTTCAAAAAATTTAAGTAAATGGATGAAGCCTGAAAAAAGAAAACCTAATTTTCCTCTAGGATTACTAGGTGCCAAAGCGTTTATTCATAATCAACCTTACGGAGTAGTAGGGATTATCTCACCATGGAACTTCCCACTAAATTTGAGTTTAGGTCCATTAGTTGAAGTGTTTGCTGCTGGAAATAACTCAATGATGAAATTATCAGAGTTTGTTCCTGAAACATCTGATTTGACTGAAAAATTAGTTAAACAATACTTTAGAGAAGATGAAGTGGTCGTGATCAATGGTGGACCTCAAACATCTCAGTCTTTTGCCGGCCTTGCTTTTGATCATTTATTATTTACTGGGTCAACTCATGTAGCAAAAAAAATTGCCTATGAAGCTTCTGAAAATTTAGTTCCACTTACACTCGAACTTGGTGGAAAGTCACCTGTTATTGTTGGCCCTAAAGCTAAAATGAAGAAAAGTGTTGATAAAATTATGATGGGTAAATTGCTAAATGCTGGCCAGATATGTATTTCACCTGATTATGTATTTCTTCCTGAAGGAAAAGAGAATGAGTTTGTTGAGCACGCTAAGTCATATGTACAAGAGTCCTACGAAACTCTGAAGAATAATCCTGATTATACTTCAATCATTCATTTGAATCATTATGAAAGATTGAGATCATATATTTCGGATGCAAAATCTAAAGGAGCAGAAATTGTAGAAATTAATCCTGCTAATGAAGATCTTGCACAACAAGAGCATCATAAAATTCCTCCAACTTTAATTCTCAATCCAACTGATGATATGGAGGTCATGAAGAATGAAATTTTTGGACCTATCTTGCCTGTTATGTCGTATAAAAATTTTGATGAAACTATTAAATATGTAAATCATAACCCTAAGGCACTTGCTCTTTATTATTTTGGTGATGATGCAAAAGAAGTAGATGATCTTCTAAATAAAACTACATCAGGACAGCTTGTGACTAACGATGTTCTTTTTCAATTTTCAATGCATGACCTTCCATTCGGAGGAGTTGGTCCAAGTGGCTCAGGGTCATACCATGGTCATGATGGGTATCGCAATTTCAGTCATAAAAGAGCAGTATTAAAAGGACAAAATTTAATTAATGCCGGAAAAATGGTTTCAGCTCCTTATAGTGAAAAAACAGAAAAAAATATAAAGAATTTAGCTTAAAGGATATTTTCTGCAGAAACTTTTTTTGAGTTTTCAGTTATAAACTTAAATCTCAGTTCTGGTTTTTTTCCCATCAAGGCATCTACAGATTTTTTAGTTTTTTTCTTATCTTTTGAGGCAATTTGAACTTTAAGCAAAGTTCTATTTTCAGGAGACATTGTTGTTTCCTTTAATTGAGCTGGCATCATTTCACCTAGACCCTTAAATCGATTAATTTCAATATTTTCAGAATTTTTAAATTCTTTTTTTACTATATCATCTTTATGTCTTTCGCTTACTGCGTAAAAGATCTTACCACCTTTAGATATTTTAAATAGAGGAGGAACAGACAAATAAAGTTGGCCATCATCAATTAATTTAGGAAATTCATTATAGAAAAATCCCATCAGAAGAGTAGCGATATGAGCTCCATCTACATCAGCATCTGTCATAATAATTATTTTTTCATATCTAATATCTTTAGAGTTATAGTTGTCACCTCTTTTACAGCCAAGGGCTTGTATAAGATCAACAATTTCTTGGTTAGCATTTATTTTATCTCTCGATGCACTTATTACATTGAGTATCTTGCCTCTTAAGGGAAGTATAGCCTGTGTCTGCCTATCTCTTGCCTGCTTTGCTGATCCACCAGCTGAGTCACCTTCAACCAAAAAAAGTTCAGTACCTTTATTTCCACTTATAGTGCAATCAGCAAGTTTGCCGGGTAGTGTAATTTTTTTTCTTTTTACTTGTCGTTCAATTGCAAGTTCTGATTTATTTTGAAGTCTGATTTGAGATCTATTGAAGGCATAATAGAATAATTGTTCAGCTGATTTTGTTTTTTTTGCCAACCATTGTTCAAATAGTTGTTTAATTTTTAATTCAATCTTTCTACCTGGCTCAATACTGGAGAGCTTTTCTTTTGTTTGCCCCTGAAATTCAGGGTTTTCAATAAATATTGATAATATAGAAGCTGAGGATCCAAAGATATCATCTTGCGTAATTTGAGATGCTTTTCTCTCAAATTTTATTTTTGAATAATCTTTAAATGCTTTGAACATCCCATTTTTAAAACCATTTTCATGAGTTCCACCTAAAGGAGTTTGTATTGTGTTGCAATATGACTGATTAATTGGTTCTATTGCGTCAAACCAATTTATAATTCCTTCGATACTATTTCCTTCTTCGTTAATAGTGGTCTTAAAGTAGAATTCTTCGTCAAATATAGGTTCATTTGGATCTATTAACGCAGATAAGTAATCATGAATCCCTTTTGCATAATGAAGCCTGTCCTGCGTTGGTATATTTTTTTTAACTAAATTTTTTGGACAAGACCAATTAATCTCAACATTTGGGATTAAATAGGCCTTTGCCTTTGCCATATTATAAATAATGGATGAGTCAAAATTTTCTTTTCCAAAAATTTCATCATCAGGAGTAAATTTTATTTTTGTACCTTTTTTAATACTTCCACGTGAAATAGTTTTAAGTTTATTTTTTTTAACCCCCCTTGAGTAAGTTTGGGTATAAAATTTTTTATCTCTCGCAATTTCAAGGTCTAGTTTTTTTGATAAGGCGTTAACAACTGAAACACCAACGCCATGCAATCCACCTGAAGTTTGATAGTTTTTATTAGAAAATTTTCCACCAGAGTGTAGTGTTGTGAGAATTACCTCTACGGCTGGAAGCTTAAACTTTGGATGCTTATCAACTGGTATACCTCGACCATTATCAGAAATTTCAATTGTTGTGCTATCAATTAAATTAATATTAACTTTATTTGCATGACCTGAAACTACTTCATCCATAGAATTATCAAGGACCTCGCTTACTAAATGATGCATGGCGTGCACATCTGTTCCACCAATATACATCCCTGGTCTTTTACGAACAGGTTCAAGCCCCTCAAGAACTTCTATGTCTTTAGCGGTATAATTTGTATTCTTAGCTTTAGTTGTTTTTTTTGCTAACTTAGCTCTTTTTTTTGTTTTTTTGACCATTAATAGTATTGATATTATTAGATTCTTTACATTGTGGTATATTTTATTAGTCTATCGAAATATTTTTTTGGATTATTTATGCCCGTTATTGAATCAAAAATAATGATAAACTCTAATTCTTTTAAAAAGAATGAAGCAGATCATATAGAATTAATCAATGAATTTAGATCATTAGAAAAAAAAATCGCTGATAATTCTGAGAGAGCTAAGCCAAAATTTGAAAAGAGGGGCCAGCTTCTTCCAAGAGAAAGGCTTGCAGCTCTTCTAGACCCTGATAGCTATTTCATTCCTCTTTCTACTCTTGCTGGATATAAAATGGGAGATGATGATGGAGATAAGAATATTTCAGGAGGTGGAGGTATTAGTGGAATAGGATATGTATCGGGAGTAAGATGTATGGTCAGTGCCTCAGACTCTGGGATTAAGGGTGGAAGCATGACAGAAATGGGTGTTGTTAAAGCACTTCGAGGAGCTGAAATCATAAAAGAAAATAAGCTTCCATTAATTAGTCTTGTCGAAAGCGCGGGAGCAAATCTCTTTAGGCAATCGGAAGTTTTTTTACCGGGTGGACGTAGTTTTGCAAACTTAGCTAAAATGTCTGCTATGGGTATACCTACAATTGCAGTAGTTCATGGCAATTCTACTGCTGGCGGAGCATACACTCCTGGATTATCCGATCAAGTCATTGTAGTTAAAAATAGATCTAAAATATTTTTAGCGGGCCCACCATTGTTAAAGGCAGCATTGGGTGAAATTGCTACTGATGAAGAACTTGGAGGAGCAGAGATGCATTATACGGTATCTGGTTTGGCAGAATACATAGCCGACGATGATGCTGAAGCAATAAAAAAATGTAGAGAGGTTGTTAAAAACTTAGGGTGGAACGATGAATTTACGTCAACTAAAAATGAGAATTATAGTGAGCCTATTTATTCCCCCAATGAACTGATCGGTGTCGTGCCTACAGATTATAAAAAACCTTATGATGTTCACGAAGTCATTGCTCGTATAGTTGATGGCTCAGAATATTTAGATTTTAAACCCGAGTTTGGAAAACAAACTGTTACAGGTACAGCACGAATTCATGGTTATAAAGTTGGGATTGTTGCAAACAATGGACCAATTTTTGCTGATGGCGCTGTTAAGGCAGCTCAATTTATTCAATTGTGCTCAAAACATAATACACCTCTTATTTTTTTACAAAATACAACTGGGTATATGGTTGGAACAAAAGAAGAGAGAAGAGGAATTATCAAGCATGGATCGAAAATGATTCAAGCTGTTACAAATTGTACAGTTCCAAAAATTACATTAAGAATTGGCGCATCATTTGGAGCGGGTGAATATGGTATGGCCGGTAGATCATTTGACCCCAGATTTTTGTTTTCATGGCCTAATAATAAATTAAGTGTAATGGGTGGTGAGCAAGCTGGAAGAACCATGTCACAAGTTGCAGTTGAGTCTGCTAAGAGAAGAGGAGAAGAGCCTAATATGGAAATGATTAAGGCAATCGAACAAAAAATAATTGACACATACAAAGCAGAAGGCGAAGCCTTATTTGCAACTGCAAGAATCTGGGATGATGGTATAATTGATCCAAGAGATACGAGGAAAATTTTGGGCGAGTGCTTGAATATCGTTTGCGATTCTGAAAAAAGAGATTTACGTCCAAATTCATTTGGCGTTGGACGAATGTAGTTTTAGTTTTTGCCTGGTAAAATATCTAAATACTTCGAAATAATCCCAAGCATAACTTCATCTGAGCCACCACCAATTGAACCTAATCGTTGATCTCGATAAGCTCTTGATACTGGAGTTTCATCCATAAAGCCCATGCCACCCCAGTATTGAAGGCAAGCATCATTAACTTCCCTTGCTAATCTAGTAGATTTCAGCTTTGACATAGATGCTAGTTTGGTACAGTCGCCTCCATTAACATGAATCTCAATTCCTTTCCATGTAAGGGCCTTTAGTGCTTCAACTTCAGTCATTAATTCTGACAGTCTAAAGTGAACAATCTGATTATCTATTATTGGTTTACCAAAAGTTTTACGCTGACGAGTATATTCAATTGTTTCATTGATAATATTTTCACAACCAGAGTAATTTCCAATAGCCGCATAAAGCCTTTCTTCTTGGAATTGCATCATTTGATAAATAAAACCCTTACCTTCCTCGCCAATAAGATTTTTAGTAGGTACGCGAACATCTTCAAAAAAAATTTCTGCAGTATCTGAAGAATGCATTCCCATCTTTTTTAATTTTCGATTAATTGTTACGCCTTTAACTCTTTCGCCATTTTCTCTAAGCGGAACACATATTAAAGATTTATTTAGATGGCGATTTTCTGAAGAACTTCCAGTATTTGCTAACATGCACATCCAGTCAGCCTGAGTTCCACTAGTAATCCACATTTTTGATCCATTTATAATATAATCATCACCATCTTTTACAGCGGATGTTTTTATTGCTGCGACATCAGAGCCTGCATGTGGTTCAGACACACCAATACATGATACAAAATCTCCTGAAATAGATGGCCGTAGAAAATTTTCACAGACATATTCAGATCCAAACCTTGCTAGAGCAGGAGTGGACATGTCAGTCTGAACACCAATTGCCATTGGTACACCTCCACACTTTATACTTGCCAATGCTTCATTAAGAACTGCGCCGTAAGAGTAATCAAGACCTGATCCACCGTATTTTTCTGGTTTTGTTACTCCTAAAAATCCATTGTCACCTAATTTTTTAAAAACTTCATGAGCTGGAAAGATTTCGTCTTCTTCCCACTGATCTACATAAGGGTTAATTTCAGTATCAACAAACTTTATTGCTGACCTTTTTAGCTCTTCATGTTGAGATGTTAATTCCATACTACCAGTTTATAGCATCTTCTAATCTATCGTCACCCCAAAATATCTCACCATTTGATATAAAGCTGGGGGAACCAAATATCCCAAGCTCTCGAGCCTTGTCAGTTTGAGCATCATATTTTTCAATAATAGTATTCGCGCTTGAATTTTTTATTAGATCGTTAGGATTAAAATTCATATCTTTTGAAACTTTATCAATACACTCTTCTGATCCAGCCTCAATCCCACTTTCAAACCAATACTTGTAAGTTAATCTTACATACTCTTCGCACCATCCTTCATTAATACCATGCACAGCAATTTGATTTGCTAAATCAAAATTCTTGAGAGGGTATGGAGCCGGTATTTTGGGACTTAATTTATAATTTTTTGCTCTTCGCGAGATATCTCTCCACATGTAATCTGATTTAACTTTTTTTTCAGGAGGAGTGAATGGAATATTATTCATTTCCATCATTAATTTTCGAACACTAAAAGGGTTCCATACAAAAGAAACTTGATTTTCATCTTCAATTTTTGAGATCCTACTCACAGAAAGGTAGGTATAAGTGCTACCAATTGAAAACCAGAAATCAATTGTTTTCATAAATATAAGCCTCCATATCGAAAAAGTCTTGAGAGCTATACACTGAAGTAGTTCTTGAATTCTACAGGGTGAGGCGAGTGTTCTAAATCATATACTTCCTGCATTTTAAGATCTATGTAACCGTCAATTTGATCATCAGTAAAAACACCACCTTCAGTTAAAAATGCTCTATCTTGATCAACTGCCTCTAAAGCTTCCCTTAAAGAGCCACAAACAGTTGGTAACTTTGCAACTTCACTATCTGAGAGCTCGTAAAGATCTTGATCACTTGCATCTCCAGGATGAATTTTATTTTTTATTCCATCCATTCCTGCCATAAGCATTGCAGCAAATGCCAAGTATGGATTTGCAGTTGGATCAGGAAATCTTACTTCAACTCTTTTTCCTTTAGGGCTATCAGATACGGGTATTCTGCACGAAGCCGATCTGTTTCTTGCTGAATAAACCAGTATCACAGGGGCTTCAAATCCAGGAATAAGACGCTTATAACTATTAGTACTTGGGTTTGTAAAAGCGTTAAGTGCCTTACCATGTTTAATTATACCTCCAATATAATGAAGGGCAGTTTCTGATAATCCCGCATATCCATCTCCTGCAAAAAGTGGTTTTCCATCTTTCCAAATTGATTGATGCACATGCATACCAGACCCATTATCACCTTTTACTGGCTTTGGCATAAATGTTGCAGTTTTACCAAAAGAATTAGCGACCATGTGTACACCATATTTATATAATTGAATCCCATCTCCTTGTTTTAAGAGGGTGTCAAACAATAAACCAAGCTCATGTTGACTTGGAGCAACTTCATGGTGATGTTTTTCCATTCTAAGACCTAAGTTTTTTAATTCTTCAAGAAACTCAGTTCTTATATCTTGAGCACTGTCAACTGGGGGAACAGGAAAATACCCACCTTTGACTCCCGGTCTGTGACCAAGGTTGCCACTCTCATAATTTTTTGCACTATTGTAAGGACCTTCGGCACTATCGATTTCAAAGCTAGATTTATTCATTTCTACTTGAAATTTAACATCATCAAAAACAAAAAACTCGGCTTCAGGACCAATGTAAACAGTGTCACCCATACCACTTGATTTAACATATTCTTCCGCTTTTTTTGCAGTTCCACGAGGGTCTCTTTCATAGGGTTCTTTTGTAACCGCATCCAGTATATCGCAAAAAATCATCATCGTCGGCTGAGCTGTAAATGGATCCATGACTGTTGTTGAAAGGTCAGGCTTGAGAACCATATCAGACTCATTTATCGCTTTCCATCCTGCAATAGATGATCCATCAAAAAATACACCATTATTTAATAGATCTTCATCTACAACAGTTCCATCCATTGTAAGATGCTGCCATTTACCTTTAACATCAGTAAATCTTAGATCTAAATATTTGGCGCCAGAATCTCTGAATGCCTTTAATGCTTCACTCACAGTAGTCATTATTGTCTCCCCTTAAAAACGTTAACTAAGTTAATGTTACAGCTTACTTAGTTAAAGTTCCAACAATATGTGTAAGTATTTTATATGGATCTGCATTTGAAGCAGGTCTTCTATCTTCTAAATAACCGTTCCAATTATTTTCAACTGTAAAAACGGGTATCCGAATACTAGCTCCTCTATCGCTAACTCCAAAAGAAAATTGCTCGATATTTTGAGTTTCATGGAGGCCAGTTAGTCTCATATCATTATCTGAGCCATATGCTGCGATACCATCTTCATGAACCTTTCCTAGTTTTTCACACATAGATGAAAATAACTCTTCAGAGCCTTTTGATCTCATTTCTTCATTAGAAAAATTAGTGTGCATTCCAGAGCCATTCCAGTCACCAGTTTTTGGTTTTGGATGAATGTTAACGCCAACACCATATTTTTCAGCAGTTTTGAATAAAAGGTATCGACTTACCCACAAGTCATCAGCTGCTTTAATGCCTTTGCCAAAGCACTGATATTCCCATTGACCAAGCGCTACCTCTGCATTAGTTCCAGTTAAAGTTATGCCTACATCTAAACATGCTTTTAAATGGGCATCTGATATGTCACGACCCACAACATTACCTGCTCCAACTCCACAATAGTATTCTCCCTGTTCTCTAGGAGTTCCAGATTCCCAACCGAGAGGCTCACCATTTTTAGGGTCTGTAAAAAAGAATTCTTGCTCAAAACCAAACCACCATTCATCCGTGACAACTTCAGCAGCAGCAGCTCTAAAATTTGATGGGTGAGTTGTATGATCTGCAGCTTGAACTTGAGTCATAACTAAATCATGTCCATTTGGATTTGAATATGTTTGTACTGGTAATAGAAGACAATCTGAACTTCCACCCTCTGCTTGTTTTGTAGATGAGCCATCAAAAGACCAATCTGGTGCTGATCCTTGATCAGTTGCTTTTACTTTGCTTCTCATGAAAGGCTCAGGTTGGTAACCATCTAGCCAGATGTATTCAAATGTATTCATGTATGCCTTCTTTCTTATAAAATTATAATGCATCAGAACCAGTTTCACCGGTTCTAATTCTAGTAATCATCTCAATATTTGAGACAAAAATTTTGCCATCTCCAATTCGATTAGTATTGGTAGACTTAATGATTGCTTCTACAGCTTTGTCTACAAGTTCATCTTCGAGTATTATCTCGACTTTGATTTTTGGTAAGAAATCACCAAACTCAACGCCTGTATTCATTTCTGTAAAACCTCTCTGTCTTCCTCTTCCTTTAGCTTCTAAAACGGTCATTCCACGAACGCCAATTTCTTCTAAAGCTATTTTTACTTCATCGATTTTAAAAGGCTTTATTATTGCTTCAATTTTTTTCATAAAAATAGTAAGTCCTCACGTTAAAATTGAGCAATGCACTATAATTAGATACAAAGAAAACATTGCACTATTTAGAACTTATGCCAAATTGACACAAATATTTCTATAAAATATTATATATTTATAGATTTTTAAATAGTCCATATTAATCAATTGTTTATTTAATTATCTTAAAAAGTTTGTAACAAGTAAATATTAAATTTATTAAGTTGGGTCAAAATATACCATGATTTTAAAAAACTCTCCCGATTTATGGATTGATCAGTTTCCTTTTCCTGGAGATGCTGATCATAAGTATTCAAGAGGGTTAGTATTAATAAACTCAGGCCCTGTTTTTAAAACAGGTGCCGCTAGGCTTGCAGGAAGAGCTGCCATGCGAGTTGGCGCAGGAGCAGTAAAACTCATTTGCGACAAAGAGTCAGCTCAGATTTTGGAGCCTCAAATATCCGTCGAGTTAATCGCTGTAATTCAAAATAAAAATGAATTTCAATCAATACTTAAAGACAAAAAAATCTCATCAGTTTTGATTGGACCTGGAAATACTATTTCTGATGAAACAAAAGCTAGGACTCTGTTAGCTCTTGCATTTAGTGATCATGTAGTTATAGACGCCGATGCCATTACTAGCTTTGAAAATTCACCTGATGAGTTATTTATAGATACATATGCACATACGATTCTCACTCCACATGAAGGAGAATTTAAAAGATTGTTCGGAGATGAAATAAATAACATAGAAGATAAAGTGGTTAGAACAGTTGAGGGGGCAAAAAAAGCAGGAAGCATTGTTTTATTAAAAGGTTCGGATACCGTTATTGCTCACCCTTCAGGTAAAGTTGTGATCAACTCTTCTAAAGCTCCTTATCTTGCTACAGCGGGGTCAGGTGATGTTTTAGCAGGAATAATATCATCATTAGTTGGTCATAATAAAATGAATGCTTTTGATGCAGCTTGTGCTGGTTCCTGGATCCATTCTCAGCTAGGTGAATTATTAGGCCCTGGATTAATTGCTGATGACTTAGTTGATAATATTCCACTTATAGTTAAAAACCTGTCAAAATTAAAGATTCAATGAAAAAAATTTTAAAAATAATTCTAATCCTATTTGTGTTTACAAGTACATACTCTTTTGCAAATGAGGTAGCTGATGAGTCAAAGGTAGTTTTAGACATGGTTGAGATTTTTGGTACAAAAATCAATGAAGAGGATCAAAAAGATATATTCGCATGGTATGGAATACCTTATGCCAAGCCACCAACAGGAGAGTTGAGGTGGAAAGCTCCACGAGATTTTGAATTTACATCAAATCGTTTTGATGCCACTAAACTGCCTAATAGATGTGTTCAAGTTTCAAATTTTTATGATGAATTAATTACTGGTCAAAAAGAAGGAACAATTTTTGGCTCAGAAGATTGCTTATATCTAAACGTATTTGCGCCCGCAGATACTTTTAAAAGCAATAAAAAAACTTCCAGTAATGTTTTGGATACATGGAGGTGGAAATACTTGGGGGTATTCTGCATCTCCTATGCATATACCCACTAATTTTTTGAAATTTCATGATGTAATACTTGTTACAATTAATTATAGATTAGGCCCATTTGGATGGTTTTCTGTTCCAGGATTAAATGCAGACTCTCAGGAGCCGCTCGACCTTTCCCCTAATTTTGGAACACTTGATATGATTAAGTCTTTAGAATGGGTAAATGAAAATATTAGCGCTTTTGGTGGTGATCCAAATAATATCACAATTTTTGGAGAATCTGCTGGAGCTAGAAACGTATTATCACTTTATCTTGCGGAACCAGCTAAGAAGCTTTTTAAAAGAGGAATAGCTCAAAGTGGATACTTTGTTTCTGATGATATTGAGTATTCCAGAAACAATTCAGAGTCAGGATCACTCACATTTATTAAGTCTTCAATAAAGAAAAAAGAGCCAGCAATGAATCCGATGACTCTAAAAGAAACATTAGAAGATAGTGTTACTCTTTCAAATTATTTAAGAGATTTATCTAAAGAGGAAATTATAAGCTTTTATAGAGTAAGAGAGAATGAAGGAGGCCTAATTGACGTACCAAATGTAATTCCTGATGAAATAATTATTCCTAATGAAGGTATTTTTAAATCTTATATCAATGGTAAATTTCATGATAAGGAAATCATACTTGGTACAAATCGAGATGAGCTTAAACTCTTTATGAGTGGTGACCCAAGATTTATAAAGCCTGTGCTGCCAAGTTTCATTGCAAATCTGCATCCAACATTAGGCTTATGGACAAAACAAAGAGATGAAAAATTCTATGACGCATATTCAAAGTATAAAAGTGATGCATGGAAATTAGATGCTGTTGATAATGCCGCAAGGTATATTTCAAAAGTAAACAAAGATAATGTTTACGCCTACAGATTTGATTGGGACGATGAACCTCAATTTCTTGGAATGGATTTTTCAAAATTATTGGGAGCTGCGCATGCCTTAGAAATTGGTTTCATTTTTAATTCTCCAGAAATAATTGATCGTCAGAAAAGTGATCTATCAGATATCTTATACAAATCAGAAAATGCTATCTTTGATAAGGAGCTATCTATTTCGATGAGCCAGTATTGGGTCAATTTTGCATATGATGGCAACCCTAATTCCAATCCATATTCACTTGGTGTCAATTGGAGTTCTTGGAGGAATGGAGACAATGAAAAATTTATTGTTTTTGATACAAAGAACGATCAAGGGATAAGAATGAATAGTGCAATTTTATCTGAAGACTCTATTCTTCAAAGTTTATCAAGTGAAAATTTATCAATAAAGCAAAAATGTATTATTTTTGACGATCTATTTGATGGCACAACACTCTCAAAAGAAAAAGTTTCAATTCTTTATGAAGAATTTTTGAACGGTAAGTGCAATTAATACTTCTTTAAAACTACTTTATATCCATCTACAGAACTTATTTCCTGTATTCCATCAATATGCATTTTGTATTTTTTAAATTCTTTTTTTTCTTTAACAGCTTTTCTTGCTGAGGTTATATCTTTTGCACAAACAAAAAAATTAGTATGGCCCTCATAAAATCCATTTGAAATATCTTTTGGATCATAGAAACCTGTGTGTATCTGAAATAATTTCATGATATATTCATATTGATGAAAAAAAAGAACTTGCCAACTAAAATCTGTATTAGTTGTAAAAAAGAATTCTCATGGAGAAAGAAATGGGAATTAAACTGGAATAATGTAAAATATTGCTCTAAACGTTGCTCACCCAGAAACAAATAAATCTTCAAATTCTTTGAGTTGTATAAAGTATTTAATCAATTAGATTTATTAGATGCAATCAAAGCATCTGATTTTAGTGCTAATTATAATGGTTTTGTATGGAAGCTCTTATCCAGTTGGGAAACTAGGAATAGATATAATTCCTCCTTTATTATTTACTGCACTAAGACTTGGATTAATATTTTTAGCTTTTTTGCCTTTCTTCAGACTTAAGCTGCCTGCAAAACATTTGTTAAGCCCATTAATAGGATTTTCTCTTGCTATGGGAATAGGAACCTATGTGACAATGTATTATGCATTAGAACAACTTTCTATTGTTGCGCCAATTATTATTGGAGCTCAACTATCAATTCCATTTGGATTGATTCTTAGTTTAGTTTTTTTAAGAGAGAAAATTTCCTTAAGGCGTTGGGTTCTTATATTTTTATCTTTTATTGGGATAGTTATTATTGCTTATGACCCTAGAATTATTGATGATAAGTTTGGATTAATTTTAGTAATTGTCATGGCATTTTTCTATGCACTTTCTAATCTTATGGCAAGAGTATTAAAAGACGTTGATACCGCAGCTCTTAATGGCTGGCACGGCCTTATTGCATTTATACCTGTTGCAGCACTGACACTTATCATAGAAGGAAATCCACTCAATTATTTGATACCTATAAATGGATTAGCAGTTTTTACAGTTCTTCACACAGCTTTAATTGTTTCAGTAATTGGTCATGCAGGAATGTTTTATCTGTATAAATTTTACCCCATATCAAATGTACTTCCCTTTTATTCATTATTTCCTATCTTTGGCTTAATATTAGCTTTTATTATATTTTCTGAAACATTAAGTATTTATGAAATAGTTGGTGGTATTTTAATTTTAGGATCAATTTTTCTAATTCATAAAGAAAACAAAAAAGACAATTCTTAAACTAAATTTTTAGGCTGATTACGATAAAAAGAATTTATATTATTTATAAGCTGATTAACTGCATTGTTAAGTGTTGCATTTGATGCCCAGGCTGTATGAGGCGTCCAAATGAAATTAGGCTTATCAATTATATTATAATAAGGATGATTTCTTTTTGGAGGTTCAGTTGTTGCTACATCTATTCCAGCCCCTGCAATTATATTCTTTTTTATTGCGGCTACTAAGTCATTTTCATTTATAATGCCACCTCGCGCAGTATTAATTATTATTGATGTTTTTTTCATTAGCTTTAATTCTTTAAAAGTAATCAGATTTAACGTGTTCTTTTCTAGCGGACAGTGAATAGTTAAAATATCACATTTTGATAAAAAATTTATTAAGTCAGATCTTTTAAAATCTCTTGCAGAAAAAAAACTTGCCTTCATATCAAAAGCTTTAGATATCTTCTTGACTTGTTTTCCAATGGCTCCTTTGCCTATGATACCAATAGTCTTGCCATTTAAATCACCAATTGATCTATTTAAAAGTGCAAAAACTTTTCTCTTTTGCCAGATGTCAGTTTGAATATCTTTTTCAAGACCTTTTATTTGCTTTATCAGATTTAATGTAATTGCAAAGACATGTTCAGCAACAGAAATTGATGCATAATCTCTAAGATTGCATAAACTAATATTGTTTTTTCTGCAGAAATTTAAATCTACTATGTTTGTTCCGGTAGCAGTAATTGCTATAAGTTCAAGTGATTTTGCAGCTCTCAGAGCTGTAGCTGATAATTTAGTTTTATTTGTGACAATTATATTTGCATTTTTAATTCTTTGAATAACCTGGCCTGGTTCTGTAAATCTATAATTTTTCCAATTATGTTTAAATTTTAATTTTGGTATTAATATCTTCTTTGGAAAAGTATCTCTGTCTAAAAAAACTACTGTTTTCATTTATTGTTAAAACCTACTAATTGCGATCATTTTTTTCGATATTAATATACTATATTGCTTAATGTGAACCTCTAAATTATTGCTGTAATAATATCAAAAATAGTCTATTTTGCATTTTCTATTAATCGCGGCTATGGTGGAATTGGTAGACACGCTGGTTTTAGGTACCAGTGAGGCAACTCATGGGGGTTCGAGTCCCTCTAGCCGCACCAAAGAGTTTATATGAATTATAAAGAAACAATAAATAAAGGTCTTAAAAGAGGTTATGAGGTAACTATTAAATCTGAAGAATTTAATAATGGAGTCAATCAAAAGACTGAAGAAATAAGAAAAACTATTAAAGTTGATGGCTTTAGGCCAGGAAAAGTTCCAGCTTCAATTGTCAATCAGAAACATGGAGACTCTATAAAAGCAGAAGTATTAAATAAACTTATTAATGACAATGTATTTAATATAGTTCAAGAAAAAAAATTTAGACCAATTGCGCAACCTAAAGTTGATTTAAAAGAAAAGAAAAATGAGTCTGAAGATACAATTTTTACATTTGAAGTTGAGCTGTTTCCTGAAATTGAATTAGTTAATTTTGAAAAGTTAAATATAGATACGTATAAAGTAAAAATTAAGGATAAAGAGATTGATCAGAGAGTTGAGCTTATTGCAAAAAATCAAAAGTCATTTAAAGATCAACCAGATGAATACAAAGCCAAAAAGGGTGATTCTGTTCGCTTAGACTATGAAGGTACAATTGATGGAAAGAATTTCGATGGTGGCAAAGCAGAGGAGCAGACGATAGTAATTGGATCAGGTCAGTATTTAAAAGATCTCGAAGATGGTCTAATTGGTCTTAGGGCTGGGGACACAAAAAAAATTCCTGTTAAATTTCCAGATAACTATCAAGCTGAAGATTTAAAGGGTGCTAGTGCTACTTTTGAATGTAAAATTAAAAAAATTGGATCACCTGAGGAAACTAAAATTGATGATGCTTTTGCAAAGTCTGTTGGAACTGAGAATTTAAAAGATCTTAAAACTAAGGTTAAAGATCAAATGCAGAAAGAATATGATGATCTTACTAAAAATATTTCTAAAAAGAATTTATTCGATATTCTTGAAAAAGAGCATGAATTTGAAATGCCTGTAGGATTAATTGAAACTGAATTTAATAATTTAAAACAGGGCCATTTAACTTCACAGAATCCAGTTTCAGATGATCATAATAAAGAAATTAAAGACCAAAAGCTATCAAGTGGCAGTGAAAAGAAGTTTAAAGATGAGGCCAAAAAAAGAATTCAACTAGGTTTGGTACTCCAAGAAGTTGGTAGACTAAACAATATTCAAGTAACGCAAGATGAAATGAATAAAGCTCTTTACGAATATGCAATGAATTTTAAAGGTCAAGAACAGAAAGTAATTGAGTATTATAAGAATAATCAGGATGCAATGACACAGTTACAGGCGCCAATCTACGAAAGTAAAATTTTGGACTTTATACTCGAAAAAGTTAAGCTAAAATCTACTGATATAGATGTTGATTCGTTCATAAAAATTTATAATGGCGGAGATACTGAAAAATCGTCATCAGATAAAAAGAAAACGGTAAAGAAGAAGACTGTTAAAAAGACTACTATTAAAAAGAAAGCAGCGAAGAAATAAATTATGAATGACAAAGTAACAATGAATACTCTTATACCAATGGTTGTTGAACAAACCGGCAAAGGTGAGAGAGCATACGATATTTATTCAAGATTATTAAAAGAAAGAATTATTTTTTTGGTGGGGCCTGTTCATGATGGACTAGCATCCCTAATTTCTGCGCAATTATTATTTTTAGAGTCTGAAGATCCTGAAAAAGAAATTTACTTGTATATAAATTCTCCTGGAGGAGTTGTATCTGATGGATTAGCGATATATGACACTATGCAATTCATCCAGTGTCCAGTTTCTACTTTATGTTTTGGTCAAGCGGCCTCTATGGGATCTTTTCTCCTAGCGGCAGGAGAAAAAGGCAAAAGATTTGCATTGCCTAATAGTAGAATTATGGTTCATCAGCCATCAGCTGGTTTTCAAGGTCAAGCTACAGATATTGAAATTCACGCTAAAGAAATTGCTTCAACTAAAAGTAAACTAAACAACCTATACTCTAAACACACTGGGCAAGATGTGAAAGCAATTGAAGAAGCTTTGGAGAGAGATAACTTTATGGACCCCGAAGCTGCAAAAAAATTTGGGATTATTGACGAAATTCAAGAAAAAAGAGTTCCAAAAATCGAGAAATAGCCTCAAAAACATTCTTTAATTCATTGTTTATAAACAGTTTTTCCAGATTAATTTTCGAATAAAGATTGAATTTTTTTAAAATAAATGGTTCCTTTATGTCTGCAATGATTCGAATGAAACACTTATTTTTGACTTATTGTACAAATATTACTTTGTTATGACTGAAAATAGTACGGATAAAAATAAAAATACTTTGTATTGCTCATTTTGTGGCAAAAGCCAACATGAGGTAAAGAAACTTATTGCTGGCCCAACTGTCTTTATATGTGATGAGTGTGTTGAACTATGCAATGATATTATTCAAGAAGAAAATAAAGAAAATAATTCAAAAAGTTCTGGAAAAATTCCAACACCGAAAGAAATATGTGCGAGTTTAGATGATTTTGTTATTGGTCAAAAAGGAGCCAAGTACAATCTTTCTGTTGCAGTTCATAATCACTATAAACGAATTGAACATTCAGCATCTAAATCAGATGTAGAGCTTTCTAAATCAAATATTTTACTAATTGGACCTACAGGTTGTGGCAAAACTTTATTAGCTCAAACTCTAGCTAGAATTCTTGACGTTCCATTTACGATGGCTGATGCAACAACTCTCACCGAAGCTGGCTACGTCGGTGAAGATGTTGAAAATATTATACTCAAACTTCTGCAAGCTTCTGACTATAATGTTGAAAAGGCTCAAAGAGGAATTGTATATATAGATGAAATTGACAAAGTTAGTCGAAAATCAGAAAACCCATCAATTACTAGAGATGTATCAGGTGAAGGAGTTCAGCAGGCATTGTTAAAAATAATGGAGGGAACAGTTGCAAGTGTACCTCCTCAAGGTGGAAGAAAACATCCACAGCAAGAATTCCTACAAGTTGATACAACCAATATATTGTTTATTTGTGGGGGTGCATTTTCAGGGCTAGATAAATTAATTAATAGAAGAGCTAAAGGTTCTGGCATGGGCTTTCAAGCAAGTGTTAAGTCAGCTGAGGTAAAAAATATAAGCATGGCATTGAATGATTTAGAGCCTGAAGATTTATTAAACTACGGATTAATACCAGAGTTTGTTGGAAGACTTCCTATTGTTACGACTCTTGAAGATTTAGATGAAGAGTCTCTGATTAAAATACTTCAAGAACCCAAGAATGCTCTTGTTAAGCAATATCAGACTTTGTTTAACATGGAGGATGTAAAATTAATTCTTTCAAAAGACGCATTAAAAGTTATTGCAAAAAAGGCCATTGAAAGAAAAACTGGTGCGAGGGGATTAAGATCAATTCTGGAAAATATACTGCTTGATACAATGTTTGAACTTCCTTCTCTTGAAGGAGTTGAAGAAGTAGTCATTAATGCTGAAGTGGCTGAGGGCAGAGCACGACCTCTATACATCTACGCAGATAATAAAAAGACTTCAGAAACAAGCGCTTAGAGCGTTATTAAACTCACTTCCTTGAAATTCTGTCTTTTATACACATCTAAATATATGTGTTTGTGATTATGCCTTTACTATGATCCCAAATCATTTTTTTATAAATAGAATATTTTTTGATTCATTATGAACATAAATAAGATACCAGTTCTTCCCTTAAGAGATATCGTAGTCTTCCCTCATATGGTAGTTCCATTATTTGTAGGTAGAGATAAATCAGTTAAGGCTCTTGAAAGCGTTATGAAGGGTGATAAAAAAATAATGCTGATTACTCAAAAAAGTGCTTCAGTTGATGATCCTAAGAAAAATGATCTATTTGATTTTGGGACAGTGGCTAATGTGTTGCAGCTGTTAAAGCTACCTGATGGAACAGTTAAAGTATTAGTTGAGGGACTAAATAGAGCGTCGATTAATGTTTTTTTTGAAAATGAAGATTTTTTACAAGCTGATGTTGATCAGATTATTGAGACAATAGACTCTTCCGATAAGCAACTTAGAGCAATGTCTAAGTCAACAACTGATGAATTTGATAAATATGTAAACTTAAATAAAAAGATTCCACCTGAAGTGCTTGGTACGATCAATGAAATAGATGAACTTGGAAAATTAAGTGACACTATTGCATCACACTTATCGATCAAACTATCTGATAAACAACAGATATTAGAATCTGTTGATTTATATGAACGTTTTGAAAAAATCCTTTCTTTCATTCAGTCTGAACTAGACGTGTTACAGGTTGAGAAAAAAATTCGTGGAAGAGTAAAAAACCAAATGGAAAAAACTCAAAGAGAATATTATTTGAATGAGCAGATGAAAGCTATTCAAAAAGAACTTGGCGAGAATGAAGATGGTAAGGATGATGTTTCTGAATATGAAGAAAAAATCGAAAAGATGAAACTGACAAAAGAGGCTAAAGAAAAATGCTACGCTGAAATAAAAAAAATCAGATCAATGAGCCCAATGTCAGCTGAATCTAGCGTTATAAGGAATTATCTTGACTGGATTTTATCTATTCCATGGGGAAAGAAAACAAAGGTTAAGAAAGATATTAACTTTGCAAAACAAGTTTTAGATGAAGATCATTATGGATTAGAAAAAGTTAAAGAGAGAATACTTGAATATTTAGCTGTTCAACAAAGAATTAAAAAGATGAAGGGTCCTATTTTATGTCTTGTTGGCGCTCCTGGAGTTGGAAAAACTTCTCTTGGTAAGTCTATTGCGCGTTCAACTGGTCGTAAGTTTGTAAGGATGTCGTTGGGTGGAGTAAGAGATGAGGCTGAAATAAGAGGTCATAGAAGAACTTATATTGGCTCTATGCCTGGTAAAGTATTACAAATGATGAAAAAAGCTGGGTCATCAAATCCGTTATTTTTGCTCGATGAAATAGATAAGTTAGGTGCAGATTATAGAGGAGATCCATCTTCTGCTCTTCTAGAAGTTTTGGACCCTGAGCAAAACAACACATTCAATGATCATTACTTAGAAGTTGATTATGATCTATCTGATACAATGTTTTTAACTACAGCTAATACATTGAGAATGCCCCCTGCATTACTTGATCGAATGGAGATTATTAGAATTGCTGGTTACACAGAGGATGAAAAGGTACAAATTGCAAAACAACATTTAATTCCAGAAATTATCAAGAAACATGGCCTGAAGGATGGTGAATTAATAATCGAGGACAATGCAGTTACATCTCTAATTAAGTACTACACTCGAGAAGCTGGTGTAAGAAGTCTTGAGAGAGAAATCGCCAACCTCGCTAGAAAAGCTATTAAAAAGATTGTTGCTGGAGAGATTAAAGATCTGACCATTAATGAGGAAAATGTAAATGAATATGCTGGTGTTAAAAAATACAAATATGGTGAAATTGATGCCGATGATCAAGTTGGTATTGTAACAGGTCTTGCTTGGACTGAAGTTGGTGGTGATATACTTCCAATTGAAGCGGTTATTATGCCTGGTAAAGGCATTATGACGATTACTGGTAAGCTTGGAGATGTAATGAAAGAGTCTATTCAAGCTGCTAAATCGTACGTTCGTTCTAGGTGCATTGATTTTGGTATTAAGCCAACAATTTTCCCGATTAGAGATATTCATATACACGTACCCGAAGGTGCAATTCCAAAAGATGGACCATCAGCGGGTCTTGCAATGGTTACTTCAATTGTTTCTGTGCTAACTGGTATTCCTGTTCGAAAAGATATTGCCATGACTGGAGAGGTGACTCTAAGAGGTAAGGCTTTAGGAATTGGCGGCTTAAAAGAAAAGTTGTTAGCCGCACTAAGAGCTGGAACTAAAACTGTTATTATTCCAAAAGAGAATGAAAAAGACTTAGAAGATATTCCTGATAATGTTAAAGAAGGTTTGGAATTGATATTTGTAGATAACGTCGATGATGTTCTTAAAATTGCCCTTACTAAGCCATTAATTCCAATTGAGTGGGATGAAAGTGAATCTGTAAGCACTAGTAGTGAAATATCGGACGATGATCAAGACCAAGATCAGGATCCTCTTTTAACACACTGAATCTAAATATATTTTCACCTTTTAAACACATTACATATCATTTTTATTAGTTTTCCTAGGGTTTTCGCCTTGACTATATGTAGTAGATCAGTTCCTATATATGTATTAACGAATCAAACTCCTAAAAAGGGGGGATTATATGAATAAACAAGATCTAATTGGTAAAGTTGCCGAAATAACTGGAATGCAAAAATCTGACTCAGAAAAAGCTGTGAACGCTGTATTTGATCAAATCACAGATGTTCTTAAGCAAAGAGGAGAAGTAAGATTAGTAGGATTTGGAACATTTAAAACCTCTATTCGTAAAGCATCTCAAGGTAGAAACCCTCGTACTAACGAAGTTATTCAAATACCTCAGTCAACTCGACCAAAGTTTACTGCTGGTAAGGGTTTAAAAGAGGCTGTCAATAACGCAGGCTAATTTTCTGCCAGTAAAACTTTTTAAAAAAAGCTCGATCACTAATTAGTGGTCGAGTTTTTTTGTTAAAAATAAACTGGGAAATAATCATAAAATATATATATTCCAATCTTCAAGGGCGATTAGCTCAGCTGGAAGAGCGTCACGTTTACACCGTGAATGTCGGCAGTTCGAACCTGTCATCGCCCACCATTTCTCCCACGAGATGGAAGATATAAAAATAGTGGGGGTGTAGCTCAGCTGGTTAGAGCGCCTGCCTGTCACGCAGGAGGTCGCGGGTTCGAGTCCCGTCACTCCCGCCACTAATATTAATTTAAGATAGAATTTCGTAATTGTTTAGCGCCTTCGAGTATTCTTAAGGTCGGTCTACTAAAGTATGAATCTGAGTCAAAATAATAAATCTTTTCATTTTGAAATGGTAACAAGTGATTAATTCTTTTGTCCTGTAGGATATCTTCAGCAAATAATTTATTTTTTTCTTCATTATAACCACAACAAATAACTGCTATTGCATCAGGTTTAGATTCTATAATTTCATCTGTCGTTATTACTCTTGATTGATCGCCTGGTTTACCAATTGCTGATACAAATCCTGCCATTTCAATTTGTTCTGGCACCCAGTGTCCAGCTGAAAAATAGGGATCAATCCATTCTAAGCAAAGAAGACGGGTATTATATTTTTTTAATTCCATCATTTTATTTTTTTCATCCATTGCTTTTTTAACAATGCTCTCAGAGTTCTCCAAGCATTCAAAATGATCTCCTAATGTTATAATATCGTCACAGATACCTTGAAGAGATCTTCCATTTAAAGAAAGAACATTCGTTGAAGAGGGAAGAGTGCATAACTGTCCTTTTAAGAGAACTTCAACTTGATCGTTTGAAATTGCACAGACATCGCACACTCCTTGAGTAATGATAACATCAGGAGTTAATTCATTTAGTATATCTGAATTAATTTCATATAATGGTTTATTGTCATTTACCTTCTTTCGAACTTGAGTATCAATTTCAATTTGTGTTTCAGAGCTATCTATGTTTGAAGAAGTAACAGTTTGAATATTCTGTAAGCTCGATGGAAAATTACATTCATGACTGATGCCAACTAAATACCGCTCAAGACCTAAATCACAAAGTATTTCACTGGCACTTGGAACTAAGCTCACAAT
Organism: Candidatus Pelagibacterales bacterium; assembly: GCA_045567365.1. Lineage (GTDB taxonomy): Bacteria > Pseudomonadota > Alphaproteobacteria > Pelagibacterales > AG-422-B15 > CABYIR01. The sequence goes on along the minus strand of JBJLDC010000002.1, from coordinate 40,199 downwards.
TTTCATAAAGTATATTATGCTGAATGTTATTTAATTTTCAATATTTGTAGTGTAGGTTTTTCATATGCGTATTTTATTTTTATTATTTTTCTATTTTGTTTCAATTGGTCAAGTATTTGCTGACTCTGCAATACCTGGACCTCGTGATTGTTTTTGGGCCCGTGGACCAATTAGCTCTGATCCATATATTAATATAGCATACCCAGATTCGAACGTATATTATTGGGCGGCAGTTTTCTCTATGCCAGCGGGTTCCACTTTAGAGATTAAAGGTGATTATCCATACTCACGTTATATGTCTTTCTTTAGCTATAATGAAAGAGGTAAACCAATTGCATCATTAACTGATTATCAAATCCAATCAGAAGCTACTAATCCATTTATATCTGGTAATCAACGATCTGATTTTTATCGTTCTTATTCAATAGAAGTGCTTAATGAAACTCCTTCTACAAAAACAGATGAAACTTTGGGAAATAAAACTGGCAACATCCTGTATTCACCAGAATATAGAAAAAAACAACAGTCGATTGTCTATAGAGTTTATTTACCAGATCAAAATATTGATATTACGGGTGGAGTTAAACTGCCTCAGCCTGTATTAACATTAGCAGATGGAACAAAATTAACAGGCAAACAAACGTGTGAAGCGCTTAATTCTAGTCAACCACTTCAAGTGTCATTTGATGCACTTGGAATTCCACCAAATGATTATCGACGATTAACTTCTCAACCTGATAAACCAGATACATGGCCTGCACACAATCCACCTAAATGGTTTATTCAACTCGACCGTAAAAGTTTAATTGGAATGTATACTGGTAAGATTGATCCAAATGCACCACGAAGTGAGGGAGGTTTTTATCCCAATTTAGACAATCAGTATATTCGGACTATTTTAAACAGAAAGCATGGAAAGGTTTTAATCATAAGAGGTAAAGCACCGATTGCACCTCAAACATATGATGGTAAAACTAAAGTTGATCAATCAGATGTTCGATATTGGTCTCTTTGCTCTAATCAAAGTTTTGTGAACACTCGAGTAAATGATTGTTTGTTCGATGAAGAGGTGCCTACTGACAAAAATGGATTTTATACCATTGCCATCAGTAGAGTTGAAGATCGTCCACGTAATGCAGTGAATGAATGTGGAATGGCATGGCTGCCAATGGCTGATGATGGAGATGGGATGTTTGACGATGATGTGACGATTATTCAATTTAGGCATTTATTGCCATCTGATAATTTTGAACATTCTATTCAAAAAGTAGAAAGACAAGATCAGTTACGAGATGTAATGGGCCCATACATGCCAAGAGCCAGATATTTTATGCCAAATCAGGTAGAAACTTTTTTTCCTTGCCTTAATAACTAAAATACACCCATTGTATTTTTAAAATTTAATATTACTTCAATAAAATGATTTTAGCTTTAACCTTTGTATACAGTCTTATAGTAGGTTTCATGATATTTTTTATGAGTGTTGTAACGCCTTCGGTTTTCAAAACTCTCGATGAAATAAACTCAAGAAACTTCTTAAGGTTTATATTTCCAAGAATGTTTCTATATGGCTTTATATTATCATTTGTGGCTCTTTTGTTGTCTATTTATATTAGAGATCAGTTACTCATATTAATCTCAGTTTTTATTTCAATCTTATTTCTTATTAATACATATATTATTACTCCACAAATTAATCTTCACCGTGATCAGTTTAATGAAGGTGTAATGGAATCTGAAAAAGTTTTTAAACAGTTGCACTTAATATCTGTATTAATTTTTCTTGTTCAGTTGATAAGTGCATTTAGTGCTATCATTATAATTAATTTATAAAGGAGTGTAATATATGAAAATTTTAAAAGTTTTAGAGGATATAGAATTAGTAATTGTAGATTTAGAAGTATCAATGGGAGATAAAAAACAAAATGCACCAACTTTATGTGCTAGACATGAAGGTAAAATTATACCATTGAACTCAGCTCATGATGGAAGACCAATCCTAATGAAAATAGAAAATACAATCGAAGAGGACGTTTAATTCTTTTTTGCTGCTGTCCTTTTTACATCTTCAAGAAACTTCATTCTTGTCTTTTTCTCTACAAAAGGAACTGCAAAATATCTTTTGTAAATAATATTTCTAATGCCGCAGATATGAAAAACTCCTCTTTTTAATCTTCTTATTGGTAAATTTAAGAAGAATGTTGTGATCGCAAGTCTTGGAGATCCATACGTGCAAAATATAATTGCTTTTTTATCTTTTAGATTTCCAAGAGGAAATCCATAGTTTCCTACTAATTGCTTGAAGGTGAATGCCCATGGAGGTGCTAGAACTTTATCAATCCAGCCTTCTAGTATCGCAGGCATTCTGAAGTTCCAGATTGGAGCAATAAGAACGATAGTATCACATGCCTCAATCCTTTTTCTATGATCAAGAACTTCAGTATCAGGTTCCTCGCCTGCAAACACTGGATTAAAATTCTCTTTATATAGATCTAGCAAATCGATGTGATGACCAGAATCTTGAGCACTTTCAATAAACGTATCTCTTATCGCCGCATTAAACGAATTATCATCATAATGGCCATAAACAATAAAGAATCTTTTCATACTTACTTAATTATATGTAAGTATGACTATTTTACTATTTGATTATAGTTGGCTTTAGTTTCTATTGTTTTCCAGATTTACCATCAAATACTTGAGGCTTATTCTTTGCTGTATAGAAGACATATGCCGTAATAACAATTGCGGCAATTAGAAGGGCATGAGCTATTGCGGTAATTCCAAAGACATAAAGACTATCAACGATATATATAGAGAATACACCACTCCACATAAATGCAAGTATTTGCATAATCATATGCCTAATCTTGAGGTTAGTGATATTGCTCAGGGGGTTGATATTCGGGTTCATTATCAAGCCCCACAAGTTTTTGAAAAAGTTCATAAATAATAATTAGCCTTATTTCGTGGTAAATCAATGAGTGATTTGTCTTTTTTTAATGACTCAATTATAGTTAAGAATGATTGAAAATTTTAACAATATCTACCTTCTTGTCCTACATTTACTCGTAACTGGCTTATTTGGTGTTTTTTCTTATAGAGCTCTTTTGGCACCTCATGGAATGGCTAAGGAATTTAATATGGATGAAAGCAGCATCTATATTATTCGATGTTTTGGGACTTTTATTGCTTCATTTTTCTTAATTGGTATTTACATGGTCTTTCGACCAAATGGACCAGAAGGTGCATTTATCTATTATAATTTAATATTTCTTCTTGGACTTTTTCTTTTTATATATGATCTTTTATTTTATTTTAAGAAGATTGATAAAAATATAACAGCAAAGAATTCAATCACTGATCTTGGAATTAATACATTTACACTTATATCATCAATAGTACTCATCTTAGGATTATCCAATAAAATCTATATCTAAATTGAATGACAAATATCTCAATTATAGGAACCTTTTATGAAGGATTCAGGCTTGGTGCTCGAAATTATTTACTAATCTTATTAAATACTTTTCTTTATTTTATAAGTTCAATTCTTCTAGGTATTACAATTGTTGGCATCTTAGCCTTACCAGCTCTTCTTGGAGGGTATTATCATTTCTTAATTCAAGTCGCCAAAGGCAAGCATCCAAAGCTTGGATCTATTTATGCTAAAGGATTCCAAAATTTTGGCTCTTTATTGTTTGCTTCTATTATTAGTTGTTTAGCAATTGTAATGGGACTCATACTATTTTTAATTCCTGGCATATATTTAATTATTGCATGGTCATTAATATTCTATTTAATTGTTGATCAAAATATCAATGTGAGAGAAGCATTTTCTAGATCACGATCTCTTATTCATTCTGTAGGCTGGTGGAAAACAGCAGGAGTTATTGGCTTAACTCATTTGATATATGTTATGTTCGAAGTATTTGCATTTATACCGAGCGTTGGTATTTATATTTATATAATAGGTCCACTTCTGATTTATCCATTAGTTTCTATGGTTTATGTTGTTTATTATATGAAAGTCATTGAATTATATGATAAGCCAACTCAGGGTGATTAGAGTATTTTAATCCAATTCATTCAAGGTCATACCCTTTAAATTTGCAGGAACAGCTATGTCCATCATTTTAGGATTTGCTAAATTTAAATTATTCATGATCTCGGCATATTCATTTGCATTATTCACTTGAAGTCTAGGGTTATTTTTCTTTTCACCGCCAATTGTGGATGATTTTTTTTTGATTATAATCATGAGCTGGATATACGATCATTTCATCTGGAAGACTTAGAACACGATCAAATAAAGAATGGTATGCATCGTGAGGACTACCATTCTGAAAATCTGTTCGACCTGTTCCGTTTATTAATAATGTATCACCAGTAAATATTCGGTCATTCATAATAAAGCAGTATGAGTCATCTGTATGTCCGGGAGTATAAATTACTTTTAAATCTATATTTTCTATTTTAATTACTTCTTCATCTTTAACTTTCAAATCTATGACCTCTGATTTTGAATTTTCTCCCATCACTTTGGTGCATCCAGTTCTTTGGCTCAGTTCATTTAATCCTGTAATATGATCTGCGTGAATATGAGTATCGATTACTTTAACTAATTTTAATTCTAAATCTTCTAGAACCTTTATGTATTGGTCTGAATGTTCGATTACTGGATCAATTATTAAGGCCTCCCGACCTTTGCCACTGGCAATGACGTAGGTATATGTTGATGATTTATCATCAAACAGCTGTTCAAAAATCATAGTTTAAGAATACTAAATATTTTCGAAATTAAAACTATTTTGCCATTTCTTTATGTGCGGGTCTGCTCCATTCCTTACCCTTAAACATAACATTCCATTGTAAATAAGGGAAAAGCTTTGATTTCAATTGCCAGTATATGGAGCTTGGTTTTGTTGGATTAAAAGGAAAACTTGGAGTCACTTTTCCACCATAACAAAATTCTGCTAACATAACTTTTCCATAAGCAACAGTTAGAGGACATGCACCGTAGCCATCATATAGCCTGTAGGCTGCAGATGATTTATTTATATCTTTCACAATATTATGAGCGACAATAGGAGCTTGCTTTCTTACCGCTGCCCCAGTCTTTGCATTGGGCGCATTCATAACATCTCCTAAACTATAAATATTTTCATATTTTTTATGTCTTAATGTTCCTTCTTCATGATCAACATCTACCCAACCGCCATCATCAGCAAGAGGACTATTTTTTATAAAGTCAGGAGAAGTTTGAGGAGGGGTAACATGAATAAAATCAAATTTTTTAGTAACCTCGTTTGTATTACCATCTGCATCAGTCTGTTTAAAAACTGCTTCTTTCCCTTCACCATCTATTGATATTAAGTTGTGCTGAAAACTTCTCTTGATTCCATAGTCATCACAAATTTCATTCAATGGACCTTGGAATGTTGGTACTCCAAATATCACTGGTTTTGCACATAAGAATTCTAAATTACTATTTTCTAGCGCACCTTTTTGCCTTAAATGATCTGCGGCCAAGTAAGCAATTTTTTGTGGCGCTCCAGCACATTTTATTGGCATCGGTGGCTCGGTGAACAGCAGATTTCCACCTTGTATATTTTGTAGACACTCCCAAGTATAGACAGCCATATCTGAACCATAGTTTGTACAAACATTATTTTTTCCCAAAGACTCTTTTAGGCCTGAGACACCATCAAAATTTAATTTAAGTCCAGGGCAGACTACTAAATAGTCATAACTATAATCGCCATTTGAAGTTTTAACTGAATTAGATTCTGGAGAAAAACTTTCAGCAGAATCTTTTATCCAATTAACATATTTTGGCATAACACTTGCCATAGGTTTAATTGTATCATCAACATTGTATGCTCCTGCGCCAACTAATGTCCATGCAGCTTGATACAATGATTTATCTGAAGGTTCTATTACAGATATACTGAGATCAGGTTTTAATGATTTTAATCGAGTGGCTGCAGAAATTCCTGCACATCCACCACCAATAATGAGTATGTTTGAGTGATTATTTTTTTCCATGACAAAATGTTAACATCTCAATTGAGTTTGTAAATCATGTCATTCTGGTTGATGTTTTTGCATAAAGTCATTGAAAATAAACAATAATTAAATACTGTGTATTTATTAAATTATTTGATGTGTCTAAAAATTTGGAATTAGAGGCTCTTTATAAGCAGAGCCTACATTGGGAAAAAAATTTCTCGAATAGACCTGATATGTTTGGGACTAACCCAAGTGTGTCAGCTGTCTATACTTTGGAGCAGTTTAAAAAAAATAATTTTAAAAATATAATTGAACTTGGCTCTGGTCAGGGAAGAGACTCAATATTTTTTGCAAAAAATGGACTTAACATTCAATCATTAGATTATAGCCAATCAGGAATAAAGCGTATTCAAGAAAAATCTACGCAATTGGGACTTGGTAATCTTTTGGATGCTAAAATATTTGATGTAAGAGAAAGACTACCTTTTGAAGATAACAGCATCGATGGTTGTTATTCTCATATGTTATATTGTATGGCTCTCAGTTTTAAGGAAATAGAGAATTTAAATAATGAAGTTCATAGAGTTCTTAAACAGGGTGGGTTAAATGTATTTACTGTAAGAAATATAGAAGATGGAGACTATCAAAATGGAATCCATCGAGGGGAAGATTTATATGAAAGCAATGGATTTATTGTTCATTTCTTTTCCAAGGATAAAATTAAAAAATTGTTGAGAGGCTTTGAATTACTCGATATGAGTACTTTTGAAGAAGGAAGTTTTCCAAGACGACTTTATCGAGCAACAATGAGGAAAAAATAATGAAAGAGATGACTCCAAATGAACTAATTGAATATAGTAATAATAGTAAATGTATCTTAATTGATGTTCGAACTGAACGAGAGTGGGAGACAGTTGGCAAACCAGACGGTGATCAAATTGGTCTTAAGACATATTTTGTATCAATAAAAAACAATGAAGGATCCTTAAATGGTAATTTTGTAAATGATATTCTTAGTCTTAATATTGAAAAGGAATTTGAAATAGCATTTATTTGTAAATCTGGTGTTCGCTCTGCCTTGGCATCCGATATGTTGAGTCATGAGAATTATAAATGCATCAATGTTGTTGATGGATTTGAAGGCAATGAAGGCTGGTTAAATGCAGGCCTGCCAGTGAAAAAATAGCTAAAAAATTTAAATTAGCTATTTTTTGAGTGGCTTGAGATAGCTTTTTTAATTGATGGTCTCTCGCTAAGTTCTTTTATAAGAGCTGATAATTTTGGCCTATTGTTAAATAGTTTTTCTCGATCATGATCCCATATTGCAATCATATACAAATAAAAATCAGCGGCAGTAAGCTCTTTGCCACAAAGGTATGGATTAAGAATTGTTTCAATATAATTATAGATCGTGACTTGTCTTTCAGCGGCTCTATTTCTTAAGTCATCATAATTTTCTTCTGAGACATAATAATAACTATGATTTTGGTGATGATAATTCTGATAAATACTAGTCGACATGACTGACATTGATTGATTGTAGAGATCACGTTGTGGCGTAGTAATTTTTGGTATTAGTATATTTTTTGTTTCAACTATGTGTGCTACAATTGCAGTTGTTTCAAAAACAAGATGACCGTCTGGACATTCCAAAACAGGTATTTTTCCCATTGGGCTTTTTTTTAAGAAATCATCCTTTTTTGAACTTTCGTAGTCAACTTTTATGAATTCGTAATCAGCATCAGCTTCGTTAAGTAAGAACTCAGCTATAAGTGATCCAGCAAATGGGCGTCCATAGACTTTGTACATTTATGCTGGCCAACCAGCTCCAGGAATATCAACGCGTGTTGTGTATATTTTTCCAAATTTATTTTGACTAGCAACTTCCGGAGTAGATTCTTGACCAGTAGAAATGTATAATGTCTTTCGATCTTGTCCTCCCAACATGCATGCGAATGCTCTGTTGGGTGTTTGAATTGAGTCTGTAATTTTTCCCCCCTCTTCAACTCGAAATACTTCAGTAGAAGTAGGGGAAGCTACCCATATGCCCATTTTCTCGTCCAAGCAAATTCCATCGGGGACACGTACTTTGTAAGTTGACTCTTTTGCTTTTACACCAAAGAATCTTTGAATTTTTGTATAATAATAAAAAGGCAAAGGCATCAGTTGAGCCCATACTTTTCTATTCGAAAGAGACTTGTCATCGTTAATATCATATGAAGTTAAACGACCAGCATAAGTTTCACCTAAAATCATCCTCTTTCCATCAGGTGTAATTACAGTTCCATTTGGAAATTCTAAGTTGTCTGCCGCAATATTAGCATCACCATCAGGTGTTACATGAATTAAGCAAGTTGGTTTAACATTTACATTATGTTGTGTTGTTCCAAAATTTCCAATATAGGCATGGCCATCTCTATCTACGACCATATCATTACATGTGAATTGTGTAAGATGTGATAAGTCAGAATGGACAGTTAATTGTCCATTGCTATATTTCATTAATTTTTGGTCATGCATTGACACTATGAGTAAATCATTGTTTGGAAGCCATCCAAGACCTGATGGCTGGTTTGGTATATCAACTACTTTTTCAACACTTCCCGACTCATCAACACAAAAAACAGCTTTTTGATAGAAATCTGAGTACCAAAACTTTCCATCATGCCAGCGTGGCCCTTCCGAAAAATGTAGGTTATCAACCAGAAGTTTAAGATCATTACTCATGTAGCATCTCCAATTTACTTATTAACTTATTGAATTTATTTATTAAATTAAATCTAAATTATGTTATTTTGTCACATCCAATTGAATTCATTAATCTTATTTTTACATTAAAATGATACACAAATAATCGTATCTGAATAGGCATATCGTTGTTTTTTTTTACTTTTTTAAGTGTATATATTGTTTAAAAGCTCTTTAGGATTATGAACTTTATATTAGCTGAGTACCTTCCATTAGCAATTTTTCTAATTGTTGCACTGGTTATTAGTTGTTTGTTTATATTGGCAAATTTTCTTGTTGCCAAAAGAAATCCTGATCCAGAAAAGAGTGATGCATTTGAAAGTGGCTTTCCTCAATTTGGAGATTCCAGAATGAAATTCGATATTCGATTTTATCTCGTGACTTTGCTATTTATTATTTTTGATCTTGAGGTCACCTTTTTGTTTCCTTGGGCAATTACCTTTGGAAATCTAGGATTACTTGGATTTTTCTCGATGATGTTTTTCCTAGGTGTCTTAACCATTGGCTTTATATACGAATGGAAGAAAGGGGCACTTGAATGGCAATAGCGGCAACACCAGAGATCGGATCTCAAGAATTAGAAGATCTTAAACAACGATATTCAGATAAAGGTTTTATTGTAACAAATGTTAATAATTTGATTAATTGGGCCAGAACAGGCTCATTGCATTGGATGACTTTTGGACTTGCATGTTGTGCCGTTGAAATGATGCATGTTGGGACACCTCGATATGATGTTGAGCGAATGGGTGCAGCACCAAGAGCCTCACCTAGACATGCTGATGTTATGATTATTGCAGGAACATTAACTAACAAGATGGCTCCTGCACTAAGAAAAGCTTATGATCAAATGGCAGAGCCTCGTTATGTAATTTCAATGGGAAGCTGTGCTAATGGTGGAGGATATTATCACTATTCATATTCAGTTGTAAGGGGAAGTGATCGCATAGTCCCAATTGATATTTATGTTCCAGGATGTCCACCAACAGCTGAGGCATTAATGTATGGAATATTGCAACTTCAAAAGAAAATACGTAGAGAAGGCAACATAGTTAGATAAATTTATGAGCAGTCCTATTGATTTAGTCGTTCAGACTATAAGTGAAAAAATAAATCCTATTGATGTTAAAGTTATCAATAATCAAATTGAGATTATTATTGAGTCAAGACAGATAATTTCAAGCTTTCAGTTTTTAAAAGATAGCTCAAAGTGTCAATTTCGACAGTTAACAGATATTGCTGGCGTTGATTATCCTGATAGAGAAAATAGATTTGAAGTTGTATACCATTTATTAAGTTTTAAAAATAATCTAAGAGCTCGAGTTAAGGTTTATATTGATGAAGGTTCAGCAATAGATAGTCTTACGTCTGTATTCCCATGTGCAAATTGGTTTGAAAGAGAAGCTTTTGATATGTACGGAATCCAATTCAATGATCATCCGGATCTGAGGAGAATTCTAACCGACTATGGTTTTGAAGGTTATCCATTAAGAAAAGATTTCCCTTTAAGTGGCAATGTTGAGGTTCGATACAATGAAATTGAAAAGAAGATCGTATATGAGCCTGTAAAGCTACAACAAGACTATCGTCATTTTGATATTCAAAGCCCTTGGGAAGGAACTACGTATAAAGAGGAAGAGCAGGACGGCAATGGCGGAAAGTAAAACAGTAACTGTAAATTTTGGCCCTGTTCACCCAGCTGCTCACGGAGTTCTAAGATTAATTTTAGACCTCGATGGAGAAGTTGTTGAAAGAGCTGATCCTCATATCGGTCTTTTACATCGTGGTACTGAAAAGCTAATTGAAACTAAAACTTATTTACAAGCTATCCCATATTTTGATCGACTTGATTATGTAGCGCCAATGAACCAAGAGCATGCATTTGCTCTAGCAATTGAAAAGTTAATGAAGGTAGATGTTCCCAAAAGAGGGCAGTATATTAGAGTTCTTTTTTCTGAGATTGGACGTCTTTTAAGTCATTTATTAAATGTAACGACAACAGCTATGGACGTTGGCGCAATGACACCTATCACCTGGGGATTTGATGAAAGAGAAAAGCTTCTAGACTTTTATGAAGAAGTCTCTGGTTCTCGTTTTCATGCAAATTATTTTAGAGCCGGAGGTGTTCATCAAGACTTGCCAGATGGACTTCTAGAAAAGATAAATGATTTCTGTATATCATTTCCTAAAGTTGTTGATGATATGGAAACACTGCTAACTGAAAATAGAATATTCAAGCAGCGTAATGTTGATATTGGCAAAATCTCAAAAGAAGAAGCTGTTGATAACGGTTTTAGTGGTTTTGTGCTAAGGGCATCTGGAGTGCCATGGGATTTAAGACGATCTCAACCTTATGATTCTTATGAAGACTTTGATTTTAAAGTTCCAATTGGAAAAAATGGTGATTGTTATGATCGCTATTTATGTCAAATGGATGAGATGAGAGAGAGCGTAAAAATTATGACACAGTGCATTAACAACATGCCGAGTGGAGAAGTCATTAATAGGGATACTAAAATAGCTCCCCCAAAACGGGCTGAGATGAAAGAGTCAATGGAAGCCATTATTCATCACTTTAAATTTTTTACTGAAGGCTTTCATGTTCCTGAAGGTGAAATTTATACAGCTGTAGAGGCTCCAAAGGGAGAGTTTGGAGTATACTTAATTTCAGATAATACAAGTAGGCCTTATCGATGCAAAATTAGAGCTCCTGGATTTGCTCATTTACAAGCGTTCAATCTATTATCAAAAGGACATTTACTAGCAGATGTTCCTGCGATACTAGGATCTCTAGCAATTGTGTTTGGGGAAGTTGATAGATAGATGACTGAAACATTTTCATTTAATGCTGAAAGTTTAGATAAAGTAAAGTTTGAACTCAGTAAATATCCTGAAGATCGAAAACAAAGCGCTGTGATGTCTTTGCTAGATATTGCTCAAAGACAAAATGGTGGCTGGCTTAGCAAGTCAGCAATTGAGCATGTAGCTTCACATCTTGAGATGCCTTACATAAAAGTTTATGAAATAGTTACATTCTATTCAATGTATTATACAACGCCAGTTGGAAAATACTTTGTTCAAGTATGTACCACTACACCTTGTTGGTTAAAAGGTTCCGATGAAGTGGTAAAAGCATGTAAAGAAATTATTTCTGAAAAACAAAATGAATTATCTAATGATGGATTATTTTCATGGATGGAAGTGGAGTGTTTGGGGGCATGCGTTAATGCGCCCTTAGTTCAAATCAACGACGATTTTTATGAAGACTTAAACTATGAAAACACAAAAAATGTATTGCAGTCATTTATTGATGGAAATCCATCTCCTATAGGATCTCAAACAGGCCGCAAAGGTTCAAGAGCGGAGGAATATGTTAAAAGCTAAAGATAAAATTTTTACTAATTTGTTTGGGGATCAATCTTATTCTCTTAGAGAAGCTCTGTCTCGAGGAGATTGGGATCAGACGAGTGATTTTATTAAAAAAGGATCAGATTGGATAATAGACGAAGTAAAAAAATCTGAGCTGCGTGGACGAGGTGGTGCAGGTTTTCCCACGGGTTTAAAATGGTCTTTCATGCCAAAGGACGTAAACAAAAATAATTATTTAGTTGTGAATGCTGATGAGTCAGAACCTGGTACCTGCAAAGATAGAGATATGATTAGAAACGAACCCCATAAACTTCTTGAAGGATGTCTTCTGGCTGGTTTTGCAATGAATGCACACGATTGTTATATTTATATTCGAGGTGAATATTTCAACGAGAGTGTTGTCTTACAAAAAGCAATTGATGAAGCATATGAGGCTGGTCTTATTGGAAAGAACGCATGCAACTCAGGATGGGATTTTAACATTTATCTCCATAGAGGAGCTGGAGCGTATATTTGTGGAGAAGAAACAGCTCTTCTTGAAAGTCTTGAAGGGAAAAAAGGTCAACCAAGGCTTAAGCCTCCTTTCCCAGCTAATAAAGGCTTATATGGATCACCGACAACAGTTAACAATGTTGAAACGATAGCCGTTGTACCTACAATATTACGCAGAGGTGGATCTTGGTTTAGTTCTCTTGGAAAAACTAAAAATACCGGTACTAAAGTCTTCTGTATATCAGGACACGTAAATACTCCGTGTAATATTGAAGAAGAAATGGGCATACCTTTAAAAGAGCTTATAGAAAAACATGCTGGGGGCGTGCGAGGTGGTTGGAATAATTTAAAAGCTATTATTCCAGGTGGATCCTCTGTTCCAATGATACCAAAGTCAGTTTGTGACAGTGTTTCGATGGATTTTGACTCGCTGTCTTCTGTAAAGAGTGGCTTAGGAACAGCAGCTGTCATTGTTATGGATCAATCAACAGATCTTGTAAAAGCAATAGCTCGAATATCTAGATTTTATAAGCATGAAAGTTGTGGTCAATGTACTCCATGTAGAGAGGGTACTGGATGGATGTGGAGGATGATGGAAAAAATTGCAGCAGGTGAAGCCAGCCCTGGTGAAATCGATCGATTACTAGATGTTACAAAGCAGGTTGAAGGTCATACGATTTGCGCACTAGGTGATGCTGCGGCATGGCCAATTCAAGGTTTATTCCGACATTTTAGGGATGAAATAGAAGAGCAGTTAATAAAAAAAATTAGAGCGGCGTAATGGCAAAAGTAAAAGTTGATGGAACAGAAATTGAAGTTCGTGATGACATGACGATACTTCAAGCGTGCGAAGAAGCTGGGAAAGAAATACCCAGATTCTGTTACCATGATCGCTTGTCTATTGCGGGAAATTGTCGAATGTGTCTCGTTGATGTGGAAGGATCACCCAAGCCTGTAGCGTCTTGTGCTATGCCGGTAAATGAGGGAATGTCAATTCATACCAATACACAAAAAGTAAAAAAAGCCAGAGAGGGTGTTATGGAGTTTTTGTTAATCAATCACCCTTTGGATTGCCCTGTATGTGATCAAGGTGGAGAGTGTGATCTACAAGACCAAACTGTTGCTTATGGCTCTGGTAAATCAAGATTTGATTTAAATAAACGTTCAGTCGAAGAAAAATATATGGGTCCTTTGATCAAAACATATATGACACGATGTATTCATTGTACCAGATGTATTCGGTTTTCAGAGGAAGTTGCTGGAGTTGAAGAAATAGGAGCGGTAAATCGTGGTGAGAATATGGAAATTACTACCTATCTCGAAAAGTCGATTGACTCTGAAATGTCAGCAAACGTTATTGATCTCTGTCCAGTGGGAGCACTAACATCAAAACCTTATCAATTTGAAGCAAGACCATGGGAACTAAAAAAAACTGAAACAATCGATGTCATGGATGCAGTGGGCTCAAATATAAGAGTTGATACTTATGGATGGAAAGTTAAGCGAATACTTCCACGTTTGAATGAAGATATTAATGAAGAATGGATCTCTGATAAATCCAGATATGCTTGTGATGGTTTATTGAATCAGAGACTAGATACCCCTTATGTAAGACATGATGGAAATCTGAACGCCACTGATTGGAATGATGCGTTAAATGAGTGTTTGTCATCTATGAAAAATCACAAACCCGATGAAATTGCTTTTCTTGTGGGAGATTTCATTGATCTTGAAACATCATATTTAATTAAACAACTTTCAGAATCATTAAATATTAAAAAAATTGAATGTAGGCAAGAAGGGGTGAGACTTCCATATTCAGATCGTTCCCAATATCTATTTAATTCAACAATTAATGGAATTGAGGAAAGCGACTGCATATTAATAATCGGTAGCAATGTCAGGGAAGAAGCTCCTATAATAAATACTCGAATACGAAAGCACTTATTGAATAAAAATATTCCTATTGGATTGATTGGTGAAAAATTTGACCTTACTTTTGATTATGAACATTTAGGAAATGACCTGAATATCTTAAAATCTATTTCTGATGGTGAAAATAATTTTTGTAAGATTCTAGGCAAAGCAAAAAAGCCAATGATTATTATTGGTCAATCAGTATTGAATCGTGATGATAGTCTTAATGCTTATTCACTAATAGAAGATATTGTTCATCAATATTCTTTCTTAGATTCTTCATGGAACGGTGTAAATACTCTTCAATTATCAGCATCAAGAATTGGTGCGTTAGATATGGGCTGTTATCAATCTAGCAGATCACTAAAAGATATATATGCAGATGCAGAGAGTGGGTCTTTAAAACTTTTATTTTCATTTGGGGCGGATGAGATTGATTATAGTAAATTTCAAAACACAAAAATTATTTACATGGGCTCACATGGGGATAGAGGCGCAAGCAATGCAGACTTAATTCTTCCTTCTGCAGCTTACACCGAAAAAGACGCAATTTATATTAACACTGAAGGCAGACTTCAATATGCCTATCAGGCAAGTTTTCCGCCAAGTGAGGCAAAAACTGATTGGAAAATTATTAATCAAATTAGTGAAATGCTTAATTTGAATTGGGGTTTTGTGACATTGGACGATGTTCGTGAAAAAATTAAAAATCAATATCCAGATTTATTTAATCAAGTATCTGCTGATAGGCCTTATAAAAGATTGCTTGCAAATAAAGCATCAAAAATCTCATTTGATAATAAAGAAATTGAATCAATGATTAAAGATTTTTACTTAACTGACTCAATATCAAGATTATCTAAAACTATGGCCGAATGTAGTCAAATCCGTAAAGAGTTAAGAAATGGAAAAGCTATATGATAGCTCTCATTTCTGAGAATCTTTTTCATTTATTTTTTATTGTTGGTCTCTGTCTTCTTATTTTTGTTCCATTGCTTTTAGGTGTAGTCATCGTTTTATTTGCAGATAGAAAAATATGGGCAGCTGTTCAAAAAAGAAAGGGACCAAATGTAGTTGGACCTTTTGGTTTATTTCAAATACCAGCCGATGGATTAAAATTTTTATTTAAAGAAATCATTATTCCAGATGGAGCTGATAAAACTGTTTATTTTATTGCACCAATATTAACTTCGACGTTAGCAATAGCAGCTTGGGCTGTTATTCCTATTCAAGAAAATATTGTTTTATCTGATATAAATGTTGGAGTTTTATATATATTTGCTATGAGCTCTTTGGGAATTTATGGAATCCTGATGGCTGGTTGGGCATCAAATAGTAAATACCCCTTTTTAGGGGCGTTACGATCTGCAGCTCAAATGGTTTCATATGAGGTTTCTATAGGATTTGTAATTGTAACAGTATTAATGTGTGTTGGTTCTCTAAACCTCTCAGAAATTGTTTATGCTCAAAAAAATATTTGGTTCTTTATTCCTTTGTTCCCAATGTTTGTTGTTTTTTTTATCTCAGCGCTTGCGGAAACAAACAGACCGCCGTTCGATTTACCTGAAGCAGAGTCCGAGCTTGTAGCCGGCTATCAAACAGAATATTCCGCTATGCCATTTCTTCTTTTTTTTCTAGGTGAGTACATAAATATCTTACTGATGTGTGCAATGATGACCATCATGTTCTTTGGCGGATGGTATCCACCCATTGATGTAGCTCCATTCAACCTTATACCTGGTTTTATATGGTTTTTAGTTAAGATGATGGTGATTTTTTATATGATATCAATGGTCAAAGCCTTTGTTCCACGGTATCGATATGATCAATTAATGAGACTTGGTTGGAAAGTATTTTTGCCACTTTCATTATTAGCTGTTGTGGTTACCTCTAGCGTTTTATTTTTCTTCAATCTAGCTCCTGTATTTTCATGAAAATTATTAATTTTATAAAATCTTTTCTGCTCATCGACTTTATTAAGGCTTACATATTAGCACAGAAATATTTCTTCAAAAAGAAAGCCACATTAAACTACCCTTATGAACGTGGAAAATTAAGCCCAAGGTTTAGAGGAGAACATGCTTTGAGGCGATACCCAAGTGGTGAAGAACGATGTATTGGGTGCAAATTATGTGAGGCAGTTTGTCCAGCTCAAGCCATAACCATTGAATCTGAACCGCGAGATGATGGAACGAGAAGAACAACTAGATATGATATTGATATGGTAAAATGTATTTATTGTGGATTATGTGAAGAATCTTGTCCGGTAGATGCAATTGTTCAAGGACCTAATTTTGAATTTTCCACTGAAACTAGAAAAGAACTTTATTATACAAAAGAGAAGCTCTTAGATAATGGTGATAAGTGGGAAAGCGCAATTGCCGAAAATCTAAAAAAAGATGCGGAGTATAGATAGAAAATGACAGCATCCTTGTTATCATTTTATATATTTTCAACTGTTATTCTTCTTTCTTCTTTGATGGTGATTACCTCAAAAAATCCAGTTCATTCAGTATTATTTTTAATTTTAACATTCTTTAATGGTGCAGGGCTTTTTGTAATTTTACACGCTGAGTTTCTGGCAATGATTTTAATTATCGTTTACGTAGGAGCTGTCGCAGTTTTATTTTTATTTGTTGTTATGATGTTAGATTTTAAAATAAGCCTCGATAAGAATAATATTCTTCAATATTTACCAATTGGATTTTTTGTTGGTGTGGTTTTTATATCTGAACTAATTATAGTTCTCATTAATACCAAATTTGATCTCTCAAATATTCAAATCTTAGTTAATCCAATGATAAAATTTGAAAATTTAACAAATACAGAGGCTATTGGGTCCATCCTATACACAGATTATATTTTATATTTTCAACTTTCTGGCGTTATTTTACTTGTTGCCATGATTGGTTCAATTGTTTTGACTCTAAGGACTCGTGAGGGCGTAAAAAGACAATCAATTCAATCTCAATTAGATCGTAATTATAAATCAACCATAACGATGGTTGATCCTAAATCAAATGAAGGAGTTGATATATAATGATTGAATTAAATCAGTTTTTAATATTGTCAGCACTTCTTTTTAGCATCGGGGTTATTGGTATTTTTCTCAACAGAAAAAACGTAATAATTATATTAATGTCAATTGAGATCATTCTTCTATCAGTCAATATCAATCTAGTTTCTTTTTCATATTTCTTAGGTGATCTTACAGGACAAATAATTTCTTTATTTGTTTTAACTGTTGCTGCTGCTGAAGCCGCAATAGGTTTAGCAATATTGGTGATATATAATAGAAATGCTGGGACTATTGAAATTGAGAAAATCAATAGCTTGAAAGGATGATGTTATAATGATTCACTCGATTGTTCTTTTACCTCTTTTTGGTTTTGTTATTTCTTGTTTATTTTCTTTCTTTAAGAGTGACCAAACAATAGATCGTATCACTCAAATTGTTACGTCTTTATTTATTTCAATTTCAGCGATTTTATCATTTTATTTATTTGTTATTAATCTATCAGACCCCCAAGTATACAAGTTTACTTTATTTACTTGGATCACATCTGGCGACCTTTCTGTAAACTGGTCTTTGTATATTGATGCCGTAACAAGAGTAATGCTCGTTGTTATAACTTCTGTTTCAGCTCTTGTTCATATTTATTCAATTGGCTATATGTCTCATGACAATAGTAAGCCAAGATTTATGGGATATTTATCATTGTTTACATTTGCAATGATTATGCTGGTTACAGCAGATAATTTCTTACAATTATTTTTTGGATGGGAGGGCGTCGGTCTTGCTTCTTATCTTCTTATTGGCTTCTGGTATAAAAAACCTTCTGCCAATGCTGCTGCAATTAAAGCATTTATTGTTAATCGTGTAGGAGATTTTGGTTTAGCGCTTGGTATCTTTACAATTTATATGGTTTTCGGTTCTATTGATTATCAAGTTGTTTTTGAAAATGCAGAAAAATTTAATGAAACAAATTTCAACTTTATTGGATACGATATTAATGCAATTACATTAATTTGCTTTCTTTTATTTATTGGTGCCATGGGAAAATCAGCTCAGTTATTCCTTCATACA
Organism: Candidatus Pelagibacterales bacterium; assembly: GCA_045567365.1. Taxonomy (GTDB): domain Bacteria; phylum Pseudomonadota; class Alphaproteobacteria; order Pelagibacterales; family AG-422-B15; genus CABYIR01. The sequence continues at coordinate 21,574 of JBJLDC010000002.1, read as the reverse complement.
TGGTTACCGGATGCAATGGAGGGACCAACACCTGTATCAGCTTTAATCCATGCGGCTACGATGGTCACAGCCGGCGTTTTCTTAGTAGTGAGATGTTCTCCTCTTTTTGATCTATCAGTGGAAGCCTCTTCATTTGTAACTTTAGTAGGTGCGTCCACAGCTTTCTTTGCTGCTACAATTGGCCTAGTTCAAAATGATATCAAGCGTGTAATTGCATACTCGACCTGCAGTCAATTGGGCTATATGTTTTTTGCAGCAGGCTTAGGCGCTTACGGTGCTGCGATGTTCCATTTATTTACTCATGCATTTTTCAAAGCATTGCTCTTTCTAGGTGCCGGTTCGGTAATACACTCAGTTCATGAAGAGCAAGATATAAGAAAAATGGGTGGAATATATATCTTTACTCCATTAACACATGCCATGATGGTAGTTGGTACTATTTCCTTAATGGGATTTCCATTTACATCTGGCTTTTATTCAAAGGACGCCATAATAGAGGCTGCATACTTATCTGATGCCATGTTTTCTAATTATGCATATTTTTTAGGAACATTGGGTGTTGTCATGACATCATTTTATTCTTGGAGATTGATGTTCCTTACATTTAATGGAAATACTAGAATGGAAGAGCAGAAATTTAGAGAAGTCCATGAGTCACCGTATGTAATGTTAATGCCTTTATTTATTCTTGCAATTGGCGCTCTATCATTTGGATATATTTTTAAGTCATATTTCATTGGAGGAGCAAGTGTTGAATTTTGGGATCATTCAATTGCTATTCATCATCATGAGCATCACCATATACCTTTCTTAATATACTATCTCCCTGCAATGCTTGGTATTCTTGGCTTTATTATTGCTTGGTACATGTATTTAAAAAATACAAAATTACCAGCTGCTGTGGCCTCTTTAAATGAGCCTTTGTATAAATTCTTGCTTAATAAATGGTATTTTGATGAACTTTATCACTATGTTTTTGTGATCCCTGCAAGGGGTATCGGTAAATTTTTCTGGAAAATAATAGATGGCTACTTTATCGATGGTTTCGGGCCAAATGGTATCGCTAGTATGGTTTTAAAGATATCTGAAAAAGCAAGAAGTATTCAAACAGGCTTCATTTACCATTATGCATTTTCAATTTTAATTGGCCTGTCTTTTCTTATTACTTATTTTATTTTTGTTATCTAAATGAATGAATTACCCATCTTATCTATCCTATTAATCTTACCTGTTATAGGAATCTTGCTTTTAACATTTATATCAAGTAATTCAGAGAGTGATGTTAATTTAAAGCAAACTGCTCTTTGGGTATCTTTTCTAAATTTCATCATCTCATTAGTTGTCTTATTTAATTTTAATCAACTTGATCCTAATTTTCAATTTGTAGAAAAATATTATTGGCTTGGTGATACCATTAGTTATCAAGTAGGAGTTGATGGTATCTCAATATTATTTGTTGTCTTAACAACATTTCTAGTCCCAATCTGCATATTAGCTAGTTATAACAATATTAAATTTTCTATGAAAGAATATCTTATTGCTTTTTTAGCTTTAGAAACTTTCATGATTGGGGTTTTTATATCAATGGATTTGATATTATTTTATCTTTTCTTTGAGGGTGGCTTAATACCAATGTTTTTAATTATTGGTATTTGGGGAGGTGAAAGAAGAATTTATTCAACATTTAAGTTTTTTCTTTATACCCTAGCGGGCTCTGTTTTCATGCTTCTAGCAGTCATATTTATGTACTGGGAAGTTGGAACATCAAGTATACCAGTTCTGCTGCAGCATGAGTTTAGCTACAATAATCAAATTATTTTATGGCTTGCTTTTTTTGCTTCTTTCGTTGTTAAGATTCCTATGTGGCCATTTCATACGTGGTTGCCTGATGCACACGTTGAAGCACCGACTGCAGGCTCAGTAATACTTGCCGGTGTTTTGTTAAAATTAGCAGGATATGGATTTATTCGCTTCTCAATTACAATGTTTCCTGATGCATCTCACTATTTTGCACCTATGATTTATGCATTAAGCATAATAGCCATTATATTCACATCATTAATTGCACTGGTTCAGGAAGATATGAAAAAATTGATAGCATATTCATCTGTTGCTCATATGGGTTTTGTCACATTGGGTATATTTACTTTCACAATTCAAGGGATTGAAGGCGCTATTATACAAATGATCAGCCATGGAATTGTTTCTGCAGCATTATTTTTATGTGTTGGTGTGGTTTATGATAGAATACATACAAGAGAAATAGAAAGATATGGTGGGCTTGTTAATAGAATGCCACTGTACTCTTTTTCATTCATGATTTTTATTCTTGCTAGTCTTGGACTACCAGGAACAAGTGGTTTTGTTGGTGAATTCTTAGTTTTACTATCTATTTTTTCTGTAAATACTTATTTTGCTGTTTTTGCGACAACGGGTGTTGTTTTAGCTGCTACTTATTCTTTATGGTTATATCGAAAAATTATTTTTGGCCAATTAATAAAGGATGATTTAAAGGATATTTTAGATTTATCGTTTCGAGAAATTGTAATTTTTGTTCCATTAATATTACTGACAATTGGAATTGGCATTTACCCCATACCAATCTTAGAGATTATTGAACCTTCAAGTCAGCTGACTTTGGAAATAATAAATGGAAAGATGAATTGATGAGTATTTTCACGATTATATTGCCTGAAATATTTCTATTTTTGTCATCAACTTTTTTATTGATGGTAGGATTATTTTATAAAAAGATAAATATTATAAACTTACTTACTTTCTTAATTCTTATTTTGACAGCCGTACTTGTTATTTATCAACCATCTTCATTTGGTTTTAATAACAGTTTTGTGAATGATGAATTTTCAAAAACAATAAAGGTTTTAATACTAATAGGTTCAGCTTCTACTTTGTTAATGTTTTCTCCATCAAGAAGAAAAATTAATATTGATATATATGAATTTCCAATTTTGATCAGTTTTGCATCACTTGGTATGATGGTAATGGTTTCATCCAATGATTTATTAGCAATGTTTATAGGATTAGAATTACAAAGCTTAAGCTTGTATGTCTTAGCTTCGTTAAATAGGAATAGTCTTCAATCTTCAGAGTCTGGTATAAGTTACTTTATACTTGGAGCACTTTCATCTGGCTTGCTTCTATTCGGAATCTCTTACATTTATGGGTTTACTGGAAATACAAACTTTAGCTTAATTTCAGCTACGTACGATAAAGATAGTCTGGGATTATTAATAGGTATTGTTTTTGTATGTTCAGGTTTAGCCTTTAAAGTTTCTGCGGTTCCATTTCATATGTGGACACCCGATGTTTATCAAGGTGCACCAACACCTGTTACAGGTTTTTTTGCATTAGCTCCAAAAGTTGCAGCCGTAGCATTATTTCTTAGGTTTTTATATTCTTCATTTGGTGAAACAGCGGCTGATTGGCAACAAATAATAATTTTCCTATCTATTGCTTCTATGATCTTTGCATCCTTTGCTGCTATTGCTCAATCAAATATAAAGCGATTAATGGCCTACAGTTCTATCGGTCATATAGGTTATATTTTAATAGGAATGGCCTGTTTTAATTTTGAGGGTGTTCAGTCTCTTATAATTTATTTAATCATATATTTGGTAATGAATATTTCTGTCTTCTCATTTATTCTCATGATGAAAAGAAAAGATGAATACTGTGAAAATATCAATGATCTTTCTGGTCTTTATAAGCATAATCCATTTTACGCAATTTTAATTGCTCTAAGCATGTTCTCGTTAGCGGGGATTCCACCGCTAGCAGGGTTTTTTGGTAAATTTTATATTTTTATGTCAGCGATTAAGAGTGATTTTTATCTACTAGCTGTTGTTGGTATAGTAGCGAGCGTAGTTTCTGCATTTTATTACTTACGGATTGTCAAAATTATATATTTTGATGAACCTTCTGTAAAATTTGATGAATTCAATTCAAGTTCTCTTAATTTACTATTTTTTATATCATCAGGAATAGTAATTCTCTTTTTCGTTTATCCAAGTCCGATACTCAATATAGGAAATTACGCAGCTAAGACATTCTTTTAATTGAGATGATTAATATTAATAATGCTGAGGTTAAACTGTTTAATGAAATAGATAGTACAAATTCAGCTGCGCTAGAGCATTTAAATATTATAGGTGCAATTAGTGATCCAATATGGTTTAGAGCTAAAACACAAACAAAGGGCAGAGGAAGAAATAAAAATACCTGGGTTTCTGATGAAGGAAATCTATTCACGACTTTATTGATTCCTATATCTTGGAAACTAAATATTATTCCAATGTTATCATGCGTGATTGCTGCGTCTGTTCATCAGTCAGTCAGCTTTTTTTTGGATAATCAAAATCCCTTAAAAATAAAATGGCCAAATGACATATTGTTTGAAAACTCAAAATTATCAGGAGTATTAATTGAAAACCAATTGAGTGGTGATAATAAATTTTCAATTATTGGTATAGGGGTCAATATTATATCATCTCCAGAGAATCTTAGTTACCAGACGGTCAGCCTCAATGATTTGACATCGAAAACAGACAATCTACTAGAGAATTTTTTTGATGTATTAAAAGAAAAAATTCATACAAATCTCAATTACTTTAATGAGAGATCAATTAATCATTTTAGGGAATATACCTTGTCAAAGTTATGGAAATTGAATAAAGATGTCGAATTCAATCATTCTGGACTTGTTGAGATTGGGACTATAGCAGGATTGAGTTCCAACTATGAGATTGAACTTAAAATAAATAATGAGATTAAAAAATTTAATTCGGGCGAGTTTTCAATTAAAAAATAGAATATGCATATATTAGTAGATATAGGAAATACAAATATATTATTTGGTAAATTTGATAATTTTAATTTAGTTGAACAGCTTCGAATTGAGACAAAAGTCTTTGATAAAGATATTTCTAAAGTTGACAGCGAAACTTACACAAAAATTCATAATTTTATAGGAAATGATTGCTCTGATTTTTTTATTTCTGGCGTAGTTCCAGATACGATTTTGATACTTATAAATTTTATGAAACATTTTCAAGATTTAAATATAGTCGAAATTGATAATAAATATTTAGGTAATTTAATTAAAGTTGATGTAGATATGCCAGATGAGGTTGGCGTTGACCGCTTGATTAATTCATACGCGGGATTAAATCTATATAATGGTCCTTTAATAATTATTGATTTTGGAACCGCCACTACTTTTGATCTTGTTAATTCTAACGGTTCATATATTGGTGGAATAATATGTCCAGGAGTAAATCTTTCAATTCAGTCTCTTGCTCATAATACGGCGAAACTACCATTAATAGAGATTAAAAAAGTTGAAAAACTGATTGGAAAAGATACTACTTCAGCAATTGAATCTGGAATCTACTGGGGTTATGTGAGTTTAGTTGGAGGATTGATAGATAGATTAAAAAAACAAAATGGATTTAAAGATGCAAATATAGTAGCAACGGGAGGATTGTCAGGAATGTTTAGAGACGATTTATCTCAGATTAAGAATTATGAACCTGACTTAACATTAAAGGGATTAAATATTATTTATAATGAATACAAAAAGTAAAAATAAACTTGTGTTTCTTCCATTGGGTGGAACTGGTGAGATCGGAATGAATATGAATTGCTATGGATACGGCTCTCATATTGATGACATGAAATGGTTATTGGTTGATGTAGGTATTACATTTGGCGATGATACTTTGGGAGGCGTCGATGTGATTATGCCAGATCATGGTTTTATAAAAGAAAGAAAAGAAGATTTAGATGGAATTTTTATTACACATGCTCATGAAGATCATGTGGGTGGACTTGCATATTTATGGCCTGATTTAGAGTGCAAAATATATGCTTCAAGTTTTACAGCATCAATTATTAAACTTAAATTTGATGAACGTGGAATAAATATTGATGATTATCTAAATATAGTTGATTTGGAATCTAATTTTAAAATTGGACCATTTGAAATACAGCTATCAACACTTACGCACTCAATACCAGAACCTAATTCTCTTTTCATTAAAACTCCATTAGGAACAATCTATCACACAGGAGATTGGAAAATTGATCAAGATCCAATGTTAGGAAATCCGATTAATTTTAATAAATTACTAAATGATAATACTGAGGTATTAGCGATGGTTTGTGACTCAACAAATGTATTAACCGCTGGTAGATCAGGTTCTGAGTCTACTGTAAGAAAGAATCTAGTTAATGTTGTCAAAAATATTAAATCAAAAATATTTGTGACTTCATTTGCATCAAATGTAGCGAGATTAGAATCTGTTGCGGTTGCCGCAAGAGAGAGCAATAGATCTCTTGTTGTTTTAGGTAGATCAATGCACAGAATGATATCTGTCGCGAGAGAGAATGGAATATTAGAAAACGTGAATATCATTCTAAACGAAAAAGAAGCAAAAAAGAAAAAAGGAAGCGAACTTTTATACTTATGTACGGGCAGTCAAGGTGAACCTCGTGGAGCAATGATGAGAATTGCGAATAGAGATTTTCCCAATGTTGAAATCAATCAAGGTGATACTGTGATATTCTCATCAAAAATCATTCCTGGAAATGAAAAAAAACTATATGCAATGTTTAATACCTTATCAGAACTTGGAGCTGATGTGATTACTGAATACGATGAAGATATACATGTCTCTGGTCATCCATGTCGTGATGAGGTTGTTGATATGTATAATCATGTAAAGCCTAAAATATCAGTCCCAGTACACGGTGAATATAGACATCTCAAGTCACATTATGAATTAGCAAAAGAACTACAAATTGAAAATCCAACACTTGTGTCAAATGGTGATATTTTACAATTGGCGCCAGGCAGACCTTATGTAATGGATCAATGCACAACAGGTAGACTTTATTTGGATGGTAATAGACTAGTCGATAGTGATAGTTATCATTTAAATGAAAGAAGAATAATGAATTTTAACGGATCATTGAATATCACTTGTATTTTAAATAAAAAATCTCAATTACATAAAGCACCAGTTATTTCTACTTATGGCGTAATTAGCGATAATGATGATGAAGAAGATTTTATTATAAATTTAGAAGAAGAAATCTATGATTTTTTTAATACTCCAAAAAATATAAATTCAAATGATAAAAAAATGCACAAAAAACTAGAAAGCTTAGCAAAAAATACTATATTTAGATCATTAAAGAAAAAACCTTTAACCAATATAGAAATAATACATATCTAATATGCTGGGAAAATTAAATCACATAGCCATTGCAGTGCCAAATATTAAAGAAGCTGCTGAACAGTATAAAAATATTTTTGGGGCTAAAGTTTCAGATCCAGTTGAGCAACCTGATCACGGTGTAACTACTGTCTTTATAGATCTTGGTAATACTAAAATAGAATTACTTGAAAAATTAGGTGAAGGCTCGCCTATAGAAAATTTCATTAATAAGAATCCAAAAGGTGGCATGCATCACATATGTATTGAAGTAGAAGATATAAACGATGCTGTTAAAAAATTAAATGATCATGAAATAGCCATTACTGGAACAGGAAAGCCTAAAATTGGCGCACATGGAAAACCAGTAGTTTTTCTTCATCCAAAAAGCTGTAATGGGACAATGATTGAATTAGAAGAAGCTTAAATTGGGACTTACAGGCTCAATCATCCTCTTTCTAATAATTTGGTGGTTAATATTATTTATTTTGCTACCCATAAATATTGATAACAAAGCACCCAATAGTACTGAATATGAAGGAAACGACCGTGGTGCTCCTAAAAATCCACAAATATTAAAAAAATTCATCATAACTACAATTATTTCTGTTATCTTATGGTTTGTTGTTTATTTACTTCTAAACAATGACGGTTTTTTAATGTCTATTATGAATACTTTTTATAGAAATGAGATTAACTAATTATTTTCTTCCAGTTCTAAAGGAATCACCAAACGATGCTGAAATAGTCTCACATCAATTAATGCTACGTGCTGGAATGATTTCTCAATCAAGCTCAGGGATTTATTCATGGTTACCATTAGGGTTAAGAGTCTTAAAAAAAATCGAAAATATTGTAAGAGATGAGCAGGATGCCGCTGGTGTGAATGAGATATTAATGCCAACAATTCAACCCGCAGATTTATGGAAAGAGAGTGGAAGATACGAGGACTATGGAAAAGAAATGCTCAGAATTAATGATAGGCAAGATAGAGAAATGCTCTATGGACCAACAAATGAAGAACAGGTAACGGATATCTTTAGGCGTTCAATAAAATCTTATAAAGAGCTACCTCAGTTATTATATCATATTCAATGGAAATTTCGTGATGAGTTAAGACCAAGGTTTGGAGTGATGAGAGGAAGAGAATTCTTAATGAAGGATGCTTATTCATTTGACCTTGACAAACAACAAAGTGAAATTTCATATAATAAATTTTTTGTTTGTTACTTAAAAACATTTCAAAGACTTGAACTAAAAGCAATACCAATGACAGCAGAAACGGGGCCAATAGGTGGAGATTTATCTCATGAGTTTATTATAATTTCTCAAACAGGAGAGTCTGATATTTATTTCGATAGTAAGCTGTTGGAACAAGAAAATGAACTACAAAGTATTAACTATTCAGAAGATTTATCAGGTTTAGTCAATTCATATAAATCATTATATGCAGTTTCTGATGATAAATTCAATCAAGACAATTTTGATAATAATGTATTAAAAGAAAATCAAACCAGATCAAAGGGCATTGAAGTTGGCCATATATTTAGTTTTGGCACAAAATATTCAGAAACTATGAAAGCAAATGTTTTAAATAATGATGGAAAACAAACTACTGTTTTCATGGGTTCATATGGAATTGGAATTTCAAGATTAGTTGGTGCAATAATTGAGTCATCAAATGATGATAAGGGAATTATTTGGCCTAAATCAGTATCTCCATATGACATTGGTTTAATTAATCTAAAACAAAAAGATAATGATATTACTGCTATTTCTAATGGTGTTTATGAAAAATTATTAAGTGCGGGTTTTGATGTGCTTTATGATGATAAAAATGACAATCCTGGTGTTAAATTTTCAAGAATGGATTTAATCGGGCTTCCATTTCAAGTCATTGTTGGAAATAAGTCTAAAAACGATTCTATTCTTGAAGTAAAAAATAGGAAAACAGGAGATATTTCAGAAGTAAGTATAGAAAATATAACTTCTTTTTTTAAAAATAATTAATAAATAAAGTGCCTTTTAATAATTTTGAAAGATTTATTGCATTTCGCTATATAAAACCATTGAGGTCAGAGGGACTTCTTTCAATTATATCATGGTTCTCTTTTTTTGGTATATGCATTGGTGTTGCCACACTGATTATAACTATGTCAGTAATGAATGGGTTTCGATATGAGCTTGAAAATCGAATTATAGGATTTAACGGCCACATTTATATTAATAATTATGAAAAATATTTTGAGGATATATCTCAAGACTTTTCATCTATCAATGAGATAAAATTTATTGACGCAAATATTACAGATCAAGTTTTGATTTCTGCAAATGCTGAAACTCGAGGAATTATTCTCAAATCATTCAACTCAGAAAATATAGATCATTATAATTTTAAAAATAAAAAAGATGATTCCAATAAATTCATGTTAGATGAAATTTACCTAGGATCAAAACTAGCAGAACGATTAAATGTAGAAATAGGATCACAAATTAAATTATATACATCTAGCTCTATAAATTCTCCATTTGGCCAACTTCCCAAATCTCGCTTAATTAATGTTGGAGGATATTTTGATACAGGGATGAGTGAATATGACGGTAATTATGCATTCCTTAATTTAGAAGAAATGCAAAAAATATATGGAGTTAATAATAGAGTTTCTGCAATTGAAATTCATCTTAAAGACTCATCTTTTACGGACAGGATAAATAATCAAGTTAACGAAATAATTAAAGAAAAAGAATTATTTTATTCGAGAGACTGGAAACAGGTTAATGCTTTTTTCTTTGAAACCTTATCAATTGAGAGAAACGTTATGTTTATTATCTTATCATTAATTATAATAGTAGCTGCATTCAATGTTATTACATGTCTTTTTATTTTAGTTAAAAATAAAGCAAATGAAATTGCTATTCTTAAAACGATTGGAACACCCGATATTTCAATTTTAAGAATATTTATAATCATAGGATCTTTAATAGGAGTAGCTGGAAGTTTAATTGGTTCATTAATAGGAATTATTGTTACATTAAATTTAGAAAATATAAGACAGATACTCAATAATTTATTTAACTTAAATTTATTTCCATCACAATTTTATTTTATTGATAAAATCCCAACTATCATTGATTATAATCAAATATTTTTTATATTTGTATTTTCAATAATCATTTCACTATTAGCAACTATATACCCATCTAGAGTTGCTTCAAAAATGAAAATCAAGGATATATTTAGTAATGCCTGAAACTATTATTAAATTAGAAAATATTTCAAAATCATATTCTCAGGGAGACTCAGTAATACCGGTAATTGAAAACTTAAATGTAACTATACAAGAAGGTAAATTTATAGCAGTGATTGGTCCTTCTGGATCAGGAAAATCTACACTATTAAATGTTATTGGGCTTATAGATACAGTCGATAGTGGAGATATTCACTTCTTTAATCAAAATTTAAAAGATATCAGTGATACAGAACAAAATCTTATTCGAAGAGATAAATTAGGATTTGTTTACCAATCTAATAATCTTTTTTCAGATTTTACAGCGATTGAAAATGTGACTATTCCTCAAATACTTTTAGGAGCCAGTAAAAAAAATGCTTATGAGTCAGCTTTTAAATGTTTAGATGTCCTTGGTTTAAGTGCTCGTATTAATCATTTGCCAAAAGATTTATCAGGGGGAGAACAACAAAGAGTAGCAATTGCTAGAGCGATAATCAATGAGCCTAAAGTTATTATAGCCGATGAACCAACAGGAAATCTTGATAAAAATACTAGCAAAGATGTATTTGAGCACCTTATTGACTTTGTTTATTCACAGAAAATTTCATTAATTATGGCTACTCATAATTTGGAACTTGCAAGTAAATCGGATCACCAGATAAAATTAGTCTGATGACTAATTTTGTACACCTCACAAATAAAACAGAATATTCCTTATCTGAAGGAGCAATAACAATAAATCGTATTGCAGAATTATGTGAGTCTTTTCAAATGCCTGCAGTAGGAATTACAGACACAAATAACATGTTTGGCGCATTAGAATTTAGTGACAAAATATCAAGCTATGGTGTTCAGCCATTAATTGGGTGTAATATTAAAATCAGCATACCTAACGAATACAATTCAGATACGTTAAACATAGATAATAAGTATTTCTTTTTAAATTTATTTGCAAAAAATCTACAGGGTTACCAGAATCTATTAGAGCTTAGTTCCTTATCATATACAAAATATCCAGAAAACAATGCTGTGAATCTATCTGATATATATAATAGGAAAGAAGGCTTGATTGCATTAACAGGTGGAAGAAATAATTTAATTGAGATTATCCTTAATACAGGAAAAATATCTTATGCAAATCAATTTCTAATTAATTTAAAAGAGCAATTTAACGATAATCTTTATATAGAGATCCAAAGACTAGGCAATTCAAATAAAAAAAATGAAAATTCACTTCTTAATTTAGCTTATGATAATTCATTGCCTTTAGTTGCTACTAATGAGGTCTACTTTGAGTCACCAGAATATTATGAGGCTCATGATGCATTAAGCTGTATAGAAAAGAAGCAATTTGTATCACAATTAGATAGATATAGATTTTCTGATCAACATTATTTTAAGTCTGTTGATGAAATGGAATCTTTATTTCATGATCTTCCAGAATCTCTATTAAATACAATTGAAATTTCTCAGAGGTGTTCATTTAAGCCTGAGATTAAAAATCCGATACTACCAGTTTTTATCAAAGGAGCGGAAAATACAGAAGAAGATCTTCTTAGAAAAATTTCAAATGAAGGACTCGAAAAAAGAGTGATGCAGACTTTAAAAATGAAAAAAATAGAAAATGATGAAGAATCAAATCAATTAAGAAGTGAATATCAGAAGAGATTAGATAGTGAATTAGATATTATTATTAATATGAAATATGAGGGATATTTTTTAATTGTTGCCGATTTCATTAAATGGGCAAAATATAATAATATACCAGTTGGACCTGGAAGGGGTTCAGGTGCTGGCTCGTTGGTTGCATGGTGTCTTGAGATAACTGATTTAGACCCAATTCATTTTGGTTTAATTTTTGAACGATTTTTAAATCCTGAGCGTGTTTCATTGCCTGATTTTGATATTGACTTCTGTAGGGATAGAAGAGACGAAGTTCTCAACTATGTTTATGAGAAATATGGCAAAGATCATGTCGCTCAAATTATTACCTTTGGTAAACTTCAAGCAAGAGCAGTATTAAGAGATATTGGAAGAGTACTAGGTGTTCCATATGGACAAGTGGACTATTTGACTAAATTGATACCATTCGATCCGTCGAGGCAATTAAGCCTTCGAGAATATATTGATGATGAGCCAAAGCTGACGGAAGAAGCTAACAAAAATCCTAAAATAAAAAAACTTTTAAGTATTGCTCTTAAATTAGAAGGTTTAAAGAGACACGCTTCAATACACGCTGCTGGAGTAGTTATATCTAAGGACATTATTTATAAGGATGTTCCACTATATAGTGATCCAGATACTAATATTTTTCTAACTCAATTTGATATGAAGTGGGTAGAGAATGCAGGTTTAGTAAAATTCGATTTTTTGGGCTTAAAAACCTTAACGCTAATTAATAATTGTGTCGATCTGGTAAATAAGTACGAAAAATTTGATATATCAGAAATTGATTTAACTGACACACAAACATTTGATTTGTTAGGAACAGGTGAAACAACAGGTATTTTTCAATTAGAAAGTCCAGGTATGAAAGATACTCTTAAAAATTTAAAACCTGATAAATTTGAAGATATTATTGCTCTTGTAGCCTTGTATCGACCAGGACCAATGGCCAATATTCCAACTTATATTGAGAGAAAACATGGCAGGGAAAAACCTGATTACGTACATCCATTGCTGGAAGATTTATTAAAGGAAACATATGGGGTTATTATTTATCAAGAACAAGTTATGGGCGTTGCTAGAGAGTTATCGGGCTATTCAGATGGTGAAGCGGATCTTCTAAGAAGAGCAATGGGTAAAAAGATTCAAAAAGAAATGACAGCTCAAAAGAAAAGATTTGTAGAAGGTTGTATTTCAAAAGGACTAAAAGATAATGAAGCAAATAATATATTTGAATTACTATCAAAATTTGCAGATTATGGATTCAATAAAAGTCACGCAGCAGCTTATGCCTTAATTGCTTTTCAAACTGCATATCTAAAAAAACATTACCCAATTGAATTTTTTGCTGCATCGATGTCATTAGATATTAATAACACAGATAAACTAGCAATATTTCAACAAGAATTAGATAGAATGAAAATTCCATTAATTGCTCCAGATGTAAATAAGTCCAATTCATACTTTGTGCGTGACGGAGATGGAATTTCATATGCACTCGGAGCTATAAAGAATGTTGGAATAGAAGCAATTAAAGAACTTGAGGAAGAGAGAAATAAAAATGGTAACTTCATAGACTTTGAGGACTTTCTAACAAGAGTGAGTTCATCTGTATCTAACAAAAAAACACTAGAAGCGTTAGCATGCTCAGGCAGTTTTGACTCATTTAATATTAAAAGAGAAAATATATTTAATGAATGTCCTGAAATAATTAAACATTTAAAGCATTTTCACGATACAAATAATAGCAATCAAGAAGACATTTTTGGTGAGGCTTTAAAATTTGAATATAAGTTTTCCTCGAAAGAAAGATGGAGTGAGGAGATGAAGCTAATGAAAGAATTTGAAATACTTGGTTTTTATTTATCTGGACATCCATTAAATCAATTTCTGAATAAAGTTTCTAAATTAGATATTAAAAATTTTGAAACAATTAAGCTTAATAAAAACTTTCATAATGAAAAAAATGTTCTGTTAGCTGGAACCTTATTGTCAAAAAAAGAAAAACGTTCAGCTAGAGGGAATGCATATGCCTTTTTAAATTTTTCAGATCTTAGTTCCATATATGAACTTATTATATTTGAAAATAATCTTCGTAAGTACAGAGATATTTTAGTTGAAGGTGACTCATACGCAATTGGCATTGATTTCTCTGATGATGGAAATGGTCTTAGAGGTGAAGCTAAAAAAATATATAAAATAGTAGATGTTATTAAAATGAATAATCAGTCATACTCATCATTTTCAAATCAAAATAATACCTCTGACACAGAGACTAAAAAGGTAAAACCAAAGGCATCGCTACTACAAATATATGCCAATGAGAAATTTTCACTGAATGAATTTAAGGCAATTAATTTACAAAAGGGAAATCACAAAATAAATATTATTGTTGAAAATCAAAGACTTGCATTACCTGATCTCTATCAAGTTAATATAAATTTAATTGAAAAAATAAGATCTATTAATGGAGTTAAAGAAGTAAGTTTTGATGAATAAATTATATTGAAGTATTTCATTTTTTAAGTTAATTACACGCAATTAAACACGTAACGATAGCTAACTGCTGTCCGGTCCCAATGGGGTCAAATTGTTACGGATGAATAACCGGAGAAATATATATGACTATACCGAATTTTGGTCTCAAAGACTTAATTGAAGCAGGTGTACATTTTGGACATAAAACTCAAAGATGGAATCCTAAAATGGAAAAATACATCCATAGCACTAGAGAAAACGTTCACATTATTGATCTCACGTTGACTGTAGGATTATTAACTGAAGCTCTTAATAAAATAAATGATGTTGTATCTAAAGGTGGAAAGATATTATTTGTATCTACTAAAAAACAGGCATCTAAGAGAATTGCTCAATTAGCTACAGACACAAACCATTATTATGTAAATCATAGGTGGTTAGGTGGCATGTTAACAAATTGGTCCACTATTACAAATTCAATTAAGAAAATGAAGGAACTAGAAATTTCTAAGTCAAATGTAAACAACGAATTTACAAAAAAAGAAGTTCTGCAAATGGAAAGACAGTATCAAAAGTTAATGTTATCTCTGTTTGGTATTAGTGAGATGAAAAAAGCTCCAGACTTAATATTTATAATTGATACTAAGCACGAACATAAGGCAGTAGCTGAGGCAAGAAATTTGAATATTCCCGTTATTGGTATTGTCGATACAAATGCAGATCCAGAATTAATTGATTATCCAATTCCAGGTAATGATGATTCAAGAAGGTCAATTAGTCTATATTGTGATTTAATCCACCAGACAATTGAATCATCAAAACAAGAAATTATATTTGAAGAAAAAAAAGAAACAGAAGTTGTTGAGCAAAATAGTGTTGAAGTAGCTAATAATATTGAAAAAAAAGACGTGAAAGATTCTAGTTCATCAGCGGAGCCTAATTAATGTCTCAAGTTACAGCCAAACAAGTTCAGGATCTAAGAAAAATTTCTGGGGCCGGTATGATGGATTGTAAAAATGCCTTAGCTGAATCTGGCGGTAATTTAGAAGATGCTTTTAAGTGGCTTAGAGAAAAAGGAATAGCAAAGGCTGAAAAAAAATCTACGAGAGATGCCAATGAAGGTTTAATTGGTATAAAGATATCTGACAATGGTGCCGCTATTGTAGAAATTAATTCAGAAACAGATTTTGTATCTAGAAACTCAGAATTTCAATCTTTAGTTAACAGTGTATTAGATATCACAATTTTAGAAGATGAGGATGCCGCCAAAAAATCTTCTGAATTAATAAGTGAAGCTATTGCTAAGATTGGAGAAAATATTGTTTTTAAAAGATCTGATTACGTTCCTGGCAGAACGTTTACGTATACTCATAATAAAATTACTGATGGATTAGGTAAAATAGGAGTGATCTTAAAGTTTGATAATGACGAAGTATCTGAAGAAATTGGTAAAAACATTTGCATGCACATAGCTGCAAGTTCACCAAAGTCTCTAAGTGAAGATGATTTAGATTCAAATCTAATTGAAAATGAGAAAAATATCCTCAAAGAGCAGCTTAAAGATTCTGGTAAGCCGGATGATATCATTTCTAAAATGATTGATGGTAAAATAAAGAAATTTTTTGAAGAGAATGTGCTTTTAAATCAAAAATTTGTTATGGATCCTTCTATATCAATCAATTCATACCTTGAGAACTCCTCAAAAGATTCTGGTTCAGAAATAAAGATAGATAAATTTATCAGATACGAATTAGGAGAATAAACATTGTCTTTAAAAAAAAATAACCGGATACTTATTAAACTTTCCGGAGAATCACTAATGGGCGCTGGGAATTATGGTATATCTATTGATACCGTAAATAATATTGCTGCAGATTTAAAAAAACTTTTACTTAAAAAAGTACAAATTTGTGTCGTTATTGGTGGAGGCAATATATTTCGTGGACTTGAAGCGTCATCGCAAGGAATGGATAGGGCAAATGCAGATTATATGGGTATGCTTGCAACTGTATTAAATGGTTTAGCGCTTCAAAATGCTCTTGAAAAAATTGAAGTCCAAACAAGAGTAATGTCTGCTTTTCCCATTCAGTCTATTTGTGAAACTTACATAAGAAGAAGAGCTATAAGACATATGGAAAAAAACAGAATTGTTATATGTACTGCTGGAACTGGAAACCCTTACTTTTCAACAGACACATCAGCTGCTTTAAGGGCTGCTGAACTTGATTGTGGCGTTATTTATAAGGCTACGCAAGTAGATGGAATTTATGACAAAGACCCAAAAAAATTCAAAAATGCAAAAAAATATTCTAAACTTACTTTTAAAAAGTATATTAATGAAAATTTAAAAGTTATGGACACTTCCGCTATTGCAATATCTCGTGATAATAATATTCCAATTAAGTTATTTTCCATTCAAGAAAAAAATTGTTTTGTCAAAATGTTTATGAATAAGTTAAGTCATTCGGAAATATCATAATGTTTGCAGAAATAAAATCTGATATTGAAGCAAGAATGCAATCGACTATTAGTTCAGCTAAATCAGAGCTTTCAGGGATTAGAGCTGGAAGGGCTTCGCCAAACATGCTTGACTCCATAAGAGTTGAAGTATACGGACAAAAAATGCCAATTAATCAAATAGGAAATATTACAACACCAGATTCAAGAACTATTAATGTAGATATATGGGATCAGTCAAATGTATCTGCTGTTGAAAAAGCATTAAGTGAATCTGATTTGGGCATAAATCCTCAAACGGAAGGATCATTGATTAGATTGCCCTTACCACAATTAACAGAGGAGCGTAGAGTTGAATTTTTAAAGTTAGCTGGAAAGATTTCTGAAAATTCTAAAGTTGCAATTAGAAATATTAGAAGAGATGGAATTGAAAAAATCAAATCATTAGAAAAAAATAAAGAAATTGGACAGGATGACTCTAAAAAATTTCAAAATGAAATTGAAGATCTGACTTCAAAGCATATTAAAGAGATAGAGGATAATCTTAAATCTAAAGAAGAAGATTTAAAGAAAATATAATCTTTTTGACCCTACGAGCCCATAAAAAAAAATATCAAGATATAATAATTAAATTAAACCATCTTGCGATTATTATGGATGGGAATCGTAGATGGGCAAAAAAGAATAAGTTAAAATCCAATCTAGGTCACAAAGAAGGAATCAATAATGCTATTGGCATTCTAAAAAAAATAAATAATGAAGAATCAATAAAGCTGAAATATATAACACTCTATGTTTTTGCGGTAAATAACTGGAAAAGATCAAGTCTTGAAATTAATGCTCTTTTTAATTTTATAAAACAAACATATAATAGATTCGAAGATCTGTCAGTTAAAGAAAATTTTAAAATCAAACACTTTGGTTCAGATAAAAAATTACCAAAACCAATAAAAGAGATAATCAATAATGTTCAAAACAAAACAGAGCTGAATACAGGCATACAAATCAATCTAGCGTTTAATTATAGTGCGAGAGAAGAAATTATTGAAGCTGTTAAAAAAATAGTAGTTAATAAAAAGAAAGCAAATAAATTTGAGTCATATTTATACAGTGATGGAATACCTGATCCAGATTTAATAATAAGAACTGGAGGAGAACTGCGATTGAGTGACTTTCTTCTTTGGCAGTCAGCTTACTCAGAATTTATTTTTACAAAAAAATTATGGCCTGATTTTAAATTTACGCATTTAAAGATGTCCCTAATTAAATATCTCAAAAGAAAAAGAAATTATGGTAAATAATAGTATTTTATCAAACTTTAGATCATTTTTTAATATAGAGTTAGCTAAACGATTATTTTCTGTAATTATCTTTGTTCCTATATTTATTTATTCTTTATACCAAGGTGGAGTTTTGTTGCTTTCTTTATTTATCTTCTTTTTTATTATGATTTTAAGAGAATTGGTGAATATCTTTAAATTATCAAATATTAAAATAGGAGTGGCCATATATATTCTTTTAGCAACATTCACCATAGTGTTGTGTCCATTTTATTATTTCTCGCTAGATGATAATTTTTTTATTTTTATCTATGTACTTTCTTCACTGTGGATTTTTGATACCTTTTCATATATTGGGGGAAATCTGTTTCAAGGTAAAAAAATATTTCCAAAATTAAGTAAAGGAAAAACTTACAGTGGTTCTATAACCGGATTTACAGCCGTTTTTCTATTTAATTTAAGTTTCTCTTATTATATTTATAATAAAATATTATTTAGTTTATTTATTCTTGCTTTTTTAATTTGTACTCTTTCTTTTTTAGGTGATGCAGTCGTATCATTTATGAAAAGAAGATCTGGCTTAAAAGATTCAGGTAAATTATTTATTGGTCACGGTGGTTTTTTAGATAGGATGGACTCTTTTATATTTGTATTTTTTTTTATTATTTTTTTTAATATGCACACACTAATTTTTTATGTCTAAAAATATTATATTATTTGGCGCAACAGGTTCAATTGGTACTTCCGTTCTTAAAATCCTCGATAAAACCAATGATGATTTCCGCCTTAAAGGAATTACATGTGACCAAAATATTGATTGCTTAATTGATATATCTAATCGTTATAAGTGTGAAAATTTAGGGGTCTCAAATGAAGATATATCAAATGATAAAAATGAAATTTTAGAAAAAAAAAATACTGTTTACGGTATTAAAAATTTTGTATCATTTATTAATGATGATATCGATATCTATATCTTAGCAATTTCAGGTCTAGCTGGTGCCTCTTTAGCTTTAAAAATAGCAGAAACAGGAAAAACTTTAGCAATAGCAAATAAAGAATGTATAATTTCACTTGGTAAAATACTTCTTGATAAGTGTAGTAAATTTGAAACCAGTATATTTCCGTTAGATTCTGAGCATAATGCAATTCAACAATTACTAAGTAAATATAATAAATCCTTTAAGAATATAACTATTACTGCGTCAGGTGGACCCTTCTTAGATTTTGATTTAAAAAAATTTGATACAATAACCCCTGAACAAGCAATCAAACACCCAAAGTGGAAGATGGGAAATAAGATTTCAGTCGACTCATCTAATATGATGAATAAAGCATTAGAACTTATTGAAGCAAAAAATCTTTTTCATCTGCAGTCTTATCAAGTCGATGCAATCATTCACCCTCAGTCAATAATTCATGGAATTCTAAATTATCATGATAATTCATCTTATGCTTTTCTAAGTCAGCCAAATATGGAGATTCCTATTTCAAGTTTATTTTTTCCAGATAAGAACTATAGATCAAATGATCATGATTTAGATTTAACAAAATTAAACACATTAGAATTTTTTGAAATTGATGATGAACGATTTCCAGCTTTTGGTCTTGGAAAACAAGTAATGAAAAAAGATGGTATTGCTCCACATCTCTTTAATTATAGTAATGATAAATTAGTAAATTTATTTTTTGAAGGAGTTATTGAGTATACAAAAATCGTTAGTTTTAATGAAAGAATCATCGAGCTTTATTTCAAATCTCATCAAAATATAAATGAACCAAATATTGAAGATTTAAATGAATCTAGTATTTGGATAGATGGAAATATTAAAACTATTATTAATAAATAGTTAATTTATAATAAATGATTAATGCGTAAGATATTTTTAATTTTGATAATTACTTTCATTAGCAAATCAATTTTTGCTAATGATTTTTTTATTAATGAAATTGAAATTCATGGCCTAGAAAGAATAGATCGCGAGACTGTTATTTCATATTCTAATTTAAGTATTGATAGCAATTATACAGATGAAATTGGAAATGATGCATTAAAAAAATTATATGAAACTGATTTATTTTCTGACGTTAAAATTGAGTTTATAGATGCGTTACTAAAAATAACGATTAAAGAAAATCCAACAATAAATTTAATAAAATTTACGGGCAATAATAAAAAAAAAGATGCTGATTTGTTAAGTGAAATTTCTTTGAGTGACAGATCTATATATTCAAGATCCAAAGTAAAAAAAGATGTTAAGAAACTGTTATCTCTGTATCAAAGATCTGGAAGGCTTTCTACAGAAGTTATCCCAAAAGTTGAAACATTAAAAGACAATCGTGTTAACTTAATTTTTGAAATAAATGAGTCTGATATTGTTTCAGTATCAAAAATTACTTTTATAGGAAACAATGTTTTTTCTTCAAGAGAATTGAGAAAAGAAATGAAAACTAAAACTTCAAACTTATTACGATTTTTCTCTTCTTCAGATAATTATGACCCAGATAGGCTCGAATATGACAAAATCTTAATTTCAAACTTATATAAAAATAGTGGTTATCCAAATTTTACTTTTAAGTCTTCTATTGCTCAATTGATACCAAACAAAAACCAATTTGAAATAATATTAACTGTTGATGAAGGTGAATTATATTCATTTGGAGATGTATCTATTAAAACTAAATTTAAAAAATTAAATGATCAATTTTTAACAAATTCGTTGAGTGTTAAATCAGGAAATCTATATAACTCTGATCTTATTAAAGATGATATTGCTTCAATTAAAAATAGTGCATCCGCTTATGGATATTCATTTGTACAAATAAGTTCTAATAAAAATTTTGATAATGAAAATAAGAGAGTAAATATTGATTATTTAATTGATGAGGGTCCAAAAGTATATATTAGTAAAATAATTATTAATGGTAATACGAGAACAGCTGATAAGGTTATAAGAAGACAACTTTCGATAGTAGAAGGAGACTCATACAGCAAATACTTAATCGATTTATCAAAAAATAAAATTCAATCCCTTCAATATTTTAGCAAAGTTAGTATTACTGAAGAAAAAGATGAAGCATTTGATAAGATTAATTTAATAATCGATGTTGAGGAAAAAAATACTGGTGAAGCAACTATTGGCGCTGGTTACTCGTCTGCTACAAAAGCAAGTTTACA
Source organism: Candidatus Pelagibacterales bacterium (assembly GCA_045567365.1). Taxonomy (GTDB): domain Bacteria; phylum Pseudomonadota; class Alphaproteobacteria; order Pelagibacterales; family AG-422-B15; genus CABYIR01. The sequence goes on along the minus strand of JBJLDC010000002.1, from coordinate 51 downwards.
ACTAGGAATTACAGAAGATAATTTTTTAGGTAAAGGGCAACAGCTTAAGTT
>JBJLDC010000001.1:0-69942 GCA_045567365.1 Candidatus Pelagibacterales bacterium | reverse complement strand
TCTTGCTCTGATATTTCTTTTAGCCGTGCAAGAGTAGCTCTATAAATCGAATAAGAAAATTTTGGATCAATCTCAATTGTTTTCTTTAAATATAAGGGAAATAATTACCGTATCATCAATATTTTACTATCTCACTTTCGTAAGAAACTAATAAAAATCTTCGTTTGGTTCAATAAAAATTAATAGATAGATTTGAAATCTTATCTAGGGGGGCCTGGCATAAAACATATTTGTTGAAGCTGAAGCCCCAACAGTTAAAATAAAAGTAATTAATAAAACTGATATTGATCTTAACCACATGATTACTTTTCCTTGAAAAAAAATTATTGTTAAACATATTAAATTTTTAACATTAATAAATTTTTTAAAAAAACTATTGAAATGTAATTGTTTAAAAAGTAATTGAAGTTACTGCTGTAACTGTATGATTAAATTGATTTTTATTAATATGATTTAAATCTTTTGTTAAGGTATTTTTTGATACCGAATATAACGTTTTTTATTAACTTTATTCATATAATTTAAACCAAAAATCAATTTGTCTTCCTGAAGGCTCTAAATTAATCTTTTTTTAGATTATGATTAATATTGCCATTCTCATCAGCAAGCTCTTGTATCTTAAAATTCATAGATCCATTTTCAATTCTATTGGGCTGACTAATTGAAAAAAGATAAACTGTCATTTGCATTGAGAATATTTTTTTTTTGTTAACTGAAAAATTCCAAGCTAGAGCTTGAGATTGGAGTAAACGAGTGAATTAAAACTATAGTCTGGGTTATTGATAACTGTTCGAGCTAATGTTGTATTAAAACTTAACTAAAAAAATTTTCATTAATGTGATGCTCAATATTGAGACCATTAAAATATGATTTTGGATTAGCACCACTTATACCAACTGCACCTGTATATTTGGATCCAAGAAGTGTTTTCTTTCTCTTCCATGACACCTGATATAATTGCCAAGTGATCGAAAAAATGAATTATTCTTAATAAACGATGCTGTAAAAGTTTTTTGTGCTCCCTATTACATCTCCAAACAAACCTGAATTAAGTCCTGAGTCATGAACTCCAATCATCATAATATTATTCCCATATTTATATTGAGAGCTTAATCCTAAGCCACCATTTTTTATCATTAATAAATGGATTTTTTTGAATTACTACTTTGAAGATAATTATTCGTTGATAACTTATTAAAATACTGAACTGGAATACTTGGTGCATCAATACCAACACTAGTTTTTAAAATTATTATTCTCAAGACTACCTAAAATATTAATATAGTTCTGATTAACTTTTTTTTTGATGAAGTCTTTTGAGTCTTAAGATTTCTGATATCGTTATCCACAATTTGTTTTAAGGACATATTCATCATTTGAATCCTCTATTAATTGAGACAAATCAAATTTAAATCCACCACCAAGTGCATCATAAAAAATATCCATGCTCACTTTTTAGTCCATTTATCAACGCGTCACCAAAAGAGCTATCTAAATACATTTGAGTAAATGAAGCAGGAAATATTCCTGGAGAGTTTTTCAGGAGTATTTTACCATGCTGCCACCAGTGGAAATGCCTACAAGTGGATTTAAACTAGTCGTAATTGGTGATAGGGCTGCATACGCGTCTGGTATACCGTGCCCCCATGTATCGTGGTAGCCATGCTTAATGCTGTTCCCATGAGTTTGTGAAAGTGGTATTACCCGTAGGAGTAAACCAGGAGTTGTTAGCGCTTGCCAACAACCTATCAACAATCATTTCTGGAGTATGGTTTGGAAAAGCTTGATTCATCAATGCAATTATTCCTGAAACCATTGGGGACGCTGAAGAAGAGCCTCCTCCAGTTATATTTCCGTAATGACTTGTACCTGAGCCTTCATCATGCCATGAAGCTCCAAAGATCTGATAAGCATCTGTCACTAAACAATATTCTTTCGCTGATTGACACGGATTGGATAATTGAAAAAAATCTGATCCAGCAATTGTAGGTGAATTTCGAACTTCCATGTAAGCAACGGCTAAATAAGCACCTCTAAGCTCAGGGAACCATTTAGGTAAAGCAGCTAAAGCACCAATTTCACTTTTTGTTTGATCATTGCCTGTAGCGAATACGATAATTCCTCCATTAGTTTGAAAGGCGTCCATTGCATTAACATAAGCAGTCATATGGGCAGTTGATGTTGAGTTCACTGCTCCAGAGCAACCTAAATAACCTCCGACAGCTTCAAAATTAGTAGCGCTTGGATTGTTTGCGATAAATGTATCAACGTCAGAAGCTAAATCCTGCGTTCCACCACATGTTCTTCCCCAGCTATTGTTTGAGACAATTGCATTTAAAGCTCTTGCTGAATCTAAATCTGCTGCTTTACCAGTAAAGTTTGTTAATGGAACACTTGAGAGAACTAAATCGGCTTCATATGCAACCCCCATTATATCATTTGCAGATGATGAACCACTAAACCCTCCAGCTGCATAAGCGGCCACAAGGTTACAATGCATGTCATTGGTATTATCAGCTTGAAAATTTCCACCAGTTAAATCTGTTGTTGTCTTTCCACCCTGAGTAAACTCTTGATGTCTTGGATCACAATTAAAGTCAGCAACATGAATTACTTCACCTTTACCACTTAAATGTTGAGTTCCATTCCAATACGCATGAGCTTTATGAACGTTCATAAGTGTATAAGGATGAATAGTTGAAACTGCGCTTGAGTGCTCAACATTTACATATTCTGAAAGAGCTGCTCTTGCAGCGCTATTTCCTCTATCTGTAAAGGCGGTACCAAGCCTTAATGCATATTCTTTTAAACTTACACTCACTGATTGAGTTCCATTTTCTGTCCCATTTATAACTGAGGATATTTCAATTGTAATAGTTTCAGTTCCTTCATAGACACTGTCGGCAACTGGTGTAACTGATACACTTGTTGAAGTGCTGCCCGCTGGAACAGTAACAGAAGAAGGACCATTAAAATCATTGCCGATTGTTGCACTTCCAGTGCTCTGGAAATTTATTATTACTGGACTTGTTGATGTTGCGCTAAGACTTATATTTACAGAAAACCCACTTGAATCACTGTCGTATATAGAAGATGTTCCCGTGCTCATTGAAACACTTGGTCCAGTGCCTCCACCTCCACCTCCACTTCCTCCTCCACCAGAGGCAGCTCCAATACCTAGTACGGAAGCAAGAGTAAGAGTTGTCAAACCAACAGCAGGTACAGCTGTTGCCCCAGTAACTGTAGTTTCTTCTAATGAAAGATATTTACTTTTTTCACTAGGCATCAAAACAGGTATTGAAGAAAGTCCATAGAATTGATTTATATGACTAGCAGATATTCGCTTTAACTTTATGTCAAGCCCAGGAGATAGGATGTTATTGGTAATTAAATAGAATCTTGACTCTTTGTATATATCAAAAGAAATTTCAGTAAAAAGCTTATTAAGCTTAGTGTATGAATTCAAAAATTTTTCTTCATTATATGTTGAAAACTTTATTTCATTTCTAATTATCTTTAATTGTTTATCATTTGCTCTTACAAAATCTAATTCTGCAGAATTAGTATTTGATAGATCATTTTTTTGAATAACATTTAACTGAATTGTTTCTCTAAAAGATTCAAATTTAAGGAAATCAATTGAAGCAACTGATGCAAAAGAATTACTATTAGCTCCAACTAAAAAGATGATTAAAAATAATCTATATATAATTTTGAAAAGCATCATATAAATCAACTATATTACAAAATTATTTATATAAATAGTCATAGAATTAAGTAATAAAACTCAAAGAAATGTCTGCAAATTACTCTATTGAGCTATCATTTTTCTTGTACCAGGAGCTGGTGGTTTTTCAGCAGGGCCAGCGAAACATTGTGCAATTGACATCCATTCAGTAGCATCGCCTCCAACTACATTAAGATTTACATCTTTAATATTTCTAACCTGAGTAACAACTTGACAAAATTCTTCTGCCAAACCTGTTATATAATTTTCATCTGATTGATTATTGAATTCCCAGATTTCACCTGAGGGTGATGTTAATTTTAAATATGGCGTTTTAGATGGTAGTTTTCGGTTATGAACTGAGTAGCACCACTTAAAGGTATTGTTTCCAATAATTACGATATTTTTGATTCTATCGTGATTAATTCTTTTGACTCCAAGAGAGTCATATAATTCCTGGGCATGCGCCCATGTTTCCATGTGTCTTGCGCTTATTGAAGATCGTACACTCATATCAGGCCCCATCCATTTAACTCGCTTCTTAGGATCAGCAGAAGCAAATCGATCTGACATTTCAGTAAAATAGTTTTTCCAAACTTCTAATAACTCTTTACCTTTGACATTGTTTGTTATCGTTCTTTCAAACTGATTCATGCTCGAGCCACTACCAAGTGCTTTTAATGCCTTGTTAGAAAAGTCAATCCAATCTTCACTATCGCTTAGAGAAATATCCGCAGCATAATTCCATACATGAAGATGTCCAATTACATCGTTAAATGACCAGCCTTTGAATTGAGTAGGTTGATCAAATTCCTTATCAGATAAAGAAGATAATAAATCGTAAACAGCGTTACTTTCATCTAGAAAATCGTAAGCTTGTTGCAAGCACTCATTCATTACTTAGACCATTTTGGTTTACGTTTCTCAATAAAAGATGCAATACCTTCCATACCTTCTTCACTTAACATTTGCTCAGAAAATCCATTAGCGGCAAATTTAATCATTTCTTTTCGATTAAGGTGACGTGTAGCCAGAACAATTTCTTTTGTGACTGCATTTGCATTTGGCGCACATTTTAAAACACCTTTTTTAATTTCATTCTCAATATTGTTTAAATCATTTGCGTCATCTGCAAGAAAATCAGCAAGACCCATTTCATAAGCTTCTTTTCCAGAAAATCGTGCTGCGGTTAACATTATTCTTCTGGCTTTTGATAGGCCTATTCTATCTGCTACAAAAGGAGCAATTTGAGCTGGGGGTATTCCTAACGTTGTCTCTGTAAGTGCGAATTTACAATCTTTAGTTACCACAACAATATCACCGGTACATAAAAGACCAAGTCCACCAGCCATGGCTGCACCTTCAGCAAGCATAATAACTGGTTTTGGAAAAGAATTAATCATATCAAAAAAATCACCTGTCATTGCACTTGCGTTGTAAACATCTTCGAGTGCTTGTTCGCCTCCTTGAAAACCAGATTTAAAACTCTTCAAATCACCCCCTGCACAAAAAACACCACCTTCTCCTCTCATTGAAACTCCTCGAATAGACATATCTTCCTTAATCGAACCCAGAACATTTTTGATATCTGAGGTCAATTCTTCTGTAAGGGCATTTCTTTTTTCGGGCTGGTTAAATAAAATTGTCAACCATTCATCATTTAAAGTTAAATCAACAGCTTTTGTTGTAGGTAGATTACTCATGTATCTAAATTTTATTCATTTCCTCAATAGCATTATAAGCATAAATTTCTTGCAGTCGAATCTTAGCTATATTTGTATTTTTTAATAAAAAATTTCTTGTTCCAGTTATGAATGGATTGGAAGCGTGGTACACGATAGCCTGTTGTTTTGACATTCTTTGAATTCTATTAACCCTTTGCAGTCTTGCTTGCTGATAATTTTGTTGAATTAGTTCAAAATTAGATTGAAATTTATGACACAGGCAACCAAAAATATATGCATCTTCAAGTGCTAGATTTCCTCCCTGCCCCAAAAAAGGTAACATAGGGTGAGCGGCGTCTCCAAGTAAGGTAATATTATCTCTGACTATTGTTTTAATTGGAGGCCTAACATACATACCCCATTTAAATACTTTAGGTGATGATTTAAAAATCGACTGTAAAAAATTATCACATGCATTGAGATCTTTACTTAACTCGTCATGAGTACCCTCTCTTCTCCACGTTTCTTGATTTTTATTTTTATCTTTAAAAACTGCAATAAAACTTGTTTCCAATTTATTATTAACTGGATAACAAACTACGTGGCTGTTCGAATTAAAGTAGAAATTAATATGCTTACTATCTGAAAGTCCAATGCCCCGCCAAGCTGAATAGCCACTATAGTCAGGATTTACACTTGAATTAAAATTTCTTGACCTAATTATTGATTTTATTCCATCGCATCCAACCACATGATTAACGGCATAAGAAATTTCATTGTTAAATGTTAATTTATTTACCTTTTCATCATAAAATTCTAGTTGATGATTAAATATAATTTCTCCATTTAAGCCTTGATATCGATTGTACAAAACCCTGATTAATTCTCTTCTATTTGTTGTTAAAATATTTCCAAATTCATTTGATGAAATTTTTTTGATTAATGCTCCAGTTGAATATTTGAAGCATACACTGAGTGGATTACATGAGTTTTTATTTAATTCGTCAAGAACACCAAGTTGCTCTAATAAAAGAAGACCATTTGGAGAAATTGAAATTCCACCTCCATATTCACTGATTGTTTTTGATCTTTCAAATATGGTGCATTCTATTTTTTTTTCTCTTAAAATACATCCAAGCATTAATCCTGAAATTCCTGCACCAATTATAGCAATATTTTTTTTATTCATAATTTTCTAAATACTATCAATGGAGATAAACAAGAAATAGAAAAATTTTTTCCGATCGAATAATTGCTAATGCCATGAGTGGCGGATGATAATTTTGATTTTTCTAGGTTATATTTTAAGCCTTGTGTTGTTATTATATTTTCTTTATCCATCGATATAAGTGATACTTCTTTCATTGGTTCAGTTTCAAATTCTCTTTTTCCATTTACAAATTTTATTGAATATAAATCTGATAATATTTCAATATTCAGTTGCTCAATGTAATCGAGTGAAATGAGAATGGTTGCTAAATTTTGGTCATCTCTCTTTCCTGTTGCCCCAACCAAAATAATATCTCTAATATTTTTACTCAAACAGTAATTGAGAGCTTTTTCTAAATCGTTTGTATTTTGATCTTCTTCCTTAATTATTATTACACTTTGATTTACCTTGCTAATATCAACTGAATCTAAATCACCAATTACTACTGATGGTGTAATATTTAATTCTGAAGCTAATTCATATCCATTATCAACACATATTATATTTTTAGCATTTTGTAATATGTCTATAATTATTTTATTCTTAGGCTTTTCGCCGTTAGCAATTAATACTGATGGTGAGTCCACGGGCTGACCTTTCTTAGTAAGCAATGGGTCCCGAGATTACCTTGAATCGTTCTTCCTGAACTTGAAAAAAGTAGGATATATTTGTTCCCTGTCTTCTTGTTTCACTAAATGTCACGCTTCCAGTCTGAAGAGGATCTTCGAAATCCTTTATAGACTCCATTGATGATACAAAGCTATTAACTGTAAGTTCTTTACCAGCTCTTTTGACTGCTTCAATAAGTATATCTGCAAATATATATCCATATAAAGCGCCTGTATTTGGATCGTATCCATAAATGCTTTTAAATTTATCCCACCAGTTCTTTTCAACTTTATTAGCGGTATCATAGTATGGGAAAACAAGGGAATTTAGGCAGTACAAACCATTCATAACTCCATTAGGCTGCTCTGCAACTACAGTATAATAACTCGCAGAAGTGGTAACAAAATCAACATCTGTCCAATTAATTTCTTTCGATTTGATGAAAGGTAGTATTGTTGTTCTTACGATGGTTCCCATTGCAACCAGGTCACAATTTGCATTTTTTAACTTTTTAATTTGAGCAGTAAAGTCTGTATCAGTAGGTTTTGCTGATGCACGTTCTACTAAATTCATTCCCATTTCCTCTAATTGATCTTCCGTTGCATCAACAATTTCTTGTCCAAAGTCTGTATCTTCATACAAAACACATACATTTTGACGATTATTGTTTTCAACTAAATACTTTATGCCTGTTCTAATTTGATCGTAATAAGTAGATCCCGATGTAAATTTTAATTTATGAAAAGGTTCATACATTGAACGCGCAGCAGTAAGAGGAAATAAATTTGGCACATTTAACTTTAATTGATCTGTCAATACTGCATTATTCATTGGAGTGCCAAGTGAGCCTAACATCAGTGCAACTTTATCTCTTCTCAATAATTTATTAGCAGCTTGAACTGCTCTAGGAACAGTATACTGATGATCTTCAACTATAAATTTAATTAAGCGTCCATGTGCACCCCCTTTAGCATTGAATTCATCAAATCGCATATTTGCACCATCAACGCTTTGCTTCCCAATCATTGATGCTGGACCGCTTAAGTCTGTATGCATACCAATAAGAATTTCTGTATCAGAAATTCCTTGATCTGCTAAAGCAGCATGAGAGGTAAAAAAAATTAATAATAAAATAAAATATTTATTCATAATTAATAAGTGTACATTACATCATCAACTTGAACAAATTTACCATCTTGAACAACAAATAAAAATGCATCATTTGCACCTAAGTGTTTTTCAGGGCCCCATGACAAAATACTTTCGCCAAAAGGAATCTTATAATCTTTAATACTTTCAAGGGCAGTAATAAAGGAGTCTGTTGTTAGATTATGACCAGCAATTTCCAAAGCTCTAGCTGTCACATCCATGTACATATAGCCATAGGCGGATCCAATATTAGGAGTGTTTCCAAATAAGGATTCATACTTATCAATCCAATTACAGATTTCTTCAGAGCAAGAACTTTTACTTGGCGTATCAAATTGAGCAAAAGTATAAAACCCATCTGTTATTCCACCAGGTTGACTTGCAATAACAGGGTGAAAACTTGCTACTTGACCAAAGAAAAGTGCGTCCCATCCCATTTGTTTTGCTTTTGCATAACCAATAATTGTATCTTTAACTATTGTTCCCATAGCTACAGCTTCACAATCAGCATTCTTTAATTTAGTAATTTGAGATGTTAAATCAGTATCAGTCGGCTTATTTGTAGCCTTCTCATGAAGAGTCAGATTCATAGATGAAAGCTGATCAATAACTGCATCATACGTTTCTTGTCCAAAATCATTATCTTGATACAAAACGCAAATTTTATTTTTTCCTTGATCGTCAACGGCCCATTTTACCCCTGATCTAATCTGATCATAATACGAAGATAAGGCGCCAAATTTTAATCGATGCAGTGGATCGGTCATTGATCTTGCTGAGGATAGTGGAAACAAGTTTGGAATATCTTTTGCTTCTTGCATTTGAAAAACTGCATTATTCATTGGAGTTCCAAGACTAGCTAGCATCAAAAAAATCTTGTCTTTATTGATAAGTTTATTTGCCGCTTGTACTGCTCTTGGCACTTGATATTGATGATCTTCTGCAAATAGAACAAGTTTTCTACCATGTATTCCACCATTTTCATTAATTTCATCCATTCTCATCTTTACTCCTTCAACAGAGTATTTACCGAATGAAGAAACTGGACCACTAATATCTGTATGCATTCCAATTTTAATCTCTTCATCAGATATTCCTTGATCAGCAAAAACAGAAAAATTAAAAAATAATATAGTAAAAACAGATATTAAGTATTTAAGCATTTTTTATCTCCAATTTAATTTAGTTATTAATATTAAGCAGTTTTATACATTGCTTCAATTATATTAGTATACTTTTGATTAATAAATTTTCTTTTTAATTTCATTGTAGGGGTTAATTCATCATCTTCTGCAGTTAATTGAACATCAATAAGTGTGAATTTTTTAACCTGCTCCACATTTGCAAATTTCTTATTTACTTGATTAACTTCAACCTCGATTAAATCAATAATTTCTTTTGATTTACATAAACTCTCGAAATTAGAAAATGGCACATCATGATCTTGTGCAAACTTCATTACATTTTCTTCATCTATCATTATCAAGCAAGAAAGAAATTTCCTTTTATCGCCAATAACAACTGCATCAGATATAAAGGCGCTAAATTTTAATTCATTTTCAATTTCAGATGGGGAAATATTTTTTCCACCCGCTGTAATAATAATATCTTTTTTTCGATCAGTAATTTTTAAGTTACCGCTATTATCTAAATGACCAACATCTCCTGTATGAAGCCATCCATCAATAATTGTTTCATTCGTTTGCTCAGGTTTATTTAAATACCCACAAAATACACCAGGTCCTCTAAATAAAATTTCACCATCCTTTGCAATCTGAACTTCAGAGCCATCAATAGCTCTTCCAACACACCCTTTTTTTATTTCTCTTGAATAAAAAGCAGTTCCAATACCTGCTGTTTCAGTCATTCCCCATCCTTCACGCATATCGAGACCAATTGATAAATACCAATCAATTAATTCTGGTGAAATTGGTGCGGCACCGCTCAATGCATACCTGCAATTATTAAGACCTAAAAGTTTTTTAATATTTTTTAGGACAAACTGATCACAAAACCCAAACAGTAATTGAGTTGTAAAAGGTACAGGTTCACCATTAAGAATATAGTCTTTTCGTTTACTGCCTACCGATATTGCAAATTTATAAAAAGCTTTTCCAATGAATGTTGCATCTTTCATTGTAATCGTAATAGAAGAATAAAATTTTTCCCAAATTCTTGGAACAGCAATAAAACCTGTTGGCGATACTTCTCGAATATTCTCAGGTACAGTATCTATGCTTTCTGCAAAGTTTATAACTGCAGCTGTTTGAAGAGGATACATAACCGAAACAGTTCTCTCTAATATGTGACAAAGAGGTAAAAATGATAATTGTTCATCATTTTCTTGCGGTTTAAATATATTTATCCCTGTATTAATTTGATAAACAATATTTTTATTGCTAATCATAGCTCCTTTAGAGGGGCCGGTAGTGCCTGATGTATAAACTAGGATAGCAATATCTTCAGGGCTTACTTTTGCCATTAAACTTTCAAATAAATCTGGATTATTTTTATCAATTGATTCACCCAATTTAATTAATTCACTAAATGATATAACCTGTGGATCAGAAAAATCATGCAATCCTTCTAAGTCGTAAATAATGATTTTTTTTAAAGAGGGACAATTTTCTCTCACTTCTAAAATTTTATCTAATTGCTCCTCATTCTCAGCAAAATAAAAATTAGTTTTAGAGTCATTAACTAAATATTCAACTTGTGATGATGAGTCTGTTGTGTACACACCACTTGAAATACCTCCAACACAAATAACACCTAGATCAGTAAACAACCATTCAGGAATTCCTTCACTTGCTATTGAAACAACATCGCCTTTATCTAAACCTAGAGAATTTAAAGCTAAGCCAATGTACTTTGCTTTTTCTCCATACTCTTTCCATGAAATTGATTGCCAAATACCAAGATCTTTCTCACGCATTGCAGTTTTATTCTTTCTTGTATTAACTGCATTCCAAAAAATCTTTGGTACGGTATCTAACGCCACATTTTCTTTTTCTTCCATCTCTTTTCTCCTCGAATACCGGCATCTTGCTGCCCCAAATAAAACTCCTTAATATCTTCTTTATCCAGCAATTCAGAACTATTGCCTTCCATTACTATTCTTCCAAGCTCCAGCACATAACCAAAGTCAGAATTACTGAGTGCTATATTTGCATTTTGTTCAACAAGAAGTATCGTTGTTTTTAACTCTTTATTAATTCTTACAATAATCTTAAAAATTTCTTTTACTAACTTTGGAGATAGGCCTAGAGATGGCTCATCTAATAGCATAATGCTTGGTCTGCTCATTAAAGATCTGCTAATACAAAGCATCTGTTGCTCTCCACCAGATAATAGTCCTGCAGGCTGGTTCATTCTTTCTTTCAAAATTGGAAAATAGTTAAACACTTGCTCTAAATCTATATTTATTTCTTTCTGGTCATTTCTTGTAAATGCTCCCATTTGAAGATTTTCAAGTACACTACAATATGGAAATACTTCTCTTCCTTCAGGAGAGTGGCTCATTCCTAGTTTTAATATTTTATCTGGATCCTTTTTTTGTATTTCTTTACCATCTAAAGTAATTTTACCTTTTCTTGGATCTATCGCACCTGAAATTGTTTTAAGAATTGTTGTTTTTCCAGCGCCATTAGAACCTAAAATTGTAACTATTGATCCTTTCTTAACTTCAAAACTAACGCCTCTGATAGCCATGATTGGACCATAATAAGTTTCAATATTTTCAACCTTTAATAGTGATTCATTCATTATTTTAATTTAATAGTTTCTTAGGAATAGGAATTTTTCTACTTAGAAGTATTTGTGCATAAGCTTTTCCTTGAGGATCATTTCTCAAACTTGCTGGTCCACCTCCACCTAGAACATCATGAAGTAAAAAATTAATAGAGCATGAACCAGGAAGTAAAAATTTTTCAATATCCCCTTTTAGAAATTTGCTAAATGATTTTTTTACGAATTCTTCTGTCAAATAGTGACATAAGGCTGGAAAGTATTTTTTTTCCCTTGCGATGATACCAATATTTGCTTTATCTCCTTTATCTCCACTTCTTCCATAAGCAAGATCAATTAATGGCACATCAATAAGCTCTTCTTCAATATCATTGTATTCAGGTTTTAAAGGTCTAATGGTTTGATTGGAATCGTAATTTTCACCTTTTGATACTTCTATATCATGTTCCTTATCATCAATTATTTTTATTGGCACTTTTGATTTAGGAATTAAAAATGAGAAAAGTCTTACGACCGGTGATGGCTTTGGTCTAGCTCCAGCAAATCCTGAAAGACCTGGAGGAGTTGCTAACCCAAGTCCTACAGATTCTTTAAGCATAATACCAATAGCCCTTATGTCTTCATGTTTTGCAGCAAATTTTAAAACAACTTCTTTATTATTGTATTTCTCATCAATGTCTGTTGAATATTGACTATTGCTTCCAATTACTTCAACACTTGTTTCATCAAAATCAGGTATATTCATAGCCCTCATAATCGTTTTTGATCTTTGAAAAATTGCGTCGCCAAATACTTGTGCCTTTTTATCAGCATCAATGCCAACAAAGGAACATAAATGACCACCCCTAAATCCATCGGCGTAAGTCACACTTACTTTATAATCACTTGGAGATGGATACCCTTTTGCACCTGAAACTTGGATCATATTATTTTCAATTTCAATTAATTCTACGTTTGAAAAATCACAAATTACATCGGGAAGAATATAGGCTTGGGGATCACCTATTTCATAGAGCATTTGCTCTGATACAGTACCAATGTTTACGATTCCAGATGAAGATTTAGATTTTGTACAAGTGAATAAGCCGTTACTTTCAATTTCAACTATTGGATAACCTATATTATTTAAGTTTTCAGATACTTGTTCCCAGTCTGTAAAATTACCACCTGTGCTTTGAGTGCCACATTCAATAATATGACCCGCAAGACTTCCTGAGGACAGAAAATCATATTCATTTTCATTCCATCCAAATGAATATATGCATGCTCCTAACGTAACCGCACTATCAACACTCCTCCCTGTTATTACAATATCTGCTCCATTTTCAAGAGCTTTAGCGATTGGAAAAGCTCCAAGGTAAGCATTAATACTGGCAATTTTATCTGGATCAGGGAAATCAACTCCAGAATACATTTCTAATATATTATCTCGATTTAAGGTTTCTTTCTCAGACATTAAATCATCACCCAAAATTACAGCAACTTTAAGATCTAAGTTCTGTTCTTTAATTAATTCTCGTAAAGCCTCTGCACATGCCTTAGGATTCACTCCACCAGCATTTGATAATATCTTAATTTTTTGATCTGCTATCTGCCTTAAGTTTAATTTCATAACACTAGATACAAAATCAGTGGCATAACCCTTTGAAGGATCCTTGCTTCTAGCTCGAGCCATGATCGACATTGTAATTTCAGCTAGATAATCATAGACAATGAAATCAAGAGAATTTCCATTAAGTAACTGAGGGGTAGCAATGACAGAATCCCCCCAAAAACCGCTAGCTCCACCTATTCTTATTGATTTTGTCATAAGGTAGGAAGTATATATATTTTTTTTAAAAAAACTTATACTTTCTTACTCATGACGACTAGTTTCACCGGCTCAATCAAAAAAGCTTTTATAAAAGCTTTTGATTTTAAAACTCGCTCCTCGAGAGCAGAGTTTTGGCATTTTTATTTATTTACAGTCATTGTTGGCATGATTGGTATTCAAATTGATCAATATCTTTCATTAGAATTAATAAATTTTGAACTATCTCGTTCGCCTAATAATGAGTTCATTTTAGGTCATTTTTATTTATTCACTTATTTTCTATTCTTGGTTCCATCTCTTTCACTTTATATAAGAAGATTACATGATACAGATCGATCTGGGTGGTGGTTATTAATAATGACAATACCCTTTATTGGTTTTGTTACTATTGTGATGTTTTGGCTTCTCAAGGGAAATGAAAGAAAGAATAGATATGGAGATCCAGTGATTTAGAAGTCTTATTTTTGTTTTAAATCTCTGTATTCACTACGATAATAGATTAAAGGATTTCTATTTTCATCAATTGAAAGGTTTTCAACTTCTCCAATGACTAGTACATGATCAGCAATATCTATTTTTTGAAAAACTTCTAATTCAATGTAACCAAGAGTATTATCTATAATAATATTACCGTTCTTGGATATTTGATGTGCAACATTTTCAGCTTTATTTGTTTCTTTAGAGGCAAATAATTTTGAAATATCTTTTTGATCTGATGATAAAAAATTAATAGCAAATTTATCTTTCTTTAAAAATTCGACATAATCAGTTTCAGTTTTATAAATATTAAAGATCATTAAAGGTGGATTTAGACTTAATGACGCAAATGAATTTACTGTAAACCCACTTGTATGAGAAGTTGCGACACAAACACCTGTAGCGAATGAACCAAATGCTTTTTTAAGCTGATCAACTTCAAATTTGCTATCTGACATAATTATAATTGTAAATTATTAGCTTAATTACACTAATATTGATTTGAGTAAAGGTATATATCCCTTCTTTATTTCCATCCTATTGGTATATTTTTTAGCCACCAATAAGTTGTGAGCATCCTTTAACTTGTAGCATGGAATAAACATAAATAAGTGGTGTTCAAGGTGATAATTAACATAATATGGAGCAACAAAACAACGTTCAATAAATGATGCGTTAGTTGTCCTTGCATTATTAAAATCATCACAATCATTTGGAACAACGGCATGTTCTGCAATGTTACGAATTCTATAAAAAAATTGAAAAATAGTTAGAGCAGGAACTATCCAAAAAGCAAAATAATACCACCAGCTGCCTACAATACTCATTGAGATAAATATTAAGAGTTGCGATAATAAGATTCCTCTTAATGTTGCTTTTGATTTGAAGCCTGAGATTTCTTTTCCATCCATTTTTAAAGTATCATTATCAAAAGTTTTTTTAATAGATTGATATCGTTGCTTGATGCCTGTTATTCCACTGAAATCTCTCAACATTTTTCGAATAAAACTACTTTTTGTAATAGGGAACGGTTTTGAAAGAACCAAGTCTGGATCATCTTCAGTTTGTGTATGTCTATGATGTTTTAAGTGATAATGTCTATAATCATAAGTATCAACTGCCATTGGGAATGCACAGAAAAATTGTGATATGTAATTATTAAATTTTACATTATTAACAATTAATCCGTGCGCACCTTCATGCATCAGTATTGCTAGTCCTAATTGTCTACCAGCAATAAAAGTAATTACAACTAAGTATAAAATTATGCTTGGGAATAAAGTATAAATGAATAAAAGTGAAAATATAACTAACCAAGCGTGGGCGACTAGTAGAGTGCCCATTAATGAACTTTTAGTTCTTAGATATTTTATTTGCGAAGAGTCTAAAATCTCCTCAGGCTTGATTGTTGGCGTAGTGACCGTCATATGGTTAATATAGTCTTAAAATAATCTAGCTCAATGATATTTAACTTATTGATTTCATTGTAAGCTTTTTTGTTATTTTTTTATGACGATAAAAATTAAGCATAAAATTTAGCATATCAGTTAGTCATATATTCCATAAAATTTTAGCTTTAACTATTAAAGGAGTAAAAATGAACACTTTAAAAAATTTTTTTATTATTCTTACAACTCTTCTCATCCTTAACACAAGCAATGTATCAGCATTTGTATTTGATGTGTGGGAAATAGAAGGCAGTAATCCGCAAGAAGTTGCAGAAGCTACTGAAAAATTTAAAGCCATGGCCATGGCAGGTGGAGCACAATATTTAGATATTAGATCTGCTGTAAAAATAAGAGGTGATCGATCTCAGGATACAAATTATATATTTGGATATTACGAAAATATGCAAGCTATGCTTGAAACAAATGCCTTAGTTCAACAAAATCCTAATTGGCTTCAATCAAGTTTTGGTGATAATGAAGGAATAGTTACTACATCAGGTACATTTATTAATGATGTTGAATTTACTGGAGAATTAGCGGCAGGAAATGCTTTTGCATACGCTTTTGCTGAGGTTAATGATGGTATAAACTTTTTTTTCAACTTTCCTAAACTTCAAAAAATGTTAGCTGAAGAAGGAGCTCCTGCTGCAATGGGTTTTGCAAGTTGTGCTGTTTGTGGAAGTGAAATGCTTCCTGCTAATACTGTGATGTATATGACAGCAGCAAACGCAAGTGATCTCGGCAAAGCTATGGATATATTTGCATCAACTAAAATGCAAAGATGGGTTTATTCCAATTTACAACCACATTTAAATATTACTGATGGTGGAATGCACATAATTACTAGTAATTAGTATCTGTTGATAGAAACCCTGAAAATAATTACTCAGGGTTTCTGTTTCAAATATTCTCTTTATTTTTTTAAAAAATCTACTGTGATAATGACAATTGGGTTTTCGTTATCTTATGGTTTGATCTGTAGCAAGAATTTGATTATTTATTCGCTCTCGATAGAAGATATAAATCCCACCAGTTACAATAATAAATATTCCTATCCAACTTTGTGATGAAATGGTTTCACCCCATATTAACCTGCCATAAATTACTGCCCATACCAATAAGATGTACTCAAAAGGAGCAACAATATATGGCTTTCCTAACCTGTAAGCGCTTATCGTAAAAACAAATGCTAATACTGCAGTTAATCCAACAAGTATCATTAATAATAAGTTGATATCAAAATTATATGCCCATGATCGGAACATGAAGTCTGTGATTTGATTAGATGGATCATGAAGATTAAATATATTTCCAATTAAAGCACTGATTGGACATAAGATCATTGCCGTAAAATAAAAATGAAAAGTTTGAGCGTATACATTGTCTTTATCTGAAGTAATTTTGATAATGATCATCGCACCCGCATAACACATTGCACATAAAATTGGAAAAATCATATAATAGTTAAATTCACTTGAAAAAGGGTCCGCTATAATTAGAACACCTAAAAACCCAAACAAAACTGTAAGCCAACGCCTTATACCAATAGTCTCACTTAAAAATACTTTGGATAGAATGGTTACAAAAAAAGGTGCCGTAAAAAATAATGATGTACAAATAGCAAAAGATAAATTTGCTAAGCCAACATAAAATAAAGCAAAACCAAATAGAAATATAATTCCTCTGAATATTGTTAATAAAAGATAATTGGTTGCAAACTCTATTTTAATCTTCATGACTCTTAAATAAGCGACAAGCAAAGAAGATCCTACAATGCTTCGCGTAAATAAGATTTGAAAAGTAGAGACTTCATTTGATAAGAGTCTAATCAAAACATCCTGGATAGAAAAAATAGACATCCCTATTAGAATACAGATAATTGACAATAAATTATTATCTAATTTATTCATAAGTATTTAATGAGTAACCAATGAAGAAGTTATCCTAGCTTTTCAAGAACTAATTCGCTCCAATAAGATGATCCCGTTACTAATAGTTCATCATTAAAATCATAATCTGAAGAATGCAACGTTTTACCGCAGGATCCATCAATTCCATTTCCAATTAAAATATAACAACCTGGTTTTTTCATTAACATCTGAGAAAAGTCTTCAGAGAATAGCTTTGGTTCACAATCACCATCTACATTTTCTTTTCCAACTAATTTCTCAGCAACCATTGAAGCAAATCCTGCCTGTTCAGGTGAATTAATGGTCATATTGGTTCTAGTCCTATATTCAAATTTCGCTTCTATGCCATGTGCCTGAGCCATGCCATTTACAATATTTTTCATAGACTCTTCCATGATTTTATTTGAATCTGGAGATAAAGCTCTCGTATCTCCTAATATTAGCGCATGTCCTGGTAAAACATTCTCAGTTCCATCAGTAATAAATTCTGTAACAGAAACTACTCCGTTAACTGCGGGGTTTAATTTTCTTGAAACTATGGATTGAAGGGCTGTAATGATTTGGGTGCCAACAGTTATTGTGTCAACTCCCATATGTGGTAACGCAGAGTGTCCTCCTATACCTTTTAGTTCTATTCGAAATAAACTTTCGCTACCAGTAATTGTTCCAGCTCTTGTAGCAAATGTTCCAACATCCATTCCCGGTAAATTATGAAATGCATAAATTTCATCCATTGAAAAACGATCGAATAAACCGTCATCAATCATAGCTTGAGCACCTTGAGTTTGTTCTTCATCTGGTTGAAAGACAAAATAAGCTGTTCCATCAAAATCTTCTTTTTCAGCTAAGTGTTTCGCGGCACCTAATGCCATCGTAACGTGACCATCGTGGCCACAAGCATGCATTCTGCCGTCATGCTTGGATTTGTAATCAAATGTATTAACCTCATTAACTGGTAAAGCATCCATGTCAGCTCTTATTCCGATGCTTCGGTTTGAATTTCCTTTTTTGATAACGCCTACTAAACCTGTTCTACCAATATTGTTATGAACTTCAATATTTGAAGACTTTAGTATTGACTCAATTTTCTTTGAAGTTTCAGTAACATCAAAATTTAGTTCCGGTTGAGAATGAAACTCTCTTCTTAATTTTATCAAATCATTTTCTAGATAAGATGTTTTCATAAAAAAGTAAATTTATGGTTATAAGATAGCTGGAAGCATTAAAAATAAGATAAGAGGTAACTTCATCTTTTTTTGGTATAGTTTTTTGCAAGGTTCGTAATTTTCTTCTGCTCCACAGTCAAGTTCGTCAGTATAGGTAATATTTGACTCTGGATTATAAGGCTGGCTTAATATTTCAATTAAAGAATTTTTTAGAATAATTGAGTTTTTTTCAAATGTTCTTGGTGATAAATCGTACAAATGTAGGAGAGTTTCATTATAAATTTTATATGCGTAATGAGGTGTTTCATCTAATTCAGATTTAAAAAGGCCAAAAATTTGATTTGCATCTTTTGTTTTAGATCTTTCATTAAATGCCTTTTCAATTCTTGATTTAAATTCCTCAGGAGCTCTTTTAAAATAAATATTATCAAAACCAAGTGTATCCATAGAGTCAATAAAACTTGAAAAACTTGAGGAATTAATTTTATTAACTTGAACAGGGTTTGAATTTGTATCATCTGGAGATCCAGCAACTGATACAGGCATGAATGAAAAAATTACGAGAAACGTTAATATAAATACTTGACGATAATGCATAGTCTTATGAGTAATGTTTAAATTAAGATACTATAAATTTAGTTTAAATAGAATATTTTTATCTCTTTCTTTTGGAATTTACTCATTTTTATAATAGCTTATCACTATGGATACCGACGAATTAGAGCCTATTAAAAAGATCAAAAAAATCGATTTTGATGAATTAAGCATAGAAGAGCTAAAAAATTATATTCTTGAAATGGAGATAGAAATCAAAAAGTGTAATGAGTACATCAAAAGTAAAGAGGGTGATAAGCTGAAAGCAGAAGAATTATTTAAATAATAATGAAAGATTTTAGTGTTTGGCCCGGCGTCCTTATCGTTTTTTTTGTTGCAATTACTATATTAACAATTTTTCCATCACAACATAAACAATGTATTGATAGAAACAGCGCTATCATTGAAGAACTTCAAAAAAATGAAGCTGATGGAGAAACAATAAAGAATAAAGGATATGAAATCGGTACTGGCTGTAGAACCGATACAAATTTTATCCTAACAGAATAATTTATTCACCCCATGCTCCTGCAAATTCGTAAACAATTGCAGGTGTATCACCAACTACCATTCCATCATGTCCAGGTTGAATAGAGTATGCGTCTCCAGCATGATAAGTAGCTTCAGTACCATCATTATGAACAGCTTTTACGCTTCCTTCTATAATAACACCAAGGTGTGTTGCCTGACAGCTTTCAGTACCAACAGTTGGCTTGACATCATCAGACCATCTCCATCCTGGTTGAAGAGTCAGCTTTAATACTCTTTGACCTCCAACATTGACAGCCTCAATACGTGCATTATTAAAATTTGTATTCACTTCATCTGCACTACTAAAACTTTTTACTTCAATTGAATTCATAAACAAGTTCCTTTCTATTTTATTGTGAGTAAATTATAATATCAGGATTATAATTAATTTGGAAAATTAATTAGAGCATCGTCAGTCATGACGGTCATTTGAGTGGTTTCTGTTAAAGCACCAGCTTCTTGTCTAGCTTTAATCAGCTCCTCATCATTTTTAAATGCCATGAGACCTTCTTTATCTTCATAATGCATTATTACGACCATTGAATTATCATCTTCAGCATGTGATCCGGCAAATAAAATCTTACCTTTAAAGCCTTCTAGTTTATGTCCATTCTCATGAACCATATCTTTCCATGATTTAAAACCTTTAGATAACTTTTGAGTTAACATTACATACATTATTAATTCTCCTTTTTTTATTTTTCCATAGTTGCAATAACTTCTGCGTTAAAAGACATATCACTTTGATACTCAGACATCTTAGCCATTGTCTCAGCTCCAGGATGAGACTGCCATAATTCAAAATGTTTCATCGCACCTTGGTCTGTTACATAGGCCTCATATAAAGAATAAATCATTTTACCTGACGGCCCTTTTTCTAAATCATTGTCAACATATTGAGGGGCTTTTGAAACTGAGTAATCAACAATCCTTGGTTCTGCATCACCCGACAAATTATGAGTTTCTCTCATCCACTTCTCGTGCTCTTGAAAAAACTGTTCTACTTCAGATTGCATATCCTCAGGCACAATCCACTGAGTAGCTATTGTGTAGTGTGATTTATTTGTTGTCATAATTATATATATCTCTTTCTTTAGATTGGTTACTTCTTCATGGCGTTAAATGCAGTCAACGTATCATCAAAAGTCATCATAACTTTCATTTGATCGTCCTCAACTTCAAAGTAATGACCAAACATTGTGTCCATTCCATCTGCGGTACCTTTTACTAAAGCAAACACTTTATTGCCCTCACTAATCATTGATATAGGTGTAACCAAAAAATTATCCCAGTATTCAGGAATCTTAGACATATTAGCTATAAAATTTTCTTTACCTTTATGCACACCTGATAATGGATGCTTGCCTTCTTCACCGGGAAAGGTCCACGTTATATCGTTATGAACTATTTCGCCAAAAAATGTCTCCATATCTCCAGCACCAAATAAATCATAACCTTTTTGTACTACTTCTTTTGCTTCCATTTTTTTCTCCTTTTTTTTGTAAGACAAACTATGAACTATTTGTGTTACAGTTAAATGAAGATTTTTTACGTATAAAATTTAGTTATAATTCATGACCATCTATATAAAAAAAATTTACAATTATTTAAATAATAATGAGTCAAAATATTTTATTTTAGCTGCAAAAACTACTTCTGCTGGTCATCATATACTTGATTTAGATAGAAATTTAAAAATATTGAGAACCAGAATATTACACAAAAAAATAAAATTAAATACAGTCAAAGAATCTGGAATGTCAGCAAAAATTGAAAAAACAAAAAAAAATAGTAAATTACATTATAATATTTTAAAAATTTATAAAAAAACCAAAACATAGATATGACAGAATTATCAGTTTATACATATGCAGTCCCTTTAATCGCTCTACTCATTGTGAGTGAGGCTATCTATTCAAACTTAAAAGGTCTGAAGCTATATAAACTAAATGATACTTTAGGATCCTACGGACTCTTAACAGGCAATGTCATCGTCAGTTTGCTTACAAAAGGTTCTTTTCTTTTGTTTAATATCTATCTCTATCAATTCAGGCTTTTTACAATTAATGACCTAATGCATGTTTTTTTTGTAGTTGCGCTAACATTTGTTACTGTTGATTTCCTTTACTATTGGTTTCATCGATTTTCTCATAGAATAAAGTTTTTATGGGCAATGCACATGAACCATCATTCTAGCGAAGAAATGAATTTTGTTGTCTCATTGCGTCAAGCATGGTTTGCTCCATTTGCAAAAGTTATTTTCTTTATGCCTTTGCCCCTTATTGGATTTGATCCATTGATTACTGTTGTTGTTGGAATTGTCTCAACGTTCTGGGGTGTAATAGGACATACTCAATGGATAAATAAACTGGGACCTCTTGAATATATATTTGTTACTCCATCGCATCATAGAGTTCATCATGGTTCAAATGATCAATATATTGATAAGAATTTTGGAAATCTTCTGATCATTTGGGATAAATTCTTTGGAACATTTGAACCTGAGAGAGAAAAGGTTGTTTATGGTATAACGGATAATGTAAAAACATTTAATCCCATTAAAATTACTTTTATGCTTTGGATAAAAATGTATAAAGACTCTAAATCAGCTGTTGGATTAAAAGAAAAATTCTTAAGTTTCTTTGGAACCCTTGAGTGGAAACCTAAAAAATTACAATAAGGACAAAAATTATGACCAAATTAAAAGGCAAAACGTTATTTATTACTGGTGCTACTCGTGGCATCGGCTTCGCAATTGCTAAAAGAGCAGCAATGGATGGTGCTAACATCGCTATTGTGGCAAAAACTACTGAACCTCACCCTACTCTTCCAGGCACTATTTACACCGCTGCTGATGAGCTGAAAGAAGCAGGCGGTAATGCGATTGGAATAAAAACAGACATACGTTTTGAAGAAGAAGTTAATGCGGCTGTAGAAAAAGCAGTTTCAGAATTTGGTGGCATTGACATATGTGTTAATAATGCAAGTGCAATTAGTCCTACACCTACACTTCAGACTGATATGAAGCGATATGACTTAATGCATAATATAAATACACGTGGTACTTTTTTAGTTTCTAAAACATGTATTCCACACCTTAAAAAAGCAGAGAATCCACATATATTAAATTTAGGTCCACCATTAAATATGGAAGGTAACTGGTTTGCTCCTCACGTTGCTTATACAATGGCTAAGTATGGCATGAGTATGTGTACATTAGGAATGTCTGAAGAACTAAAATCTTCAGGAGTTGCAGTGAATTCATTATGGCCAAGAACAATGATCAATACCTCGGCTGTTACAAATATCCTTGCAAAAAGCATGGAAGACAAAGGCTTGAGTAAGTGTCGAACTCCAGAAATTATGAGTGACGCTGCTTATATAATTTTAACTCAAGACTCAAAGAAGTTTACTGGAAACATGTGTGTTGATGATAGTACAATTATTAAATCGGGAAAGACTGATTTAAGTGAATATTTAGCTACACCTGATGCAGAGCCTTTCCCTGACTTTTTTGTAAATAAAGATGATGGAAACGATATTGTTTTAGATTAACGTCCTTTTGTTTTTCTATAAAAATATATCATTACAAAATAATATATTGGTGTTGCAAGTACCCAAACAATCTGACCTTGAAATGTAACATCTCGACCAAATATTGAAAATAATGGTGGGTTGAACCAAGGCCCTAAAGGCATCAGAGGAGCCCATGACAATCGTGCATCGCCACCAACTTGGTTATAATATAGCACAATCTCAACCCAAATATTTTGAATCAGGAACCATGATAATAAAATTAGAAATGCTGGAATAATGAATTTTTCAAATGGACTAGATTTGTTTTTATAAAAATAAGACAATAGAATTATTCCAAACCAAACAATCGCAACATCACCTAGGGAATTTGTAATCCAATTTATAGAACTTGGAATTGCACAGCTTAGAGCCGCTGATCTCCTAAAATCTACTGGCTGACCATCTAATAAACCAAAATTCAACCATATTTCCCATCCAAACATTGCAATAAAAAAAGATGATATGATCGTATACGTGACCCACTTCTTCATTTTCCCTCTATAGGCAAGGTAAGCAAAAAGAATAAAAGGAGATAAAGATACGGTATAGACTATAATAACTCGACGCCACTCAATAGTGTCTAACCCACAATCAAAAAGCCACATATTGCTAGATTAGTTTATTTTGTCTAGATAGCATCCTTTTTCTCCATTGAAGATCGATTTTACACCTCTATCTCCAACAAATACTGAAACAGTCAAAGTTCCAGCGTCTATATCAACTTTCATGGCGCTTGCTGCATTTGCAAGATTTGGGTCTTCTAATGCTGGTTCCATAAAATTATTAAGTGTATCACTACAATAGTCAGTCTGTAATTCTGAGACAAATACGCAAGTACAATAATGTTTAGAAACGGCCCCAATGAAAATACCAGTTTCATCAGATGAAGCATTCTTTAATGTAAAAATTAATACTGTTATTAATAAAAATAGAATATATTGTGTTTTTTTTAGGAAAATCATCATGAAAATTTTAATTTCAACATTACTAGTGTTTTTTTATTTAATGGTCAATGTTTTAGCATTATCAGAACAAAAAAAACATGATCCTAGTGTGAATTGGCCAACTAAAGAATGGTCAATAAATACAGATAATTTTGTTGGAAATTCTAATTTTGAAAATAAAGTTAAGGAATTATTTTCAAACGAATCTTTTAGCAAATATGGCAAAACAAACTCTCTTTTGATAATCCAAAATGGGGAAATTATATTTGAAAAGTATAATACTGGAATAAAAAGTGATACCAAGCTTGTATCATGGTCAATGGCAAAAAGTTATACAGCAGCAATAACTGGTATCATGATTGATAAAGGCTTTATCTCAAGTATTCATGAAAATAATCTAATTCCTTCATGGAATGATCTTAGAAAAGAAATCACAGTCGACCATCTTCTTAATATGAAACCAGGATTAGAATTTGTAGAAGAATACAATATTGAAGGAAGATCTGATACTGCGGAAATGTTATTTGATGAAGGAATGTTAGATCAAGGAAAATATGCTACAAATTCGCCGTTGATTAAGCTGCCAGGAACATCATTTAATTACTCTACTGGAACCACAAATATACTTAGTTATATTTTAAAAAATAAACTTAATAAGAAAGAAATTGATTATTATAACTTTATTGATCAGAGCTTATTGGAACCAATTGGTTTAAATAATACAACCCTTGAGTTTGATAAATCTGGAACCTTCATAGGTGGATCATCTGTTTATGCATCTACTCGTGACTATGCTAAGTTTGGCTATCTATATCTGAGAAATGGTACTTGGGATGGAGAACAGATAATTTCTAAAGAATGGATAGACGAAACAAGAACACCATCAAAGCACACGTACAACTCCTACAGTAATAAATTTTGGCATGTAAACAAATACTGGAAAAATGCATATAATTTTCCAAAAGATACATATTATTGCGCAGGTTTTGGGGGTCAATACATTCTGATTATTCCATCCAAAGACTTAATTGTGGTTAGACTTGGAGAAACATATAATACATCAACTGATCAGCTGTTATCTTTTTTAGGTGAAATAGTTAGTGAAGTTCCAGCAAAATAAATAGAATTAATTTTTTTCATTTCTAAAATATGGAATTAAAAAAACTACACAGGCTATTAAAAAGAATAAGCTCCCAAACATTGACCAAAAGCTGCCGATACTTGCGATACAGAAACCTATTGCAGAGATAATAAATAGGATCCAGCCAATAAAATTTATACTTTTATTCGATATATTATTTGAAATTGAGTGTTTTAATTTGTAGACATTATTGTTAACATAAACTCATGTCAAATGATGTAAAATTTTTCGATAGTCGCCAGAGATATTTATTATTTATTACGACTACGAACGAGAAAGCTATAATTTCGGAAAAACTTTCTCATTTAATAGAAGATCTTACTCCATCAAAACCTGCACTTAAAATCTTTGATGCCGGTGTTGGTGATGGAGCTGTACTTATGAATGTTCTCCGCATATGTCATCAAAAGTTTCCAACCACTCCAATATATGTTTCTTGTAAAGATGTAAGTATGGAAGATGCTAGATTAACGATTGAGAAACTAGCGGATAGACTCGTAGAACATCCTAATATGGTTTTTGTAATTTCTAACCTTCATTATTCTGAAGCAGGTCATTTAAAATCTAAAAATGATGAAAAGCAAAAAAAAATGAATTGGCATGAAATTGCTCTTGAGGGAAACTCATCTTATGGATTTTATGAACAATTAAGAAAATTGGGCCCAATACTGAAGGATAGTTGGAGAGTTGAGGAAAATAAATTTGGCAATACAACATACGAAAATCCATCAGTAATGGTCATTTATAGAAAAGATCATGAGTATGCACTAGACCAAATAATTCCTTCAATTGACAACTCTATTAATGAATTTGATTTAGTTATGGTATCGCAAGCTTATAGATCTAGAGCCACAGTTGAAAAAAAAGTTAATCTTGTAGTTAAACCAATGATTGATTTAATTGCTAAAAATGGAAAATTAGCAATATTTCACTCCTGTGGTGATGATCCAGGATTAGAAGCTATTACTAAATTATGGCCCGATGAAAATCCTTTTCCCAACAAAGGAGAAGACATGATGCAGCATTTAAAACATCTATATATTAACGATTCTTCTCTGACTTTCAAGAAACCAGAAATTTTCAATTACAAACTTCGTTCTCAGCCAAATGAAATTAATAGCGGAATCTCTACTTCATTAGTCTTTTCCGCATGGAATGCGTGCACTTATGTAGCTCAAATGAGTGATCAAATGGTAAAAGAAAAAGAAGCGGATCAAAGTTATATAAAATGTGTTGAAGATATCATTCGTGAAAATGATGGCCTTTGGTTTAATGATGAATTACTAGTAATTGAAAGAAACTAATGCTTAAAAAGATATTAGATTTTGTAGGTGGACAAGTAGCATTAGCTTATATAATTGCTTTTTCAATACTATTCATATCAATGATTTATATTGGTTTTTTTTAGACACTTCTAAAGCAAAATTAAAAAAACTAATTAGCCCTTTCTCGTAATGCCTTAAGGCTATCTTCTGGCCAGACAGTATCTCTATCATACATAGCATCAAAACAATTTTTAATACCCTCTAAATTAATCCAGGGATCTTTATCTTTAACAAAGATATGCGCTTGTGGAGGAAATCGATTGTGATCATTAAGAGTTTTTGTTCTTAGAGCTATTCTCTTCTCAGGTTCAGCAATTTTATATTTACAATAAATATAGACTCCACACTTAGTACAGAAATAAGCTCTTTGCCCTGCTCCACTGCCTGTAGATAAATCAGTTGAGTCTACTTCACCATCTATTGAAAAATCATCTTCATGGATCATTGAATGAATAACATATGAAGAACCAGTTGATTTTTTACAGTCTTTACAATGACAGGCCTGAGTAAAATAAGGTTTTGCTGAAATTGAATAGTTTACTTGGCCACAGGCACAACTTCCGCTGTAAATAGTCATATGTAAGAGATTATCCTAGAAATTGGAAAAGGCAATTAGTTAAGATAGGTGGTGAGCCCGCTCGGGTTCGAACCGAGGACAACTCCCTTAAAAGGGGAGTGCTCTACCAGCTGAGCTACGGGCTCTTGAAAATGTAATTTATATACAAATTTATATTAAAGTATACTTCTAAAAACCAATTTCAATAGATTTAGACACTAAAAGATTCACCGCAACCGCATCGTTCAGTTTCATTAGGATTCATAAATACAAAACCAGATTTGAATTTATCACTTTTAAAGTCCATTGTAGATCCTAATAAAAACATTATCGCCGCTGGATCGATAAAAATTTTTACATCATCATGTTCAATAAGTTCATCTTTTGGATCAGCATTTTCAACATAGGTCATTTCATAAGAGTATCCTGCACAACCACCTTCTGAAACAGCAATTCTAACGCCAATCTTATCTTTTTCTGTTTCAGATAAAATTTCTTTTATTCTGACTCTTGCGTCTTCAGTGAGTGATAATACCTGTCCCATATTTACATCATATCCAATTCTAATCTTGCTACATCTGACATTCTAGACATATCCCATGGAGGATCCCAAACTAAATCAACCTTCACATCATTTACCTCATTTACAGACTTAACAGCATTACTCACATTGATTGGCAGTTCCTCGGCAACAGGGCAATTTGGGGAAGTCAATGTCATATCTATTAATACATTATTATCCGGGGTGACCTCACATTTATAAATGAGTCCTAGTTCGTAAATATCAACAGGAATCTCAGGATCAAATACTGTTTTAAGAGCATTTATAATTTTTTGATCAATCTCATTAGTCATTTTTTTTTAGCAGTTTCACAAAATCTCCATATCCTTTATCATCCATTTCATCAATATGAATAAATTTTAAGGCAGCAGAGTTAATACAATATCGAAGACCAGTTTCAGTTGGACCATCATCAAACAAATGTCCTAAATGACTATCTGCAAACTGACTCCTAACTTCAATTCTTTTCATAAAAAAAGAGTTATCTTCTACTTCAATTATATCCATACCTTCTATTGGTTTATCAAAGCTTGGCCATCCTGTACCTGAGTCGAATTTATCTACTGATGCAAACAAGGGTTCTCCCGAAACTACATCCACATATATACCTAATTCTTTATGATCCCAATATTCATTAGCAAATGGCTTTTCTGTCCCATCTTTTAAAGCAACCCTTCTTTGCTCTTCTGTAAGTGATGCAATTGCTTTAGCTCTGTCCTCTGGAGTTAATGAACACCAAAAAGGGCTATCTATAATTTCAACTTTTGACATGTCGTATTCCTCTAAATTTACATCGGCAAAAGATCCTTTGCCATAAATAAGTTGCAAAACAATAAATATTAAAAGTAATGCGATATATACAGGATATAATCTCATTTTTAACTTTTTAAAGCAGATTTAAAGGCATGCCATGCCATCGTTGCACATTTAACTCTCATTGGAAAACCTCCAACACCTTTGAGGGCATAAAGTGAGTCTTCCTCATTTAATACTTTGAGATCCTCACTTGTCCCTGATACTAAATTAGTGAAATCACTAAAAATTTCTTTAGCAACATCAATTTTTTTTCCTTTTAGTTTTTCGGTCATTAATGATGCTGAAGCAAGAGATATCGCGCACCCTTCCCCAGTAAACTTTATATCTTCTATGACATCTTCGTTATTAATGTAAAAAGTTAATTTTAAATTATCTCCACATAGTGGATTATGTCCATCTGCACTTTTATTATGTGGATCACATTCACCAAAATTCCTGGGAGACTGACCATGATCAAGTATGATCTCCTGATACAATTCTTTTATTAAATCATTCATTTGGTAAAAAAATCCCTACAGTTCTTGAGAGCATTAATAAAAATATCAATTTCCTCTTCTGTGTTATACATTCCAAATGATAATCGAGCAGTTGAATTTAAATTCAAATGTTTCATAAGAGGCTGACAACAATGATGTCCAGCCCTAATAGCGATACCCTCAACATCTAAAAATGATGAAACTTCATGCGAATGAACATTCTTAATATTAAAGGAAATAATAGAATGTTTATTTCCATTTGCTCCATGAATATCTACAAAGTCAAGCTCTTGCATTTTATTTAAAGCATAATTAGTTAATCTAAGCTCGTGCTCAGATATTTCAGACATCCCTAACTCACTGACATAATCAATTGCAACACCTAAACCATAAGCTTCAACCAGTGGGGGTGTGCCAGCTTCAAACTTTGCTGGTAAATCGGTAAAAGTCGCTCCATCGGTTGAAACGTCAGCAATCATTCCTCCTCCCCCTTGATATGGTGGAAGTTCTTCAATTAAATTTTCCTTCCCATAGAAAACACCTACTCCCGTAGGAGCATAGAGTTTATGCCCTGAAAAAACATAGTAATCACATCCTAAAGCTTTAACGTCTATTGGAATATGAGCAGCTGACTGACATCCATCGAGTAAAATTGGAATACCAGCCTGGTTACATAAGTTGATTATTTTTTGATTAACAATTGTTCCAAAGACATTTGATAGATGGGTAATAGAAACTAGTTTAGTTTTTTCAGAAATTAGTGATTCAAAATGGTTTTGATCAATATTTCCCGATGAGTCAATATTTGCAAATAAAATTTTACATTTATATCTATCACGTATTAAAAACCACGGAATAATATTTGAGTGGTGTTCCATAACCGTCAAAATTATTTCATCACCTTCATTTATATATTTTGACGCAAAAGAATTTGATATAAGGTTAATGCTTTCGGTTGCACTCTTAGTAAATATTATTTCTCTTTCAGATTCTGCGTTAATAAATTTCTGAACTTTTTTTCTTGCATCTTCATACCTAAAAGTAGACTCAACAGAGAGCGTGTGAACACCCCTACTTACATTGGCATAATTATTGGAATAAAAACTATTAATTTCATCAATAACAACCTTTGGTTTTTGAGCGGAAGCAGCTGTATCTAAATAAACAAGATCTTTATTATCAAGAATCTTCTTATCGAGAATTGGAAAATCATCTCTAATTTTTTTTATGTCTAACATATTAACAATGAGTAGAAATATATTTCATAGCTTTTTCTTGCATCTCAGAATTAGAAATTTTATCTAAAAATTCACCCAGAAACCCTTGAACATAAATCTTCTCTGCATCAGCATGAGCGATACCTCGCGACTTAAGATAAAAAATTACAGATTCATCAGGCTTACCTGAAGCGGCACCATGAGCACAAATAACATCATCGTTATTTATTTCTAGTTTTGGGATTAGGCTTATTTTGGCAGACTCATCCATTACTAATCCTTTACTTATCTGATTTGAAATAGTTTTGGAGCAACCATGATCCACAAATACTTCACCTGAAAATTTAATATTAGAACTTCCCCTTGAAACTGTTTTAAATGAGCAGTCTGACTTCGCTGATTTCGATAAGTGCTTTATTGATAAATCGTTATTACAATTTGTTGAATTGGAAATCATTACACCACTTCCAACATAACTGGCATTTTCTTCATTTAATGAAACAGTTGTATTATTATCCATCTCATTAGAGCCATTTGAAAAGTTAAAGTCTCTAAATTCACAATTCAAAGCAAGTTCAATATTATGATTAAAAGTATTCTTTGTATTATTTTTAAAATTATTAAGTCTAAAAAATTCAAATATTGAATTTTTACTCATTATTGATTTAATAATAATATCTGATCCGTATTTATAATCTGATTCATCTCTTAATTCGAGAAAACTGTTTTCATTTATAATAATTTCTAATTCTAAACTAAACTTTTTCTCACTAGTATTTAAAAGATTGATGAGAAATTTTTTATTAGATTTAATAATATTAATTTTGCCAATTATCTGATCATTTTGTATTTGAAAATCTATATCTAATTCCTTAGCAATATTCTCAAATTTAACATCCTCACCAATTATAATTGAACAAATATTTTTCTCAGAGTTACTCATTATTATGCGTAACCTTCTTTATCAATTCTATTTGCAAGAGATTTATCTCCAGACTCTATGATTGATCCATTTTGAAAAACATGAACGAAATCTGGCTCAATATATTCTAGCAACCTCAAATAGTGTGTGATTATTATAAATGAGCGATCAGATGATCTGAGTTGATTCACAGCTTCTGATGTACTTTTTAAAGCATCCACATCCAGTCCAGAATCAGTTTCATCCATAATTACTAAATTGGGGTTTAAAAGATCCAGTTGCAGTACTTCATTCTTCTTCTTTTCCCCACCTGAAAAGCCAGCATTAACAAAACGTGAATGCATATCCATTGGTATATTCAATCTTGCTGATTTATCTTTTAATAGTTTCAAAAAATCTCCAGCCTCAATAAGATTTTCTCCACGGTGTTTTCTATGAACATTAACTATTTGCTTTAAATATGAAGCGTTTGTTACTCCTGGTAACTCTATAGGATATTGAAATGCTAAAAAAAGACCTGATAAAGATCTCTCTGAAGGATCCATCTCAAGCAAATCTTTCTCATTAAAATTAACATTGCCTGAAATGATTTCATAGTTTGGATTTCCCGCTAATGTATGAGCAATTGTACTTTTTCCTGATCCATTTGGACCCATTATTGCATGAACTTCACCTTTACCAACATTTAGAGATAAATTCTTAAGTATTTGTTTTTCTTCTACAGAAACATTTAAGTTTTTTATATCAAGCATAATTATCCAATACTTCCTTCAAGACTAATATTTACAAGCTTCTGGGCTTCGACTGCAAACTCCATAGGTAACTTTTGTAAAACTTCTTTGCAAAAACCATTCACTATTAAACCTTGCGCATCTTCTGCGCTCATACCTCTTTGCATTACGTAAAAAAGCTGGTCATCACTTATTTTTGATGTAGTTGCCTCGTGTTCAATTGAAGAGTCATTTGAACTGTTCTCTGTCAATGGAATCGTATGAGCGCTACATTTGTCACCAACAAGGAGTGAATCGCATTGTGTAAAATTTTTAGCATTTTTAGCTTTTCTATGGAAATTTACTAGTCCTCTATAAGTGTTAGAAGATTTACCAGCAGATATACCTTTTGAAATTATTCTACTTTTAGTATTTTTACCAAGGTGTATCATTTTAGTACCTGTATCTGCTTGCTGAAAATTATTTGTTATCGCTACAGAGTAAAATTCTCCACTTGAGTTGTCCCCTTTTAAGATGCAACTTGGATATTTCCAGGTAATTGCGGAACCTGTTTCAACTTGAGTCCAAGAAATTTTCGAGTTGTCCCCTTTGCAAAGACCTCTTTTAGTAACAAAATTGTATATACCTCCGACACCATTTTCATCACCTGGATACCAATTTTGAACAGTTGAATATTTTATTTCTGCATTCTTAAGGGCTATAAGTTCAACATTAGCTGCATGAAGCTGATTTTCATCTCGCATTGGAGCAGTACAACCCTCTAAATAGCTCACATAACTATCTTCGTCTGCAATAATCAGTGTTCTCTCAAACTGCCCTGTTTCTGATGCATTTATTCTAAAATATGTAGATAGCTCCATAGGGCATCTGACACCCTTTGGAATATAAACAAAAGAACCATCACTGAACACAGCTGAATTTAACGTAGCATAATAATGATCCGTCACAGGAATAACGCTTCCTAAATATTTTTTAACTAGTTCAGGGTGTTTTTTAACTGCTTCAGAAATTGGACAAAAGATAACTCCAATCTCATCTAATTTATCTTTAAAAGTAGTAGCAACTGAAACACTATCAAATACAGCATCAACAGCAACGCCAGCTAATACTTTCTGTTCTTTTAGTGGAATACCAAGCTTTTCATAAGTTTCTATTAACTTAGGATCAACTTCATCAAGTGATTTCGGTTTTTCTTTGAAATTTTTTGGAGATGCATAGTAATAAAGATCTTGAAAATCAATATCGTCAAATTTAGCTTTTACCCACTTTGGAGGACTCATATGTTGAAGTCTTTCATATGCTTTAAGTCTCCATTCAAGCATCCATTCCGGCTCTTCTTTTTTCTTAGAAATTAATCTAACTACATCTTCATTTAAGCCTTTAGGAATCTTTTCACTTTCAATATCAGTAACAAAACCATACTTATATTTATCTTGCTTAAAATTATCTTTGTTTACTTTGTTCATTACTGATTTAATCCTAAAAAGTTGTTCTCTTTATTTAGTGCGATATCTGATAAAGCAACTGAGTCTAAATAATTTTCAATAAGTACCTCTAGATCCTCTAGAAAATGATGAGTGATGCATTTTTCATTTTTTCCAGTACAAAACTTTGACGGGTCATTACTACATCCTGTTGCTTTAATATTTTCCTCAACACCATTGATGATTTCAGAAATCTTTATTTTATTTGGCGCTTTCGATAAGTTATATCCGCCACCAGGGCCTTTGATACTGAATACTAAATTTGATTTTTTTAACTTATTAAATATCTGCTCTAGATAGGATAAAGAAATATTTTGCCTAATTGAAATTTCATTTAAATTGCATGGTTTATCAGAGCTATTCTTAGCTAAATCTACCATTGCTTGAACAGCATACCTACTTTTAGTGCTCAATTTCATTACTAATCTCTCAATCTTTCTTCTAATTTGGATAAACGCTCTTTTAATAGTTCATTATCTTGCTCTAATTTTCTTACTCTTGCTGTTCTACTGTCATCTTCTCCACTCACTCCATAAGCCATAAATTCAATATTGCTTTTTTCACCTGAAACAGTGTATCTAGCTGGATTACCAACTACACTTTTGTTCGTTTCAACATCTTTAGTTACAACAGAGTTTGATCCTACTTTAGCATTTTCACCAATCGTAATTGGTCCAAGTATTTGTGCTCCAGATCCTATAATTACATTATCACAAATCGTTGGGTGTCTTTTTTTGTTCTTTTGACTTTCGCTATTTTCACTTGGAGATACTCCCCCCAAAGTCACTCCATGATATAGAGTTACATTTTTTCCAATTTCAGCTGTTTCACCTATAACAATTCCCATTCCATGATCAATAAATAGAAATTTTCCTATTTTGGCAGCAGGATGAATTTCAATTCCAGTCAATAAACGCCCTAAATAAGATATTATTCTAGCTAGGAAACTAAGCTTAATTGACCATAAAAAATTGGATATTTTATAAAAACCAATTGCATGCAATCCTGGAGAGGTAAAAAAGGTCTCTAATCGGCTCTTAGCAGCCGGATCTCTCCTATTATAGGAATCTATTAAATTAATAAAATGCAGCATATTTAAAAAAAGTCTTGTATTTAACACACCAAATTAGGTATACCAAACAACTGAGTACTTATAATACCTTACTAAATTAGTCAACTATTAGATAATCTCATTTTATGAACAATCAAGTGAAAGAAATCATTTTTAGCGGCCCTGAGGGGAAACTAGTAGGAAAATACAAAAAAGGTCAATCCCTTAACCCTCCTATAGCACTATTGCTTCATCCACATCCATTATATGGAGGCACTATGAATAATCCTATAGTAATGGAACTTTACAATATTTTTGACTCATTTGGCTTTTCAACATTTCGTTTTAATTTCAGGGGTGTCGGAAAAAGTGAGGGAAAGTTTGACAATGGTCTTGGAGAGTTAGCCGATGCTGCTGCTGCCCTTGACTGGCTTCAAAGACAGAATCCAAATACAAACCAGTGCTGGGTAAGTGGATTTTCATTTGGAGCGCTCATGTGCATGCAATTATTAATGAGAAGACCTGAGATCACACGCTTCATTAGCATTTCTCCCCAACCAAACTTATATGACTTTAATTTCCTCGCACCATGTCCAGCTTCTGGAATTATGCTTCATGGAAAAAAAGATGAGCTAGTACCTGTTGAAGAAACTCAGAGACTTGCACAAAAGTTACAATCTCAAAAAAATATCACTGTTGAATATGAAGAAATTAGTGGAGCTAATCATTTTTATGATAATGAAGTTCACAAGCTTAATAAAATACTTTGTTCTTATATTGAAAAAGAACTTAATTCGCGATTTAGATAACTTTTCCTCCAATCATCGCTTTGGCAACACCTGTAGTCTGAGGATACGTTATTGGTAATTTTTTTATTCTTCTTATTCCTAAATATGCAAATGCTTGTGCTTCAATAAAATCTTCATCTATGCCAAGATCTTTTGCCCGTAAAGTATTCGTATTAATCTTATCTTTGATACGTCTCATGAGATAATCATTTTTTACACCCCCACCCATACAAATTAAATTATCTAATCTA
Source organism: Candidatus Pelagibacterales bacterium (assembly GCA_045567365.1). Taxonomy (GTDB): domain Bacteria; phylum Pseudomonadota; class Alphaproteobacteria; order Pelagibacterales; family AG-422-B15; genus CABYIR01. The sequence goes on along the minus strand of JBJLDC010000001.1, from coordinate 34,057 downwards.
GATTTACTTAACATCATGCTTCTTTTTATACACTCAGCAGTAAATTCAACTATTGATGCACAAGCATCATAATATGGTAATTTTAAAAATCTTGACTTATTAAAATAATTTTTATCCAATGACTTTGGTGGATTTTTTTTAAAAAAATTGTCTTTCATTAAAGAGATAATAAGATTTTTATTGATTTTTCCTTTAGAGCTATCTTCTCCGTTCTTATCATAAAATTTTTTTTTCTTAAGAAAGACATAATCATTTAAAATTGCCATTCCTGGCCCCACATCAAAGGCGCTAATTATTTTACTATTTTCAATAATTGTAATATTAGAAACTCCTCCAATATTTAAAAAAGCATTAGTTCCACTTAATGAAAGATTATTATTCATTAATTTATGAAAAACTGGCACTAAAGGTGCCCCCTGTCCTCCATACTTAAGGTCATTTTGTCTAAAGTCATAAACAATGTGAGAATTAAATTCTGATTTAATCAATTCAGCGTTACATAATTGAATTGAAATTTTTTTATAGGGATCGTGAAATATTGTCTGACCATGCAGAGAGATTAGATCAATTTTTGAGTGATTAGATTTCTTAAATTTTTTAATAGCATTAATATAAGACTTGGTAACTCTGTCCTGTATTTGTATTATTCGAGATGAATAAATACTCAATTTATTTATATTGTTCGTAAGATCATTGAGATCTTTAACTAAATCACTGTTGTATTTGATATACTTAGAACTTAGAACATCAAATTTACTTATACCATCACTTTGAATCAGAGAAAGATCAATACCATCATTTGATGTTCCACTCATAATTCCAAGAGATAAATATCTGTTTTTTTTCATAAATATAGAATTTCTGAGTTTATATATTTAATACATAGTATATTAATATTACTTATATGACACTAATTGAAGAGCTCAAACAGCGTGGCTTTATACATCAATGTACTAATGAAAAAGCTCTAGGTGATTTGCTGAATTCTGAGTCAATCAAATTTTATATTGGATTTGATTGTACAGCAAAATCTCTGCATGTCGGTAGTCTAATTCAAATAATGATCATGCGTTTATTTCAAAAATATGGACACCATCCTATTGTTTTGATTGGCAAGGGAACAACTAAAATTGGTGACCCATCAGGAAAAGATGAAACGAGAAAAATTCTTTCTTCAAAAGATATAGATACCAATGCCTCAAATTTAGAAAAAGTATTTAATAAATTCCTTGATTTCCAATCAAACAATAAGGCAATTTTGAGTGATAATTCTTTATGGCTTGATAAGCTAAATTATATAAATTTCTTAAGAGACTATGGAAAACATTTTACAATTAATAAGATGCTATCATTTGATAGTGTTAAAATAAGACTAGAAAGAGAACAATCGCTCAGTTTTGTTGAGTTTAATTATATGATTTTTCAGGCTTATGATTTCTTTGAACTCAATAAAAGAAATGAATGTATTTTACAAATAGGAGGTTCAGATCAGTGGGGAAATATAGTAAATGGTATTGAATTAATACGAAGATCAATTGGAAAAGAATCTTTTGGTTTAACAACTCCTCTGCTTACAAATGCAAACGGAGATAAAATGGGTAAAACTGCAGATGGTGCCATTTGGTTAAATGAAGAGTTTTTTTCTTCTTATGATTATTGGCAGTTCTGGAGAAATATAGATGATCGAGATGTCTTTCGTTTTTTAAAACTATTTACTGATCTTCCAATCGATGAAATTGATAAAATAGAAAGTGACTCAAAAGATAATATTAATTTAGCAAAAATTATTTTAGCAAACCATGCTACAACTCTTCTTCATGGAAAAGATGCAGCAAGTATAGCTGAACAAACTGCTCAAGATACATTTAGTGGCGACAGTATTTCTGAGAACCTCCCAAAAATTTCTTTGTTAGAAAAAGAATTTATAAAACCTGTATATATCTATGATCTGATCGTTAAAATTGGATTTTCAAATTCAAAATCTGAAGCTAGAAAGCTTATTCGAGGTCATGGGGTTAAGCTCAATCAATCTGTAGTTAAAGATGAGCTCTATGAACTTATATTAGAAGATGTTTTAAATAATAAGGTCATGATTAGTGTAGGTAAGAAAAAACACTTTATAGTTGAGGTTACTCAATAGTTTTTAGATATTCAGAAGCTCTTTCTAAGATTTGAGGCTTGGCTATTGAAAGAGGATTTGACGTAACCTCAGGATCAGATGAATCTCCTTTCATTTCAAATTCAAAAGCAAACAATCCCTCACCTTCTTCACCAACCAACAAATCTCCAATTATAGGAACTTTTTTTAAAAGCATGTTTATTAAATGGATGGGACTAATTTCACCCTCAAAATTTAAATTTTTATCTTTTCTATTGATGTTTCCTTCCATCACAAGTCCTATACTATCGCTTACACCAAACATTTCAATTTTTGAAAAAGTGTCAGGATCTTCAAAGTAAGTCACTTCACCATTTAAAAAACTAATACCATCTTCATTTTCAATTAAGCTAGAAATTCCTGACAGAGATGGAAGTGTTATGAGTTTTAGAGCGGCAGGCGTATTAATTAAAGTAAATTCATTTAATCTTATTTTATTAAAAGATTTCTCTGAGTATGAGTCCCTTGTTGAATTAATATTAACATCACCTTTACTTAAAATTTTCTTAAATGGATGATTTTCACCAATAAATGATATTATATCTGTTGACTTAATAAGACTTGTGTCAGTTTTTTCATCTTTTTCTCTTAAGTAATATAAATCATGTCCATTAGAAACCGCCTGGCCTTTTGCTCGAAGTTTCTCTCGTTTCTGATTAATTGACATCAAAAAGTTATTTACGGATACAGATCCTTCTAAAATTGCAGTTTTTACATCTATTTCATAATTTTCCTCATCAAAGAAAAATTTAGTTTTCTTCTTTCTTTCTACTTTTAATGCAGAAAGATCAATTAAATCACCTGTAACTTTTCCGTTAAAGACTCTTTTATGAATATTGCCCGATAAAGATAGATTCATATTACTAAAATTATTTAATAATAATTCTGAGACAATTATATTTCTATCCTGTGTCACCTCTATATCACTATTTATATAAATATTATCCTTACTTCTTAATTTAATCTTTAGGGATTCATTCATCTCTGCATCAAAGTATAATTCTAAATTATCGCCTTTTGATTTTGTAAAATTAAATGGACGATAAAATATATCTAAATTATCTAATAAAATTTTTCCTGATGATTTAAATTTTTCAAAAGATAGATCTTCGATATTAAGATTAAAAATGACCGAAGCACCTCCAGTAATTTTAGATGGGTTATTTTTTGAATTTGATTTTAAATTAATGTTAATATTATTTTCTGCTATTATCTCTAAGTCAGAAATTGTTTCAATGAATGGTTTTTCAAAATAATTTGAAGCATTAAAACGAAAATTCAGTCTTTTTGTTTCTACTGGATTATTTTTTAGTATTCTCTTAAATGAATGAAAGGATTGATTATCAGTATTCATGTCCACAGAGTCGAATAATTTAGACAATTTATATGAGCCATTAGTTTTAATATTAAAATCTGCTGTATTTAAATTTTTACTCAGTATTATCTGAGATCCATTCAAATTGAGATCTCCGTTTGTGAATAATCTAAAATGAACCTTATTATATTTTTCTGACAGTGAAGCCTCAATATTTACAGCAGCAACACCAAGTTTACCTCCAAATCCAATAGCTTCGCCCAGATTTAATGTCTGTCCCAAATCAGGCAATAAATATCCAAAATTAATTATGCCTGATAAGCTTATCATTAAATTATTTTGCAAGTATCTTTTGCTTAAATCTATTTCGTCTTCAATAATTATATGAGTCCAACTTTCAAGTGACTCTAGTTCACTTGGAAGGTGAAAAGATGTAATTAATTTTAAGTTTTGATTTAAAGATTTAATATTGGCCTTGATTTCTAAAGTATCATTAATAAAAATTTTATTTTTATTTTTAATAATTATATTTGAAGTATTGACTAAATATAGATCAGGTCCAAGAATTTTATGTAAAATAATTTCTTGATTGTCGTCATTTGTAATAAAATTGAAGGCAAATTCATAACTATAATTATTAGAAAAATCTACATTTGTTTCAATAAATAAATTTTGTTCTGTGGAAAGTAATTCTTTTAATTTAAAATCAATTATAGGACTATCAATTGTAATTTTATTTTTGAAAAAATCTGTTTTTAGGTCAATTTTATCAATCCTTAAATAAATACCTTTATCATTATTGTATTTTAGATTGATACCACTTATATTTCCTACATTAATTTTAGGATTAATTTCAATTCTTTCTATTATTTGCTGTTTAAAATAGTCGAGTGGCAGGCCCTTATTAAATAGTAAATAAAAGCTATATGAAGAAAATAAAATAAGAGTTAATAAAAGAATTAAGATAAAATATTTAATTGCTTTATTCATATTTATTTTTTTAAATTTGACTTTATAAGTTTATCAATATCACCATCTAGAACCGCATCAGGGTCAGGATCTTCAAAATTACTTCTTAAATCTTTTACCATACGATATGGATGAAGAACATAGGATCTTATTTGGTTACCCCACCCAATCTCTGTTTTCTGATCTTCACTGGCTTTTCTCTCATCTTCTATTTTTTTTATCTCCAGTTCATATAATTTAGATTTTAGCAGATTCATTGCTGTTGCTTTATTTTTGTGCTGAGATCTTTCATTTTGACATTGAACTACAATATTGGTTGGTAAGTGAGTAATTCTTATTGCACTATCAGTTGTGTTAACATGCTGCCCTCCTGCCCCAGATGCTCTAAATGTATCAATACGTAAGTCTTTATCTAAAATTTCTATTTGAACATCATCATCAACATAAGGGGAAATCCAAACACTTGAAAAACTTGTATGACGCCTTGAATTTGAGTCAAACGGCGAAATTCTTACAAGTCTATGTATGCCAGACTCTTTTTTTAAGTATCCAAATGCATAATTACCCTCAATTAAAGCGGTACAAGATTTAATGCCAGCCTCATCTCCTATTGCTTCATGAATTAATTTAAACTTAAAATTATTTTTTTCTGCCCATCTCAAATACATTCTTGTCAACATCTGAGCCCAATCTTGACTTTCAGTTCCTCCGGCGCCTGCATGAATTTCTAAATAACAACTCTTATCGTCTGCCTTGCCATTAAATTGTAGTTTAAATTCTTCATCTTCAAGTCTTAAAAATAATTCTTGAATTTCAACCTGACATGAATTGAGAACTTCAGCATCATTTTCAATTACAGCTAATTCGAACAATTCTTTGATATCGGAATATCTATTTCCAAATTCACTAATTTTTTTTAAGTTACCCTCTAACTCAGACAATTGTTGCATTACTTTTTTTGCATGATCTGTATTAGACCAGAAATCATCTTTTTCGCTTTTAAGCTTTAGCTCTTTAATCTGATTTTCAGAATCTTTTGTGTCAAAGGTGCCTCCTGATTGTATCTAGTTTATCAGAGACAAGAGTTAATAAGTTTTTAATGTCCGTTTCCATATCATCAATAAATTACAAATTCGTCACTATCTCCTATTTCATCAATCTGGATAATCTGAAATCCATCTTTACCAACTAGTGTTTTTTTATTGGTTAATAATTTATCATTTTTTCGATAAGCTTCATAGATAGTTTTACTGTTAATTTGATTCGATTTAATTTCTCCAGTATCAATATCAGTTCTAATCAACTCTATACCTTGAGGAATTTTGAATGGTATATTTCTTTTATCCAAATAATAATTTGAAATAAATTCTTTGAAAATTGGTACGGCTACTGAGGAACCGGTTTCTGTCTTTCCAAGGCTTGATGGCTTATCAAAGCCCGCATAGACACCTACTATTATATCTGACGTAAACCCGATAAACCATGCATCGGTATTGCTGTTAGTCGTTCCTGTTTTACCAGCTATCTCTAATCCATTTATTTTAGTTCTTCGTCCAGTTCCTCTTTCTACTGCTCCTTGTAGCATGGAAACAATTTGAAAACTTTCAACAGAGTCAAAAATTTGTTTAAACGAACTTTTGAATTGGGGATTTGGTACTTCAGACAAAAAAGGCTGTTGACACAATGCGCATTCTCCAAAATTAAATTTGTAAACATTTTTTCCTCTTCTATCTTGTATTCTATCAATCATTACAGGCTCAACCTTTAGCCCCCCATTAGCAAATGATGAATAAGCAGACGTTAAATTTAACAAGGTTGTTTCACCTGCGCCCAATGACATTGAGAGCACTTCTGGCATATTATTCATAATTCCTGATCTATCAGCAATCTCACTGACTTTGTTCATGCCTAAGTATTGAGCGATTCTTATTGTCATTAAATTTCTTGAATTCTCAATTCCTTTACGCAAAGGTGTTGGTCCATAAAACTTCTTTCCATAATTTTCTGGTTTCCACTTGCCAAGTTTCTCGCCTTGATCAACTACAAATGGAGCATCTAAGATTAATGAGTTTGGTTTGAGTCCATTTTCTAGAGCTGATAGATAAACAAATGGCTTGAAAGCCGATCCTGGTTGACGTTTTGCTTGAGAGGCCCTATTAAAATTACTCAATTTAAAATCAAAACCTCCCGATAAGGCTAATACACGACCTGAATAAGGATCCATTACAACAATTGCACCATTTATTTTTGGAATCTGCTCAAGTATGAGGCGATTTTTTTTACCTATGGATATATAAATAATATCATTAATTTTAAAAACATCATTGGGATTGTTTATCTTAGGGCCAATGTAATAATCTGAAATATATTTCCTAGCCCATCTATAATCATCAATTGATATAATTACATCATTATCAAAAAAATTTAATTTTGAGTTATCTATTTCAACAACAACATCTTTACCTACAAATCTCTGAACTCTTGCAAATAAATAATCCTCAGGAATCTTAAAATTTTTTTTAGCATAATCTAACCAATCATCTTGATCATAATTAGCGATCACTCCTCTGTATCCATGTCTTTTATCGTAGCTTTTTAAACCTTTTTGAAGTGATTTAATTGCCATTGATTGAGATTCAGTATCTAAAGAAGTTCTTATCGATAATCCTCCTCCATAGAGATCAGCTTCATCAAATAAATCTATAACCCTTCTTCTAATTTCCTCTAAATAGTAATCAGATGTAAATTTCGATGCATATCTTTTTATATTATGGTCAATTGGTTTTTGAACTTCTAACTCATATATATCTTGCTTAATAAAATCATTTTTCAACATCCTTGCCAAAACCCAATTTCTTCTGTTTAAAGCTGTTTCATAATTCCTAATAGGATGATAATTATTAGGAGCTTTGGGAAGAGCCGCAAGATAAGCAGAGTCAGAAATACTTAATTCATGTAAATTTTTTGAAAAATACCTATTTGATGCCGCTCCTACACCATATGCTCCTGACCCAAGATAAATTTGATTTAGATATAATTCTAAAATTCTATTTTTCTCAAGAGCGCTTTCGATCTTTATAGCCAGTAAGGCTTCTTTAATCTTTCTCGATAGTGCAAGCTCATCACTTAAAAAAAAGTTTTTTGCAACTTGCTGGGTTATTGTTGATGCTCCCTGTGGTCTTTTATTGGTAAAAATGTTAGCGGCATTATTAATTGCCGCTCGTAAGATCCCCATCAAATCAACACCATAATGAGTATAAAAATTTTTATCTTCAGCTGCAATGAAAGCTAATTTTACATTTTTTGGAATATCTTCAATTGGAATAAATATTCTATACTCCCGCGAAAATTCTCTTATTAATTTTCCATCTGCAGCATGAACTCGAGACATAACATTAGGCTTATAGTTTTCTAAGCTCTCATAGTTAGGAAGAAGATTCAAAAAATAAATAATCGTCACAGTAAAACATATTGCCAGGAATATGGATGAATATATTGTTGTCTTTAGTAACTTAATAATCATTTTAAAAAAATTCTCATAAAATTATGGCCTATATTTGTTGAAGACATTCAAAAAAGCCTAGTTTTTCATACAATCTAATCAACATTATTTTTAAGTTATTGATATCTCATGCAATACGTATATAAAAAAAATATCATATTCGTTTTAAAAAAACACCAAAAGCAATGATTAAAATTTATCAACAAAAATATTCGTATTCTGGAGAGCTAAGTACTCTCATTTTGAAAGGTTTAAAAAAATGTCAACTCAACTACTTATTGATGGATCACATAAAGATCAAGTACAAGTCGCTCTTGTTGAAGATCAAAAAATTAAGGATTTTGAATTTGAATCAAAATCTAAGAAGCATTTAAAAGGAAATATATATTTAGGCAAAGTCACTAGAATAGAAGCCTCGTTACAGGCGGCTTTTATAGATATTGGCTTTGAAAAAAACGGCTTTTTAGCATTTGGTGAAATTCATCCAAACTATTTTCAAATTCCAATAGCAGATAAAGAGGCTTTAATTAAAGCAGAGGCGCAGGCTGAAATTGATCATCATGATGAAGATAATGAGCTTAAAAATGAAGATAGTGAAAATAGTCTTGATAATGAGGAAGAGTCAAAAGATACAGATGAAATAGAAGCTACACTGAAAAATAACGAAACAGAATCAAGTTTAGACCAGGAAAACAATGAAAGCAATAATCAAGAGCTAGTTCATACTGAGATTAAAAAAGAAGATACTTCAGCTAAGAAACAAAGAGCTTCAAAACCATCGCTGAGAAGGAGGCTATTTAGATCGTATAAAATTCAAGAAGTTATTAAAACAGGTCAACTAATCCTTGTTCAAGTAGTAAAGGAAGAAAGAGGAAATAAGGGTGCGGCTGTTACATCTTATATTTCCCTTGCAGGTAAATACTCTGTGTTAATGCCAAATTCTACGAAAACTAAAGGTATTTCTAGAAAAATATCTACTTCTGATGATCGAAATAAATTAAAAAAAATAATAGATGACTTAAAAGTTCCAAGTGAAATGGGACTTATTATTAGAACCGCAGGTTTAAATAAAACAAAAAATGAAATTAAACGAGATTATACCTCTTTGTTTAAACTGTGGAATACAATCATTGAAGAAACTAAAAAGTCCATAGCTCCAGCACTGATACATGAAGAGGGGAATTTATTAAGACGCGTAATAAGAGATATTTACACAAAAGAAATGAAAGATGTGCTTGTTGAAGGAACAGAGGCCTACAAAGAGACAAAAAAATATATGTCTCAGATCATGCCCAGCTGCTCAAAATTTGTTAAATCATATAAAAATAAAACACCTCTATTTTCAAAACACAATGTTGATAAAGAAATATCAAAGATGTTTGAATCTGAAGTAAAGCTTAAATCTGGTGGATATTTAGTCATTAATCCGACTGAGGCTTTAGTTGCAATTGATGTTAATTCAGGAAGTGCAATTAAAGAGAGAAATATTGAAAAAACTGCATTGAAAACGAACATGGAGGCTGCAGAAGAAATAGGAAAACAAATAAAGATTAGAGATTTGTCAGGCTTAATCGTAATTGATTTTATTGATATGTATGAAATGCGTAATAACAGAAATGTAGAAAAAAAATTAAAAGAGTCAGTAAGGGCTGATAGAGCTAGAATACAAGTTGGAAGGATTAGCCAATTTGGTCTACTTGAAATGTCTCGCCAAAGATTAAGGCAAAGCTTCATTGAATGGAGATCATCTCTTTCAATTAATTCTTCGGCATTAAAAGCAATATATTTATTAAAAAGTCATCTAAATTCATTAGACAAAAAAATTAATAAGGCTGAAGTTGAATTAAACACATCAGTAAAAGATTATATTAATGATAATTTAACTGATGACATTGATTCAATTAGGAAAAATGGCTTAGAAGTAACGTTAAAAGAAAATACAAGTCTTGAAAATGATGAAATAAAAATTATTAAGGACAATCAAAAATATAATAAGAAAAAACCAACTAGCAGAAAGAAGAAAAAGGCTAATACTACTGAGTCAACAAAGATAAAGAAAAAGAAAAATATCCAGACTAAGAAAAAAATATCAAAAAAGGTAAAATTATCTGAGGAAAAAAAATCTGATAATTATGGTGAACAAACTAAATCAAAGATTGATGAAGTTGTAGAAATAGCTCCATTAAAAGAAATAACAAACAAAAAAACAGGATGGTGGTCTAAGTAAATCAAAGACAATGTTTAAAAATATTTTATATTCTATATTTATTTTACTTTTAGTCAGCCAAAAATCTTTTTCGTTAGAGCTTATAAGAGATACTGAATTAGAATCGTATACAAAAGATATTTTATATAAATTAACAGTAGGAACCGATATTGATCCAAAAGAGGTAAAAATACATTTCATAAATAACAGAGATATCAATGCTTTCGTCATAAATAGCAAAGATATGTTTATTAATACTGGACTTATTACTGCTTCCGATAATTATCTTGAACTAGTATCCGTTATTGCTCATGAGCTGTCTCATATGACAGGCTTTCATGTTTCTCGAACTAAATCTGAAATAGCAAGACTTTCTAAAAAAGCATTACCTGTCTATATGCTTGGTATTTTTTGGCGCTTTAACCGGGTCAGCTGACACAGCAATAGCATCCATGATGGTTGGAACGGCAAGTGTTGAAGGAGGATACTTATCGTATAGCAGAACTCAGGAGTCATCAGCTGATCAAGGCGCAATTAGACTGATGTGTCAAAACTCAATCAACGCGAGAGGGCTTATAAGTTTTTTTAAAAAATTAGAAAAAGCTGAAAATTCTCTGATCAATTTTAGCCCATATAATCAAACACACCCCATGACCAAAGAAAGGTATGAGTTTGCTAAAAATTCTCTGGCTAAATACAATGGTTGCGACTATGAAAAAGATCCCATTCTAGAAAAGAGATTTAATTTATTAAAAGCAAAATTGATTGGGTATACATATCCTCCTAGAGAAGTAAAAGCTTTATATGATGTAACTAGTATTGAAGGACGTTATGCTCTATCTGTGTCATCACATTACAATGAATTTTCAGATAAACCAATTGTCTTAATGGAGCAGTTAATAAATGAGGATACAAACAATCCATTTTTTTTATGAACTACTAGCTGAAATCTTATTTACAAGAAAAGACTTTAATGGCGCTATTGATAAACAAAAACTTTCTCTTAAATATTTTCAAGGAGAAAATGATTTATTATACATGTTGATGGGCAACTATCTCAAACATGATAAAAAACTTCGTGATGAAGCCATAAAGTATATCAAATCTTCTCTTAGAATTAATAATAGCAATACGTATTCATGGTTTTTGCTTGCTGACTTATACTCTGAATATGATCTACCAAAAGCTCATTATGCTACAGCTGAGCGGTATTTTTTACTTGGAGATTACCCAATGTCCTATAAATTCACTGTAAAAAGCCTAAAAGAGATTGAAAAAAATACTCCTGAATGGTATCGGGCAAATGATTTATTGAATATAATGACAAGAAAAAAAGAAGAAGAGAAAAAATAAGAGAATTAGAAAGTAATGAGTCAAAAAATTATAATAATAAACGGCCCAAACCTTAACCTGCTTGGGACAAGAGAGCCTGAAATTTATGGCAACGAAAGTCTTGAGGATTTGAAGTCTATTGTCAATTCTCATATAGAAAAAAAATTTCCCAGGATGAGTGTAGATTTTTATCAGTCAAACACTGAAGGAGAAATTGTTAATAAAATACAAGAGTCAGTAGACTTAAATGGTATTATTATTAACGCTGGAGGTTTATCTCATTCCTCAATTTCAATACTTGATGCCCTGCTCTCTATAAAAATACCAAAAATAGAAGTTCATATCTCTAATCTATTTTCTAGAGAAGAATTTCGTCAAAACTCTTATGTAAGTAAAGGCGTAGATGGTTTTGTATGTGGCTTTGGTATAAACGGCTATTTACTTGCTATTGATGGGATCTCTAAATTAATATAGAACAGTGATATTATATGACTTCAAAAAACAAGAAGACAATAGATAGAAAGCCAATTGAAGATCTTTCATCTCTACTTGATGAATTAAACTTAACAGAGATCTCCTACCAAGAGGGTGATTTTGCAATAAGTGTTTCTCGCGCCGCAAAGGGTATTGTATCTAATTCACTTTCTACTAGTACTGCAGACTCGCAGAATCAAGAAAACAAAGAAGGTGACTATTCTTCAGATCCAAGAGCTATTAAATCACCAATGGTTGGCACTATTTACTTGCAGCCTGAGCCGGGTGCAAATACATTTGTTAGAGAAGGCGATCAAGTAAAAAATGGTCAAACATTATTAATTATTGAAGCAATGAAGACCATGAATCCTATTGAATCAACTTTACAAGGAAAAGTATCAAAAATCTTAGTGGAAAACGAACAGGCTGTTGAGTTTGGTCAACCTCTAATGCTTATAGATTAAATGTTTGACAAAGTATTAATTGCTAATCGTGGAGAGATTGCAGTTAGAATAAATAGAGCTTGTCAGGAACTTGGCATTTCCACCGTAGCAGTTCATAGCGAAGCAGACAGAGAGTCAATGCATGTAAGAATTGCAGATGAAAGCGTTTGTGTTGGTCCAAACCCTGTTAATAAAAGCTACCTTAATACTCATTCTATAATATCAGCATGTGAAATTACTGGAGCTCAAGCTGTTCATCCAGGATATGGATTCTTATCTGAAAATGCTGGATTTGCAAAAACACTTCAAGATCATAATTTAAGTTTTATTGGGCCAAGCTATAAACATATCGAAATGATGGGAGATAAGATTCAAGCAAAGAAAATCATGACGGAATATGGAGTACCAACAGTTCCTGGTTCTGAGGATATTGTTAAAGATGAGAGTCACGCAATAAAAATTTCAAATGATATTGGTTTTCCTGTTTTATTAAAAGCTAGTGCTGGGGGTGGTGGACGAGGAATGAAGGTTGTCCATAATGAAAATGAGCTAAAGGAAAGCTTGCCTATAATAAAACAAGAAGCATTATCTTTTTTTGGAAGCGATGCTGTATATGTAGAAAAATTCATTGATTCTCCAAGACATATAGAGGTCCAAGTTATTTGTGATACTCACGGTAACTACTTACATTTGCATGAAAGAGACTGCTCAATTCAAAGGAGAAATCAGAAAGTTATTGAAGAAGCTCTTGCACCTGAAATAGATGAAACAGAAAAAAATAAACTTTTCGATATTTGTGTAAAAGCTATGAAAAAGATGAACTACGTTGGCTTAGGAACATTGGAATTTCTCTATGAAAAAGGAAATTTTTACTTCATGGAAATGAATACAAGGCTTCAAGTTGAGCATCCAATAACTGAAATGCTAACCCGGATTGACTTAGTAAGGGAACAAATTTGTGTTGCCGCTGGTGAAAAAATTATTTTTTCTCAAGAAAATGTTAAACCGCTTGGTCATTCAATTGAATGTAGGATTAATGCAGAGAGTCCAAAGGATTTTAAACCATCTGCGGGATCTATAAAGATGTATCATCCACCTGCAGGGAATGGGATAAGACTGGATACATTTATTTATTCTGGATACAAAGTCCCACATTATTACGATAATTTACTTGCAAAGCTAATTGTTACAGGAAGAACAAGGAATCATGCGATTAAAAGAGCATTGAGAGCATTAAACGAAATGATTATTGATGGCATTGAAACAAATATTGAGCTTCATAAAAAAATTCTTTCATCAAAAGATTTTAAAAAAGGAGCAGTTTCTATTAAGTGGCTCGAAGATAATATGGCTTCTTTATAAACTCTTATGTGCAGTCATTAATCCAAATATCATAAAGAGGATGTTCTAATGACGATACCGATGGAAGCGTTTTAAGCATCCACCCAGCAAATAATTTATCATTATTTTTTTTATCATATATATTTAGATATGCTGAAACTTCTGGCCTTTCATTTGGATCATTAATCTTACAATAAATTGGATATATTCTTAACTCATCGTGAAAATAGTTTTCTTTTAGATGAAGCTTAACTTGCGAAACGTTAGCTGTTATCTTATTTAATATACTGATAATTACAAAATCAACATCATCGACTTCTAAAGATTTTTGTTTTGCCTGACTCTCATCGATTATTATATTTAAATCTTCATCAAAAACTTCTTCATAAGATGGCGATATCTCATCTAATTTTAGAAGTGGACTGATCTGAACTTCTTCTGAATTAACTTGGAGAGTTAAGAGAAAAAATACTAAAAAAAATAAAAAATTAAATTTAGTTGCCAGGTTTCCACTTTTCATAATCTAAATCTTTATCAGACTTCTTTCTGTTAAAACTTGATGATTTAGGTGAATATGCATTAATGGTCCCTGTTTGATTTGGAGTATGATCTAACTGCCAATCATACCTATCATTTTCTTCCGATGGTACATGATCAGATGTAAATCTTAACCAATTATTCCACTCTGGTGTTACTTTAGAGGCGTCAATTTCCCCATGATATACAACCCACCTGCGAGAATCATTTTTATTCGAATAGTAACGATTTTTGTATTGATCCTCGGCTACCAATCGACCATTTAAATATGTCCATAATCTGACACCTAAAGTCTGGCCATGCCACCATGTAAAGATTTCTTTCAGCATTAATAAGTTTGTTTAATTTGAATACACAGTTTTTTCAACAGTTTTACAATTACAACCATCATGTAAATCTCTGATTTTATTGAATTTATTAAAATTAACCACATATTAAGACACTCCATCTTGTATATCAATATATTTTTTATACTACATATTGACTTCATAATTCAAATACTAAATATTAAGACATCTAGAAAGAACTTAATAAATTTCTGGCACTACCGGTCGAAGGTCATCTACTTGCGAGTTAAAATCCTGTGATCAGTTTGATGTTATTTTGATAATATATACAGAAAGAAGATAAATGAAAATACAAAGACATTTTACTGAAGATAATCAATCCCCTTACAACGGAATAAATTTTAAAAAAGTAACTAGTGAAATTAAAAATCCTGATGGATCCCTAGTATTTAAATTAGAAGATTTAGAAGTTCCTGAGTCTTGGAGTCAGGTAGCAAGTGACATAATTGCTCAGAAATATTTTAGAAAAGCTGGCGTACCGAATAAGTTGAAAAGAAAAAATGAAAAGTCAGTGCCTTCATGGTTATCTCGGAGAGAGGCTGATGAAGATGCTGAAGACTTATCTTATTCATCTGAAAAAACATCTCAACAGGTATTCGACCGTCTAGCTGGAGCATGGACATATTGGGGCTGGAAAGGAAATTACTTTTCAAGTGAAGATGATGCAAAATCATTTTTTGATGAGGTAAGATTTATGCTTGCCACACAAATGATTGCGCCGAATAGTCCTCAGTGGTTCAATACTGGATTAAACTGGGCTTATGGAATTGATGGTCCATCACAGGGTCACTTTTATGTAGATAATGATACCGGAAAACTAACTCGATCAAACAGTTCATATGAAAGACCACAGCCACACGCATGTTTCATTCAAAGCATTGATGATGACTTAGTGAATGATGGTGGAATAATGGATCTTTGGGTTCGTGAAGCTAGACTTTTTAAATATGGCTCTGGAACTGGAACAAACTTCTCAAACTTAAGAGGATCCACGGAAGGGTTGTCAGGTGGCGGTAGATCATCTGGTCTAATGAGTTTCTTAAAAATAGGTGATCGCGCAGCTGGAGCGATTAAATCAGGAGGAACGACAAGAAGAGCTGCTAAAATGGTGGTAGTCGATATTGATCACCCCGATATTGAAGAGTTTATTAAATGGAAAGTGACTGAGGAGCAAAAAGTTGCGGCTCTAGTAACAGGATCAAAGATTTGTTCCTCACACCTTAAAAGAATTATGTCTGCTTGTCATAATTGTGAGGCTGATGGAGAGAGTTGTTTTGATCCAAAAATGAATCCTGCACTTAAAAGGGAAATCTTAGCAGCAAAAAATAATCAAGTTCCAGATAATTATATCCAAAGAATCATTCATTTTGCTAAACAAGGATATAAAAATATTGAATTTGAAACATACAATACTGACTGGGATTCAGAAGCATATGTAACAGTTTCAGGACAAAACTCGAATAACTCAATAAGAGTAACTGATGACTTTATCCATGCAATTCAGGAAGACAAAGATTGGGATTTGATTAATAGAACTGATGGATCGGTTAATAAGACAATCAAAGCGAGAGATCTTTGGGATCAAGTTGGTTATTCAGCTTGGGCTTGTGCTGACCCTGGTATTCAATTTCATACAACCATAAACGATTGGCACACATGTCCTGAAAGTGGTGAAATCAAGGCTTCAAATCCATGTTCTGAATATATGTTTTTGGACAACACTGCATGTAACCTTGCATCCTTAAACCTTATGACTTTCATGGATGAAAATAAATCACTAGATACTGGCGCTTTTAAGCATGCCGTAAGATTATGGACATTGATTCTAGAGATATCAGTTATGATGGCTCAGTTCCCATCAAAAGAAATTGCTAAACTATCATATGAATATAGAACTCTTGGTCTTGGTTATGCAAATTTAGGTGGCTTTCTAATGTCAAAGGGTGTTCCTTATGACAGTGATGAAGGCCGTTCAATATGTGGAGCTATAACGGCTCTAATGACTGGAATGTCTTATGCAACTTCAGCTGAAATAGCTTCTGAGCTTGGTCCTTTCCCAGGCTACCAACAAAACTCAAAAAATATGCTTAGAGTAATCAGAAATCACCGTCGTGCTGCATATGGGCATGAGGACGGCTATGAGGAACTGAATATTAACCCTGTTCCACTTATCGTTGAAAATATTAGAGACACCAATCTTGGGATCGAAGCCCAAAAAGCATGGGACTTAGCGTATCAAGAGGGCCAAAAGCATGGATATAGAAATGCTCAAACAACAGTAATTGCACCAACTGGCACCATTGGGTTAGTCATGGATTGTGATACGACTGGAATTGAACCTGATTTTGCAATGGTTAAATTTAAAAAACTTGCAGGCGGTGGATATTTTAAGATTATAAATCAAACTGTACCTAAGGCTTTAAGCGAACTGCAATATACAAATGATGAAGTAAGTGACATCATTAATTACGCTGTTGGGTACGGTACGTTGAAAGATGCTCCAGGTGTCAATCATGAGTCACTGAAGGAAAAAGGTTTTACAGATGAAATCTTGGATGTTTTAGAAACAAATTTAGAAAGTGCATTTGATATTAAATTTGCATTTAATGAATTTACTATTGGAAGAGAGTTTTGTCTCAATAGTCTTGGTGTCTCCCAAGAGCAGCTAAGTGACTTTAGTTTTAATATGCTCGGCTTTCTAGGGTTTAGTCCTGATGAAATTGAAGAAGCTAACACCTATTGTTGTGGAACAATGACACTTGAACAATCACCTCATTTAAAAGATGAGCACTTGAGTGTTTTTGATTGTGCGAACCCTTGTGGACGTATTGGAAAAAGAGCTCTTTCTGTTGAAAGTCACATAAGAATGATGGCTGCAGCTCAACCTTTTATTTCAGGAGCAATCTCTAAAACAATAAATATGCCAAATGACGCTGATGTAGAAGAGTGTAATGAGGCTTATCTGTTATCGTGGAAACTTGGAACTAAAGCAAACGCTCTGTACAGAGATGGATCTAAACTTAGTCAACCGCTTGCATCAAAACTTGTTGATGAAGATGATGTTCCAAGCGAAGAGTCTCTAAGTGAACCAGAAAACCTGATTGAAAAAACAATTAATATTGCTCAAGAAGCTGCTAACTCAATTGTTCATGGTTCAAGAAATAAAGTGCCTGATAGAAGAAAAGGATACATACAAAAAGCAATTGTTGGTGGACATAAGGTATATCTACATACCGGTGAATATGAAGATGGATCTTTGGGTGAAATATTTATAGATATGCATAAAGAAGGTGCCTTCTTGAGAAGTCTCATGAATAACTTTGCAATAGCTATATCCATAGGACTTCAGTATGGAGTTCCACTAGAAGAATATGTAGAGGCTTATACATTTACTAGATTTGATCCAGCAGGTGTTGTTCAAGGTAACAATAGAATTAAAAATGCAACATCGATTCTAGATTATGTGTTTAGAGAACTCGCTGTTTCATACTTAGGTAGAAATGATTTAGCGCATGCTGATGATACAGATGTAGACTTTGCACTAGGTACGGGCGCTGACGAAGGCACACTTAAGAATAATGAAATACCTTGGAAATTAGTGAAAAAAATGTCTAGCCAAGGATTTTTAAGAGGAAAAGGGTCTGACAATCTAATGGTTGTAAACTCATCTGAAACTTATTCTGCAGAAAATACTCATGTTTCTGATCAACCTCAGGTTTCTGAAGCTGTTATTAGCACAACAAGTACAGATGAAAGAATGAATCAGATTAAAAATGCAAGAATGATGGGTTACGAAGGAGACTCGTGTCCAGAGTGTGGTTCTTTTACTTTAGTTAGAAATGGAACATGTCTAAAATGTGATACTTGTGGAGCAACTACTGGCTGCTCTTAATCTTCTTTAATATTTTTTATTAAAGATAGTTCATTCAAAGCTGTTTCAGAAATATCTGCAGGTGCATTCATCATTAAATCTTGCGCTTGTTGATTCATTGGAAACAATATCACTTCCCTTATATTCTTAACACCTGCGAGCAGCATAACAATTCTATCTATTCCTGGTGCAATACCTCCATGTGGTGGTACTCCGTATGAAAAAGCATTTACCATACCACCAAATTTTTCCATGACTTCCTCTTTTTTGTAGCCAGCTATTTCAAACGCTTTAAACATAATCTCAGGTATATGATTTCGAATAGCGCCTGATGATAATTCAACGCCGTTACAAACAATATCATACTGAAAACCGAGTATTTCTAATGGGTCTTTTTCTTCAAGAGCTTTAAGTCCTCCTTGGGGCATAGAAAAGGGATTATGACTAAAATCTAATTTATTTGTCTCTTCATTAATTTCATACATTGGAAAATCAACGATCCAACAAAATTTAAATATATTACTATCAATTAAATCAAGTTGCTCACCTATTTGGTCTCTAGCCGCTGAGGCAAGTTTATAAGCCTCTTTCTTATTTGAACAAGAAAAGAATATTGCATCGCCGTCCTTAATATCACATTTTTTTGACATTAATTCTAAAACTCTTGGTGGAATAAATTTTGCTATAGGCCCCTTTCCTTCTAATGATCCATTATTATTAATAAATATAATATAACCGAGTCCTGCTGCACCCATTTCTTTTCTAGCCCAGTTGTTTAAATTATCAAAGAAACTCCTTGGTTTATCTTTTACATTTGGAGCAGGTATAGCAATAACCCTGCCTCCTTTTGATATAATCTTTTTAAATGCATCAAATGACACTTCATCATCTAAAAATTCATTTGTTAAATCTGACAAAATAATTGGATTTCTTAAATCCGGCTTATCTGTTCCATACTTAGTAATTGCATCTTTATAAGTCAGCCTTGGAAAAGGGAATTCAGTGACATCAAAATTTGAAAATTTCTTAAAAACATCATACATGACAGGTTCTATTGCAGAAAATATATCATCTTGTTCTACAAAAGACATTTCCATGTCTAACTGATAAAACTCACCAGGACTCCTATCGGCTCTAGCATCTTCATCTCTAAAACAAGGTGCAATTTGGAAATATTTATCAAATCCACCCGCCATAATTAATTGCTTAAATTGTTGTGGCGCCTGTGGAAGAGCATAAAATTTACCTGGATGAAGTCGACTTGGCACAAGATAATCTCTTGCGCCCTCTGGACTTGAAGCCGTTAAAATTGGAGTCTGCATTTCAAGAAAGCCAGATTCAGTCATAAGTTTTCTTATCAGAGAAATAACTTCTGATCTTAGAATCAAATTTTTATGAAGCTCATCTCTTCTTATATCTAAAAATCTATATTTTAATCTTATATCTTCCGGATACTCTTGGTCACCAAATACCGGCATGGGCAACTCATTTGCACTCGATAAGATTTGTATATTCTCAATTACAACCTCAATTTTACCAGTATCAAGATTTTCATTTATGGTTTCATCATCTCTTAACACAACATTTCCAGATATAGAAACAACTGTTTCACTTTTTAATTTTTCAGCAATAAAAAGTAAATCTTCATTACTTTTATCAATAACGCATTGGGTTATTCCATAATGATCTCTTAGATCAATAAACAGAAGATTTCCATGATCTCTTTTTCTATGAACCCAACCTGAAATTAATACAGATGAGCCTGAGTCATCTTCATTAAGCTGATTACATAAATGAGATCTATATTTATTCATGATAATAATTTAAGTTCATATATAGTAGGATTTATGGAAATAGTCCAAGATAATAAATCTTACGAAAGAGCCTGTAAATTAATAAAAAAACAAAAAATAGTATATTTAGATACAGAATTTCTTAGAGACAAAACGTATTGGCCTCTGCTCTGTATACTTCAAATTAAAACTGCTAGAAAAACATTCATTTTTGATTTATTAAAAAAAGATATTTTTGATTTATCAAAACTAAAAGAAGTATTTGAAAATAGAAATATTCTTAAGGTCATCCATTCATGTAAACAAGATTTAGAAGTTATCTTTTTAAATTTTGATAGTATTATTTTTCCAATTTTTGATACTCAAATTGCTTATTCAGTAATTGAAGGTGAAGAAAATATTGGCTACACATCTCTCGTAAAGAAAATTACAAAAAAAGAAATAAGCAAAAAACATCAAGTATCTGACTGGAGTCAAAGACCACTCTCAAGCAAACAATTGCAGTATGCGGCTAATGATGTCAGATACTTATCAAAAATATACAAAATTTTGTCGAATGAGCTCACAAGAAGAAAAAAGAAAAAAAAATTTAATGAAGAGATCGATAAATTAGACTCAATTAAAGATATTTATAAAATTGAAAATGCATGGAAAAAAATAAGAATTAATAAAAGAAAAAATGTTGATCTAAATCTACTTAAAAAAATTACTGAATGGCGTGAAAAAAAAGCTCAATCACTCAATCTTCCTCGAAATTGGATTGTTTCAGATAAAATTTTGATAAAAGCTGCAAAAAAAATTAAAACCTCAGAATTAAAGGAGTTTTCAAAAAATAAAAAATTAAATTCTTATCTAAAGGATTTTATTTTTTTATTAGAAGCTAAAAAATTTATTTAAAAATGGTATTGATATTTTTGACTTATGCTTAATAGACAGATCATTTAATTTATTAAGAAAAATTTGAATTTCATTAAAATTTCTACTAATTCTATTTAGAATAAAATTAATTACATCTGGGGCGACTACTATTTGATTATCATGAAAAAACTTTAATACAATTGCATGAATTAATTTATCATCAGGATTGTTTAATTTAGCAGAGTTTAAGGCTTCTATTCTTGACTTTAAGTCCCTTAATTTAACTGAAAAATTATCATTGCTGATTAGAATCAGGATAAACTTTTTGTTCTTGATGATGTCGTTATAAATTTGAAAAAAAGATTTTTCATCTTTCTCGGGAATGCAGTCAAAGTTATCAAAAATACAGTTACCGTTTGTACTAATTATATTAATATCAAAATCAGATTTAAAATCATATAAATTGGCATTAGCCATTGATTTCCATATATATGCAATATGCGTCTTTCCAGATTTTGCAGGGCCAAATATAACTATCCCATTATTATGCCAATCAGGGAAAATTTTGATTAATTTTGCTGCATTATTGTTTGAGGAACTTACAAAATAATCCTGAGGATTATAATTTTCTGATGTTGGTAAATCAAATATAAGCTGGCCAGTCATTTTAAAAAATACTCTTTAAACCAATAATTTATATATACAATAAACGAAGTTAACGTAGTAAATATAACAATATAAGATAAGAAAATAATTATCTCATTACTCACAAAATGAAAAATATTAATTTCACTTAAATTTAGTAGAATAATCACAATTAATAACATCTGCATAAATGTATTAATTTTGCTTATACTTGTTGGCCTCATATTTACATTTTTACCAATTAAAGAGGTCAAAATATATGATCCAGAAATAAAAATATCTCTAAAAATTACACAAAAAATTACATAAGTAGGAAGAAGCAACTTTATTCCAATGATTAAATAAATTGAAAATATAAAAAATTTATCAGCAATTGCATCAAGGTAAAAACCAATTTTTGTCTCATTATTTAATTTTCGAGCCAAGAAACCATCTAACATATCAGAAATTGAAGCGACACAACTTAATATAAACGCAAGAAAAAAATAGTTTTGTATAATTAAATATAAAATAAATGGAACTAGAAATATCCTTAGAATACTAAGAATATTCGGAAAAGCTCTAATCATTATTTAGCTGTATCACATAAATGGAACCAAGATCTGAGGCATAAATATTATTCTCATTCAAAATTAATCTAAGTTTATTTGAATCACCAAAAAACTCTAAAGCTCCTTCGATCTTATTATTTGAAACTTCAGATATATAAAAAGATGGAATAGATTCTATATTTTCTAAAATTGTTTTTACCTCTATCCATTCATTAAAATCTTTTAAATTAAATTGAAATTTGTGTAACTGTAAACTTTTTGAGTGAGCAGTTGAACTTACCCAATGATTATAAATATTGTCTTCCAAATTAGTAATTATATCATCTAAATACTCTGTTTCATTAATTGAAAAATCCTCTATAAAATTATTACTAATAATCTTTGTAGAATTATTAATTATAATTTTTGAAATAATATTTAGTTCTATTTTACTTCCTTTTATTTTTGGATCGCACCAAATCAAAATGATATTATCACTATTAAAATCATCATTATTCACTATAAAATCTAAACTTAAAAAAGAAGGTAATGTAAGTGCATTTTTTTCTTCTCGAGATAATAGTGTGTAACTCATATTTAAGGCATAATGCTTACCAATTCTTTGACTCCACTTAGTTCTCCATGCCTTATCAACATTATAAAATTCTTCATGGTTAGAAAATATTGCATAAAGAGGAATTTCATTTGATTTAGTTTCTGTAAAAACCAAACTATGTGCTTGAAAAAATTCCCTTATTCTTTTTTTATTAAATCTGATATTTAAAATAGCTTTATAAGACTCGCTTGTAATGACCTCATCTTTAAATTCCAGTCCCTCAACTAAATAATTTGCATCAACTTCTTTTATAAGGCTAAACTTTCTATGATCATCTGTAGTTAATAATTTTTTTGCTAACAAATCAATACCAGCATTCTCTGCTTTTTGAATTGCAATATTTCTTACATTAATTGAATTTTTTGTATCAAGAAAAATTTCAATATCATCAATTTGAAAAGTGCTATCAGCAAAAACAGAAGTTATGAATAAAAAATTTATAACTTGTAGGCTGATATATTTTAAATATTTAATTATTATGATTTTCATTATATAACAGAGACTCAGTGAAAAAATATTCTTACTCAAAATCAGGCGTCAGTATTAATAAAGGTAACAAATTTGTATCTGAGATTAAAAATATTTTAAACAAAAAAAATAAGATTAAAACTCAAAATATTGGTGGATTTGCGGGATTATACCCAATCAATAAGAACACTAAAAATCCAGTATTAGTTGCCGCAACTGATGGAGTTGGCACTAAACTTGAAATAGCCAATAAACTTAAGAAACATGATACAATAGGTATAGATCTTGTTGCAATGTGTGTTAATGACATCATTGTTACTAAAGCAAGGCCAATATTCTTTTTAGACTATCTAGCTACAGGCAAATTAAACTTAAAAATTGGAAAATCAGTAATCAAAGGAATTACAAATGGATGTAATCAGGCTGGATGTGTTTTGTTGGGCGGTGAAACAGCTGAACACCCTGGTGTTTTTCCAATAAATAAATATGATCTTGCTGGTTTTTCTGTTGGCGTTATCGATAAAAAAGATTTAGAGAAGAAAATCAAACTTAAAGATGGCGATCTACTAATTGGAATTGAGTCATCTGGAGCTCATTCTAATGGCTACTCACTTATTCGTAAAATATTAAAGGATAAAAAGATAAGCCTTAGTAGTATTTTGCCCAATTCAAAAAAAACTATCGGAAAGTCGCTGATTGAGCCAACCAAAATATATGTAGATCCCATTTTAGATTTATATAATAAAAATATTTTAAAAACATGTGCTCATATTACTGGAGGTGGTGTAACAGAAAATCTTCCTAGAGTAATAACAAAGAATTTGTATGCCCACATTAATTTAAGCAACTGGAAACTACCTCCGCTATTTAAATGGATAATGTCTATGGGAGTTCCAGAAAAAGAAATGCTTAAAACTTTTAATTGCGGCTATGGAATGATTGCAATAATTGATAAAATAAATATTACAAAGTTTAATGCAACATTAAAAAAATATAAATTAAAATCTACTTTAATTGGTGAGCTTAAAAATAAGAAAAAAAATATAAGTAGAAGTATTATTTTTTCAGGATCATTGTGATTAAAAAAAATTGTGCTGTTTTTATATCTGGAAGAGGTTCAAATTTAGAGTCATTAATTAAAGAATCGAAAAATAAAAATTTTCCTATTCAAATTGAATTGATAATTTCTGATAATATAAATGCAAAAGGTTTAAAATTTTCTGAAACTTACAATATTGACTCCTATTCAATTGATTATTCAAGTTTTGAAAATAAGGATAAATTTGAACAAAATTTATTAAATGAATTAAAAAATAAGAACATAGAATTAATTTGTCTTGCAGGTTTTATGCGAATTTTATCTTCTGAATTTATAAATTCTTTTACTGGCCCTATATTAAATATCCACCCCTCTCTATTACCAAAATATAAAGGCCTGAATACTCATCAAAGAGCGCTAGATAATAATGATAAGATTACGGGTTGCACAGTTCATTTTGTGAGTGAAGAGCTTGATTCAGGTGAAATTATTTTGCAAAAAAGTCTATATATAGATGAAAATGAAACTGCTGAAACATTAATGAACAGAGTTTTAAAGCTTGAACATCAAGCTTATCCAGAGGCTATTAAACGGGTATTCTCCTAGGAGAAAATTTCTTCTTCATTAAAAAATTGATCGATTTCAATTTTTGCATTTTCTAAACTGTCTGAGCCGTGTACTGAATTTTTCTCCAATGATACAGCAAATTTCTTTCTAATTGTTCCCTCATCTGCATCTTCTGGGTTCGTTGCCCCCATTACCTCTCTATTTTTTAGAACTGCATTTTCACCTTCTAATACTTGTACTATTATTGGCCCAGAACACATAAAGTCACAAAGACTCTGAAAAAATGGTCTTTCTGAATGCACAGAATAAAACTGAGCAGCTTTTTCAGGAGTCATTCTTGTTCTTCTTGAGGCAATAATTTTCAAACCACTTTTCTCAAGCATTGCACAAATCTCACCAGTTAAATTTCTCTCTGTTGCGTCTGGCTTTATCATAGAAAATGTTCTTTCAATGGTCATACTTACTTACCTTCGTAATATTTATTTACAAAACGATTTAATAATTTAACTCCATATGCAGTAGCACCTTTTGGTGAAGTAGGTAAAGCAGTCTTAGTCCACGTTGTTCCAGCAATATCTAGGTGCGCCCATGGCACTTTGTTTACAAATCTCTGTAAAAACTGAGCTGCTGTTATTGATCCAGCCCCTCTGCCATATGAGATATTTTGCATATCTGCTATCGGCGAATTGATCATTTTATCAAAATTTTCATGTAATGGAAATCTCCATAACTTCTCATCTTCAATTTTGCCCGCATCTTCTAATTGCTTGCTCAACTTGTCACTATTAGAAAAAATTCCAGCGTATTCATTACCAAGAGCAATTACAATTGCGCCAGTCAATGTGGCGAGATCGACCATGAGTTCAGGTTTATACTGTTCTTGTGTATACCATAGTGCATCGGCAAGAACTAACCTTCCTTCGGCGTCGGTATTAAGAACTTCAATAGTTTGACCAGAATAACTCTTTACAACGTCACTAGGCCGTGTGGCCATGTTTCCAATGTGATTTTCTACGAGTCCAACAACTCCTATAGCATTCACTTTTGCTCTTCTTAAAGCTAAAGTCTTCATTAGACCAATAACAACGCCAGAGCCTCCCATATCATATTTCATTTCCTCCATTCCACCTGAAGGCTTAAGCGACACTCCCCCCGTGTCAAATGATACACCTTTACCTATAAAGGCTATTGGTTTTTTCTTTTTGTTTTTATGGCCTTTCCATTCCATTATAGCTAACTTAGATTCATGCTCACTAGCACGGCCTACACTCAAAAGTGATCCCATCCCTAATTTTGCCATTTCTTTTTCACCAAGAACGGTTACTTTAATTCCAAATTTTCCTAAAGACTCTGCGTTCTTTGCAATTTCTGGAGGAGTCATTACATTTGGTGGTTCAGTAATGAGGTTCCTTGTAAGGGCTGTGCCTTCTGAAACAGCTTCAACATTAATATAGTTTTTTTCAAGTCTAGAATAACTAGATGAATAAATTTTAACTCTAGAGGTCTTTTTAATTTTATTATCTTTATTATTAATCTTTTTGTATTTATTAAATTTATAACCGGCCAATAAAGATCCTATGAGCATTTCAGAAATACCGTTAATGAAGCTAACTTTCTTCGAAATAACACCATCTGGGTATATCCCAACTTTATCTTCTTGATAAAAAGAGATTAAAGATCTTAGGTGACCCCCTAAAATTTGAAAATCACGTATAGAATAATTATTGTAGTCTTTAAGCTTAAAAATATAGAGTTTCGATAACTTTAAATTATCTGGATTGTGGATAACACAATAATCAAATTGCTTTGATTTTCTATTTAGAAAAGACAAGTCAGATTTAAGCTGACTAGATATGTGTTTTTTTGATAATTGATCTAATTTTTTTGCATATCCTATTAATCTTAATTTAGAGTCACAGAAAGCAATTCCAATATGTTCTTTTTCTACAGATATTGATTTAAACTGAAAATCCATTGTATTATATACCTTTAACAAAATATTGATATAATTGACAAATTAGCTATGTCAAGATCCACACTATACGTAATTAAAGAGATTACTTCAAGTTTTCTATTTGTATCAATAATCTTGACATCAATTGCTTGGCTTACACAAGGATTAAGATATTTAGAACTCTTTACATCTGAAAATGTTGCGGCATCAGATTATTTTTTTTATATCATTCTATTAATTCCAAAAATAGCAAATATTACAATTCCAATATCTCTATATATTTCAATTATATTTACTCTAAACAGAATGAGAGGAGATAGTGAGTTGTTAATTTATTGGTCCGCTGGTAGATCAAATAGGAATATCTTATTAAAACCAATATTGATATTTTCAACTTTACTTTTTATTCTACAACTTCTTTTAACAATTATTATAATACCATCCACTTCTCTTGAGCTAAGAAATAAAATAACAGATATTAGGTCAGGAGGTGTAGACTATAATGTGCTCAAAGAAAAAAAATTTATTAGTCCTGTAAAAAATCTAACTATATTTATTCAAGAAATTAATGATGACAAATTTTCGGGTCTACTCATACAAGATGATAAAGATCAGTTGAAGCCTGTTACTTATATTGCTGAAAAAGGTGAATTCAAGAATGTTGAAAACAAAAGTTACTTAGTCTTGCTAAACGGATTTATGCAAATATTAGATAAAGATGATCAAGAGATTTCTGAAATACAATTTGAATTCTATGAATTAGATTTAACCCCATATTATGAAAAAGGGATTAAAGATATATATCCTGATGAAATGTCTTCAAAAATTTTAATGGAAAAAATTCAAAACAATAAAAATAAACCAGAAGAATTTGCTGTACTACAAAATAGAATCATTAACCCTATTTATATTTTTGTATTAGCCATGTTGCCCCTAATTACTTTCAAGATGGTTAGAAAACCAGATTCGAAATGGACTTTACCAATAGTATTTATTTCAATAATTGCACTATTTATAAAATTTTTTGAAATAACAATGTCAAATATCTTAATTACTCGAAATGACTTTATATATATAAATTACTTATCTCCAATTCTATTAATATTTATGATTATTATTATTTTGTATTTTGAGAAGAATTTTTATCAGCAATTAAAATTTAAAATGTAATGTTTTCAAGAATAAATTTATATCTATATAAAAATTACCTTATAGGATTCTTTATAGTTCTTTTGATCTTTACTTTACTAACTTTTACTGGAGATCTAATTGAAAATTTTAGAAAGGGTGCAACAAAAAATGTGCCTACTAGTATTATTTTTGAGTTAAGTCTATATAATTTCCCATCATTAATTTATGAAACTATTCCAATAATTATCTTTTTTTCTTATATTTTCTCTACTCTAAAGATGATTAGAACATCTGAATACACAATATTAAAATCGTCTGGAATGACAAATAATTCCCTTTTAATCTCACCATCAATTCTTTTTTTAACTATTTCAATCTTGTTTGTATTGGCAATTAATCCACTTGTTGCTATTTTTCATTCAAAGTATGACGATCTAAATTATTCCTACATAAAACAAACTGATAAATTTGCTTCAATATCAAAAAATGGAATTTGGCTGAAACAAGACAATAATAAAAAAAATGTCTCAAGCATTTTAAATTCAAAAACAATTCAGAAAGAGGGCAAAATTCTAAATAATTTCATGATATTAGAATATAATCAGCAAGGATCTTTTACAGGAAGGCTTAATGGTAAAAAAGCAGAGCTGGAAAATGGCTACTGGGTTCTGCATAATGTAACTGAATATCCAAGATATTCTGACTCCAAGTTTCACCATGAACTTGTCTATGAAACATCTATTAAATATCAGGATATATCTAATAGTTTAATATCACCTGAAAATATATCAATATATCAATTAAGTGAATTTATTACGCTTATAGAGAAACTTGGTTATTCAGCTATTGATCATAAGTTACAGTATTATAGTTTAATTATGCTGCCCTTACTTGTTTTGAGTTTAGTATTTCTTGCAAACTCTCTAACAATTAGAATAAATCATAATGATAAAATTATTGGTCTATTGATAATATCTATATGTACGATATTTATATATTATTTTCTCTCAAATTTATTTAATGCACTATCAATGTCATCTCAGCTTAATCCTTTTATTTCTAAAATCTCAGTACCCATCTTATTGTCATTTTTGTCACTATTTATAATTATTTTACCAAAGAAACTTAGTGGATGACTAATATAAATTTTAAAAAAATTACTATCATTTATTTATTAATAAATTTTATTTTCTTGATTACAATCTTGTTTGCAAAGGCAAATAATGAAATCAATATTTCAGCTCAAAAAATTTTTCTTGATAAAGAAAATGATATTATTAATGCTACAGGAGATGTATTAATTAAGAATAAAAAGTTTTCAATAAATTCAGAAGAAGTAATTTTCTATAAAGAAAAAAAATTAATTGAAGCAGATAAGAATGTCACGGTAAATGATGAATATAATAATAAATATTATTCTGACAATTTTATATCAAATGATGATTTTTCTGAAGCATCAGCAAAGAGTATAAAAATACGCCTAAAAGATAAATCAAGGATAGTAGGAAGTATCTTAAAAAGAAAAGAAGGTAAAAACATAATTAAAAATAGTCAATATACCCCCTGTATTGAGAAGAATTACCTTATTGATAACTGTCCAGGATGGAAATTAAAGGCAGGAACAGTTTATCATGACGAAAAAACTAAAACAATGCACTATGACCACAGCACTTTATATATATTGAATATTCCAGTTCTTTATACACCTTACTTTTCACATCCAGATCCCTCGGTAAATAAAAGGTCTGGATTACTAGCTCCCAGTTTTCAGTCTGATGATAAATTAGGTCAATTAATCAGTATACCCTATTTTTATAATTTTTCAGGAAATAAAGACTTTACATTTACTCCAACTTTTCAATCTACTGCCACAAATTATCTAACATCAGAATTCAGACTTCTAAATAAAAATGGGATTTTCAATATTGAGACAAATATAAATGACAATGATGACAGAGAAGGAACTAAACACTATATTTTTGCAGATGCTGCGTTAGAGGGTAAAATAGATAAATTTGATATTTATATACAGTCATCAAATAATGATACTTACATGAAAAAAAATCAAATAAATGAAATTGATGTTTTAACTAGTGGAATAACAATTTCAGATACAATAAAAGGAAATGATTTTTTATTTGAAACAAAGTCCTATAAACACTTATCTGTTTCAGGCTCAAACCAATGGGAATACCTATATCCGAAACTAACTTATAATATATCAGGATTTAATCTTCCAAATATAGAATCTGACATAAATATGAAAAATGAAATACTTCGTCTAAAATTATTGAATAAAAATACAACAACAAGTATTTCCTCTGAAATTAATATAGATAATCAAAAAATAGATACTAAACGGGGATATGTATTTAATAATTTTATTGATACAAGATTAATTTATCATTCTATTGAAAATGAGAGCTCTTCAGAAGATTTAAATCAGATAAGATTGTTTCCTCAAGTAGGAACAGCAATTAGCATGCCTCTAAAGAAAACAAAAAATAACATTTCTCAAGTTCTAAAGCCTATTATAGCCCCTATTTTAGCACCCTATAATAACTATACAGACTCATTGGAGGTAAATAATTCTAATATTTTTTCTAGAAACAGATCATCAAATCTTTTTGAGTGGGAAAGTGGTCCAAGAATTAATTATGGGGCAGAATGGTTCATTGATTACAAAGGTATATATGACGGAAATTTAATTATCGGCCAATCAATTAAATTCAATAAAGAGAAATCAGATACATCTGATGAAATTTCAGATATTATGACATCACTTTTTACTAATTTTGATAAAAATATTTATACAAATGCAGAATTTATTATAGATCGAAAAAAATATAGTGTAAATAAATCAAATATAACTTCATCAATTTATATCAAAGATTATGCACTCAAAGCTGAATATGATTATGTATCAAATAAATTCTCAGCCGCATCAGAGCAACTTGGACTTGCAACTAAAATTAAAATTAACAAAGACTTAAATTTTATCTTTTCTGGAAAAAGAGATCTATACTCAAAAGAAAATATCGGCTATGAGAGCGGTTTGTTTTATGAAAATGATTGTCTTGCTATTGATTTTAAATATTATAGGGATTTAACTAAGTTCAAAGATATAGAAGATACAAAGGGATTAAGCCTTTTAATAACCCTTAAGCCTTTTGGAAGCAGTAAGTCTTTTGGAAAATCTAAAACATTCGGTCCACAGATATGATATATTATAAAAAAATAAGTTTTTTCTCACTACTTGTTATATTTTTTCATTTCTGCTCTATCGTCTCAGCTAGTCAAACAACACATAAAATAGAAATTTTAGTTAATGATAAAATAATCACTAATTATGATATTGCTCAACACTTTGCAATCAACTCAATATTAGATAATATTAATATTACTTCTGAGAATAGCGATTTTTTATACAATAAAACAGTTAATGAGTTAGTCGATATGAAGATTCAACAAGCTAAGATAAATGAATATGATGTTAAAATTCAAGATGATAACAGAGAATACTATGAAAATTATTATTTTCAGTCAAAGAGGCTAGATAAAGATAAAGTTTATGAAATAATTAGAAGTAATAAACTTGACATAGATGTCTTAAAAGAAAAAATAAATACGTCAATTGCTTGGGAGCAATTAACTGCAGGACTTTTTCGTCACACAATATCAATTTCTAATTCAGAAGTAAGTGAACTTTTAAAAAACAATGAGTCACTTTCACCAGAACTTGCTAAAAGAATACTCACAAATAAACAAGTACAGCTTAAATCCGATAAATATTTAAGGGACCTAAGAGCTGAGGCAAATATTGAAAAAAGATAGATTTATTGCAAAAAAATCACTTGGTCAAAATTTTATTAATGATGAAAATTTTCTTCAAAAACTTTCATCATTAATTGTTACTGATAATAATTCATTAATTATTGAAATTGGCCCTGGTAAAGGAGCATTAACAAAGGAATTAATCAAAAAAAAAAATGAACAAATTTTAGTTATAGAAAAAGATGATAGATTGATTGATAATTTAAAGACTTTTTCAAAGGAATTAAAAAATTTTAAAATCATTCATCAAGATGCTCTCAAAATAGACTATAATAAGATTTTAAAAAAAAACTCAATCATCGTTGGAAATTTGCCATTCAATATTTCTAGTAATTTACTGATGAATTGGATCTATCTACATAAGTGGCCTCCGCTTTATAAAAGAATGTATCTTATGTTTCAGAAAGAAGTTGGTGAACGTATTTTAGCTACTCATGGATCTAAACAATATGGAAGGTTATCAGTTATTACACAATCGCGGTGTAAAATAAAAAAGTTAATTATTGCAAAATCTAAAATATTTAAACCAGAACCCAAAGTAGATGGAATAGTCTTAGAGTTTACTCCTCATAGTAAAAACATAGATATGGATATTAAAAATCTCGAAATAATTGTTAGAAATGCATTCAGTCAAAGAAGAAAAAAAATCAAAACAACTCTATCATCGTATACCCACTATTTAGACAAACTTTCAATCAATTCAGATCTTAGGCCTGAAAATTTAAGTGTTACAGAATATTGTAAATTAGCAAAACTTATGAAGTGAGCTCTCTTACTTTATTAACTAAATTTAATTGCCTTCGACGCTTTTTTCGCTCAACATTTATAATATTTAATATCTCGTCTACGCATGTTTCAAGCTTATTATTAATAACTACATAATCATACTCAACCCAATGACTAATCTCATCTTTAAATTTAGACATTCTTTTGTTAATGACCGATTCATCATCGCCTGAATCAACTTTTCTTTGTCTTAATCTATTCTCTATTTCATCTTTAGATGGCGGCAAAATAAAAATTGAAACTAGATTACTTGGATTTGACTGATATAGTTGTTGAGTGCCTTGCCAATCTATATCAAATAAAACGTCTTTTTTAGATTTAGTGATCTTTTCAACATCCTTGGTTAATGAGCCATAAAAGTTATCAAACACTTCAGCGTATTCTAAAAACTCATTTTTTTTTATTCTATTCTGGAAATCTTCTCTGGATATAAAATTATAATCAATACCATCAACTTCATTTTTTCTTGGTTTTCGTGTCGTTGCTGAAATTGAGATCTGAATACCGTCATTATTTTCAAGTATTCTTCTGCAAACAGAAGTTTTACCAGCTCCTGATGGTGACGATACTACAATAAGAAGTGGTTCATAATTTAAATTTTCAACATTCATTTATACATTATTGTTAATCAAATTTTGTGAATATAATAGACACATTTGTTCCACCAAAACCAAAAGAATTTGAAATAACATTTTCTAACTTTGTTTCTCTAGCTTCATTTCTAATCAGATCAATATTCTCATGGACGCATGGATTATCAAGATTTTTATTAAATGGCACCACACCTTCATTGATTGAACAGATTGAATAAATTGCCTCTACTGCGCCTGCTGCTCCAAGCAAGTGACCTATTTGTGATTTTGTAGATGACATTTGAACCCTCTTGTCACAGTTTGAGAATAATTTATCTACTGCACTAATTTCAACTTTATCACCTGCAGGCGTTGAAGTTCCATGGGCATTTATATATGAAATTTGACCTGTATCTAATTTTGCATCTCTCAATGCATTTTCCATAGCTCTATAAGCTCCATCTCCTGTAGGCTCAGGTAAAGTATAATGAAATGCATCAGCTGATGATCCATATCCAATAATTTCACATAGTATATTAGCATTTCTTTTCTTCGCAAACTCCATTTCTTCCAGTATTAGTATTCCAGCTCCTTCACCCATTACAAAACCGTCTCTCGATTCATCAAATGGTCTTGATGCTCTTTCTGGGTCATCATTAAAATTAGTGCTTAATGCTCTACAAGAAGTGAAGCCTTCAATTCCTATTGGACATATTGTTGCTTCTGACCCACCTGTAACCATTACATCAGCTTCACCGCGTTGGATTAG